>CALVEB010000052.1 GCA_944326465.1 Candidatus Gastranaerophilales bacterium | reverse complement strand
CCTGCAACAGAAATTGCAAACGGACATTTAACTTTCGATATTGAGTTTATGCCTCCAACTCCTGCTGAGAGAATTACGTTTGAGTCATTCATTGACATTGAACTATTGAAATCACTTGGAGCATCTTAATGTACGCAATTGTTAATAAACGGGGAGCCTTAGAGGTTCATACGGATGAGGCAGATATTTGTTTTAACTGCAAAAACCTCTTTAAATGTCCGCTGATACAAGCAATCAGCAAGGAATACGTTATTATGCACTATTCAGACGTGGAGATTAGGGACTGCGGTCTATTTAAAAAATCTTAGGGAGTTTATATGTCAAAAATAGAAATTAATAAATTAACTAACGCCAATGTTTATATGAATGGTGTTAACTTATTAGGAAGAGCAGAAGAAGTTCAACTGCCACAGATAAAACATAAGATGGCTGAGCATAAAGCTCTCGGTATGGTTGGCTCAGCTGAGTTTTTCGCAGGTATTGATAAAATGGAGTGCAAAATAAAATGGAATGCACTTTATCCTGCTGTTATGGCAGTATGTTCAAATCCTTTCTTAGCTACGATGATTCAAGTTCGTGCAAACCTAGAAACATACAACGGTACAGGAAGAATTAAGGAAGTTCCTGCTACTGCATTTTTAATAGGTGCTTTTAAAGAATTTCCGCTTGGAAATATAAAACCTCAAGAAAATGCAGAATATGAAACAACAATGTCAGTTACTTATGCAAAATTAGTAGTTGACGGTGTAGAAATTTTTGAAATAGATGTTCTTGAAAATATCTATAAAGTTGGAATGGTTGATATGCTCTCAACGTTCAAAAAGAATACGGGGGCTTAATGACCGAAGAAACTATACTTAAAAAAGCCAATTCTAAAAAAGGATTGACTGAAGAAATTGCAACCCGAAAACGAGCATTAAACTTTTATTCACTGGCAAATATTCTCCCTGACCCTGATATTGTTCTCAGAAAACAAGGAAAAGATATTAGGATTTATAAGGAATTGCTTTGTGATCCGCATGTTTTTGCCTGCACTCAATCTCGTAAAGCAGGTGTTTTATCTCTTGATTGGGAAATAAATCGAGGTTTGGATAAAGACAAAAATGCTGTAGCGATTGAAGAATTACTTAAAAAACTGGATATTCATAAATTAATAAGTGATATTCTTGATGCAACGCAGTTTGGTTATCAGCCATTAGAGATTATTTGGAAGAAAACAAAATCAGGACACGTTCTGCCTGAAAAAATTATTGCAAAGCCGCCGGAATGGTTTTGTTTTGATGATGATAATAATCTAAAATTCAGAACTAAAGAAAATTATTACGGCGAAATTGTTCCGGATAAAAAATTTCTGCTTGCTCAGAATAATCCGAGTTACAACAACCCTTATGGCGAGAGAACGTTATCTCGTGTCTTTTGGTCTGTTACATTCAAAAAAGGCGGACTCAAATTCTGGGTAGTATTTACTGAAAAATACGGAATGCCTCATTTGATAGGCAAACACCCACGAGGTGCATCAAGAGAAGAAACAACCACTCTTGCCGATATGTTAGAGGATATGGTTCAGGATGCAATCGCTGTTATTCCTGATGATTCTTCTGTTGAAATCCAAGAGGCAAACAAATCTTCATCTGCCGAGATTTATGAAAAACTCATCGACAAAATGAATTCCGAAATTTCAAAAGCCATATTAGGACAAACCCTTACAACAGAAATAGGCTCAACAGGAAGTTATGCTGCGGCAAATACGCACATGGCAGTCCGTCAGGACATTATTGATTCAGACAAAAAACTCGTTGAAAGTGTTATAAACCAACTTATCCGTTGGATTTATGAAATCAATTTCTCAAATGAAGAGATCCCTGTATTTGAAATGTATGCACCTGAAGAAGTGGATTTGACACTTGCTCAGAGGGATAAAATTTTGTCTGAAACGGGTGTTAAATTTACGAAAGATTATTTTATCAAGGCATACGGTCTTGAAGATGAGGATTTTTATATCCGAGAAGATGTTATCCCTGCAACAAATTCTCAGTTTAAGGAATTCAAGGAAAACGAGCCGTCCGTTCCCGGACAAGACCAGATAGAAAATCTGCTTGAGTTTATTTCAACAAAAAAATTAAATGAACAGGCTCAACAGATGCTTTCACCTTTAATTTCACTGCTTGAGGATTGTGATGACTTCGATGAGGCTTATGAACTTTTAACGGATAAAAACCTGCATTCAAAGAAGTTTGAACAATCTCTTCAAAAGGCACTTTTCCTGTGTGAACTGCAAGGGAGGAGTGATGGTCTTGAATAAGCAATTAACGTTTTTGGATTTATTTTCCGGTATAGGCGGTTTCAGAATCGGACTTGAAAGAGCGGGTTTTAAAAGTATCGGCTATTGTGATAATGACGAATATGCCAACAAATTATACAAAGCATATTTTAATACCGAAGAGGAGTTATTTTTTAATGACATCAGAACAATTAATACAGAAGAATTGCCCGACTTCGACATTCTCTGCGGAGGGTTTCCTTGCCAGTCTTTCTCGATTGCAGGAAAAAGACGCGGCTTTGAAGACACCCGAGGCACAATGTTTTTTGAAGTCGCACGGATTCTCAAAGACAAGCGACCCCGATATTTTATACTCGAAAACGTTAAAGGCTTACTTAATCACGACAGTGGAAAAACTTTCCAAACAATACTTAAAATTCTCACCGACCTTGGGTATCAAGTGCAATGGCAATTACTTAATTCTAAGTTCTTCGGAGTTCCTCAAAACAGGGAAAGAGTGTACATTGTTGGATGTTATGGAAAAGGATGTGCCGGAAAAATATTTCCTCTCACCCCGGACGGAATCGAAAATATTAGCACGCTCAATAAACATCCATTAAGTCCCAAGACACCTCAAGGCAACAGAATTTATTTACCGGACGGCTTAAGTTCCTGTCTTACTGCAAATGGCGGTGGACTCGGTGCTAAAACAGGGTTGTATTTTATTAACAAGCCTCGGCACAATCAATACAAAGCCTCTGATACAGTTCAAACTCTAAAAGTTGCGGGTGATACTCCTTTAATGAAAGTTAGAAATGGGACTAAAAAAGGATTTGACGAAGCAGGTCCCGGAGACGGAATAAATCTTGCTTTTCCTCATTCAAAAACAAGACGTGGAAGAGTTGGCAAGGGCTGTTCGCAGACTCTTGATACAAACTGCAATATGGGAACTATTGACGGATACAGAATCAGAAGATTAACTCCGCTTGAGTGCTTCAGACTTCA
>CALVEB010000051.1 GCA_944326465.1 Candidatus Gastranaerophilales bacterium | reverse complement strand
GAAACAATTAAGTGGTGGACTTTTAAAAATGATTGTATATATGTGAGAGCAAATCAGGGAATGACAAGCAGATGGCTATTATCAGAAATTGCAGAGGAGTTAGGGGAAGAGGCTTTCTGGCATATTCAGGATACGTTTAACCTTGTCGAACAGAAGTTAAAACAAAATCCCAAACCGCTAATTATTGATGAAGTCGACTATCTGGTGACCAATAATGTTATTGAAATTTTGCGAGATTTACATGATAGGACAGGGTGTCCAATGATACTGGTCGGGATGGTAAATATTGACAAGAAGTTATCTAGATATCCTCATTTGAAAGATAGGATTTATAAGGCATTTAAGTTTGAACCTTATGCTAAACAGGATATCAAGCAAATTCTATCGGAACTATCTGAAATCCAAATTACAAATGACGGCCTGGAGTACCTTGTAACAAGACACAATCAGTTTAGGCAGATAGTAAAACTCATTAATAAAATTGAAAAACTCGCCAAAACAAATGAACTAAAAGAACTTAACGAAAAAAATCTAAGGAGTATTTTAAGTGAAAGACAAAATATTACAGCTTTGCAGACGTCTAAACAAATTTTCGCTTGAAAATCTTGAAATATTGTCAGAAATTCCGAAAAGTAACCTGTTACCTTTACTGGATGAATTCGTTAAGGAAGGCAAATTAATAACTAAAAACGGTGAATACATATATTGCAAACAAAATCCTATCATACAGAATCATTCAATATTTAAACTTTATCCTGCCGTGGTAACGGATACTGTTATCAGGTGCTTTTGCGAGGACATTAAAACAATCAAGACATCTAATATTGCAAATATAGGCGAAGATCAGGTACAGAAATTTTATACAATATTTAGAACTTTGATTTATCAAAGACAGAAAAGACAGCTTGACTCATATTATTCAAAACAGCCGCAAAAAGTTCGACACAGAAAGTTTTTCAATAGGGAAGTTTATTTGTATTTCTATTTTAATCAAATTTTTGTATCTGAAACCCTTTTAAAATCAAAAAATGACAGAATTTTCTCATCTAAGGAAAAAGCTGAGTTCACAACAATATATTGTTACCTGTCAAGAAACCTGACTCATAACACAAATGCCAATAACCTGAGTTACAAAATAGCAGAGATTTTATGGCGGCGAAAAAGAAGCTTTAAGGACCTTTATTTTGATTTAAAAAGTTTGGTACAACATTAGAAATATAACTTCATAAACTTTTCCCCGATTTGAAACGAAAAATCAGTATTTTAAGTCATATAGAAATTAACTATAATATACTCCTAATTTAACTGGCTTAAAGATTTCTGACTTATTGGGAAATTTCCCCGAGCAAAATTTTGAGCTTATTTATTCTTGTTTAACAGCAGATATAATTATTTTAATGGCGAAAATATAACAAAAACTTGTTTCGTCAAGACCACTTCATATTTCTTCGTAAAAAACAGGACAAATATTTGTCTTTTTTGAAACACAGATAAAAGGGAGATTACAGCTGATTTTGTTAAAATGTTTATTTTTGAATTTCGGATTATCAGTGATTTTCAACTTAGAAAATTGTCACAAATTTTATGTCGGAATGTTAAGCGAGCTTTAAATACAGATTTAATCAAACTAAAATTAGAATATTTATGAAAGCAAAAGACACAACAAATATATGGCTAGATATAGGAAAAGCAGCAGAAGTTTTGGGGCTGAGTGTTCAAACTGTTAAAAAACAATGTCGCAAAGGCTCTTTTGTGTTTAAAATTGTCAAGCGAGGCAAGCGGTCTCATTATTTTATTCACCTGAAATCACTTCCTGATTTCGCTCAAGACAAATATCTCGGGGAAAATATTTCTGATAAAAAATATTCAGAGGCTCCAAACTGGGCAAAAGAGCAGGCAGAAAAGTATCTTCCTATATTAAAAGCCTCAAATGATCTTAAAGGAGAATCCTTAAAAGATTTTATCAATAAATGGAACAATGAAAATACAGAAGAGCTACGCACTTCTTATTCGTCATTGATAAAAATGAGAAGAAGATTTTTCCGCTACGGTATAAGCGGTCTGTTATCTAAACACGGACAACATTTAACAGGCTCGACTGTTCCTGATAATTATTTTGAGTATTTTAAAAATCTCTATCTTGTAGAAGGTGCTCCGTCACTTAGAACCTGCTGGGATTTAACTCTTGGCTATGCAATCAGAATATTTGATGCAAAGAGAGAAACTTTCCCAAGTTTTATGGCATTTAAACGGCGGTTAGATAAAGAAATTCCGAAACAAAGTATTTATCTTGCACGAATGGGTGAAACAGCTTGGAACAAAAAATATGGCGGGTATATAGAAAGAGATTATTCAAATATTATCTGTAATGAGGTTTGGGTATCAGATCACGCACAAATTGATGTTGCCTGTTTCGATTCTGATAACAAAGTTGTTTTTCCCTGGGTTACAGTCTGGCGTGATTATAAATCAGGCAAATGGCTTGGTTGGATTTTACAGTCTGGGAATCCTAATTCTGACCATATTTTCCAGTCTTTTTATTATGCTGCTGAAAAGTATGGTTTGCCAAAAGACGTGATTATTGATAACGGTAAAGATTATCGCTCAAAGGATTTTGCCGGCGGTCGTAAAACAATAAAAATAGCCGCAAATAAATCAAAAACAATGTCTATGCTTGCAGAATTGAATATAGATGTACATTTTGCACTTCCGTATAATGCACAAACAAAACCCATAGAAAGAGATTTTTTAAAGATAAAAGAACTCCTTTCAAAACATTGCGTTGGATACAGAGGTGGAAATGTTGTTGAAAGACCGGAGAAACTTGCAAAAGAAATTAAGTCTAGCAAAATAATGAGGTTTGAAGATTTTAAACAACTATTTGATAACTATATACTAAACGTCTTAAATAAACGACCGTCGCAGGGTAAAAATTTAAATGGTTTATGTCCGGATGAACTTTTTTATTCAGAGTTCAAAGAAAAAATTACTACCTCAAAAGATGCACTAAAGTTATTTTGTATGAGAACTTCAAAAGACTTTACTATCAGAAGAAACGGGATAAAAGATACTGCTCTTGGAATAACTTACTGGGCAGACTGGATGATTTCAAAGATGGGAATGAAAGTCTATTTACGCAGAGATATAGAAGATTATAAAGAAGCATGGGTATTTAAAAGCAATAATGATGAATTCATTGGGACTGCTACTGCTGTAAGCTCTGTTGTGGCATTGCATGCTGATAAAGTTTCTAAAGAAGAATTTAAAGAAGCTATGTCTATTAAAAAACGCAATTTTAAGACCGCAAAATCCTATATTAAAAACACTCTGGAAATTTCTCCGCAAGAAAAATATGAAAACTACAAAGCCGCTTATAATAGTCTTGAAAAGGATTTTCAAGCGGATGTGAAAATTTTAAAAATAGCAAATACGAATATGGATAAAGCCGTAAGAAAAAAGAAAGAACAAAAAGCATCTGCCAATATTGATTTGTCAATATTTTTGCAGAAAGAAAATGAGCAGGAACAAGAACTTTATCTTTTTGAAACAGATAAAATCCTTGCACAAGAAGCTCTGCAGCAGAATAAAAAGATTAGAGGCTCATTATGAAAAAGGATAAATACTATGAAATTGCCGAAAAGATGTATACAGAGCAGTTCATAACCGTTGCGGGAATTGCAAAAAGATTAGGTGTAAATGAACGCACAATAAAACGTTGGAAAAAAGACGGAAACTGGACT
>CALVEB010000050.1 GCA_944326465.1 Candidatus Gastranaerophilales bacterium | reverse complement strand
TACGGGGGCTTAATGACCGAAGAAACTATACTTAAAAAAGCCAATTCTAAAAAAGGATTGACTGAAGAAATTGCAACACGCAAGCGAGCTTTGAATTTTTATTCACTCGCTAATATTCTTCCTGATCCTGACATTGTTTTACGCAAACAAGGCAAAGATATTAGAATTTATAAAGAACTTCTTTGTGACCCTCATGTTTTTGCGTGTATTCAATCTAGAAAAGCGGGGGTTTTATCCCTTGATTGGTGTATAAATAGAGGCTTAGATAAAGACAAGAATGCTGAAGAAATAGAAGAATTACTAAAAAAATTAAATATCCATAAACTAATCTCTGATATTTTAGATGCTACATCATACGGTTATCAGCCACTTGAAATAATATGGAAGAAAAGTGCTTCCGGTCACGTTCTACCTGCAAAGATTATTGCAAAACCTCCTGAATGGTTCTGTTTTGATGACGATAATAATCTTAAATTCAGAACTAAAGATAATTATTACGGAGAAATAGTCCCGGATAAAAAGTTTTTACTTGCTCAAAATAATCCAAGTTACAACAATCCATATGGTGAAAGAACTCTTTCTCGTGTTTTTTGGTCTGTAACATTTAAAAAGGGTGGACTTAAGTTTTGGGTTGTATTTACAGAAAAATACGGAATGCCTCACTTAATAGGGAAACACCCAAGGGGTGCAAGTAAGGATGAAACGAACACTCTAGCAGATATGTTAGAAGATATGGTTCAGGATGCAATTGCAGTAATTCCTGATGATTCTTCAGTAGAAATTCAAGAGGCTAATAAATCTTCTTCAGCAGAAATTTATGAAAAGCTCATTGATAAAATGAATGCTGAAATTTCGAAAGCTATATTAGGTCAAACTCTAACTACTGAAATAGGCTCAACAGGTAGTTATGCTGCATCAAATACACACTTTGCAATAAGACAAGATATTGTTGATGCAGATAGAAAACTTGTTGAAAGTGTAATAAATCAACTGATTCAATGGATTTATGAAATAAACTTTGCGGATTGTCGGCAGAGTGCGAAGCGAAGCGGAGACACGTTTAATGCCGATAACCAAGAACCAAATCAAGAAGTCCCAGTGTTTGAGATGTACGAACCGGAAGATGTTGATTTAACTTTAGCTCAAAGAGATAAAATACTTTCTGAAACAGGAGTTAAATTTACAAAAGAATATTTCATAAAAGCATATGGTCTTGAAGAAGAGGATTTTGATATCCGAGAAGATATTATACCTGCAACAAATTCTCAGTTTAGTGAATTCAAAGAAGATGCTTCCGGTCCCGGACAAGAACAAATTGAAGATTTGTACAAGTTTATTTCAGACAATAAATTATCTGAACAAGCTCAAAAAATGATTTCTCCTTTAATTGCATTAATTGATGGTTGCGAGGATTTTAACGAAGCATATGAGCTATTAACAGACAAGAACCTGCACTCTAAACAATTTGAGCAAACTCTTCAAAAGGCTTTGTTCTTGTGTGAACTGCAAGGAAGGAGTGATGGTCTTGAATAAACAATTAACTTTTCTTGATTTATTCTCGGGTATTGGTGGTTTTAAAATTGCACTTGAAAGAGCCGGTTTTAAGAGTATAGGGTTTTGCGATAACGATGAGTATGCGAATAAACTATATCGAGCATATTTCAAAAACGATAAGGAATTATTTTACGATGACATCAGAAAAATCAACACATCAGAACTCCCCGATTTCGATATCTTATGTGCAGGATTTCCTTGTCAATCTTTTTCAATTGCAGGAAAAAGACGAGGATTTGAAGACACAAGAGGTACAATGTTTTTTGAAGTCGCACGGATTCTTAAAGACAAACGACCCAAATATTTTATTCTCGAAAACGTTAAAGGCTTACTTAATCACGACGGAGGCAAAACTTTCCAAACAATACTTAAAGTTCTCTCCGACATTGGGTATAGCGTACAATGGCAACTACTTAATTCTAAGTTCTTCGGAGTACCTCAAAACAGGGAAAGAGTGTACATTGTTGGATGTTATGGAAAAGAATGTACCGGAAAAATATTTCCTCTCTCCGGAAGCAATTCAGAAAATTATAGCGAAGTCAGAATAAAACAAATCCCTACAACAATGGGTAATTCTCAAGGAAATAGAGTTTATTTTACTGATGGATTAAGCACCTGTTTAACATCAAATGGTGGAGGACAAGGTGGAAAAACAGGTTTGTATTTTATCAATAAGCCAAGATTTGATAAATATAAACAGTCAGATATTGTTGAAACTCTAAAAGTCGCAGGAGATACCCCCTTAATGAAAGTTCGAAACGGAACTAAAAAAGGGTTTGATGAGGCTTGCATTGGTGATGGTATTAATTTAGCTTATCCTCAATCTAAAACAAGAAGGGGACGTGTCGGTAAAGGTTGTTCGCAAACTCTTGATACAAATTGCAATATGGGAACAATTGATGATTATCGTATAAGAAGGTTAACACCTCTTGAGTGCTTTAGATTACAGGGATTTCCTGATGAAATGGTAAAAATTGCAAGAGATATTGGTCTGGCTGATTGTAGATTGTATAAGATGGCAGGAAATGCAATTACTGTAAATGTTGCTGAAGCTGTTGCAAGAAAAATTGCGGATTGCGAGCAGAGGACGGAGGGCTTGGAGAAGTCCAAGACCGCAGACCCGTTTAATGCGAGCAACCAAGTAGCAGAGGTTGAAAATGGTTCAACTTAAAGGTTTATTTAAACTCGCTCCTACTGCAGCAATAAAATATTTCAAGAAAAAAGGACAAACATATACTTGGGATTGGTACGAGCTATGGCAGGATGCACATAAAAAGACTTTTACTGTTGCCAAAGTTATGCGAGAAGACATATTAAAAGATATTCGTTCTGCATTAGATAAGGCTCTTGAAGAAGGAAAAACTTTTCATGAGTTTCAAAAAGAACTTAAACCTACCCTGCAAAAAAAAGGTTGGTGGGGCGAACAGATTGTAGTTGATACTCAAGGCAATGCCGAAAAAGTGCAACTTGGTTCAATGTATCGTCTAAAAACAATCTATGCCGTTAATATGCAAACCTCATATATGACAGGACGATATAAAACGCAAATGGATAATATAGACAATCGTCCTTATTGGGAATATGTCGCAGTATTAGATAGCAAAACAAGACCTGAACACGCACAGCTTCATGGATTGGTTTACAGGTATGATGACCCGTTTTGGGCTAGTTTTTACCCACCAAACGGTTGGAGATGCAGATGCAGAGTAAATGCTCTGTCTAATTACAACCTGCAAAAAAAGAATATAAAACCAAGTGATTCAACAGGAACACTCTCTCAAGAGATGCGACTCGTCTCGAAAAAATCAGGAGAATACAAACCGGTTACAGTTTACACAGATCCATTGACCGGTAAAAAAATTGCCCCGGATGTTGGTTGGTCTCATAATCCTGCAAACGGATTTTCGGAAGGGTGAAGCGAAGCGTAACCCGTAAGGTGTCGGGAAGCTGAGAACTTTCCGACACCCCGAATAATCCAAGACAGCGGTTTGAATGATATTTGAACACTATTAAAACAAGTATAAAAGGAGTATTAAATGACTGTAGATAGAAAGTGCTTAATTAATTGGGTTGGTGGAAAAAGATTACTAAGAAAAACAATCGCTCCACTTATTCCTAAAGATATAAAATCGTATATTGAACCATTCGGTGGAGGTGGTTGGGTTTTATTTTATAAGGACAGATGGGCAGATTTAGAAATCTACAACGACTTAGATGGAAGATTAGTTAATCTTTTTAGAATCGTGAAATATCATCCTAATGCCTTAAAAGAAGAATTAAAATATCTTCTTGGCTCTCGTGAAATGTTCTTTCAATTTTTGAATGGCACTTTTATTACCGATATTCAAAAAGCAGCACAGTTCTTGTTTTTAATAACACGTTCTTTTGGTGGTCGTGGTGATACTTTTGGAACTGTAAAAAAATCTTGTGGTGGAGCTTCAAAATCTCAACGCAATATTTTAACTAAAATTGATGCAATTCACGAACGCCTTGATAAAGTTATGATTGAGAATCGTGATTTTGAGAAATTAATCAAACAATATGACTTTGAAGATGCATTTTTCTATTGTGATCCACCTTATACTTCAGGTTGTGGCTATGAAGTAACATCAACTACTGATTTCGACCATGAACGTTTAAGAGATGTTTTAAAAGACATCAAAGGTCGTTTTCTTCTTTC
>CALVEB010000049.1 GCA_944326465.1 Candidatus Gastranaerophilales bacterium | reverse complement strand
GTGTCGAACTAAGAGGCTTGGCCTCTTAGTTCGAAGTGATTAAGTGATTGAGTGACTAAGTGATTAAGAGGATTTCAAAATAGGGCAATGTGAGATTCCCCACGTTGCCTTATTTTTTGTAAAGAACTTATTCCCTTATTTCCTTAATCCCTTATTCCCCTAAAAACAGGCAATGCATAAATCTTGCGTTGCCTCTTTTAAAAGACGATAAGTCGTTAAGACGCTAAGACGTTAAGTTCGTTACAAAAGTTAGACCATGTTGGATTTTCAACATGGCCTAATTTTTTAAAAGTCATCCTGAATTTATTTCAGGATCTAGCCACTGCTGAAATTCGTGGGTCCCAGAAAACATCCCCCCTAAAGTCGTAACGAAACTGCTGCGGTATGACGGAAAGGCATTGGTGAGACGCCACGGTACCCTTATGACCCCTCATCCGGCCTCTGGCCACCTTCTCCCCAAGGGGAGAAGGGATGCGATAGAGCATGTTGGACGCGCACATTTGACCCCCTCCTAGAATTTGTAAGCTCATTTCATTCGCTAACAAATTCTTTTCCTCCCCCTTGGAGAGGACTTTGTAGCGGTGTTGGTGGGATGCTGCAAGTGCCCTTATGACCCCTCACCCCTCACCCCTACCCCTACCTCTCACAAAAACAATCCACCGGAATGTTTTTGTTCGGCAGAGTCCATAGGGAGAGGGGTATAACGCGATTGGTTGGACGCGCACATTTGACCCCCACCTAGAATTTGTTAGCTCATTTCATTCGCTAACAAATTCTTTTCCTCCCCCTTGGAGAGGGTGGATTTATTTTTACTTGTAAATTGAGATTTACAAAATTATCAATGAGCTTAAGTCAATCTATTAACATTTCTTAATGTCTTAATTTTTTAATAAAATTTTGAGTATAATAATAGTATCGATTATAGTAGATATTTTACTGATAATTGAGCAAACATTGTCAAGTCTCGTATTTGACCAGCATATGTTTCTTCGCTCTGTTTGCTAGCTAATATTAGCTTCGCAAACATTCGCTTCGAAACATAAGCCACTAGAACTAATATAATTAGTACTGGTGAAGTGATAATTATATCAGTGTTGTAATAATATAACATTATTATACCTCCTATAATTTTCGTTGTGAGTAGCAGAAATACATTTTAATAAATGTATGGCAAAGCCACTTCGGTGGCAAATACCTGAGGGGAGTTAGGATGTCTGCAGTCCAAAAAGAGTTAACTCTCCCTCTCAGGAGGACAATTGAAAAATAGAAAAGCAAAAAATTGGTTTTCAAAAGTAAAAAATAGATTACACTTTGATGCAAAAGTAAGTAAGAAAAAAGCTATGGGCATCGTAAAAAAAGAAAATGTTATTACTCATGCTTTTTTCCCTTTTATATATTTTGAAATTAAACAATTTAAACTAGCAAAAAAGAATTTACGACTTGAACAAGGTATAGAACTGGATCCCTACAAAATAAGAAAAATTTTTTATTCTTGTCATTCTGATTCATATATCTTTTCATATTATAATGAACTTCTTTTAAGTAAGTATGAAGAACTAATAAATTCAGAAGGTTTAGATTGTTGTATTGCTTATAGACATATTGATAAAAATTCAAAGGGAATTGGGAAATCAAATATTGATTTTGCAGCTGAAGCCTTTAAAGAAATAGAGCGAAGAAAAATTTGTTATGTTGTAGGTTTAGATATTCAAAAATTTTTTGATAATTTAGATTGGGATATATTAAAAAATAATTTATGTAAGATTTTAAATGTGGAACGATTGCCTGATGATTGGTTTCAAATATACAAAATTTTAACTAAATATCATTATATTACATTAGACGATATTCTACATTGCAAGTATATAAAGTCAAATAGGAGAGCTTTTTGGAATAATGATACTCATTCTTTTGATAAAATTTGTTCAGCAAAAACTTTTAGGAGAATTATTAAAGAGTATCCAGAGCTCATAAAGAAGAATGAATTAGAATGTGGGATTCCCCAAGGTACAAATATTTCTGGAACATTAGCAAATATATATATGCTTGATTTCGATATAGAAATTCAGCAATTACTAAAACATTTGCAAGGTTATTATCGCAGATATTCAGATGACATATTGATTATTGTAAATACAAAAGATGATTTAGAAAAAATATTAAAGATAATAAAAATCAAATTAGAGAATTTAAAACTTAAATTATCTGATGATAAAACACTGTGTTGTAAATTTATAGATAATGAGTGTTTGTTTGAACCTTGCGAATTTAAGCAAAACGTATATGGTTATGGAGTATTTCAATATTTAGGATTTACTTATAATGGGGAAAAAATACTAATGAGAGATTCTACCCTAATAAGATTTTGGAAAGATGCTATTAAACATACTCGCAGCATGGTGTTAAATAATTTTTATAATAATAGAAAAATTCCAATAAAAAAAATTTATGGTTTATATACACATCTAAAAAATGAAAAATCTGAATATGGTAATTTTTATAAGTATGCAAGAAAAGCACAAAGGATATTTGAAGAAGATTTTAACTTCGGGAGAAAAGTAGGTATAAAGAAACAACTATCTAAGAGTTGGAACATTTTACATGAATTTCTTTATAGGTTAAAAGTAAAACATCATATTCCAGATGAAATGCTTAAGATTCCTAGAGATATAAATTTATCATAAACACTTGACTTCTGTCTCAAAACGAGTGATGAATGTGTTGCACAAGGCATTACAAGGATTTTGAGACAATGGAAAACCACGTTGAGACAATCAAATACACCCCTGAGAAGGCAAAACAAAATGCTCTTGCAAAACTTGATTTAATCCGCAAATGGCAGGAGTTTCGCCGTAAAGCTGTCAATAAACTTCAGGCAGACTATGATTTTGTCAAACTGCATAATAGTTCAAATTCCTACCTTTTCAATGTTTTAGGTAAAATTTCACGAGGAAGCCTGCATCGTTGGAAAGCAAGTTTAGACGGCACAGAGGATTACACAAGGCTAATTCCTAATTACAAATATGTTTCTGTAAACGAATACAGAACATGTCTAACAGAAGAAGAAATCAAAATATTTATGGGCTTGCTCCTGCACCCGAATAGAATTTGTATCGGCAAAGCAATCGCACTTACAAAATACAAGCTCAAAGAGCAAGGTCAAAGTTTTATCCCTGCAGATATTACATTTAGACGCTATGCAAAATGGTTTAAGGATAACAATTATGACAAATGGGTGCTTGCTCGAGATGGTGAAAAGGCACTTTCCGACAAAGTCGAACCTTATATTAAAAGGGACGCTAGTTTGCTTGATGTCGGGGATATTTTAGTTGCAGACGGGCATAAGCTGGCGTTTCAAGTGATTAATCCGTTTACGGGCAAGCCTTGTCGAGCAACTTTAGTCGGATTTTTGGACTGGAAATCAACAGCACTGGTCGGGTACGAAATTATGCTTGAAGAAAACACCCAATGTATTGCAAGTGCTCTAAGAAACGCAATAATAAACCTCGATATGATACCGAAAATTGTCTATCAAGATAACGGCAGAGCATTTAGAGCAAAATATTTTACAGATGACAAAGGATTTGGAGAATTAGGCTTTTACGGACTTTATGCAAAACTCGGGATTGAAACGGTGTTTGCAAGACCATATAACGCAAGGTCAAAAGTTATTGAGAGGTTCTTTAAAGAATTTCAAGAAGGCTTTGAAAAGCTAATGCCAAGTTATGTCGGCTCATCAATTATTAACAAACCTGCATACTTAAAACGAAACGAAAAATTCCACTCCAACCTGCATAATGCCCTCTTGGTTGGCGGCGTTAAACGGGCATGCAGCGGAGCTGACTCCAGCCCTCTGCCGCCAATCCGCTACATCCCAACAATAGAAGAAACAATCAAAATGATTGATATGTGGCTTAAGTTTAAGAACTCTCAGCCCTGCACAAACGCCCCGAATATGACAATCGCAGAGGTGTTAGAAAATCGTAAAAAACAGAATATTGATAAAAGCTTGCTTGACGATTTGATGCTGGCAACTGAAGTCAAAACAATTCAGCGAAACGGCGTAAGGTTCTTAAATTGTGACTATTTTGACGAAAGACTATACGGACTGAGAGGAAAAGTTCTGGTAAAATACAACCTATTTGATCTAACTAGTGTAAAAGTTTTTACCCCGAAAGGTGAATATTTATGTACCGCAGAGCGAGTAACCGAAACCCATCCGATGGCTAAGATTTTAGGGACAGTTGAGGATTTAGAGGATTACAAACAAAAAATCCAAAAACAACAAAAACTTAAACGGAAAACGATAAACTCGGTTAAAAAATTATTGACTAATGATGAAATAAAACTGATTGAAGCAAGGTCGAACCAAGAAGATTTGGAAAATTCCAACAATTTTCAAAAAGAGTTCAAACCTCGTTCAAATGGTGTTCAAAAAATAAACAACGGAGAAAAATCACTCCCAATTTTCAAAAACAATTCAGAAAAGTATGAATATTTAATAAAACATAACCCAAGCGACACTTGGATTGCAGAATTTAAACAAACAAAGGAGTACAAACTGTTATATGAATAGCGGATTGCGAGCAGAGGGTGAATACCCGTTTATTGCGAGCAACCAAGAAAGGATAAAATGAAAAAAATCTTTGTAAAGACCCGAAATGTAAGGAATTTTATAGGCTTAGTTGAAGCCCTGAAAAGCAAACCTAAAAACATTCCTAAAATGGGACTTATATATGGTGAGCCGGGGCTTGGAAAATCTCAAACGGCACTTTGGCTAGCCTGCAAATATGACGGAATTTACATTCGAGCCTCAAACCTTATGACAAGCAGGTGGCTTGTTGAAGAAATTGTTAGGGAAATGGACGAACTCCCTCGGTATTTAACCTCGGACAACTTTAATGTCGTGATTAGCAAACTTATTCAAAAGCCAAAAATTATTTTTGTAGATGAAATCGACTACCTGATGAACAATTACAAAAGTGTCGAGACGCTAAGAGACATCCATGATAAAACAGATTGTCCGATAGTCTTTGTCGGAATGGGCTTGGCTCTTAGAAAACTTGAAAGATACAAGCACCTGTATGACAGATTTAGCGAGATTGTAAAGTTTGAGACCTTCGAAATAGAAGATTTGAGTCAAATTTTTAGCCAACTGTCTGAAATACCGTTTACCCCAGATTCGATAGAATATATCCACAAAAAATACAACCGATTCAGACAAATAGTACAGCTTATAAGCAAACTTGAAAGTTTTGCAAAAGAAAATAATTTAGAAGAAATTACAAAAGA
>CALVEB010000048.1 GCA_944326465.1 Candidatus Gastranaerophilales bacterium | reverse complement strand
CGAACAGTTTCTGTAAGTTTCTTTTCCCACAAATCCTTAGCCGTAGACCATGCTTTTTCATTGTGGTTCTGGATAAGACCCGGAAGGGTTAACGCTGCAACGATACCGATGACCGCGAGGGTGATGAGCACCTCGGCGAGAGTGAAGGCGGATCTGAATCTTTTAGACATACTATAATCTCCTATTTTAAATTAATACTTTGTTTAATACAATATATATATTGTATTAAACAAATAATACATTGTAGCTTACTCCTTGTCAAGTACATAAAATTCTAATATGAATAAAAAAGAGATATTAAAGGAATTTGGACGCAATTTAAAGGCTGAGCGCAACCGCGCAGGGCTTTCTCAAGAGCAGCTTGCTGAAAAGATAGGGCTTTCTTACGGGCAGGTCGTCGGTATGATTGAACGCGGCGAAACAAATACTTCTTTGTCTGTCATCGTATCAATTATGGAAGCATTGAATCTTGATTTTGACGCTCTTTACAACAGAAAAAATTTTAATTAAATTTATACTCCAGTTTCTCTGACAGTTTATCTAAAATTTCGTTATAATTAACGGATACAGGTGTTGGTTTGGAGTTTTGGATTATCTGCCAGAATATTTCAGAACCAGTGCCGCTGTTTAAAAATTCCTGTTCCACATCACGTCTTGCAGGAACAATAAGCCCGCTTTTTATAAACTTTTCACAATTCTTTTTTGACGCTAAAAATTCAACAAGCAATAACGCTTCTGTCTTATGTTTACTATCTTTGCTAACAGCCCAGCCGGATGCATCAAGCGGGACTATACTTCCCTTATCGCCTTTTGGAAACGGCGCAACATCCCAGTTAAACTCAGCTTCTTCCAAATATTTAGGAGTAAGCCAGCGGCCTGACAAATGCATTGCAAGTTTTCCCTGTAAAAACATTTGTGCCATGGTCGCGCTTGCGCTTTCGGATTTTAAAGGCGCTGTATGATATTTTTTTCTTAAATCAGTATAAAAATTCAATCCTTTTTGGCTTGCCGGCTCATCTATTATTTCTTTTGACAAATCGTCGGACAAAATTCCACCGCCTTCACTCATCAAGTAAGGAAGAAAAAACAAAGCATCTTCTTCAAAACTTATCCCGAAAATTCCGTCACGTGTCAGGGATTGCGCTTTTTGTAAAAAATCATCAAATGTCCAGTCACAATCTGGATATTTAACTCCATATTTATCAAAAATATTTTTGTTATAGTAAATTGCGAGATTTGAAACATCCCGCGGCACTGCGTATAAAACCCCATGCCAGCTTAGTGCATTCAAGGCCTGCGGGAAATATTCTGCAGAATTTACTTCAAGCGGCTCAAGTACACCGGCGTTTGCGTAAACAGGCAGGTACAAATTATTTACAAAAATCACATCCGGCGCCTTGCGGGATGCAAAAAGCAAATGAATTTTCTGAAAATAATTTTGCGGGATATGCATAAAATCCACTTTTATTTCAGGATTTAATTTTTCAAATTCTGAAAGCATGGGTTTTAGGATATCAACTTCAGATTTAGAGCCCCAGCTTGCAAACTGTATTACTGTACGGCTGTCTCTATTTGTACACCCGCACAAAAACAGTCCGGTAAACATTAAAAATAAAATTAAATACTTTTTCATTCTTAATCTCTCCCGAACTGTTTTTTAATTATTATAATTCAACAAGTACACCCATATTGTTTGCATCGATCAAAGACTTAAAGCCTTCTGTTTTAACCATATAGATATTGTCTTTGTCGTGTCTTACCTGTAACTTTCTTTCTGAGGAGTCATCAAATTTTTTCAATATAACAATATCTTCTTTGATTCTTCCGACAAGAGCAGATGTACCGTCAAGATTTACAATATAAAATCCTCTGTCATCATCAATATTGCAGCCGGTTTTTACGATAAGTCCGCTGAATGAAGGTTTTTGTTGTACCGCCGGCTTTTGAACTTCAATCGGATTGCTTACCTGCTTAACTTCCGGTCTTGTGTATTTCATAGACGGTTTAATCTGTGCAAGAGTATTTGCGACATCTGTTTCCGGAGTTGCGAAGAACTCATCCAGAGTTGACATTACATAATCATCTTTTACATTTTTTACACTATCCGGTCTTATAACATCTGATACTTTAAGATTAGCATCCGGAGCCTGACGATTAGATTGGGTTAACGGAGATTTTTTCATTTCTACAGGCTGTATTGGGGTGGTCTGATAATCTTCTTTTGTCGCAAAACGTGTAAATCTGCTTTTTTTGTATCTTACATTACGTTTTGCCTGATTTAGGGAAGGTTCAAACGCTTTTATTTTGGAAGATTGTTTTAACTGTTCTGTAATAACCTGTTCTTCCGTATGGACTTTTACATCTTCAGAGCGGACAGGTTCCTGACTTTGCGGTTCTGTTTTTTCAGGAGTAACCAGTCTTTCAAGTTTTTTACGTTGTTCCTCAATAGAGTCCGCAACTTTTTGTGTCTGCGTAACAAATTTGTATTTGTTTTCTACATTTTGCGATTGTGTTTTTGATGCCTGATTCATATACAATTGATATTTCTCCTGCCAGTTAAGGTTTTCATTATTTATGATATGTTCATAATCCTTTTGACGCGGCTTTTTAGCTATGCGTTCAAGGAATGATTTTTTAAGCGTTCTTGAATTTGTAAGCGAAGAATGAATAACTTTTAGTAATATGATTAAAGCTAATATCGGGATAATTATTATTCCTGCAGCTGCTGTTAAACCTGCCGGCATTTTACTTTCCACCTTTCCTTTCAAATTTTTCACTTTGTTTTTAATTTTAGCCATAATGGAAAGGGTTGATTGGGCTTTAACTTCTTTAACTTTATTTTTAACTTCTTTTATATCGTTAATCGGTTGTTTATCAATTTTTTCAACAGTAGGCGGCTCTGTTTTTGGCTGAACTGCCGGAACATCAGGTGTATGTTTTGCAAGTTCAATATTTTGAGCAGCTTTTTCCACTTTTTTAACGATTTTATTTTCAGGTTTTTTATTAACCTTTAAATCCTGTGTTTTTATAGGAGTAACTTTAGGCTGTTCTTTTTTAACCTGAGTATTTACTGCCGGTTTATTTGGCTGCTGAGGCTTTGCAGCAGGTTTAGCTGTTTGAGCCGGAAGTTTGTTCACGGTAACTTCGGCAAGCCGCGGAGTTTTTGTCGGGGCGCCTTTGTTTATGTTGTTTTTTACTGAATAAGCTTCTGCAATTAAAGTTTTGTATTCTTTTTGCGCATCGCTTAACGGAGCCGCTTTAGCTATATGAGTTGTAATATTAAGCGGTTTGGTTGTGATAAGCGTAATCTTTGTATATCCTGCTGCACCGTCATTAATACTTTTAACGTCTATATTTGAAACGAGATCGCGTACGCTTTCTAAATCAGCGCTTCTATAGCCTGATGTTAATACTTTTGGCATAAGGATTACGTATTTGTTATCAGATTTTTTTCTGACAATTACGCTGCTGCCATAGCTCTCTGTTGTTAAAAATGTAATATCAACCGCGTTACCGCTGCCTTTTTTCAAATCTAACTGTACAAGATTATTTTCAGCAAATGCCGTGTTCAAAGGGGCAATGGCTAAACCTAACAATATAAGAGTACTCAATATATAATTATTTTTTTTCATTTTAATCCGATTAAAAAATTTCCCTACTATATATTATATAATACATTGAGAAAAAAAAATTTGCCAGTTTCTTAATAAATTGATACTTTTTGTGATACAATTATTTTATGAAAAGCGGATTTACAGCAATAATCGGGCGTCCGAATGTCGGCAAATCAACCTTGCTCAATCAAATTTTAGGGCAGAAAATCGTAATAACGACAGATAAGGCGCAGACTACAAGAAAAAGAATAAAAGGTATTTATACAACAGATAAAGGTCAGATCGTTTTTGTTGACACTCCCGGTGTTCATAAACCTTTGAATAAACTCGGTGAATTTTTGCTTGATGAGGCAAAAGTTGCAGTGCCGGATGCGGATTTAATACTTTTTCTGGTAGACGGTTCCGAACCTGCCGGAAAAGGTGACAAATGGATTGCGCAGAACATGCTTCAAACCGATATTCCGGTGATTATTGTCATGAATAAAGTTGATAAAGTAAAAAAACTTGAAAAAGTTGAAGAAAATCTTATTACATACAAATTGTTGCTGGAAAAAAACTGTCCTGTTGTCAAAATTTCTGCAAGAACAGGACGCAACATTGATACTTTACTGAAAAACATTTACAAATATCTGCCGGAAGGTGATTTACTCTATCCTGAAGATGTTGTAACAGAAGAGAGCATGCGCGATGTTACAGAGGAAGTTATCAGAGAAAAAATTTTATTAAACACCTCGGATGAAATCCCGCATTCTGTTGCTGTTAAGGTTGACAATTATCAGGAAACAGAAACGATAGACAGAATTTATGCAACAATTTATTGTGAACAAAAGAGCCAGAAGGGTATTCTCATCGGCAAAGGCGGAAGTCTGCTGAAAAAAATCGGCACAGAGGCGCGGATTGAACTCGAAAAAATCGTTGAGAAAAAAGTGTTTTTATCTCTGGAAGTCAAAGTAGACAAAGACTGGCGCAAGAAACAAAGTTCGCTGAAAAATTTCGGGTATGAGCAAGAAAAAAACAGCCGCTGAATTTCAGTAAAAGTCTGAATTAAATATTCAACTTATACCCGCCGCCATAAATTGTTTCAATGTATTTTTTACCGTCTGCGATTTTATCCAGTTTACTTCTTAAATGCCTGATGTGAACTCTGATTGTTTCAATATCATCATCAGGAGAGTATCCCCAGACTTCTTTCAACAATTGGGCAGAAGAAACCATGTTCCCGTGATTCTGAAATAACAGATTGAAAATATCAAATTCTATGGGGGTTAATTTAGCCTGTTTGTCTTTAATTTTAACACTGTAGGTTTCAGGCAAAAGAGTTATCTCGCCAAGCGTAAGTAATTCACGTGTAGACGCCGAAGCCGGTATTTGATTGGTGCGTTTAAGAAGCGCACGGACTCTTACCTTTAATTCTTCCATGTCAAACGGTTTTACAAGATAATCATCTACACCTATATTAAACCCGTTTACCTTGTCGCTTGTCTGTGAAAGCGCTGTCAGCATCAATATCGGAATATCTTTTGTATCGTCGTTTTTCCTTATTCGCTGTGCAACCGTAAAACCGTCAACTTCAGGCATCATGACATCAAGTATAACAAGGGATGGCATTTCCTGTTTACACAGTGCAAAACCGGTTGTACCGTCATGCGCTTGAATTACTTTATATCCGCATAATTCAAGGTTTACTTTTATAAGTTCGTTTATTGCGTAATCGTCGTCTATAACTAATATTTTGTTCATACTCAAATTTTACAACAAAAAATATTCATACTACAATGTTAATAATTCTTAATAAAAATCAGACATTCGAATGATACATTATTGCTTGCTTTCAGGCATATTGTAATGAAAAGTTTTGTAAAAAATAAATTTTTAAGTGTAAATTTTACAAATTTTTTGATTTTTATAGTAATATGTTATAGCGAAAGCAATTTTGGTAGTAGTTAAAATAAATATACATTTAGATAGGAGGCACATGAATTGGCAATAACATCACCTTTTACAGCTATTCAAGAGAACGGCAAAAAAGAGATCCACTTAGGACAACACGTATTAGCAGAATTTTTTGAATGTGATCCAAACACATTAAACAGTATTGATAAAGTAGAAAAGTATATGGTGGATGCCGCCCTTGA
>CALVEB010000047.1 GCA_944326465.1 Candidatus Gastranaerophilales bacterium | reverse complement strand
TCGCTATCTGCATCTGAGTCAGCGTCCGCATCAGTATCAGAATCTGCGTCGCTATCTGCATCTGAGTCAGCGTCTGCATCAGTATCAGAATCTGCGTCGCTATCTGCGTCTGAGTCAGCGTCTGCATCAGTATCAGAATCTGAGTCATTATTATACATGTCATCGTCGTAATAGTTACGTTCATTTTCATCACGACCGATTTCTGTTACATCTTCGGGTCTTACTGAACGGTATTCAAATGTAAATTCGCCGTCGCCAATTTTTTCTACTGAATTTGTTCTGTCATCAGCTTCTACAAAATGTCCGTCTCTGCCGAATGAAATATGTTTTCCATCTACATAAACATTATCAGCAACAAGTTTCATATCCGGATTATCGGGATTATTTGTGCCTTCAACACGAGCATTTTCAATAGTCAATTGAGAATCTGCCCAGTGGTGAACACCGTCAATCCATTCTGAATCAACTCTTGTATTAGGATTGATATCAAGAACTTTAATATCTACATTTTTCGGTGCCACTGAAGTTATGTTTTTACCGAAATAGTCAACAGGAGTATTCGGAACAGAACCAAGATTTTCTATACTTAGTGATGCACCGCGGTTTACAATCTTGATATTGTCTTTTGCAGTGATTTCATCGATTGTAGTGTTACCTGAAAATTCAGCGTCAATGCTGCCTTCACGTGAAATCATTGTACATACTCTGGTGTTATTTTTATCGTCCTGTCCTTTGATATTAATATCTTTAATAGCAAGAGCGTCCATACCGTATTTTGTATCGGTCTGGTTAAATGTTAATTTATTTCCTTTTTCTCCAATATTTTTACTTGCGATTAAAGAAATACCTTTACCTTCTACATTAGCTTTTGAAGAATCGTTTGAAGCATTTAATATAGAATAGCCGTTTCCATTGTTATCAAAGTCTGCAGCCGTCAAAATAACTTTACCGTCAGCTTTAATCTGTCCGACTCTCAAATCAGAATCTTTTGCCGCAATGTTTGCAACGAGATTTGAATTAGAAGAGCCAACTCGTGTTGTAGATGCGTTAACTGCACCGCCAGCCTTAATGTTAATTGATTTTGTCAAATCTCTTGCATCAGGATCTACACCTGTGCAAGCACCGTCAGCACAATTTCCAACATCTAAACCAATTGTACCGTCTTTTACGGTAATGTTCATATCGCCGTTTGAAACCAGTAATGTTTTATCAACACCTGCGTTTAGAAGATCACCGTTCTCAAGGTTAATATTCAATGCACCTTTTGATGTAATGTTTTCATCGACAGAAGAATGACCGATAACAATATCAGAATTTACACCGCGAAGATTTACACCGTTGCCGCTTACTTTACCTTCAACAGTCATTCCGTTACGACCGGTATTGATAAGTTCAGTAACATTATCGTTTTGTACTTTTGCACCGGATGTAATATTCATGCCGGTACCGTTATTTTCCATTGTTAACTTAGCACCTGCATTTGTAACAATACCTGACACATTCATTGCGCCGCCATTGTTAATAACATCCATTGTGCCGCCTGCATTTGCAAGTTTTCCGGAAATATCTATACCTTTTGAACCTGCTTCATTTGTAATTGTTGTATTTCCGTTTTTAGCAAAATTACTTACATTACCTGCTATGTTTACGCCGCCGTTGCTGCCATGAGCTTTTATAACGATGTTGCCGTTTTCATTTGCGATTGTTGAACCGGCATTTACATTACCTGTATTAACAAGCTGGCTGAACAAATCATTAGCCGTTGTAATTGATGTCAAAACATCATTATTTTTAACACCGGCAAGTAAAACAGCACCGTTACGTACATCTATACCTGCTGCTTTAATATCTATATCACCGCGGGAAAGTACTTTACCATCAATAGTTACAGTACCTGTACCTTTTGAATTTTCAAGGTTTGAAAGGTCATGTAAATCGCTAGGTTTATATGAACCTAAAAATTTATCGTAATCATTCTGGGAAGGAGTTATAACTGATAAAGAGCCGACATTCAATACACCGCTTGCACCTACGACCATGCCATTTGGGGAAATAAATACGACTTTTCCGTCAGACAGACCGCCTGCTGAATTAAGCGCATTTACAATACCGTTGATATTAATCTGGTCATTTACAAGGTTTACAAACTTAGACAAATCCTGACCTTTAAAATTCATAATCAGGTTTGCGATGTCACCTGCAGTCAAATTGAAGTGATCATATTCACGGAAACCTATATCTCCGCTTCCGCCTGACGGTTTAATATCATAAATATTACCGGTTTCGCCCGGTCTAACCGTAATACCGGTATTCATTCCCGGAACATCACCGCCTATTTCACTCGCTACTGCCTGAAAGCATAATGACTGCTGCATCAAAAAACATAATGATAAAGCAGACGCGACTATTCTTTTTCTATCAGTTTTTGTCAATGCCATTGTTGACTTCCTTTCACTTTCCCTAAAGTTATTTTTCTACTATTTTATATTCCTACTACTTATTTATATTACCAGGAGAATATTTATTTTGCTATCCTTAAAAGCATTTTGATTAATATAAATTCACAATAGTATTTGTAACCTTTTTAAAAAATAAAAAGAATTTTTATTGCCATTATGTAAATAAATATTAAGTTAAACTTTTACTTTTTTGAATACAGTTTGTCCGAGCCACCAGTAACAAAGGTAGAACACCACCATAAGTGTTATCATTTCAATCAATGCCGGTATATTAATGAAGTTACAGAACAAATAATACAATCCGCCAAACGGAACAAAAGAAATAAGCATTCTTAGAATAGTTGCAGTCGGATAGCGCAGCCCGAGTCCCGGCAATACTATTACGGTACTCAAAAAGAAATACAAAAAGTTAGCTGCAAATGTTGCAATACCTGCCCCGATCAACCCGTATTGCGGTATTAACATAAAGTTCAAAACAGCACCGGAAATTCCTGATACCAGTTTAATTATAAAATCTATATATGTTTTATTCGCAAGATGATATTGCAAAGTTGTGTAATCCGCCAGCGACATAAAAAATGTTCCAAAAGCAAAAAACGGAATAAGTTTGCATGCCATACGGAATTTATCACCTGATGAAAGCATCAAAACATAATCCGGCGCATACATTGATATTACTGTAATAACAGGCAATGCAATCAATATATAATAGCCCGTAAATCGCGAAATTATCGGCCTTACATCAATCTTTTCTTCATACATATTTATTATACGCGGAATAGCCGCAACCGTGATTATAGAAAATATTGTCATCAGCAAAGGCAGAGTTAAGCTATACGCAACTCCGACAAGCCCTACATCTGAAAATCCGCTGATACTGTTCATGATAAATTTGTTACTCTGATTAATAATCCATGTACTCAAAGATGTTGCAGCTATCGGAATTCCGTATTTCACAATAGGAAACATCGTGTTCCACTCAACCTTCTGGAACTTAAACCATGACAATATATTGCTCTGATAAATCAACAGCAAATCAATTAACGAAATAGAAATTCCCATACCCAAAAGCAATGCCATTGCCCCAAGATGGAAATACTTTGCGAAAAATATAGAAAGTCCGATTGTCAAAATCTGATTTAAAATAGTCGATACTGTAAACGACATGGATTTTAATTCCGCCCGCAAAAGCTGGAACAATAACGCTCTTACCGCGACAGGGATTATCAGTAATAGTATCGCTAAATAATATTTTATAGGTATATGGAAAAAGTCAAAGAAATTTTGTCTGAAAAACAACGCCACAGCTATCATCAAAAACAAATTTGTAGCAAGCATTGTGACAAGTGTTGTTAAATATTTTGGCATATCCTGAGTAAGCTGATGCTGTCTGAAAAACCTCAGACCGGAAAGTCCCACCCAATCAGAAAATAAAATACACAAAAATGAAAGAAATGCGATTGATAATGAATACAACCCGTATTCATCAGGTGTCAAAAGACTTGTGTAAACCGGCACAATAATTGCATTTCCGAGCATGCCGCAAATCTTTGACGGTGAATACTTCACCATATCCCTGAATATCCCTTTTAACTGTTCTTCTTCAACTTCCTTATTCTCAATATATTCCATTATTTTTACCTTTATCATTTACCCCTTTCGAAAGATTATACAACAAAGATAAAAATAACCAAATTTGTAACGTCAGACAACTCTGCCGAACAAATCATATTCATCTGAATTTTCTATTAAAACATTTTCAAAATCTCCGGGGACAACAGCCCTTTCAGACGATGCATAAACAATACCGTCAATTTCCGGCGCATCATGTTCGGAACGCAATATGACAAGTCCGTCATCCGTAAATCCTTCAACAAGACATTTTAAAGTCTTACCGACATAACCTTCATTCACAATTTTTGAGATTTTTTGCTGAAGTGTCATAAGTTTTTTGTGACGGCGGTGTTTAATTTTTGCCGGAACCTGTTCCTGCATCGAGTATGAAGTTGTATTTTTTTCGCGGGAATATTCAAATACACCCATTTTTTCAAATTTTGTACGTTTAACAAATTCATACAACTCGTTAAATTGTTCATCAGTTTCTCCCGGATATCCGACAATAAACGCTGTTCGTATGGCCACATCCGGTATTTTATTTCTTATTTTTGCAATAAGTTCGTCATAGTTAAATGCAGGACGGCGCATTGCCTTCAATATATCCGCATCATAATGCTGCAGCGGCAAATCTATATATTTTGCGACCTTATCAAGATTTGCAATTGCGTCCATTAATTCATCGGTCATTTGTGACGGGTATGCATACATAATCCTTATCCAGAACTCACCTTCCAGCGCATTCAGTTTTGTCAGCAGTTCAGGAAGTGAATTTTTTCCGTACAAATCAATTCCGTAACTGGTTGTATCCTGCGCAATAAGAACGAGTTCTGTAACACCTTTTGCAAGAAGCGATTTTGCCTCTTCAACAATATTCTCTATAGTTCTGGAATGGTATTCGCCGCGAAGCTGCGGAATAATACAATATCCGCAATGGTAGTTACATCCGTCGGCTATTTTTATATAAGAACTCGGGCCGACTGTAATCTGCTGGCGCTCAATAGTTTCGGGATAAATATATTCCGGCCGTTCAGAGACTTTATTTATATATTTTTGCCCTTGGGCAACTTGCTCCACAACATTTACTATTTCTTTTATGTCAGATGTTCCGACCATACCGGCTATTTCCGGAATAGCTTTTTTTAATTCGGCTTTATATTTTTGAGGCAAGCAGCCGGTTACAATAACTTTTTTGCCGCTATGCGCAACCTGCAAAATACTCTGTACAGATTCTTTTTCCGCATCGTGAATAAATGAGCATGTATTAATCACCACAATATCAGCCTCTTCATCATTAAGCGTAACTTCATAACCTTTCTCAGCCAGAAGCCCCAGCATTAACTCAGAATCAACAAGATTTTTAGCACAGCCATGATTTAATAACGCTACTTTCATTATCCACCTCTTTTACTACATTATTATTTTAACACGAAAGAGATGATTTGTAATTAATCAATAGAAATAATACTTTAGGAGTAATTAGGGGTTGAAAAGTTTAAAAAATATGGTATAATACTTATATGGATAAATTAACAAGAGGATGTTAATGGCGATAGCTGCAAGAAAAAGATTGGATATAAGCGAGAAATCTGCGAAAAACGAAATATACTCATGTCCTCCCCTGGAGGGAGGACCGAAATCTTTGATTTCGAGGTGGGGGACGCGAGCAAAGCGAGCGCTCAATGTTGCCAGAATTGAGAAGCAGAATACGGGACTAATTCGTGATACGAACTTATTCCCTTATTTCCCTGTCTTGGATTTGCTCCACGCTCACGGAGACTCGCCTGAGGAGCGTTGCTCCAG
>CALVEB010000046.1 GCA_944326465.1 Candidatus Gastranaerophilales bacterium | reverse complement strand
TTCTATTTAATTGTCATGGAGTTGGTAGAGCAAGCTCTACAGATTTTTGAACTCCGTTCCGTTTCACTCCACTGGGGAGCTATTGCGGCATATCGTTTCTATTTAATTGTCATGGAGTTGGTAGAGCAAGCTCTACAGATTTTTAAACTCCGTTCCGTTTCACTCCACTGGGGGAGCTATTGCGGCATATCGTTTCTATTTAATTGTCATGGAGTTGGTAGAGCAAGCTCTACAGATTTTTGAACTCCGTTCCGTTTCACTCCACTGGGGAGCTATTGCGGCATATCGTTTCTATTTGACTTTATTCAGTTGTCATTTCTGTCAACATTTCTATTATATGTGCTGAACTTTACAAGTCAATAGTTTTTGCAATATCTGATTTCAATAGCAAATTTTTGTATTCTGTTGCTTTATTCTAAATATGAAAATTCAACAAAAATCCCCGTTTTATACATATTCAAATAAAAATTTCCCGCATTTTGCCGGCAAAATCAATCTTGACAGTATTAATGCTGACCTTTCTGAAATAAGAAAAAATGACTTTATCAGCGGAGTTTATTACAATGATATGTTTACTGTTGAAAATAATTTATACAAAAAAGAAAGAATTGAACGCTATTTGCATGATATCAATTTTATTGAAGCAGATACTAAATTATTCACCGGCTCCAGCAATGATGCAGCTTGCAAAATGGCAGCGATAGAAAAACATCTGGATTTACATAATCAAAATACATTAATTATAAACAAATACCCGCGCATTTTTGACGGGATTTCTATTGATAAAATCGTCAACAGTCTTGATACATTATCCTATGAGATTCGCAACAACTACGAAAAATACAAAAGTAATGATAACTATTTTACTGTTGATGATAAAAATATCAATTTTAAATATGCAGGCAAAGGCTGCAACAGCATTGTTTTAAAACTCTCCGACAATGAAGGAAACAAGAATGCAATGAAAGTTTATATTAAGCCCGAAGAAGTCGGCGCATACAGTATATGGGGCGAATTAGCAGTCTATCATGACCTGAAAGATTTACACATAAATAATATTCCGGAACTTTATATTGCTAATCCTCTAATAAAACAGGTTGAAGATAAAAATAAATTTCCGTCAGATATATACACAGATCCAAGTTTATTCAATTTTGATATTCCTGATACAACAAACGACACAATTCAGTTTAAGGATTACGACGGATATAAAGGCGGCTGGACAATTGTTGAATATATTGACGAAAATTCAAAACCTAAACCTGACGGAATCTCACTACAGCAGTGGCTAAAACAAAATAATCTGTTTCACATGGATTTGTATTCCGCTGACAATATAAAAAGCGGCTTCATTATAGATTTGGGCGGAATTGGAAATTAATCTTCTTTTCCTCAATAAATACAAAAAAACAGTCTGTCAGTAAAAACATAACAGACTATTTTTTTAATGTTTTTATTAAATTGTAAATATAGTTTATTGCGGAGCCAGATAAAGTGTAACGTTACGTCCTTCAAGCATTGGTTTCTTTTCAACAGCAACCGGAATATCTTTCAAATCAGTAATAAAACGATTTGCCAGATCAAATGCCAGATTAGCATGCTGCATTTCACGGCCGCGAAGCATTACAACTATTTTTACTTTATTTCCTTGAGATATAAATTTCTGTATATTCTTAACCCTGACCTGATAATCATGAGTATCTATTTTATATCTTATTTTAACCTCTTTTACTTCCACAGTATGCTGTTTCTTTTTAGCTTCTTTTGCTCGTTTTTCCAACTCATATTTATATTTGCCGTAATTCAATATTTTAGCGACCGGCGGTTCTTGATTCGGGCTGACAAGTACAAGATCTAAATCTGCATCGTATGCCATTTTTAAAGCTTTTGAGGTTTCTACAATACCGTGATTTTTCCCGTTTTCATCTATTAATCTTACTTCTTTAGAGCGTATACGCTCATTCATTATTGTCTGATCTTTTTTGCTATTATCGCGAGTAAATCTATCGTTAGCTATGATTATGTCTCCTTTTATTAGTGTTTTTAACAATTAACATTTAAATATTAACACAAAAATCAAGTTTTGCGCACATTTCAGACAAAAAGTTTTTTGTAACAAAATGTAAATCTGAATTAATATTGTCCTAAAGGTTGATATTACAGGGTTTCAAGCCTTTTTGTACGAAACACTTGATTAAAGTTTTAATTCTGTTATGCCGATATATAATTTGTCAGAAATAAACAAGATAAATACATTTACAACAATATAAGGAGTATTTGCGTATGATTACAGAATCAAAAGCGGACATGTTGGGGGCTGAAGTACTGACTAACCTACTGGAAGAAAAAGAATTGGAGACTATTGATATGTCAATTCCTCTTCAAATTCTGTTTGACGATTTTATCACATTTATTGCGAAAACCGATTTTGATTAACAACATGCAAAAATTTATTTAAGAGATTAGCCGCACGGTTAATCTCTTTTTTTTTATATTGATTTTAAAATACTGATGTTCATGATATTATTGTTTTGTAGGGGTAAGAGGTTTTTGTAATATGAAAAAAGCAGTCATCACATTTTTAAGTATTTTAGCATTATCTTTACCTGCAAATGCTACTTTTAAAGAACATTTTGATCTCGGACAGCAGTATCTGGCAAATTTCCAGTATTCCGGTGCTATCACGGAATTTAAAAGCGCTCTCAGAATAAATTACATGGACAATTCAGCAAGAATCGGACTGGTCAATTCATATCTTGCACGCGGCACTTATTACGCAAATACTGACAAGAATTATAAAAAAGCTGCTAATGATTACAGAAGCGCTCTTTTTTATCTGATGTATTATCCTGATGAAAAAGCGGTTAAAAATTCTTCTCAGGCAATTGTTCAGGTCTCATCAAATCTGAATAAATGTTTAAACGCAATACACTTTGATAAAAGTGCAAAAAACCGTTTTGAAACCGCAAAAGCATTACGTGCTGACGGAGATTTTGCAGCAGCAGGATACGAATTTAATCAGGCTATAGGAGATACCGAATATATAAAAGAAAGTTTTCAACAGGTTGGAGATATAATGCGGCTCATCGGGAATAATCCTAAAGCAGCAGAGTATTATAAAAAGGCGGTTAATGTAGCCCCTACAGATATAAGTTTGCGTCTTGCTTATGCAAAAACGCTGGACAGTATCGATAAAGAAAGTGAAGCCGTTAACGAATATAACTTTATCCTTACTCAAACCGAAGATGATAACAAAGATGTTTTATATTCTCTTGAAAGAATTTACAAGAAAAAGCTTGAAAATACCCCGAACGACGCAAGCTTAACCGCTAATCTAGGCGCTATACTCCAAAAACAGGGGAAATTAGATGAAGCTTTAAGATATTACTCAAAAGCCGAATATCTTGATCCTGCAAACATAAATACCAGAATTAATGTAGGAACCCTATACCAGCAAAAAGGAGATTACAAAACTGCAATTGTCGCATACGATTCTGTTTTAACACTATATCCTGATAATGTTCAGGCAAATCTCTATAAAGCGCAATCGCAAGAGGCATTAGGTGATAACAAAGCAGCAATGGAAACTTACAAAAAAGTATTAGCATCCGATCCTGATAACGAAATTGCTAACGCTAACTTTATGAATACAGTGAGAAAATCCATGTCACCGCAGCAATTCACGGAATATGTCAAAAAATCACAATTGCCGCCTGATTCAATATATAATTTTGCGCTAGAACTGCATCAAAAAAACAAACTTGATGATGCAATTTATCTATACAATGAAGCAATAAAACTTAATCCGCAAAACCCTGAAATTTATGCAAATCTCGGGCTTGCATATTCGCAAAAACAAAATAATGAAACCGCTCTTAACATCCTAAATTCAGCACTTGCAAAATTTCCGGATAACAAACAGATACAAGATACAATTAACAATATAAATACTCAAATATCAGACCAACAACTTGCAAAAGCCGCTGAATATTATAACAGAGGCGATTACGAAGAAGCTATTGCCGAATATTTAAAAATCCGGCCAATAACCAGAGATATTGCACTGGCTGTAGCATCTTCATATCAAAACAGGGGTGAGAATGCAGAAGCGTTGATTTATTACAAAAAAGCATTTGAACTCGACAACAAAAATGCAGATATAGCCTATTATATTGCAGCAATTCTCGCAGAAGAAAATGACATCACTAATGCTTTAAGTTATGCAAATACTGCATTGCAGCTTAATTCCGAACACTCTAATGCAAAAGAATTAAAACAAAATCTTGAAACAAATCAAAATGCAGAACGCTTACAGACAGCCATAAATCTCTATGACAGCGGTAAATATGATGAATGTCTTGCACAACTTAATCAAATCATTACCGGTGAACCGTCCAACGCCTATGCGCTGTATTACAGAGGTATGATTTACGATACAAAAAAACAGTACCAGAATGCAATAAATGATTACAAAAAAGCACTGGAACACAATTCAGAATTAGGAATTGTTAACTATCTTATTGCTGTTGACTATGATTCACTTTCTCAATTCAAAAACGCATATACATACTACAAAACATTTGTTAACAGCTATGCAGAAGACGACGATTACAAAAAATACTCACAAACCAGACTGGAAGAATTAAAGGATTATGCAAAATAATAGAGTCCTGAACCTGATAAAAAGTAAAGTTTCATTAGCCCCAATGGCAGGAATTACAGACTACGTACTAAGAAGCATGGTACGCAAATATTCCCCGAATTGTCTGCTGACAACAGAAATGATAAGTTCGGAATTTCTTGCTCAGGTTAAAGAAACTGAAATTATAAAAAGAGATGAAAACCATTCCCCAATATCTTACCAGATCAGCGGTCACAAACCTCACTTAATGAACAGTGCGGCAAAATTTCTAAATAATTACGCAGATATGATAGATATAAATATGGGCTGTCCCGTTAATAAAGTCGTAAAAGGGCAGGACGGCTGCGCACTTATGCGTAATCCGTCACTTGCTGCAGAACTTGTCAAAGCAGTAAAAGATGGTACAGATAAACCGGTAAGCGTAAAATTCCGGCTGGGATATACATTTGACGAAATGAATTATGTCGAATTCGGTCAAAAAATGCAGGAGGCAGGCGCGGAATTTATTACGATACACGGCCGCACGCGCTCACAGTTTTACTCCGGCTCTGCTGATTGGAAACTTATCAAAGAGTTAAAAAGGAATGTTGATGTGCCTGTATTTGCAAACGGCGATATAACCTCAATAGATACAGCAATACAATGCCTTGAAGAAAGCGAAGCAGACGGTGTCGCAATCGGACGGGGTATTCTGGGCGATCCAACACTTATCTATCGTATTGAACACTATCTGGCTGTCGGCGAAAAACTTGAACCGCCAACACTTTCCGAAAAAATTGAAATGCTAAAATGTCATCTGGATGAAGAAATAAGTTTGCGCGGGATAAATATAGGAATTAAGTTTGTAAGGAAATTCTATCCGTATTATATAGCAGGTATTAAAAACGCAGCCAAAATCCGCTCAGTACTGGTCGTAGAAGAAAATTATGATAAGATAATTGAAATTCTTAATTCCCTTAACGAAAATAAAAAGAATACAGGTCTTGCATTATTGTGAAACATACGCTATAATATATGTATGGATACACGTGAGGATTCTTAATGGCTGAAACAGCAGGAAAAAGATTTGATATAAACGAGAAATCCAGCACTAACCGTAGGGTGGGCAAAACGGATTTCCGTACGGACTGCGCAAAGCGAGCGCTCAATATTGTCGGAATTGATAAACAAAATACGGGACTAATTCATGTAACGAACCTATTCCCTTATTCCCCTATTTCCTTATTCCCTTTGCCTAAATGGCAATATGCCCAAAACCCTTGTCCCAT
>CALVEB010000045.1 GCA_944326465.1 Candidatus Gastranaerophilales bacterium | reverse complement strand
CAGGATGCTATTCAGACGGAAATGGATGCTGTTCAGAAGGTTATCGAGAAGAACGTCGAATCTACTTTCAAAACCTTTGGATAAAATTAAACGGTACTATATGCCGGATACTGTCTCAAGGTTTATCGCTGAACACACCTGTCTTATATTTCAAAGACTATTTAATACTGTCAGTCTTGAAATACTACACAAATTTTATTTTAAAAATTTTATATTTTCCCTTTCCTTTTTCCTATTTAAACCGTCCTTTCGGACGGTTTTTATTATAAATCAAGGAGTAAATCAGCGTGCTGCATTGCTTTACAGGTTGCCTGCACTCGATTTTCCACACCGAATTTCCGATAAATAGAGTTCAGGTGTGCTTTGACTGTATGAAATGACATTGATAATTGCGCAGCTATTTCGTGATTTCTGTAGCCTTTGACCAAACATGTTAATACTTCCCGTTCTCTTTGTGTTAATTTTTCCATTATCGTATTCCTTTCATCTTAATATATAAACTGCCTTATATAATCATTATTTCATACTTTTTTCTTTTTGTGATTTAAAATATTTCCAATCATCAAAATTTTACAAAAGTTAACACAATTTTACTGTAAAGATTTGTTGAGTCCTTTGACATGTTTCATAAATTATAGTCTAATTATTATAAGACTATATTGGGTAGGAATATGTATATCAAACAACTTGAAATTGATAATTTTAAATCATTTGCCAACAAATCGGAAATTCCTTTATTAAAGGGGTTTACTACAATTTCCGGGCCAAACGGCTCCGGCAAAAGTAATATTATAGATAGTGTATTATTTGCATTAGGACTTGCTAATGCAAGTGAGTTACGTGCAGAAAACCTGTCTCATTTTATTTCTACCTACACTAAACGCAATGACGCGTTTGTCAAAGTTACATTCGGAGATGTAGAAGGCAGTGATGATCTCAGTATTGCAAGAAAAATCCGCAAGTCATCTCAAGGTTACGCAAGCACATATTATGTTAATGACAGTGTAACAACGTTATCAAATGTTCATGCGGTGCTCGAAAAATATAATGTTACCCCGAACAGTTATAACGTTATGATGCAGGGCGATGTTATGGGCATAACCAATTCGTCGCCAAAGAATCGCCGTAAAATTATTGATGAAATAGCCGGTATTGCTGATTTTGACCGTCGTATAGAACAGGCAACTAATGAGCTTAACACTGTTGAGCAGCGTGTTGAAAGGTCTAATGTTATACTCGCAGAAGTAGAAAACATGCTTGAAAAGCTTAAAGAGGAACGGGAAGTCGCGATTAAATATCAAAAATTACGTGAAGAAAAAACTTCGCTTGAAGGTCAGATCAATACTGTTAAATTTTTTGATCTAAAACGAAATATAGAACACGCGCATGAAAATATTCTTGCAGCAACTAAACAAAAAAAAGAAGAAGAATTAAAAAGCAAGGATTTAGATGAACGGCTTACGCTGATAAAATCCAAATATCAGGAAATTTCAGAGCGTGTAAAAGAAAAAGGTGAAGCGCAGCAAATTGAATTAAAGAAACAGGAAGAAGCGATTAAAGGTGAAATTGACCGTAAAATTATTGCGACAAATTATGCAGATAAGCAAATACATGACGGGTTACGCTCAATTGAAAACGCGAAAAACGGTATTGAAAATTTTAACAAAAAGATTGAAGATTTCAAACTCAAGATAACGCTCAAGGACGATGAAATTGTAAAAATCAAAGAGAACATAGCGGAACGCGAGGCTGAATTACGAAAAATAACCGAGGATATGACAGGTTTAAATGCTACTGCTGATCAACACCTTGAAAGACGGAGTAATTTGCGAAGAGAGCTTGAGGCTTTACGGGATCAGGAAACTAAACTTATTCAGGATAAATTACCGCTTGAAAACGAATTGAAGAATTTGCAGAATACACTTGAGCAGGATAGAAATACAGTTAGAGATTTAACGGAATTAAAAGCTAATTTTTCAAATGACTACGATCTGAAAAAGACGCTTGTTTCGCAATTAGAAAACGAATTACAGGATTTCAAAAATATTCAGCATAACACGATGCATAGTCTGGATATAACGAAAAATGAAATTGATGATTTGAGTTATAATATTCAAATGGCTTATCGTAAAATATCAACAATGGAAGCCAAGAAGCAGGCCGCGGAAGAAGCGGATTTCGGGCGTGCAATTGACACCATTATGAGTGCCAAACTTAGAGGAGTACATGCACCGCTTGTAAAACTCGGAACAGTTGATAAAGAATATTCAACAGCAATGGAAGTCGCGTTTGGAGGCCGTATGGCGCATATTGTTGTTGATGATGAGCATGTGGCATCGGTTGCCATAGAAATGCTTCGTTCTGCAAATGCAGGACGTGCAACTTTTATACCGCTTAATAAAACGATTAAAGCTCCGGCGCGGCTTGCTTTGCCTAAAGATAAAGGGGTAATAGATTTTGCAATAAATCTGGTTGATTTTGATGATAAATATATTAATGCATTTTTCTATGCTGTGGGCGATACTCTTGTTGTTGAAGATATGGAGTGTGCAAAAAAACTTATCGGCAGATACAGGATGGTAACTCTTCAAGGAGAATTGTTTGAAAAATCAGGTGCTATCACAGGCGGAACTTTAAAGCGTACAGGATTAAGTTTCAGCCAGAATGACGATGATGAACTGGAAAAATATCGTGCCAGACTAAAAGAAATGGAAAATAAAGCTACTGCATTAGAAACTAAAAAATCAGAACTTGAGAAAAAACTTACCGGTATTCAAAACAATTACGCTGATACAATGAGTGAATTGTCTAAGGCAAGAGTTGAACTTGATAATATGAACCGAAATTACGCAAACAGTGAAAATCTTTTAAAGGAAAAAACTAATGCAATTTCTGTAAATGAACCACGTATAGCTGAACTAAACAAAAAACTAGACAAGCTTGAAGATGAAAATGTAAAGCTATATGATAAAATGACAATTACGCAGGAGCAAATTGAAGAAGTCGAAAAACTTATTAACGACAAAGATTTAAAAGAACTAAAAGAAAAAACAGAAGGTGTTGAATATGAAATAAAACGCCTGCAAAACAATCTTCTCAATGCAGGTAATGATAAAAATGAACTAGACAGGCAGATTTCGTTCCATGTTAACCTTATTGAGACAAAGACTGAAGAGATCAAAAATATTGAACATAACAATTTAAAGCTGGAAGAGGATAAGACTCAGTATAAAAATGATATAGAGGCATTAAATAAAAAGCTGGAGGTTTTGAAAGAGCAAATATCTCAAATAGAAGAAAAACTTGGGGAATTACTTAAAGAGCGCGATGAAATTAACGCGGAATTAATAGAAATCGAAAAGCAAAAGCATATAAAAACAGCAGACATTGAACGTATTGCAGAACAGATTGAATCATTTAAGTCCAGACGCAAAGAACTGGAACCGCAGCTTGATGCAGCGCGAAAAGTTCTTGAGGATGCAGGTATTGAGGTTAATAAACTGGAACCTTCCAATATATCAATCGAAGAAATAACAGGAAAAATTCAACGTCTTGAAAAAAGAATGTCTGAATTAGGTGATGTAAACATGCGTGCTATTGCTGCTTATGAAGAAGTTCAAACCAGACAAGCTGCAATGAAAGAACAAATTGAAACTTTATCAAAAGAACGTAAAGAGATACTTGATAGAATGCACGGATACGAACAGCTTAAAAAAGAAACTTTTATGAAGACATTTAATCACATAAATGAAAACTTCAAAGAAGTATTTCATCAGTTATCAGAAGGTGAAGGTGAACTAAAACTGGAATGTCCGGATGATCCTTTAAACGGCGGAATGACAATTGAAGCACAACCGCGTGATAAAAAACTGCAGCGTCTGGAAAGTATGTCAGGCGGAGAAAAATCTTTAACAGCACTGGCCTTTGTATTTGCAATACAACGCTATATGCCATCTCCGTTCTACGCGTTTGATGAAGTAGACGCAAGTTTAGACACAATGAATGTTGAACGCATCGCCCAGATGATAGAGAAACAGTCAAAAGATACGCAATTTATAGTAGTTAGTCACCGTAAACCTATGATAGAATCAGCAGATAGGACGATAGGTGTAACCCAAAAAGAAAAAGGAATAACCCGTGTAACCGGTGTTAAATTGAGAGAAAGTTAATGGACGCAGCAGCAATAAATTACGATAATTTTAATATTATACAGGAACAGGATACTTTACATAAAAGTGAAGGTATAGGGATTCTTGTGGATATGGCAAGATCAGGAAAAATAGATCCATGGAACATAGATATTGTTGATGTTACAGACAAGTACCTTGCCCATATTTGCGAAATGAAATCACAAAACCTTAGATTGACAGGCAGAACATTTCTTTTTGCCGCAATACTATTGAAATTAAAGTCAAATATACTTGAAGGTATAAACATAATGCAGTTTGAAGATCAACCGGCAGATGACGAACTGCATTATGATGATGATGGTTTCCCGCTTGAATATCCAGAAGATGATTATATACCGACCAATAATGTTATCTCAATTGATGAAGTATTGCAGCGCAGGACAAGCGTCAGACTTAATCACAACCGCGTCGTTACCTTGCGCGACTTGATCAGACAATTACAGTTTTATGAAAAATTGGATCGGAAACAGCAGTTAAAAAGCGCACACGAACGTGCGAAAAGACGCGTTCAGTCATATTCACGTCTTACCGCTGATGATATTGTTAATCTTGCCCATGATGAATATATTGAAAATTGCGTTCAGACCCTCAAAGAAAATCTTGAACAAATCTTTGAAAAAAATGATAAAATTGAATTAAAAGAATTAACCTTATTAGGAATGGATAAAATTAGCGCGTATCTGGCTTTATTATTTTTGACAGCAGAAACAGATTATGATCTGGAGCAGGAAGAATTTTATTCTGATTTATATGTAGTGAAAGGCGGACATCATGAACAATCTGAAATCAAGAATTGAAGCCGTTTTGTTCATTACAGCGCGCGCAGTTTCGCTTGACGAAATAGCTGTCATACTCGGCGAAGAAAAAGAAGCTATAGAAGAAGCAATACTTGAACTTATAATGGATTACTCGGCGCGTGACGGCGCTCTGGAAATTGATGATGAAAACGGATATATTCTACAGGTAAAAGAAGAACATATTGATCTTGTTGAACTTCTTTGTCCGGTAGATTTGAAGCCGGGAGTACTACGTACACTATCCGTTATCGCACTAAAAGAACCTTTGAGACAAACAGAACTTATTGAACTACGCGGTTCCAATGCATACGAACATGTTCAGGAACTTGTTGAAAAAGGGCTTATATCCAAGACACGAGATAAAAATGGCAGGAGTTTTAATTTAAAAACAACACCAAAATTCGCAGAATATTTTAAATTGAAGGGGGACACCAGATCTCTGGCTAAAATGCTGGAACTGGATAAAGGGATAAAAGATAATGAAAAAAAATAATACCGGCTTATTATTAGGCATTCTTATTGCATTGCTAATGTTTTTCTACGCAGTGCCATATTTCTCTTTTAATATCGGGAAAAATGCCTATGAACGAAATGATTACTTAAAAGCCTTTTCTACGCTGGCTTTTTCATATAAAATGCACAAAGATAATGAAAATTATCGCTACTATTACGCGCTGACATTGATTAAATTAAAACCAGCCTTAAAAGTTCAAAAAGATCTGTTTGAACTTTCTCAAAGCAAAATTGATGATAGCGCAAAACGTATTGCGGCTGAAAAAATTAATGATTGGAGACTTAACGTCAACTACAACGCAGGAAATAATTATATTTATAACGCTCCGTCTGAACGTGGTATTGTACGCTGGGACGAAAATAAATTCCCGCTGAAAGTCTTTCTGAAAAATTTAGATTCAGTGCCGGATTATTATAAAACAGAAATAAATTCTGCTTTTGCCCAATGGCAAAACTCGGTTGATTTCCTACAATTTGAATATGTAAACAAGCCTTCATCAGCAAATATTATTGTAGAAATAGCCCCGCTGCCCAAAAATGTATGCAAAGGCTCAGAATGCCAGTATATTGTCGGCTATACCGTACCTAAAATCAAAAATAATTTGCTCAAAAAAATGACCATTACACTATATGATAAAACCCCAACCGGTGAATATTTTTCAGATAAAGAATTGTTTAATACAATTATGCACGAATTAGGTCACGCACTGGGAATTATGGGACATAGCTATTATGAAGGTGATTTGATGTTTGTATCAACAACGTCTAATAACAGATTTGATTCAACAAGAGCCAGAAGTTCGTTTCAGTTTTTGACGTCAAGTGATATAAATACGCTCAGACTGCTTTATAAACTTATCCCGAATGTCTCAAATACACCTGTTGAGAAACTTGATACAACAGGTTTGATTTACGCGCCAATTCTTATCGGAAGTTCTGAGGAAATGCATCAGAGAAAAATCCGCGAAGCACTTTCTTATATAGAACAGGCCCCTGAAATGTCAGGCGGATATGTTGATCTTGCTATTGCCTACTCTGAACTTAACCAGAATGATAAAGCCATTCAGGCGTTTAAACAAGCAATAAAATATGCCAAATCAGATGCAGAACTTTATCTTGCTTATTATAACCTCGCAGTCTTATATTCAAGCTTAAATAATAAAAACAAAGCTTTAAAATATGCACAGAAGGCAAAAAAAATAAATAGTACCGATGAAGTTATAGAATTAATATCAAAACTTAAAGGCTAATTTTTGGTCAACAAAAAACGCCCGTTTGGGCGTAGAAAAAGGGAAAGAAAAAGTAGGGAAAGGTCCCTGAAGGGACAAAAATA
>CALVEB010000044.1 GCA_944326465.1 Candidatus Gastranaerophilales bacterium | reverse complement strand
TTAGTCCCGTATTCTGTTTATCAATTCCGACAATATTGAGCGCTCGCTTTGCGCAGTCCGTACGGAAATCCGTTTTGCCCACCCTACGGTTAGTGCTGGATTTCTCGTTTATATCAAATCTTTTTCTTGCAGCTATCGCCATTAATATCCTCTTGTTAATTTATCCATATAAGTATTATAACATTTGTTTTCTAAAATTGCAAGATCTGCTATAGAATTTTATCTTTGGCAAAAATTTTGTCTCTTGTCTTTTTTTGTTATAATGAATTCAGGAGGGCTTATGAAATTTTTACATTCAATGATTAGAGTAAAAGATATTGATGCGTCTTTGAAGTTTTACACTGAGTTATTAAATATGAAGATTGAAAAACAAAAAAGACTGGATGATTGTGTATTGTATTTTCTTAATGACGAAGAAAACAGCGGTGCGCAGATTGAATTAACTTATAATGATGAAACACCGGAAAGCGGTTATCAATGCGGAAATGCGTTCGGACATTTCGCATTTTCTGTGGATTCGCTTGACAAGTTTACGGAAAAATTGCATTCGCTCGGTTATGAGTATCTTTATGAACCGTTTGATTTGAATGGTAAAGGTACAAAAATAGCGTTCATAAAAGACCCTGACGGTAATGAAATTGAAATGATTGAAAAAGTCGTCTGGTAAAATCGTCTACTTTGACAGATGCATTTTAAATCTCATGCAGATGACCTAGATATTAACTTTGATATTATTTAAAAGGTTGATGTAGAATTTTTCTTTATCTGCAATAATCTATTTATCGTTTCAAAATTGGTTATAGGTTATTGTGATGAATTTGCACGAACAATGTTTACTTAAATATTTACAAAATCCCGATGAACTTTCTTATTCAACTCAGGTGTTAAAGCTTAATAATTTCATTCTTGAAAAACAATTTTTGCTGAAAAATTTTGTTGCCAAATCATCATTAATCAATTATACTGAACATGTTAAATAGAGCTTTGCGTTTTTTAACAACTATTTTTGAGGATTGGATATGTTAAAAAAGATTTATTATACACTGGGGCTTGCGGTATTTTTTCTACTTGTAATTTTAAGTATAAAAAATGCAAACCTGAGTAGTTTTATTGATATGGTGGAGAACAAAACCTTTGATCTTCGCCAGACAATTATGGTAAATTCAGGTGCAAAAAAAGCTTCTGATGATATTGTTATTGTTGTGGTTGATGATGCGAGTTATGAATATATACTCGATCATTATGGCGAATGGCCGCTGCCAAGAGATATCTATGCAAAAATTGTTGACTATATACAAATTCAATCACCTCGTATCGTGGCGTTTGATCTTATGTTTGTAAAATCTTTGAAGAGCGCTAATCAGGCGGATAAAGCTCTTGCTGATGTATTCAGGAAATATAATAACGTCTATACAGCGATGAATCTGGACAACCAATCAGAAGACCTCCGCACACCGCCTAAATTGCCTGATAATCTATCTGTAAACGTAAAAAATTACTCAAATAATCTGAATTTTAATGACTTGACTTTTACTAACTGCCGTGCGATTGTTGACGATATTTTAAATTATTCATCAAATATAGGGTTTATAAATGTTACGAGATCCGATGACGGAATTTTGCGTACAATGCCGGTGTTTGTAAAATATCAGGATAAATTATATCCACAGCTTGCATTAAAAGTCGGCTTAGAATATTTAAGACAGGTTGAAGGCTTTGAAGCGGGCGATTTTGAAATTGATGCGAATTCTGTTTTGAGTTTTGGCGGGCGTGATATTCTTTTACAAAAAGACGGCACTGCAATACTTAACTGGTACGGGCCGGCCGGTACTTATACGCAAATTCCTATTTATAAGTTAATAAAAGCTGTCAACCATGAACCCACGGATCTGAATTATAATTTCCATAACAAAATTGTTTACTTCGGCACAACTGCAGCAAGCCTGTTCGATATTAAATCTGTACCAACAGACAAAATTTATCCGGGGGTTGAAATTCAGGCTACTTATGTGAACAATCTTATTGATAATAATTTTATAAGCAAAGTCGAACGGTTTAGTACAATTGTGATAAGTCTTATACTTGCTTTTATCATCGGCACAGTTGTTTTACGAGCAAAATCTGCTGTTTATGCGGCTTTTATTTCTCTCGGTATTTATTTTATCTATGTATTGAGCGCATATTATGTAATGCGTTTCGGAAATGTGTGGTTTGAAGTTATTTATCCGTTGATATTTGCGATACTTGCTTTTATAAGTACATTAATCGTAAAATATCTTATCAAATCCCGTGATTTTGAATACCAGTATAAACTTGCAACAACAGACGGACTTACTGAATTGTATAACCACAGATATTTTCAGGAACAGATGAAAATGCAGGTAGAGCAGGCAAAACGTTATGAATCTGTTTTTTCTCTTATAATTATAGATATAGATCATTTTAAGACTTTTAACGATACATTCGGGCACCAATCGGGCGATGCTGTATTGCGACAGGTTGCCCTGACTTTAAAACGTAATGTCCGTGCAACAGATATTGTTTGCCGGTATGGCGGAGAGGAAATGAGTATTATTCTACCAAATATCGGTAAAGATGAGGCTTATTCAACTGCCGAAAAGATTTGTAAACGCGTGGCGGAAAAGACATATAAACTCAGTGGCAACAGAGAAAGCAATGTTACAATAAGTCTTGGTGTCGCAACGTACCCTTATGATGGTGAAGATGCTGCATCTATAATTGAAAGCGCCGATAAAAAACTCTACGAAGCCAAAAATAAAGGACGTAATCAGGTAGGATAAAAAAGATTGAAAAAATCCCCTAAGGCACAGTAATCATTTCTTAGGGGATTTTTTTATATTCTATAATTATTTTACAGCCATTGTATCCAGTTTTTTCCTGTAAAATTCCGTATTGATATTAAGTTTGTCACCTATATCAAGCAACATAATTATGAATTTGCGAGTATGATTACGTTTGGAAGCCGTTGTTTCGTTAGTCTTAATCAGGTCGCCTATTCTGTGATAAATTTTATTGAAATATGTATTTTGAGCTTCCGCAATATCTATTTGCAATTCCAGTTTCTCGATTTGATAGAACAGATCTAACACCACATCAGCCTGTTGAATTTCAAAACTGTGAACAAGACGGTTGATATTTTGCAGTAATTTTTTGGCAAAAATTTCATTTGAAAGAGTTTTGTCCATTACTACACCCATTTTAGATGCTTCAAAGTTTATATCCATAGCCTGTTGTATTAAATCGTCATCAATAAACCCGCCGGATGCTGTTATAAGATCGTTAAACTTGCGGCTGAGGGCATATCCGGCTGAGATTTTGAATTCATCCGGTACTTTCAAGCCGAGTGTTTGAAGATGGTATATTGAACTTTTGCCGGCATCATACATATCTTCATATATGGCTGCAAATTTTTTCAACTTGCCGCGAAGCATAACTTGAAGTATTTTGCGTCTTTCTTCAATAAAGATATCTTTTAAGGTATAGTATTCTTTACCAAAATATTCATCCAGAGCGCGGATTGTTTCTGTGAGCGGACTCATCATAAAGGTTTTAATCATATTTGTTTTGAGTTTGTTAAACTCAAGCTCGTCAGTGTACGGTTTTATCGCGCAGTGGAAGTCGCCGCCTGAATACTGCATTAACGCAAAAATCAGATTATGGCGGACTAAAGTTATTCTGGATTTAACTTCAATATGCCCTATAATAAAGGCCGAATTACCTTTTTGTACTTTTTTATAAGCATATTTTTTCAATGTATAGCAGTATACATTTTCTTCATCTTCAAAATCATGGAACAGAGAAGATATAGCCCATAAGCTGGCAATTTGCTGGGCTGTTACAACAGAAGGTCTGACATATTTTTCAAAAATATCGCGCCCGTTGCCGTTTTCCGGAATATTACTTTTGGCTTCCGCAAGTATTTCTAAAAATCTTGTCTCATAGTCTTTGCTTGAAAATCTTGCAGCAAGCTGAAGGGCGCGTGCTGCATATTTCATAATTTGCACGGTTTCTATACCGGAAATTTCAGAAAAGAACCAGCCGCAGCTTGTGTACATAAGCATTGCTTGACGCTGAATTTCCAGTAATTCCATTGCCTTAACTTTTTGTTCATCGGTTAGGTTTGGATGGAAATATGTATTCTGGAATTTTAATACATTGGATTCTTTTCTGTCTAGAATAACATCAATATACTTGTTTCTGACATCCCACGGATCGATGTTATAGTATTTAGGGCCTTCTTCTTCAAAAATAACAGCAAATTCGTCGCGCAGATAGTCAAGAGCGTCACGTAACGGCTTACGCCATTTTTGATTCCAGCCCGGATGTCCGCCTGTAGAGCAGCCGCAATCTTCTTTCCAGCGGCCGACTCCGTGGAAACAACTCCATGAAGATGCCTGTTTAATATCTGCTTCATAATCACTGCGGTAATTTTCAAGATATTCAGCATAATTCGTGATAGTGAAACCTTCATCTTTTGCTTTGACTTTCAAAACATAAGCAAGAGCCATATCGCCGAATTTTGTGTGGTGACCGTAACTTTCGCCATCTGTTGCTATATTTACTAACTGAGGGTAATCTCTGCAATCAGAAATACCTTCTTTTAATCGTTTGCTGAATTTGTTTCCGTCTTTCAAAAGTTCATCAAAGGCAACAGAACGCGAAATTGCGCCGTCGTAGAAGAATAGATCTATATATTTACCCGGAGCAGATTTTATATAATACCTGTATGATCTTGCAGGGTCAACATTTCCCCAGCTTACATCAGTCCATTCTTTATCGCCCTCCTGTCTTATTTTTAATGCCTGATAAGGCGAAAGAATGGTGAATTTGATTCCGTGTTCTTCAAGAACTCTTAATGTGTCATCATCTACTGCTGTTTCAGCAAGCCAGATGCCTTCCGGTTTACGGCCGAAACGGTATTCAAAATCTCTAATACCCCATATAACCTGAGTTTGTTTGTCGTGTTCGTTGGCCAGCGGCATAATCATGTGGTTGTAGACTTGCGCTATAGCGTTTCCGTGTCCGTTATGCTCTGCAATACTTTCTATATCAGCCTTAATGATTCTTTCATAAGTTAGCGGTGCGTAAATTTCCATCCATGAAAGCAATGTAGGGCCAAAGTTATAACTGATATATTCATAGTTGTTAACAACATCAAGAATTCTGTTTCTGCTGTCAACGATTTTAGATACGGAGTTCGGGTTATAACATTCTTTGTTAATCCTTTCGTTCCAATCGTGGAAAGGCAGGGCACTATCTTGCAATTCTATTGCTTCCAGCCATGGATTTTCTCTCGGCGGCTGATAAAAGTGTCCGTGTATTGTTAAAAAAGCTTTAGGATTTTCCATATATCTTAACTCCGTATTTACTTAATGTTATTTTTTCTCTGTTTTAGGCTTTTCTGTCAGTACAGTAAATTTGTCGACATCCATCCATATATCGCCAAGTGCAGTAGAAAAAACTTTTCCGCAAAATTCGATTTCGTCACCTGAATCAAGGTCGATATGTTTTTCTGCTTCAGAGCGTTTAAGGAATATTTTCATTTCAGAAAGCGGAATATTATGATCTGTAACATCCGGTCTCTGGATTAAGAATGAAATATAATCTTCAGAGCTTCTTAAAGCCGGTTTATAATCAAGCCCGAGAGTGGAGAACTTGTCGAATTTAGCTTTTATTTTAACATTTTTATTGAGATAAAAAGAAGGTCTTGCAAGCATATCAAGCGGGTTAACCTGTAAATACGATACAGAAGCGTGTATCATCGGGTTTTCCAGATTGATAGGTGCCTGAGTCGTCACTGCATTGACATTAACGCTAACACTTAACGCAACTGCCAGTATTAAAATAAGATATTTAATTTTATTCATAATTACCCCTTCTTAACTAACGTGTTTATTTACAATAATATAATAGCACATAATTTATATTTGTGAAACTGTCCATGTAAAGTATTTAAAACTACGAACTTGTATACATTTTTATAAATTGCTCTACAAAAGTTTGATAGTGCATATTCGAATATTTTGGATTATCTAAAAGCTTTATTGCATCATTTTTTATAAAATCCAGTTGTTCTGCGGAAATATGTGGATACATTTCTTTAATGCGTGTTTCTATGTTTCTCATTGCAATTTGTTCAATAGGATCTAATTCTCTTCTTGCAGCCGGTTGTTTTTTTAGAGTTATTTTCTTTTCTGATGTTTTAATTATTCTATATGCGTCATCAAAATCGATATTGTTATCCTGAGCATACTTTGCAGCTCTGGCAATCGGTGATATTTTTGAAGCATCAGCAGGTGTGGTTTTTATGAGTTCTTCAACGACTTTGCCGCAAAGGTGCCCGATCCCCTCCGCATCTTCTTCTACAAATTGTGTCCAGTATTCAGCACCGCCTGGAATATAATTAGCTTGGTTTATTGAGACCATCATCCCATAATCTATATCCTCTTCGCTCACATTATTCGGAAATCTCCCATCACGAGCGACATTATAATCATATTTATTTTTAAGCTGATCATATATTTGAGCTTGGGTAGCGTTTCTTGTATTCCAACGCCCTTCTGCTACATCTTTTGAGTATAATTCCAATGGAGCAAATCCATTCTCACCAAAACCTAATGAACGCTGTATATTTTGATATACATGACGTTTTTCATGAAAAATTCTGTGTGATAATTCTGCAACATCATTATTAAACTCATCAGACAGTCCCAATCTTCTTGTATTGATTTCGACTTTAGAAGAACCGTTAAAATCGGTCGTTCCTCTGTCGCTCATAGAATTATTTACCCTAAAAGGATGTTCAATGCCCGTAAAATCCATTCCTTCATTGCCGATCTGATTTATGGCTTTTGCTAAAATAGTTTTATCTCTGATATCTCAAACCAAAGTAAAGAATTTATCCTAAACTCAACAGAGCGATTGTTTATGAAGGAACGAGGAATAAAGATGTTACATACGGATAGAG
>CALVEB010000043.1 GCA_944326465.1 Candidatus Gastranaerophilales bacterium | reverse complement strand
AGTCGGCTCGTTCCGTTCGCTATCCGGACTCGCTACGCTCCGTCCGTCCGCAAATCCGCTAGTCACTTAATCACTTCCAAAGCGGCCGCGTTTACGTTAGCCGAAGTCCTGATCACCCTCGCGGTTATCGGCATCGTTGCCGCGCTGACATTACCGGGGCTCATCCAGAACCACAATGAGACAGCATGGAAAACTGCAAAAGACCTGTGGGAAAAGAAGTTAACAGAAACCGTTCGCCGCATGAACGTAGACGGTGTCATGACAGGACATGAATCTACAGAAGAGTTCATGAATACTTTCAAAAACTACATGAAAGTAATCAAAACCTGTGATAACAATGACATTAACAAATGTTATTCTCCTAAAATAGTTACAACAGGTAAAGATGATGCGCCTCTTGACATAGAAACAGAAACGCTCACTTCTGCAAGCAGCATGGGATTAAAGGACTGGCAAACTAATACTAATACAATGAGCTTTGTTGTAGCGGACGGAACAACAGTTATTATGGCATACCAGCCGGAATGTCCTTATGCTGACCCGATTGAAGATACAGGTTCACAGGTAAGCTGTATGGCATATATGGTAGATGTAAACGGAAAGAAGGGACCTAATAGAGTTGGAAAAGATATTCAATTATCTTCCGGCGTAGCGTTCTCAACTTGCGATAACCCAATTGGTGACATGTGCTGGAGTACAGAGTTTGCTCCAACAGCAATAAATACATGTGATGACACAACATACGACCCAAGCGGTTCATCTAATACATATTGTTCAACCAATTATTGGGCAGGAGCAATAAAGTCATGTAAAGACAAAGGAATGGAACTTCCAACGAGAGCACAACTTGCACAACTAGCAAGTGAATTATATGTAAATGCAAGCGACGGAAGCGCAGTAACTATAGGAGCAAACGAATACAAAGACAACCTCAAAGTAAAGGACGAATACAAAGATAATCCTCCAATCACTCTTGCCAACTACTGGTCCAGTGAGGATTACGATGCTTACTACGCGTACCGCTGGTACTTCGACACTACCGACACGGGCGGCGGTGACGGTTACTGGGAATACAAGGACATCAGCTACCCCCGCGCTGTTTGCATTTCCAACTAAGGACAAAGCCCTTAGTTGGTGTGAACTGTGAACAGTGAACCGTGAACTGTTATTTCAAAATAGGGTAATGCGAAAATATTCTCACGTTGCCCTATTTTTGTAAATACTTACTGCCTTAGTAACTTAGTGCCTTAGTAACTTTTTTAGACAATGTTGGACTTTTCTCACGTTGCCTTTTTAACCTCTCCAAGGGGGAGGTCGAAATTCCGTGAGCGCAGCGAAACTGGATTTTCGGGTGGGGGCAGACAAGTCTGCTCTTACACATCGTGAGACCGCTAAAGAAGCACGGTCAACGTCAATCTGTTCCTTCTCCCCTTGGGGAGAAGGTGGCCGAAGGTCGGATGAGGGGTCTAATGTAAAAGTGGACTTGTCCAACCCCCTCCTAGAATTTGTAAGCTCATTACATTCGCTAACAAATTCTTGTCCTCCCCCTAGGAGAGGAATGCGTGGCGGATTCTGCTGGACTTTAGCGGGTGTCTAATATGTAAAAGTGGACTTGTCCACCCCCCCACCTAGAATTGCCCGAATAATAAATGCGCGCTTCGCTTGCGTCCCCCGCCTCGAAATCAAAGATTTCGGTCCGCCCTCCAGGGGCGGACATAAAGCTTCCTCTCCCTTGGAGAGGGTGGACACAGTCCACCGTTCAAAAGTAACTCTATTCACAGTTTGCTTATTGTTTCGTTATAAACTCGCTTTATTCTTATGTTTGTGCTATACTTATATTATAAGAACAGACTATTTTTAAGGGGAGAATAATATATGGCAGACAGCACACAAGACATCACTCAAGAAGTTGAAGCAATTGAAACAAAAACTTCCGACAGTTATGATGCCAGCAATATCCGCGTTTTAGAAGGCCTGGAAGCCGTCAGAATGAGACCGGGTATGTACATCGGGTCAACCTCTCAAAGAGGATTACACCACTGTATTTATGAAATCGTTGACAATTCTATTGATGAATCTCTGGCTGGGTATTGTACTGAAATTTACGTAACTGTTAATAAAGATAACAGCGTCACAGTAGAAGATAACGGACGCGGTATTCCTGTTGCTATAAAACCGGAAACAGGTAAATCCGCACTGGAAATCGTGCACACCGTACTCCATGCCGGCGGTAAATTCGGCGACGGCGGCTACAAAGTTTCCGGCGGGTTGCACGGCGTAGGCGCTTCTGTTGTTAATGCCTTATCCGAAAAATATATCGTTGAAGTTTCACGTCAGGGCTATGTATGGCGTCAGGAATATATGCGCGGCGAACCGCTTGCCCCTGTTGAAAAAGGTGAAGCAACCGACAAAACCGGTACAAAAACAACTTTCTGGCCGGATCCCGAAATCTTTACAGAAACAACTGAAATAGACAAAGATGTTATCGCTAACCGCTTACGCGAAATGGCATTTTTAAACAAAGGTTTAAAAATTATATTTATAGACGGTGCAACCACAGAACAGGAAGTTTTCCACTATGAAGGCGGTATCGCAAGTTATGTCGAATTCTTGAACAAAAACAGAACTGTTCTTCATGAAAAACCTATCTATATCGACAAAGTTGTTGACGGCATGCAAATTGAAGTTGCAATGCAGTACACAGATGCGTATAACGAAAGCGTTCTGTCTTTTGCTAACAACATCAACACCCATTCAGGCGGTACTCACCTGACAGGTTTCAGAAACTCTATTACACGTGTGTTTAATGACTACGCACGCAAAAATAATATCCTGAAAGATTCAGATCAAAACCTTTCCGGCGAAGATGTCAGAGAAGGCTTAACTGCAATCGTCAGTGTTAAAATCTCTAACCCTGAATTTGAAGGCCAAACAAAAGAAAAACTCGGCAATCAGGAAGCAATGGGCGCAACTCAAGATGCTGTTCGTGACAAATTACAGGAATGGCTTGAGTTTAACCCGAAAACCGCTAAAATAATTTTAGAAAAAACACTTCAAGCACAGCGCGCACGTGAAGCTGCAAGAAAAGCAAGAGAATTAACAAGAAGAAAAACTGTTCTTGAAAATTCAACGCTTCCAGGTAAGCTTGCCGATTGTTCTAACCGTGAACCTGAAAAATGTGAAATATACATAGTTGAGGGAGATTCTGCAGGCGGCTCTGCAAAACAGGGACGCAACAGAATGTTTCAGGCTATCTTGCCTCTTAGAGGTAAAATCCTTAACGTTGAAAAAGCAAGACTTGATAAAATTTACGGTAACAACGAAATTCAATCAATGGTTCAGGCTTTCGGTATCAACATAAGCAAAAACGAAGAAGAGGTTGACCTTGAAAAACTCCGCTATCACAAAATCATTATCATGACCGATGCGGATGTTGACGGTGCTCATATCAGAACTTTACTTCTGACATTCTTCTTCCGTTATGCACGTCCGCTGATTGAACACGGACATGTATATATTGCTCAGCCGCCGTTATTCAAAGTAACCAGCGGCAAGACATCTGAATATTTATATGATGAGCATGCTCTGGACAAGATGTTGAAAGAACGCGGAATTAAATCGCTCAGCCTTTCTAACAAATCAAAAACAAAAGTCAAAACAGGCGATGAATTGTTAGAACTGATTAAAAACATGTCAGCATTCTACAATTCATACAACAACCCGATTTTAAATCTGTTCCCTGCTGTTCTTTTAAGAGGGCTGGTACGTTCAAACATCACGGTTGAAGATTTTGAAAATCAGACAAGAATGAATGAAATTATTGAGTACTTGAATCACTATCTTTTAGACCATGCTAAAAATTACAATATCCACGAAGCAGAAAACTACAATGTAGAACTCAAGTACAATCCTGAAAACGCTAAATATTCAATCCAGTTGAATCTGAATGAAGAGGAACACGTAATCGTAAATTCCAATATCATTAAAAGTTCTGAATATAAGCGTTTGAAGGCGGCTTATCCGTTAATCAGGGATTACCTGATCGAAGAAGAAGATTATCTAAGACTGGAAACTGATACTGAAGCGTATGAAATTAAGTCTTTTGAAAAACTGCAAAAACTTATTGATGAACGCGGTCAAAAAGGTTTAACCATTCAACGTTTCAAAGGTTTAGGCGAAATGATGCCGCAGCAGCTGTGGGAAACAACAATGGATCCTGCAACAAGAACTTTGTTAAAGGTTGATATTGAAGATGCAATGCTTTGTGACCAATTATTTGATATTCTTATGGGTGACAAGGTTGATCCGCGACGCAACTTCATTGAAACAAATGCAGTTTATGCAACTAATATTGATACATAATAATAATAAGGCAGGAGCTCTCGTCTTGAGGGCTCTTCTTTATTAAAAATTTTGTTTATAAGAAGGGAGTTATTTTATGAAAAAAGAACTTATTTTTTTAGGGCCGCCGGCATGCGGTAAAGGTACTCAAACCAACAGACTTGCTGAATATTTAAACTTTCCGCATGTAGATACAGGCTCTCTTTTAAGAAATGAGATTAAAAATGAAACAGAAGCCGGCATTGAGGCTAAAAAATTTATTGATAAGGGCCAATTAGTTCCGGCAGAACTTGTCGCCAAAATCATTAAAAACAGACTTTCACAGGATGACTGTAAAGACGGCTATATCCTTGACGGTTATCCGCGAAGTATAGAACAGGCAGACAAACTTGAGATTATTAATCAGGAAATAAACACCGATAACAACGACGTAGATTTCCGCGCAATATATTTTGATATTGATGTAAATCTCCTTATTGAAAGAATTATAAACCGCCGTTCATGCCCTGTATGCGGCGCTATATACAATCTCTTATCAATACCGCCTAAAGTAGAAAACCACTGCGACAAAGACGGCGCTGAATTAACACAGAGAAAAGATGATACAAAAGAGGTTGCACAGGCAAGATTTGACACATATTTCAAAGAAACCGCTCCGTTAATTGATTACTACAAAAACAAAGGCGTTTTGAGAACAATCAATGCTGACGGCACTGTTGACGAAGTATGGGAAAGATTATTGGAAGTGATTAAATAAAGTAAAAAAGAAAGAAGGAACTTATGATAAACCGTAAGTCACGTGACGAAATTAAACGCATGCGTCATGCCGGTCATATTGTGGCGCTTGTACACAAAAAAATGAAAGAAGTAATAGAACCCGGAATAAGTACCCTTGAACTTGACAGTATTGCGCACGATATCATAAAAAAAGAACGTGCCATACCGACATTTTTAGGATACAACGGATTTCCGGGAAGTATCTGTGCATCAATCAATGAACAGGTTGTCCACGGCATTCCGAATGAAAATGTAAAAGTCAAAGAAGGCGATATCATCAGTATTGATGTCGGCGCAACTTACGGCGGCATGGTTGGTGACGGCGCATGGACTTATCCTGTCGGTAAAATAACAGATGAAGTTCAACGGCTTTTGAACGCAACCGAAGAGGCATTGTTTGCCGGTATAGCACAAATGCGTGACGGCAATGTGCTTGATGATATCTCAGGCGCGATTGAGGCTGTTGCAAATCGCGAAAAACTCGGTATTGTACGCCAATACGGCGGGCATGGTGTAGGACACGAAATGCATGAAGCACCGTTTTTATTCAACTACAAAGTAGGCGATCATACATTGATAAAACACGGTTATGTCATCGCAATAGAACCAATGTTAAATCTTGGCTGTGATGAAGTTGAAGTTGCAGATGATGAATGGACTGTAAGTACTCAAGATAAAAAGCCTTCCGCTCACTTTGAACATACAGTTCTTGCAACCGAAGATGAACCGCTGATTATTACGCAATTGATGCAATAAACACGCAGATTGACAATTAAATAAAAGGATATACCCTGATTATTTCCCCGAGTGACTGTTGGCGTAAGCACAAGTTATGAAGGGAGGTGATAGAATGGTTATTGATAAAATAGAGCTGCTACTAATTTTAATCATTGTAGCAACTCTGAAGAATTAACCAAATATAGGGTATTTAAAGAGCGGTTGCAGCCGCTCGCCCTTGTATTTATATTATAACAATATTTAAATAAAATTTCAACCCTTTATGTTTTATACGAAATATTGTGTAATATAAAATGTAAATTGATAACTTAATAAAAGGGTATACCCTGATTATTTCCCCGAGTGGCTGTTGGCGTAAGCGCAAGTTATGAAGGGAGGTGATAAAGTTGATAGTAAGTGAAAAAGCGCTAGCTATAATATTACTTATTATTCTAGCGCTAAAACTACTATAACAAGGGTATTTAAAGAGCGGTTGCAGCCGCTCGCCCTTATATTTATATTATAGCAATATTTAAATAAAATTTCAACCCTTGAGGAGCAAATATGAAATATTATGTAGGATTATCACTCGCATCAGGATCAAGTATGGATTCAGGACTTGCTATTCTGGATGAAAACAATACATTAATCCTTGTTGACAAACTATATAAAGTAAACGATATAATTTATTTTTTCGATAACTATTCATCACTAAAGTATTCCAAAATATGTATTTCACTTGCGTGGGATAAAACAATGTTAAACGGGAAATGGCGCGTTCTGGCAAAACCTTATCAAATGGTAGCAACAAACCCGCATATTCCGAATCAGGACAACTGGACACAAAGATATACAACCCGCGGAAGCGAATATTTTAAATCACTGACAGAAAAAGGTGTTGAAATTGACCGCTTTGAACTATATTTAACACGACAGAGTATGCATCTAAATTCGTGTTTTAAAGAACGTTCACCGGCAGATTGTAAATTTTTACAGCAAACTTTAAGAAGCGAATGGGGACTGGAATTGCCTAACAATATGATGCCGATGTCACAACTTGAAGCAATTGTCGGCGCTATGCTTGCAAAAGAAACCATTGTAAATCCGGATAATATAAAAATTATTTCAAAATTCAGAGATTTGAATGTAATTGATATCATTAATCCAATCCCTAATCAGGTAAGTATAGATTAGAAAAGCATTTTATATATAAGTTTCACCAGAACATCATTATGTTCAAGTTTTTCAATTATTTTAATACGTAGTTTTGCGACATCATCAAGATGCTCAAAGTTGAATAAGGACTGTGGCGAAACATCTAAAACCTCAAGGATCTTTTCCAATGTCTGCACCCGCGGCAAAGTTTGTGAATTTTCTAATGAAATTTTCAAATATAGGGTTGCAGAAAATTAAACCATACGCTATAATATATGTATGAGTATAAAAGAGGATTCTTAATGGCTGAAACCGCAGGGAAAAGATTTGATCGTATGATACATAGATGGTGGCTTGAGTTAGACAATGCTTGCCACGTTAACCCTAATTTGTACAGATGGGGGCTT
>CALVEB010000042.1 GCA_944326465.1 Candidatus Gastranaerophilales bacterium | reverse complement strand
CGTCTATCAGGTTAAAAAAGTACAAGACAAAAACCATTTTGGAATAGAAAACTTAATTTTTGAGGGATTTTAATGAGCAAAATGAAATTATTTAAACAAGCAGAGCAAATGTATTTAAAAGGTTTGACAGTTAGTGAAATCTCTTTGCAATTAGGGATTGCTAAAAGGACACTGTTTTATTGGAAAAAGAAATATGATTGGGATAAAAAGCGGCAAGAAGCTATGTATGACAAAACCCTGTTCAAGGAGGATTTGCAAAAATTTGTTCAAAAACTTATGGCTAGGATTGCAAACAGCAAACAACAAGAAATCCCAATAAGCCAGGCTGAATATTATTCGCTAGTGAATATTTTAAAATTGTTCCCGGAATTGAAAGAACTAGAAATACCAAACGAAACTCCCCAAGTCAAAAAAGAACTTTCTTCAGACTTCATCCGCCAAATCGAACGTGATATTTTAGGTATAGAATAACTCCTGCAAATTTTTATGCTATCCTTGTAGAAAAGGAGTATGCGATGACAATACCTAAATATGATGAATTAATGATACCTGTTTTAGAAGTTTTATCTGATAAAAAGGAACATCGAATTACGGAAATTGTTGATATTTTAGCAAAGAAACTAAAATTAACAAATGAAGAATTAGAGGAAAAAATTTCTAGTGGTAGTAATAAATTCGCAGGTAGAGTAGGTTGGGCTAGAACATATTTAAAAGCTGCTAAATTGATAGATTCACCTAGAAGAGCCTATTTTGTAATTAATGAAAGAGGAGAAAAAGCCCTTCAAGATAAACCTAAAGATATATTAAACTATCTAAAACAATATAATGAATTTTTAGAATTTGTAAAACCTAACAAAGATGAAAAAACTTCTGATAAAAACATACAAGAAATTAAAATTGATACTCCAGATGAAATGTTAGCACATGCTCAAGATATGTATAAAGAAAATCTACAAACAGAATTGCTAACAAGATTAAAACAAATAGACCCTGTAAGATTTGAACAAATAGTTCTTCAACTTATGGAAAAAATGAATTATGGTGTCGGTTCAATGACAAAAATGAGCCATGATGGTGGAGTAGACGGCATAATCGATGAAGATGAATTGGGATTAGAAAAAATCTACCTGCAAGCTAAAAGATACTCAGACAATAAAGTTAATGAAAAAGAAATGCAAAATTTCGCAGGGGCTCTAGGCTGTTCTCCGGTAAGAAAAGGAGTATTTATAACAACCAGCTTCTTTGATGAAAGAGCTAAAAAGAAAGCCGCATCTGTCCAAGGTAAAATTATACGATTAGTAGATGGTGAAGAATTAACAAAATTGATGATTAAGCATAATTTAGGTGTACAAGTTAAAACTAAAATCGAAATCAAAAAAATTGATGAAGATTTCTTTAGTGAGGAAACGTAAAAATAATATTTACGTTTGAAATATCTAAAATTTTGATTCGGAGGCTACAATGAGTGGATATACAGATTGGACAATTAAAGAAACTATAAAAAGAATCGATAGTGGTAAAATGTACTTACCTGCATTACAAAGAAAGTTTGTATGGAAAGCAGAACAAATAATAAAATTATTTGACTCTATTTTAAGAGGTTATCCAATAGGTACTTTTTTATTTTGGAATTTAGCAGATGCTGAAAACATAAATGAATATTCTTTTTATAAGTTTTTAACTCATTATGATGAAGATTCTAGTAAGCATAACGAGCTAGCTCCATTCCCACAACTTGATAATAAAGAAGGTTATTATGGGGTTTTAGATGGCCAGCAACGATTATCATCTATATACCTAGCACTACAAGGAACATATAAATTCCGTAAATATAGAGAAAGATATGCAAGAGAACGAAAATTGTGTATAAATCTGACAAAAGAAGCCAAAAAACATGGCTATGATGAAGAAGACGATGAGTTAACATATTCACTTGATTTTCTTACTGATACAGAAATAAATGAATATAAAGATGGTGAATATTGGATAGAAGTGAAGAAAATATTGATGTTCAATGATATTGAAGACGCAAATGATATGGCGGATATTATTATTGAGGAAAATCCAAAATTAAATTCATTAAAAAAAATAATACGAACTAATTTAAGAAGAATTTATGATGTTCTATGTGGTGAAAACAAAATAATTAATTTTTATAATGTAAAGCAAAAATCACTTGATGAAATTTTAGATATTTTTGTAAGAGTCAATAGTGGCGGAACTGTTTTAACAAAAACAGATTTATTAATGTCTACAATAGTTGTTCATTGGAAAGAAGCGCGCTCTATTTTTGATGAATTTGTTGAGAGTTTAAACGAAGATAAAAAGTTTAAGTTTGATACTGATTTAATTGTTAGAACTGCTCTATGTTTAATAGGGCAACCTGCAAAAGTTGAAGTTAAAAAATTTAATAGTATAGTTGTTGGTCAAATCGAAAAGAATTGGGAAAATATAAAATTGGCAATTGAAAAAATGTCTTATCTATTAAAAGAATTTGGATTCACTAATTCTACGATGACATCATACTTAGCAACTATACCTATATCATTATATATATATAATAATGGCGATATAAAAACACAAGTTGCAAAACAGAGCATACGCACTTATATAACAATTTCCCTTATAAATCAGATTTTTGGACGTGCTTCTAATAGTGTTATTGATCGCTTTAAAAAAAGTTTAAATGAAGAAAATTCTTTTGCGGTTCTTATGAATAAGTATAAAAGCGATTTTACTATTTCAGATGAAACACTTGAGGAAATTTTAATCCGTAATAAAAAAGATGCATATTCTTTAATGATTTTAACATTTTTATATCCAGAAATGAAATATGAACAAATATCTTTCCATCAGGATCATATGCATCCTGAATCAAAATTTAATAAGATTGAATTAGAACGAAAGGGCTTAAATTGGTTTGATAAAAGAAACTCAATTCCAAATTTAAGAATTTTAAAAGGAGATGAAAATCAATCAAAAAATAATACTCCCCTTAAGGAATGGATAAATGAAAATCCGACATATAAGGATAAATTTATATCTGAATATGATATGGATTATTCTTTTGAAAATTTTGAACATTTTTATGAACATAGAAAATCAAATATAAAAAAAGAATTAATAAAAAAGCTTGGTGATTTTTATATCTCAGATACAACTCTTTAATTTATAGATAAAAATGTTATAATATTATAATTTACCAAGGGCTTATATAAAAATTTAATGTAGTTCAAAAAAGGAATTAAATTCAATTGTATTTTCATTTTAAATTCATACGGATATTTTTTGAGTTGCGTTTAGCGATAACTTTCAAAAGCAGTCCTGATTTCTTTTGCAAACCTTTTTCTAAATTCAGGATAAGTTATTTCTAAAGTTTCTCGTGTCAGCCTATTTTTCAAAATCATCTTCAAACCCTCTTATACTATCAAGTTCTATATTGTATCTTTTGCCTTGTTTATCAACGCAAGTTGCGTAATCTATCTCAGCATCGGCAAATTTATTTTTCCAAATACAAATCAGTAAACCGATTTCTTGTGTTTTTAAATTCAAAACCTTTGTACCAAAAAGGGCATAGTCTTTCTCTGTCATCATTCTTTCCTTTCAAGTATCAAATCTGAATAGATATCATCAGGCTTTCGTGGGTCTATTAAAAACTCTTCCATAAATACAAACCTTTCTCCGCAAGTGTTTTCACAAATTACAGTGTCGAAATTGTAGAAGCCAATTACTTTGTAATACTCATTATCAGAGTTTTCAAAACCTCTAATCTTTTTTAGTTTGTATTTCTTGCCTAATTCAATCATTGTTACCTCTTATCATCAATGACATTCATCACTCATAACAAGTTAAATATCAAGCAAACTCTCTCAAAACGTATCATTCAGACACAATTCATTTTTTGAACACTTTTTGAACGGTATTAAAACAGGTTTTAAATGCCATTTAAAAATTCTTGTTGTAAGGATAATTTATAAAATAAGCGTTTACAGTATCAGAATCTCGCCTTAAATTTTCTACAATTGGAGTAAGATTATACAGCTCTTCAATCTCTTGTTGCGTCCTGCAAAAATAATCAATAACAACAGAAGTGTTATAAATCCGCTCAGCTAATTTTTCTAACTTCCTAAAATCTTTTTGTTTAATCTTGTATTTCTTGCTTTTACTCATACGACCTCCTTTTTAAGTGTCGTATTCATCACTTAAAGTCGGAACAAAATCAAGTTTATATTTTTGATACAATAAAAAAAAATAGGTGTTTAAAATGGTTATAAGAACTGGTTTAGCAAGAAAGCCTTGGACTAATTACGAAACTTCAAATCATATCATTGCATATTTAGACATACTTGGAGCAAAGGATATAATATGCAACGATAATAATTTTGATTTTCTGAATCATTTAAATATGTTTATGGAAGATGCAATTGAAGAATCTGGAGGAGGCGTTTTTCCTAGAGAAGAAAAAATTTATATAAAAATATTCTCTGACAATATTTTATTAGCAATAGAATTAAAAGAAAATGATGAACAAAGAGAGAATAAAATAGCAATATTATTTAATACTGTTGCAAATATATATAATGAAATTCTACGATATGGATATTTAATGCGTGGGGCAATTGTTGAAGGAGAATTTTTTCATAATGATATTATTGTTTATGGGAAAGGTCTAGTTGAAGCAGTTCATATGGAAGAAAAAGAAGCTGATGTTCCAAGAATTCTTGTAAGGGTAAAAGTTTCAGAATCAAATAGTTATTATTATCTAATGCAAGATGCAGATGGTGAATTCTTTTTAAATATTTTTCATCTATGTAATGCTTTTGATGATGTAGCATTTAAAATTAATCTTTTAGAGCTGCTTAAAAAGCATAAAAATAATGAAAAAATAAAAGCTAAAATAATATGGATGATTAAGTATTTCAACTCTTGGTTTACAAAATATGAATACAGGATAATGAATCAACAAAGAATTACAGATGAAGAAATTGAAAATGCTTTAAAATAATATATGTTTTAATTTTAGTTTTATTGTGATAAGTTACATTATGAGAAGTTTGCAGATGGAAGTATAGTTTGCATAGAAGACGAAATACCATTTGAGATACCGGAATCCTGGGCGTGGTGTAGATTGAAAGAAGTATGTACAAAAATTGTTGACGGTGCTCATAACCCTCCTCGGGGAGAAAATGTTAAGACTGAATATATAATGGCATCTTCAACAAATATTAATAACGATAGATTGGTTGAACTAGAGAAAGTTCGCTACCTCTCAAAAAAAAATTATATAAAAGAAAACGAAAGAACAGATTTAAGAAAAGGTGATATTTTACTTACTACTGTTGGAACATTGGGACGTAGTTGTGTATACAATAATGATTTAAATATATGCTTTCAGCGTAGTGTATCTGTTATTTCAACATTAATACACAATTTTTATTTAAAAAGTTTTTTCGATTCAGATGTATTTCAACAAAAAATAAACACAGAGGCAACTGGTACCGCACAAAAGGGTTTTTATCTTAATCAATTATCGGATGTTTTAATTCCCCTCCCTCCACAATCAGAACAAGTAAGAATTTCAAATACAGTACAAAAATTATTAGAAATATTAGAAGCCGTAGAAAATAATAAAGTCGATTTATCAGAGCTCATTACTCAAACGAAATCAAAGGTATTAGATTTAGCAATAAAGGGCAAGCTTGTACCACAGGACCCCAATGATGAGCCGGCAGATAAATTATTAGAAAGAATAAGAGAGGAAAAAGAAAAATTAATCAAAGAAGGTAAGTTAAAACGTGATAAAAATGAGACTTATATCTTCAAAAATAGTGATGATAACTCTTATTATGAGCAGATAGACGGAGAAACAGTTTGCATTGATGATGACTTACCATTTGAAATCCCAGATTCGTGGAGATGGACAAAATTCGCTAACATATGTGAAATAGCGAGAGGAAGCTCACCAAGACCTATTGAGGCATACTTAACAAATGCAGAAAATGGAATTAATTGGATAAAAATTGGAGATACTGAAAAAGGTGGTAAATACATATATTCGACAAAAGAAAAAATAAAACCAGAAGGAATATCAAAATCAAGATATGTAAAAGCTGGAGACTTTTTATTAACAAATTCAATGAGTTTTGGAAGACCATATATTTTAAAAACCGATGGGTGTATTCATGACGGTTGGTTGGTTATTAATGATGATTTTAAAGTATTTGATCAGAATTTTTTATATTATTTACTAAGTTCAAATGTTATGTATCAACTATTATCTATTGCAGCACAAGGCTCTACTGTCAAAAATTTAAAATCTGATACGGTAAAAAATGTTATTATTCTAATTCCCCCAAAGAGAGAGCAAACCCAAATAGCTTCAAGAATAGCTTCTATATTTACCCAACTTGATACAATACAAGAAATTTTTCATCAATAAAAGATTTAAAACTTGAATCGCCTTTAATTGTAATGAAAAGGAGGTTCAAGATGAACGAAAAATTTAGAAATTATTTATTGAAAGAGAATCTTTCAGAAAAAACAATTACTTCGTACTTGTGGACTATTAACTACTTTATTTCCACTTATTCTGAAGTAACAAAGGCAAATTTGCTTGCTTACAAAGGGTATTTAATGGAAAAGTTTAAACCCAAAACTGTCAATTTAAGACTTCAAGCAGTTAATAAGTATTTGGAGTTTCTAAAAAAAGACAGGCTTAAACTTAAATTTATTAAAGTGCAGCAGAAAAATTTTTTAGAAAACGTTATCAGTAACGCTGATTACAAGTATCTCAAAAATCAACTCAAAAAAGATAATAATATGGAATGGTATTTTGTTGTTTGGTATCTGGCTGCGACAGGTGCAAGAGTCAGTGAATTAATTCAAATTAAAGTTGAACATGTCCATATTGGATACTTTGATTTATATACAAAAGGCGGCAAATTAAGGCGATTGTATATTCCCAAATTATTAAAAGAACAAACAGAAAAATGGTTACAAGAAAACAATATGGATTCAGGTTGGCTGTTTAAAAATCGTTTCGGAGAAAAAATTACTGCTCGGGGAATTTCTCAACAGCTTAAAAACTACGCAATAAAGTATGGATTAAGTACAAAAGTTGTTTATCCGCATTCATTCCGGCATAGATTTGCAAAAAACTTCTTGGATAAATTCAATGATATTGCTCTTCTTGCTGACTTAATGGGGCACGAAAGTATAGAAACTACAAGAATTTATTTGCGACGAACGGCTAGTGAACAGCGAGCAATAGTCGATAAAGTTGTAACTTGGTAATTTAAAAAGGCTCTGGGTTTAACCTATGAGCCTTTTATTATTGTTTCTAAGTTATCTAAATATGTAAAAATATTTTCTATTTTTTCTACTACCCTATTTTGTTCATTGATTGGAGGAATAGCTATATACATTTCTTTTAACACATCGAATGGAGGAATATTTTTTATTGCAGTACCTTGGCTATTCTCAATAGCCTCGCGTTTTAATATAAAATCAAAATAATTTAAAAAGTAATTAACGTTCATGCTTTCAGTTAAAGAAATTTTCATCAATGCTTGATTTATAATACCTTTCTCTATATTCGAGGGTAATATATAGGTTTCACCAATAGTGCCTGCACAACTAACAATAATTTCTCCTGGGAAAACTGTAAAACTTTTCATTTTACTTTCATAGTATTCATTAGTAATATAATATGAACCTAGGCTAGCATCTTTTTGTATCGCATTTTTTTGTTCATAAACCTTTATTGCATTTTCTGACTTCGGTACAAATATAGACTTGGTTAAAGCACTTCCAAAAGGTCCTTTTTTGTATTGTCCAATATTTCTTAACTTGCACCATCTCCAGGAATCGGGGATTTCAAATGGTAAGTCATCATCAATGCAAACTGTTTCTCCGTCTATCTGCTCATAATAAGAGTTATCATCACT
>CALVEB010000041.1 GCA_944326465.1 Candidatus Gastranaerophilales bacterium | reverse complement strand
TAAAGGGAATAGGGGAATGAGGAAATAAGGGAATAGGTTCGTTACATGAATTAGTCCCGTATTCTGTTTATCAATTCTGACAACATTGAGTGCTCGCTTTGTGCAGTCCGTACGGAAATCCGTTTTGCCCACCCTACGTTTAGTGCTGGATTTCTCGCTTATATCAAATCTTTTTCTTGCTGTTTCAGCCATTAAGAATCCTCTGCGTTTGTTTTATATTCCCATTATAACCTATGGCTTTAAAAAATTCAAGACCTTAAAAGCAGGCTCTTGTATTTTTCTATTCTACAGTAACAGATTTTGCAAGATTTCGCGGCTGATCTACATCTTTACCTAAAAATTCTGCAATATAGTATGCAAGAAGTTGCAGCGGCACAATCGCAATCACCGGAGACAGGTATTCATGCACCTCTGGAACATGGATTATGTAATCAAACAAATCGTCTAATTTTTTATCTGTAGAATTCGTAAGTGCAATTAATCTCGCATTACGGGCTTTTGCTTCTTCACTATTGGAAAGTATTTTTTCGTAAACACAGCCGTGCATCAAAATAGCCAGTACAGGCATTGTCTCATCAAGCATTGCAATAGGCCCGTGTTTCAATTCACCCGCAGGATAGCCGGTTGCATTAATATAACTTATTTCTTTGAGTTTCAAAGCGCCTTCAAGTGCGGTCGGATAATTTATACCTCTTGCTATATATATAAAATCTTTTGTGTTTGCATATTCTCTTGCGCATTTTTGAATATATTCTTTATGTGCAAGGATTTGTTCTATTTTTTGAGGAATAACCATCAACTCATTTTTCATTGTTTTTAATACAGAAGGTTCGATAGAGTTTTTAATTTCTGCCATATATATAGCAAGCAGATAGAAAGAAATCACCTGTGCGACATAAGATTTGGTAGCTGCAACAGAAACTTCAATTCCGGCACTGACAGGAATAAGACTGTCGGCTTCACGCGCCATGGCGCTGTCAGGACGATTGGTTATAATTAGAATATGTGAGCCTTTTGCTTTGGCCTGTTTTACTGCTGTCAGGGTGTCTGCTGTTTCTCCGGATTGAGATACGCCTATAACAAGTGTATGTTCATCGGTTACAGTTCTTCTGTAAATATATTCACTTGACGCCTCTACATCAACAGCAATGCCGCAAAAAGTTTCTATTATATATTTACCGATCATCGCTGCATGCAAAGAGGTTCCGCAGGCTATAATTTGTATCCGGTTTAATTTTTTCAGTGTTTCATGTGTAAGTTTTACTTCGTTTAACACAACCGGATCTTCTGTTGTATGGAGCTTTCCGACAAGAATATTTCTGATTACATCTGGCTGTTCATGGATTTCTTTGAGCATAAAGTGTTTGTAACCCATTTTACTTAATGCAACAGGTTCCCATGGCAGGACTTCGACTTTATAATCAACATTTTGTCCGCATTCATCAATTATGTTTAGAGAATTTGGAGTAAGTGTTGCAACCTGATTATCAGTCAAATATACAGCGCGTTTTGTATGTTTTATTATTGCCGGAACATCAGATGCCGCGAACAATTCTCCTTCACCCAAACCTACAAGAAGCGGAGCATTTCTTTTGGTTACCACAAGCGTATCAGGATAATCTTTGTGCATAACACATAAAGCATAAGCACCTTCTAATTTTTTGGTTGCGAGACGTACAGCTTCAGTTAAGTCTTTCACTTTACCATAAGTGGAAGCTATCAAATGTGCGACTACTTCTGTGTCGGTTTGTGAACGGAAAACACAGCCTTCTTTTTCTAATTGCGATTTTAATTCTTTAAAGTTTTCTATAATACCGTTGTGTACAAGTGCGAGTTTACCGCAATTGCAGGTGTGCGGATGCGCATTTAATAATGTTGCGGCTCCGTGGGTTGCCCAGCGAATATGTCCTATTCCCATTTTAGCTGTTTGAATTTCATCTTTATGTTCTTTTAGAACATTTTCAAGGTTTTGCAGTTTGCCTTCTGCTTTGTAAATCTTTATATCTTTGCCATCGGAAATTGCAATGCCTGATGAGTCATATCCTCTGTATTCAAGCTGTTTTAAGCCGTCAACCAGAATATCTACAACAGGCTGATTGCCAACATATCCAACTATTCCGCACATATTTATATTTCTCCCTTAATCTCTCGTCTATATATTTTATTATAGCATTGAAAAATATAAAATAAAAATTCCTTATAAAAGTTTTACATTAGCCGCGTAATTTACTCAGGGATTTATTTCTTTTTTTATAACCGGCGGGATAGGAGATGTTATAAGCTGCTCCATATATTTATCGTTTTCATCTCTTACTTTGTTGCCGACTGTGGTTATTTCTGAATCCGTCGTGCAATAATACTTTTGTGCAAATTTAAGCATCATTGTTCCTTTGTCAGGGTGTTTTTCGTATTTATATATATTGTATTCAAAATAATTTCTTCCGTTTTCTGTATTATTTACAAGAAAACTTATTACAGCTTTATCCTGTTTTTTGTTTTCTATGAATTTTATAAGAACACTGTTATCTGCGCTTTCAATATTTTTATCCATTTGCTGCGCGAATTTTATCGGAGATTTTTCATCCGCATAGTAATAAATTCCTACCATTTGAGTCCAGTTAGCCGGTGTTTCATTTTCAGGAAAATATTCGTTCATGTATCCTTTGCATTCCGGATTATAAACACTATACTTTAAGATATATTTTGTGTTATTAAAATGTATTTCTTCCGCATGAGCCTTATGCGCACAAAAAACTATCACCAGTGCCATTATTACAAACAAAGAAAGATGTTTTACCATATCCGTAAACATAAAAATTCTCCTTTTTTATATAATATAGCACCCGACAAATCTTATTAAATTGGCGGAAAGTATATAATTAGTGATTATTCAAATATTGACATAACGGGCAAAAAAAATTACAATAAATAAAGACACAAGGAGCATTATGAGCGACTATTCAAATATCAATAACGTAAAAATACAGGGAAAAAACAATAAGATTCAAATCCTTGAAAAGGGTGAAATCAGGGATTATACAGAGATAAAAGGTATGTCTATAACGATTACCGGCAGTAATAATACAATTTTAATAGAATTACCGTCAAAATTCATCGGTACATCCATTGTCATGAATGGCGATAACAATTATTGTTCAATAAAAGCAACGCGTCACAGGTTTATCAGACACACAACATTCGGAATGGAAAACGGCGGGATTATTACATTTGGCGGCGGAATTTCAGTATACAGAAACCTGAATGTAGTAGCAAAAGCCGGTAAAAGAGTTGATGTAGGCGATGAATGCATGTTTGCAAGAGACATAATTGTCAGAAATGATGACGGACATACAATTTTAGATGCAACAACAAAAGAAATACTTAATGCACCTGAAAACATAAAAATCGCTGATAAGGTATGGGTGGGAACGCGTTCTATGGTTCTAAAGGGCGCAGAAGTCTCAGAAGGTTCCATAATCGGCGCAATGTCACTTGTTAATAAAAAGTTTAAAGAAAAAAATATTATAATCGCAGGAGTGCCGGCTAAAAAGGTTAAAGAAAACGTTATGTGGGACAGAGCAGACTACTATACATATTGCGAAAAACTTTGTGATTAATCCTGTTCGGGAATGTATTTTTCTTTGGGGAAAAATATACTTGTTCCTGAGGATTTATGTTTAAACGATTAATATTAACGATATTATATATACTTGCATTTGGTTATGTTTTGTGGAGTTTTATAGAAAATATTCCGCCCAAGACCTATGTCACGGTTCAATTTGAGGAAGCAAGACCTATCAGACACAGAATGTCAGTTTATTACAAAGGGTTCAGGATAGGCAGAACACTCAGAATGCGTCCGAGCAAAGATTACAAAACAACATTACTTACGGTTATGCTTAAACCAACAAATATAAGATTACCTATAAATGTCACAGCCAGATTGAATAAAGAGAAAAAAGGCTGGCGCACTCACGATTTTATAGAGATAATATATCCTGATAGTCCCTCGTTAACATATCTCAAGGACGGTGATATTATTCGCGGTACAACAGTTGTAGATCTGGATACATTTCTTTCTGCGCAGGCGGAATCCGGATACCTTGAACAGTTAAAGGGTTCACTTAATGATACTGTAAAAAGCGCCAATGAAACTCTGGAAACTCTTAACAGTCTTTTTGAAGTTCTAAGAGATACAATAAATGAAGCGCGTCCAAATCTTGTCGCTGCCTCTAAAAATTTATCCAATACAACAAAAAATTTGTATAATGTATCTTATAGTCTGAATACATCATTTAATGAAGAACGCCTGAACGGTGTCGGCGAAAATCTGAACGGAACAACTAAAAACTTAAATGAAACAATACAGAATATTGAAGATATAACCGGAGGTTTAAAAACGACTGTACCGCAAATGACATCAATTATAGACAATATTGACAATACAACCTGCAACCTTAATGTCATAACCTCCGGAGTTGCTCAAACAATGAAAAAGCGGCTGGGACTTTTCAAATTGTTTTTCGGTAAACCAATTGACTGTAAATAAAAAATGTTCCAATAGACAAAAATTTATGTTAATATATATCTATGATAGAAATACTTATACTTGATGCATTGATGAAACGCGATTTCACGATGTATGCAATACAAAAACATATAAAAGATTATTATGCAGCATTCACAAACCCTAGTTTTGGCGCAATAAAACCGGCACTGAACAGATTGGAAGAAAAAGGATGTCTGACCTGTCGCAAAATGATGTCTGACGGCGGTAAATTATCAGGTTATTACACAATAACCTCAAAAGGCAAAAATGAATTATGCAGACTTTTGCTTGCAGCCCCGAGTGAAAATCCGCTGCAATTCTTCTCAGAAGCTAGAATAAAACTTGCCTGTGCCGGATATCTGTCGCAGGAAGAACGGAAAAAATTATTTTTCCTACTTAAGTCCCGCGCAATGCAGCATAAAAATTCAACAGAAAATGCACTAAATGATGAATATACCCCGTTGAATTTCTATCAAAAAATCATTCTTGATAATGCACTTTGTGAATACTCTAATTTTATAACAATAGTAGAAGGATTTGAAAAAGACAATGCCCGCAATAGTCAGTAAGGTTTTGGAAAACTCAATAGCAGAAGAATTGGAACTGGCGGCAGGTGATGAAATTGTCTCCATTGACGGCTGCAAAATGCAGGATATGATTGATTACAATTTTTACTGCAAATCAGAACTTCTGACGCTCGAAATTAAAAAAGCCAACGGAGAAACAGAAGAAATAGAACTTGAAAAAGATTATGATGAAGATCTTGGCATTGTATTTGAAAGTGCAGTATTTGACCGCGTAAAACCATGCCTGAACCATTGCATATTCTGTTTTGTTGACCAGCAGCCAAAAGGCTTACGCGAAACTCTTTATGTAAAAGATGACGATTACAGGCTTTCATATCTGCAAGGAACATACATAACTCTGACCAATCTTACTGAAAAAGATAAAGAACGTATTGCAAGGATGCATCTGGGGCCGTTTTATGTTTCGGTACATACAACTAATCCTGAATTACGCGTAAAAATGCTGAGAAATCTAAATGCCGGCAAGTCGCTTGAAAACTTACAGTGGTTTAAAGAAAATGAAATACCTTTCCATGCGCAAATAGTGCTCTGTCCGGGATTGAATGACGGTGAAGAATTGGAACGCACACTTAAGGATTTGACTTCACTCGGAGATATTTTACTATCTGTGGCAATTGTGCCGGTCGGAATAACACAATTCAGGGAAGAAAATCTAAGACAGGTTGATAAAACCATTGCAGAAGAAACAATAAAAATTGCGTCAAAATATAAAAACATCTGTTGCTCGGATGAGTTTTTTCTGCTGGCAAAACAGCCAATTCCGCCGGTTGAATATTACGGGAACTTTTCGCAGCTAGATGACGGAGTCGGTGCGATAAGATATTTACTGGATGATTTTTCTCATCTTGATTTGCCTCAAAAAATTACGAAGCCGGTAAGGGCAGCTTTTGCAACATCTTATGCGGCCAAAGACGCGATTTTTGAAATTGCAGAAAAATTAAATCAAATAGAAAATTTTGAAACAATAGTCTGTCCGGTGAAATCAAATTACTGGGGGCAGAATATTACGGTTGCGGGACTTATTACATCAGACGATTTGATTAACACCGTTAAAGATATTGAGGCTGACTTTGTCATAATACCATCAGTAATGCTAAAGCCATACAGCGAAGATTTTCTTGACGGCAAAAATCTTGATTATGTGCGTGAAAAGACCGGCATGGAGTTTTTTGTAGTACAAAATATTTACTCAATGGAAGAGTTGGTTGAATATTTGCGAAACAATTAAAAGTAAGGGCAGAGCCCTTAGTTGGAAGGAAATAAGTTCGTTAATAAAGACGATAAGACGATAAGACGTTAGGACGATAAGTTCGTTACAAAAAGCGGTCTTGGTGAAATTCCACTAATAACCGCTTTATTAAAGAACTTAACGTCTTAGTGGATTTGCGTACGGGCGGACATAGTCCGCTCTTCCATATTAGGCACCCGCAAAAGTCCAGCGGTCACTGACATGTCACCCTGAATTTATTTCAGGGTCTGGCAGATGTTACTACTTTAGGGGTTTGTTTTCACGAACCTATTAATTTCATCGGTGGCTAGATGCTGAAACAAGTTCAGCATGACAGTTAATAAAAAGAGGCAATGCAAGATTTATGCGTTGCCTATTTTTATTAACGGACTTAACGTCTCAACGTCTTAACGTCCTAACGACTTAACCGAAGGCGTGAGCCTTCGCGTGCTTCTAGCTCCCGAGACACACAGCGCGGCCTCTGTAGCCCTTGCTGTTCCAGATACCGTCACTACCGTACGTGGTGGCAGCGTCGAAGCGCCGGGTGTACGCGCCGCAAGCATTGTACTCCTCACTGGACCAGTAGCGGTAGTTGCCAAGAGTGATAGGAGGATTATCTTTGTATTCGTCCTTTACTTTTAGGCTGCTTTTGGTTTCGTTTGCACCTATTGTTACTGCGCTTCCATCGCTTGCGTTTACATATAATTCGCTTGCTAATTGTGCTAGTTGGGCTCTCGTTGGAAGTGTCATGTTCTTGTCTCTACAGGATTTTACTGCTCCTGCCCAATAATTGTTTGCGCAAAATTCATTTGCTGAGCCATTTTTATCGTATGTTGTATCGCTGCATGTATCTATTGCTGTTGGCCGAAAATATGTACTCCAGCACATGTCACCTATCGGGTTATCGCAAGTAGAAAACGCTACGCCTGAAGATAATTGAATATCTTTACCGACTCTATTCGGGCCTTTCTTACCGTTTACATCTACCATATATGCCATGCAGCTTACCTGACTTCCTGTATCTTCTATTGGATCAGCGTAAGGGCATTCCGGCTGGTATGCCATAATTACTGTTGTTCCGTCTGCTACTACAAAGCTCATGGTATTTGTATTAGTCTGCCATTCCTTTAAGCCCATGCTTGATGCAGAAGTGAGCGTTTCTGTTTCTATGTCAAGAGGCGCATCATCTTTACCTGTTGTAACGATTTTAGGTGAATAGCATTTGTTGATGTCACCATTGTCGCATGTTTTGATTACTTTCATATAGTTTTTGAAAGTATTCATGAAATCTTCTGTTGTATCGTGTCCTGTCATTACACCGTCTACGTTCATGCGTCTTACTGTTTCTGTGAGTTTCTTTTCCCAGAGATCTTTTGCTGTAGACCATGCTTTCTCATTGTGGTTCTGGATGAGACCCGGAAGGGTTAACGCGGCCACCACTCCTATAACAGCTAGAGTTATTAAGACTTCGGCGAGTGTAAACGCGGCGCGATTGCCCTCTCCGAGGGGGAGGGCTGAATTTCTTAGTGAGCTTGCGAACTTAGAAATTCGGGTGGGGGTTGGTTCGTTGGATCCACACAATTGACCCCCTCCTGAAATTTCTAGCCTCACTGCGTTCGGCAACAAATTTCTTTCCTCCCCCTTGGAGAGGAATTGTGCATTGTTTTGTGTTGGTTTTAGCATAATTTAAACTCCTTTCTCTTAAGTTTTTCTTTCTTCATTTTGGTCATTGTAACCTCTGCTTTCTGCCGGACACCTCCGGCGTTAAATGTAGTACTTATCTTTTATTCCTCGCCCCTTGGACTCTGCCGAACAAAAACATTCCGGTGGATTGTTTTTGTGAGAGGTGGGGCAGGGGTGAGGGGTCCTTGTGTTTCCCTTGAATTGCTACGTTGGCTAGATGCTGAAACAAGTTCAGCATTACATGTCTGCGGCCGTTGGGTTTTCGCGGGTGCCCAATGTGTAAAAGTGGACTGTGTCCACCAGACTTCGTCTGCTGTTGAGGAAAATATTCCTCTGAAATTTATTCCTTATTAAATTTTTTATTTTAAATCTTTTTCTCATTCATGGTTCCTATTACTTGATATTTTCTGTTTGTAATAACGAATTACTTATTTTTATACTATATTGCACAAGACCTTAGCTTGTGTTGAATTTGATTTGAGATACCGCAAGG
>CALVEB010000040.1 GCA_944326465.1 Candidatus Gastranaerophilales bacterium | reverse complement strand
AAGAGGATTTCAAAATAGGGCAATGTGAGATTCCCCACGTTGCCTCTTTTTAGGGGAATAAGGGAATGAGGAAATAACGGATTTGCGTACGGATGGCGCGAACGAAGTGAGCAAATCCGGATAGCGAGCAGATTGAGCCAGCTTGTGCGTAAGCACAACAGGCGATACTCTGCGAGCGTGGAGCAAATCCAAGACAGGGGAATAAGTTCGTTACATGAATTAATCCCCTATTCTATTTTCCTTGTCCTGCTTTTTCAATAGGCTGGATTGCTTCGCCTAAAGGCTCGCAATGACACATAATTAGGCTATGTGAGCATATCACGTTGACTAATAATTGATAACTCTTATTCCCTTATTTCCTTAATCCCTTATTCCCTTCTAAAAAAATAATTTGGGGCAATAAATTGCACACTACAGTTTAACTCTTTTGACCGCTCGTAACATAATTACACAAACGTTTGCACTATAACATGTTTGTAATATTATTATATTGGTTATACTAGTCCGATAGGTTTTGCCCTAGTCCCTAAGGCTCAAACAAGACAAATGCCTTTTAATAAAAAGCCTGCAAGGATGGGACAGTTTAGCCCGTAGTACAATACATTAACATAAGGAGAAAAACGATGCCTACAGCATCTATGATTGAACTTTTAGAAGCAGGTGTGCACTTCGGACACCAGACTCAAAGATGGAACCCTAAAATGAAACCGTATATCTACGGTGCAAGAAATGGTATTTATGTAATTGATTTGCGCAAAACTACTGATTTGTTAGACGAAGCTTACGCTGTTGTCAGAGAATTCGCAGCTCGCAATAAAAATATCCTGTTCGTTGGAACTAAAAAACAGGCCGCTGAAGTTGTTGCTGAAGAAGCAAAAAGATCTGGCGCTTACTACATTAACAGAAGATGGTTAGGCGGTATGCTCACTAACTTCGATACAATCAGAAGCCGTATAAACAAGTTAAGAGAATTAGAAGACTTCATGAATTCCGGCCACGCTGACAAGCTGCCTAAAAAAGAAATCGCAAGATTGAACCGCGAATTAGGTAAATTGAGCAAAACTTTAGGCGGTATTAAAGATATGAGAGGTTTGCCTGATTTAATCTTTATTATCGACCAGAAAAAAGAACTCATCGCTATTCAGGAAGCTAATAAATTAGAAATTCCTATCATCTGCTTGGCTGATACTAATGCAGATCCGGATGGTATAAACTACATTATCCCTGGTAATGATGATGCTATCCGCTCAATCAAGCTTATAACTTCTAAACTCGCTGATGCAGTTCTTGAAGGTAAACAGTTGAGAGAAAATAACGCTAACAAAACAGCTAAAATTCAGGAAATCAAAGCTGAAGATGCCGGCGTTAAACTTGAAGAAGTTAAAACTGAAGAAACTGAAAATTAGTTAACAATAAAGGAATAACAAGGGACAGGCAAGAAGGAATAACCATAATTTAATATATCAATTTAATTCCATAAATATATTCCACTATTGCCTTGTTTCCTTATTCCCTTAAATAAAGGAGAGAAATTAATGAACATTACAGCTCAAATGGTAAAAGAACTTCGCGACAAAACCGGCGCAGGTATGATGGATGCGAAAAAAGCATTAGTCGAAACTGACGGTGATATGGAAAAAGCAATGGAAGTTCTCCGTCAAAAAGGTATGGCTTCTGCTGATAAAAAAATGGGCAGAATCGCCGCTGAAGGTCTTGTTGCTTCTGCTATTACCGGTAATGCCGGCGCTATGGTTGAAGTTAACTGCGAAACTGACTTCGTTGCGAAAAATGAAGAATTTAAAGAACTAACTAACGGATTAGCTGAAATGGTTGCTGAAACCAACCCTGCTGATGTTGATGCTTTACTGGCTGCAACCTGCCCTAAATGCGGAAAAGTTATATCTGAAGTTATTAAAGAAAAAATCGCATCTATCGGCGAAAAAATCACTTTCAGAAGATTTATCCGCTACGAAGGCAACACTGCATCATACATTCATAACGGTAAAATCGGCGTTTTAATCCAAACAGATAAAAAAGATGATGAATTAATGAACGATATCTGTCTTCATATCGCATCTTCCGCTCCTGAATTCATTTCAAGAAGCGAAATTCCTCAATCAGTTATCGACCACGAAACAGAAATTGAAATGGGTAAAGAAGACTTGCTGAAAAAACCGGAAGCTATCAGAGCAAAAATTGTTGAAGGCCGCGTAAATAAGCTTATGGCAGGTCGTGTTCTTCTTGAACAACCATTCATCAAAAATCCGGATATCACTGTCGGACAATTGATTGAAGGCAAATTGACTGTGGAAAAATTCACAAGATACGTACTTGGTGAAGGGCTTGAAAAACGTCAAGATAACTTCGCTGAAGAAGTTATGAGTCAGGTTAAAGGCTAATTTTTTCACAAAAAACTAATCTAAAGCGGGCCCTTAAATATTTAAAGGCCCGCTTTTATTACAAGAATTTTAAAAAACAGCCCCCCAATTATTTAATCTTTTTATTTAAGTTCTTTTTACTAACAATAAGTCCGCAGAGTGTGCATGCCAGAGTTTCTCCTGTGCTGTCCAACGGCATAAATATATGCTCGCATTTTTCATACCCGCTATCTTCGTTGTTTTCCTCCAGCGGGTTATAGTCTTGTGTTTGTTCTTTTTTAAGAAATTTTTTAACAATTAATTCTATAAAATACATGTTATAAAATAAAACATTCCGGCAATAGTTCGTTAATTTTATATGTTTTAAGTTCATCACCGAATTTTGTTATTACATCAGCACCGGCATCAACCTGAAATTCGCGTATCACCTGCCTGCAGGCTCCGCATGGCGTGCAGTTTTTCATGTTAGGTGAATATATTGCTATTGCCTTTATTTTTCGTTCTCCGTCAGCTATCATTGAACCTATTGCATTACGCTCGGCGCAAATTGTCAACCCGTAGCTTGAGTTTTCAAAATTACAGCCGGTATAAATTTTATCATTTTCAGATAACACACAGGCGCCGACAGCAAATTTTGAATACGGGATATAGGCATTTTTTGACACCTCAATAGCTTTTTCCATTAATTCATTGTAGTCCATTCAAGGTCTCCTTCTTCTTTTAAGATTTTATAATATTTTTTTTATTTTATAATCCATTAATTGTATGAAACTGTGTTATAATAAAAGCATGAAGATAGTAGTAAAATTTTTAGTAATGATTTTATTTTTCCTGCCATTGCAGGCACAGGCCATAACATTCAATGTTTTGACACTTCCGGCTGACCTGTACAATATGCATGAAAATTATTTCGGATTTGTTGAACCTTCAGAGATTTTTGCTGAAGATATAATAACGCAACTTAATTTGTCAGGAGGAAAGGTTGTTTCGCCTGACTTATACCGTGTACGTTCAGTTCTTGATTATGATACACGATTAAAAAATTCTGTAAATGCAGCATTACAAAAATTTCATTACTCCAAATATATTGATTACAGGACATTTAAAACAGTTGCTGCAAAATTTGATGCAAAATCTGTAATTATAATAAGAAGTTATGTGACAAGCAAAGATAACAGCCTGAAAAGAAGTATCTGGGATGTTCTGGATATAACTTCATATTTTAATATTTCGCACGATTTTTATCTTAATACTAATGTTATACTGCTTGATGTCGTAAATGATTTGCCTATGTGGCAAAACACTTATGTAAAAAAGATCAGTAATAAGGAAGGCTATTTTATCGCGAATAATTACGCGCAGGCGCGTACACAGTTTGAAAAATTACGAAAATATTCACACCATATAGTTTCGGCTGACGCGGCACAGAATATTGTATTGAGATTTTTCCCGCAGGTAGTTTCTCCTATACAATCTAAACCTGTTAGCATTGAAGAGACTGATGGCGGTATTTTGAGATTTGAGAGCAATGTACCTTCTGCACCGCCTGAAAATAAACAAGAAACAGACGTTATGAATTACGGTGAAATGTTAATGGATTATTAGCGGACGGAAAACAGTATTATTTGAATAAATCATTATTTCTTTTTTGCTGCGCGTCTTTGAGAGATTGTTCATTTTGTTGATTATTTTTATCAGATTCTTGCTTTTTTCCGATTTCGGATTGCTGTTGGGGTTGTTGCATCGGTACATTATTTTTAAACTCCTTATCCGGCAAATTGTTATTAAATACCGGCTTCATTTCTACTTGCGCCGGAGTATTTGCAGCAACGGAATCAAGCTCTTTTAGCCTGTCACGCGCATCAGTGTACGCGATTATTGATACTACTAATATCGAAAATATAACTAAATATCTGTTCATTTTAATTCCCCCGATTCAGCAAAGATTATAAAACCTTTTGAGATTTTTTATATTAATCAGGTGTCTATCGGGCTTTGTTTATCTTTAATTCTTTTTGTGGTATAATATTTTTATGAAAAGAGAAGTGAGATTAAATAATAATATAGATTTATTTTATAAAAAGAATGAAAATACACCGCGAGCAGCGTTTTGCTTGAATTTTTCTTTAAGCAGTGTTGAAAAATTTCCAGGTTTGTATGCTGTAATGACAAGACTCTTTATGCAAGGCACACAAAACCGTACAGCAGAACAATTGGCCGAAGAATTTGACAGATACGCAATTGATTTTATCTGTGAACTTAAACAGGATTATCTGCGTTTTAAGTTTGTCTGCCTGAATGAAGATTTTGATAAAGCTCTTGAACTAACGGAAGATGTTGTTAAAAATACGACATTTGAAGATTTTGAAAGAGAGCTTGTAAAAATGCAGGGTGAAATTACGGCAGAACTGGATTCACCGCGGGCACGTGCTCTGGAAAATTATTATAAAAATATTTTTGACGGACACAATTACGGGCACACATACACAAGAATTCTGGACAATATTCCAAATCTTAAAAAAGAAGATGTAATAGAAGCTTATAACACAATATTGAATAACGGTAAAAAAGTTATAAGTTTTGTCGGCGATATTGAGTTTGATGAAGTTTATGAAAAATCAAATGCGGCTTTTAATTCACTGCCAAATTCTGTCGATACAGAAAATACACTTGCGAAACCGGAATTGTCAGAGTGCAAAAATGTCGAAATAATTAAATCTGATTTGAATCAGGCGCATATTGTACAAGGCTGGCTTGTACCCTCTTATGACAGTGAGGAATATCCGGTATTACTGCTTTTAAATATAATACTCGGGGCATCAGGATTGTCCTCACGGTTATTTCTTGAACTCAGGGATAAAAAAGGCCTCGCTTATGTGGTAAGAAGCTCTTATGAAGCTTTTGCACTCGGCGCGAACTTTGCTATTTATATTGCAACAGAACCTAAAAATATTCAGGTTTCTCTAGACGGATTTAAAGAAGAAATTGAAAAGATACGTACTATTCCTGTTAGTCCGGAAGAATTGGAAAACGCAAAAAATAATTTGCTCGGCAAATGGGCATTCACACAGGAAACAAATAATCAACAGGCATGCTTATATGCACATTACGGCGTGTTAGGATTGGGATTTGATTTTAACAGCAAAATACAAGAAAAAATAAAAACAGTTACACCTGAACAGATTAAGTCCTGTGCTGAAAAATATTTCAACGATATTTCTGTATTATCCATTATTAAGCCATAAACTATCAGGATGTTTTCTGTTCATAAAATCCGTTTTATCCGCAGACCATGCAACTACGGAAAATTTATATTAAATTTATGTAAAATTAGTGGCATTAATTTATTTATCAAGTATAATTAATGCATTACAATTAATGGAAATAGAATTATGCAAAATACATTAGAGAGAAAAGTTATAAAAAATATTGATTTTAATTGCGATCTTGCGCAGAGTTTCGGAATATACAAAAATAATGCGGAATACGAATTGCTTGATTATGTTAGTTCAGTTAATATTTCGTGCGGATTTCATGCAGGAGATCCTCTGACAATAAAAAATGCGCTGCTTGCAGCTAAAGAAAAGAATGTGGTAGTCGGTGCACACATTGGATTTGATGATATTCAGGGATTTGGATACAGACAAATGGATTTGTCAGAAGATGAAATTGAAGCGCTGGTAATATATCAAGTCGGCGCGCTAATGTCTTTTGCAAAAAGTTTTAAGCTTGAAATAGAACATGTAAGACCTCACGGCGCAATGTACAAACAGGCCGCTGAAGATTTTAATTTTGCCTGTGCAATAGCAAAAGCGATAAAAAAATGTTCACAATGGCTTGTTTATTATGGCGCTTCAGGCGATGTTACAGCAAAAGTCGGAGAATATGTGAACATACCTGTTGCACATGAAATTTCTCTAAACAAAATATATAATATTGACGGAACAATAGATTATCAGACTAAAGATATTGAAAATACCGATACATCAATTTCGCGTCTGAGATTATTGTTATCAAATTCTCAGGTTTATAACAATGAAGGCGGAAAAACAGTTGTAGAAGCTGATACAATTCACTTTACAAACAGAATTACAAATGCAGCCGAACTGGCAAAACAGGCACGAGATATCATAAGTCCTTTGCCTGTAAATTACAAAAACGCCTGTAAATCAGGCTGGGTGGAGTAAAAAATTATGATTAAATTAAAAAATAATGTAAGATTTACACAGGATGCAAGATGGCTGATTCCGGGGCTGCAAGTAAAAAGATGGTTTATGCTGATATTCTTAGGCGCTGCAGTCGTGACACTCGGAGTACTGATTTTATTTGATATAAAACCAATATTCTACACAATGGAATTTATCAGAAAGATTGCTTTACATGCATCAACCGAATGGCTTGCGTTTGCGTTTATAATGTTTGGAGCAGCACTGTTTTTTAAAGGCTGGGAAAAAACAAACCTTTCAATACTGGATGGTAAAGATAATCAAACGCTACTGGAAACCTTATACAGAAGAAGAAAGTTGAACAGAGGCCCTAAAATCGTTGCTGTAGGCGGCGGAACAGGGCTTTCAATGCTGTTAAGAGGCATAAAACATATTACCAATAACGTAACTGCAGTTGTAACAGTCGGCGATGACGGCGGAAGTTCCGGCCGTCTGCGCGAAGAAATGGGTATGCTGCCTCCGGGAGACATCAGAAACTGTATTGCGGCTCTGGCTGATGATGAAGACTTAATTACAAAACTCTTTCAATACCGTTTTAAATCAGGCGAGGGGCTGGAAGGTCACAGTTTTGGCAACCTGTTTTTGACAGCGCTTTGTGCAATTACAGGCGATATGGTGCGTGCAGTTAAGGAATCCTCAAATGTTTTATCTATCCGCGGACGAGTTCTGCCATCAACCCTTGATGATATGAAGCTTGTTGCTGAAATGGAAGACGGAAGAATTATACACGGCGAATCTAATATTCCGGAAGCGCACGGACGTGTAAAAAGACTCTATACAGATCCTGCTGATTGCAAGGCGCTTTCTGATGTAATATCAGCAATAAAAGAAGCAGAACTTATTATTCTCGGGCCGGGAAGTTTGTATACAAGTGTTATTCCTAATTTGATAATTAAAGAAATAGCAGAAGAAATTGCAAAATCAAATGCTAAAAAAATCTATGTATGTAATATAATGACTCAACCCGGAGAAACTGACGGTTATGCAGTTTCTGACCACTTGAAAGCACTTATTCAGCATGCCGGAAGCGACCAAATTATTGATGCCGTACTGGTTAACGACTATCTGCCGAATAATCTTGCTCAAAAATACCAGCAGTCAGGCTCATACCCTGTTAAAGTTGATGTTGAAAATATCAGAAAACTCGGAATAAAATTGTTTTCTAAAAAACTGATAGAAGACAGCAAAGAAGGGCTTGTCAGACACAGTTCCAACCGCGTGGCACGCGCTATTTATTACTGGTATAAAAAAGAACACAAGCACGTAAAGACATTATTCTTTACAGCAAAAGAGATAGAAAAACAGGATTGTGTGTTATAATGACAAAAAAAATCACAGTGAAAACAATTCAAAAAATAAAAGAAAATAACGAAAAGTTTTCAATGTTAACGGCTTATGATTATTCAACCGCAAAATATATTGATGAAGCAGGTATCGATATTGTTCTGATTGGCGATAGTCTCGCAATGACAGCTTTAGGATATGAAACAACACACGCAATAGGTGTTGATGAGATGAAAATTTTTACAAGAGCTGTCGCAAAAGGAGTAAATCATGCCATGGTTGTCACTGATATGCCGTTTTTAAGCTATCACACCGATATCCCGACAGCAATAAAAAATTGCGGCGAGATGATAAAATTGGGCGCAAATGCCGTAAAAATAGAAGGTGCTGATGATTATATTTACGATGTAATAAAACGCCTTGTAGACTGCGGTATACCTGTTATGGGACATGTTGGATTTACACCTCAATTTCTGAATACAATCGGCGGTTATAAAATTCAGGGAAAATCATTTGAAGCCGCATCTGATATTTTATATCAATGCTCAAGACTTGAACAGTCAGGAGTATTTTCCATAGTGTTAGAAATGGTTCCGGAAGAGAGCGCAAAATATATAACTGAGAATTTGACAGTCCCGACAATATCCTGCGGCGCCGGGAGATATTGTACCGGACAGGTTATGGTTTGCGATGATTTGTTCGGAAAATTTTCTGATTTTAAACCGAAATTTGCGCGCCGCTACGGTGATATGAAATCACTTATTTTAAACTCGGCAAAACAATTTAATGAAGATGTTAAATCTGGCAATTACCCTAATGATGATGAAGTTTTTAAACTGGATGAAGAAGAATTACGAAATTTGACAGCTTCACTCCAACAGCTTGAACAGACAAAAGATTAGGACAATCCGGTTTTTGTGATATTATATAAGCAGGAGAGACGGTTATGTTACTACATACTATTAACGACGTAAGAGAGCAGATAAAACAATGGAAAAAAGAAGGCTTAACCGTAGGACTTGTCCCGACAATGGGAGCTTTGCATGCCGGTCATTTAAGCCTGATTAAAAAAAGTGTTGAAAAATGCGACAGAACAGTTGTTTCTGTCTTTGTAAACCCGATACAGTTTTGCCCGGGCGAAGATTTAGATAAATACCCGCGTACACTGGACGCTGATGAAAAATTGTGTAACGAAGCCGGTGTAGATATCGTTTTTGCTCCGTCACCAAAAGAAATGTACGGCGAAGGTCATATTTTATCAAATGATTTTTTAACTTATGTTATCCCGCCGTATTTTTATGTTGACAAATTATGCGGCAAATCCCGCGTCGGGCATTTTGACGGCGTCTGCACTGTTGTTAACAAGTTATTTAATATAGTGCAGCCGGATTATGCATTTTTCGGGCAAAAGGATGCTCAGCAGCTTATTATTATCAAAAAAATGGTTAAGGATTTGAATATACCTATTGAAATTATACCTTGCCCTATTGTAAGAGAAGAAAGCGGACTGGCGCTTAGTTCCCGTAACAAGTACCTGTCAGAAAGTGATAAAAAAGAAGCACTTGCTTTGAGCAAAATTTTATTCAATATAAAAGCATGCTATGATAAAGGTATAACAGATGTAAAAGCGCTCACTGAAACTGCATACAGCTTTTTAAACGAACATCATTCACTTGAATATCTTGAATTTAGAGATAAAGATAATCTGGAAGAAAAAACTATTGCAGACAGTAATACACAGGTATTTATAGCACTGAAAATCGGTAATGTAAGATTGATAGATAATATTTTGTTAGGTTAATGAGGATTTATTAATGCTTAAATTTTATTATGCACAACGGAAAATGTGGCAATATTTAATAAATATAGTATTTATAATTCAAATTATTTTATTTATTATAATATTTCTGGTAACTTTGCACTGGTTTTTAGATTTAATAGATAAGCAGTTTCTGACATTTGTAAATCCGTTATCAGATTTTGTCTCAAATCTGGTTAAGATATTTTACCGCCGCATGATTGAAGTTGGCGGAGTAAAAATTGACGGCTCCATCCTGTTATTTGATATTGTAGCATTGCTCCTTATCTGGGGCGGATCTCAAATAAAAGAATTTTTTGATAAACAGATAACAAAAATTGATATTATAATTGACAAAGTCGCACGCGATCAAGAAGAACTCTTTAACAAGCAATTACAGGAAGATTACGAAAAACAGCAGTTAAAAAATTCTAACATAGGAATACTTATAACATACAGCCTGAATAACGTACTCGGAAATGCTTTCTGGTCAGAACAGAGTAACGATTCAATGGAAGCAAAGGAAAAAGAAGTAGATAAGCAGATGTATTATGCTCTTTCCAAACTGCCTGATTGTAAAGTTGCAAAATCAGGAAAGCAGTTTTTACTCTTGTGTAATAATTTTGAAAAAATAGATTCCATACTTGATTACCTGAAAAAACTTCTGGCGCAAATGGATGAATATGTATTAAAAAGCCAGATGACCTTAACAACATATACGGCACTGGAACCTTATGATAATAAGACAGATATCAAAAAAGTATTTACGACACTGAATAAACTTTTATCGTTAAAAATGCCAGGTGAAATAATTTGCCTCGGTAATTTCCAACTCCGGTACGAGTTTATAAAAGAGAAAAAATATACGCCTGTCTTAAAAGGTACTTATTCAATAGATGACAGTGATAAAGTCTGGACATTGGTTAAGAATAATTAAGCACCTATTGCATTTAGAAATTTTTCTGTTACTATAAAGATACAACCGCAGACAGCAAGCGGGCTGGTGCCGGAAGAACAGCCGATACCCGAAAGGTAAAAAGGCTTTCCAAATAATCAGCAGCCAACCCTTAAAACATCAGCTTGCCGAGGTTACACATAAAAGTCGAAATATATAAACGAAATAATTATTGTGTAAGATTTTGCGGTTAAATACATACAGCAAAGTCTTTTTTGTATATGTATTTAAAAACTCGGGTCGATACAATAAAAACAAGGAGCTTAAAATGGCAACAAAAGCATTTAAATCAGAAAAAATAGATGAAATTAAATCAAAAGTTGAAAAAGCTCAGGTTGCAATCTTGACAGAATACAAAGGCTACAGTGTAGATGAAATCACCAGATTAAGACGCACACTCCAAAAAGGCGGCGGCGACTATATGGTAACAAAAAATACACTGGCTAAATTAGCAATTAAAGGCACTGAATATGAAATTCTTGCAGATATGCTAAAAGGCCCTGTAGCTATAGCATTTGGATACGAAGATCAAGTAAGCCCTGCAAAAGCAGTTTCAAACTTTATCAAAGAATCTAAAAAAGGCGTTATTTTAGGCGGTGCTCTTGACGGTAAATTGTTATCAGCAAAAGAAGCTGAAGATTTAGCAAAATTGCCGTCAAAAGAAGAACTTTACGCAAAAATTCTTGGTTCAATCAACTCACCTGCTTCAGGTATCGCAAACTCTATCAATGCAGTTATGGCTCAACTTACACGTGCTATGGCAGCTGTTAGAGACCAAAAAACAGCATAAAGTTTTGCTGTACCGCAAAATATACGCGGTAAAACTTAACTTAATTTAAAAAAAATTTACATCAAATAACAAGGAGAAAAACAAATGAGTAACGTAGAAACTATTTTAGAATCAATTGAAAAATTAACATTATTAGAAGCAGCAGAATTAGTAAAAGCTATGGAAGAAAAATTCGGCGTATCTGCAGCAGCTCCTGTAGCAGTTGCAGCAGCAGCACCGGCAGCAGCAGGCGACGCAGCAGCTGAAGAAGCTTCTGAAGTTAATGTAATCTTAACATCAGCTGGCGCTAACAAAATCGCTGTATTAAAAGAAGTTCGTGCTATCACTGGTCTTGGCTTGAAAGAAGCTAAAGATTTGGTTGACGGTGCTCCTAAAGCTGTTAAAGAAGGCATCAAAAAAGAAGATGCTGAAGCTATCAAAAAACAACTTGAAGCAGCTGGCGCTACTGTTGAA
>CALVEB010000039.1 GCA_944326465.1 Candidatus Gastranaerophilales bacterium | reverse complement strand
AACCACAATGAGACAGCATGGAAAACTGCAAAAGACCTGTGGGAAAAGAAGTTAACTGAAACAGTCCGACGCATGAACGTTGACGGAGTTATGACAGGTCACAATTCTACAGAGGATTTCATGAACACTTTCAAAAACTACATGAAAGTTATTAAGACCTGTGATAACAATGACATTAACAAATGTTATTCACCTAAAGTTGTCACAACAGGTAAAGACGATGCGCCGGAAGAAATCGAAACTAACGGTCTCACTTCCGCATCAAGCATGGGCTTAAAGGAATGGCAAACTAATACAAATACCATGAGCTTTGTGGTTGCAGACGGAACAACGGTTATTATGGCATACCAGCCAGAATGTCCTTATGCTGATCCAATAGAGGATACAGGCTCTCAAGTATCTTGCATGGCATACATGGTAGATGTTAACGGTAAAAAGGGCCCGAATAGAGTTGGCAAAGATATTGAATTATCTTCAGGTGTAGCCTTTTCCACTTGCGATAACCCGATAGGTGACATGTGCTGGAGTACTGACTTTGCTGCAAATACAGCAATAAATACATGTGATGACACAACATACGATCCAAATGGTTCAGCAAATTCATATTGTGCAAATAATTATTGGGCAGGAGCAATAAAAGCATGTAAAGATAAAGGCATGGAATTACCGACGAGAGCCCAATTGGCACAATTAGCAAGCAATCTATATGTAGATAGCAGTGGAAACGAAGTAACTATAGGAGCAACAGAAAACAAATCTAACCTAAAAGTAAAGGAAGCATACCAAGAGAACCCTCCACTTACTCTTGGCTACTACTACTGGTCCAGTGAGGAGTACAATGCGAATAGCGCGTACGACCGGTACTTCAGCACTTCCTACACGAACGGCAGTGACAATAACTGGAGCAACAAGGGCTACAGCTACAGCCGCGCTATATGTATTTCGAACTAAGGGCTCTGCCCTTAGTTCGACGTGATTAAGTGATTGAGTGACTAAGTGATTAAGAGGATTTCATAATTGGGCAATGCAAAATTTAAGCGTTGCCTCTTTTAGGGGAATAAGGGAATAAGGGAATAAGTTCGTTAATAGAATCAGGCAATGCATAAATCTTGCGTTGCCTCTTTTAAAAGACGATAAGTCGTTAAGACGCTAAGACGTTAAGTGCTTTAATAGAATCAGGCAATGCGGATTTTCCGCGTTGCCCGTCAAAATATTCCTCTCCAAGGGGGAGGAAAAGAATTTGTTAGCGAGTGAAATGAGCTTACAAATTCTAGGAGGGGGTCAAATGTGCGGATCCAACGAACTAACCCCCACCCGAAACACTAAACTCACATTCGTTCGTTAAGTGTTTCCGCCCTCCCCCTCGGAGAGGGGCGGACAAGTCCACTTTTATATATTGGACTGCCGCAAAAGGGTAACGGAAACTGTCACGCATTCCCCTCGGAGAGGGCAGATATCTTGTCGGATTATAAAATTTACGGTATAGTATTTTTATGAATGAAAAAATAACCAAAGCTCGAAGTCTACGTAAAAACATGACACCGCAAGAACTTAAATTGTGGAATATACTTAGAAATCATCAATTTTACGGGTTGGAATTCAGACGTCAATATCCTATAGGAAACTACATAGTGGATTTTGTATGTAAAAGTAAAAAGCTTATTATAGAAATTGATGGCGGGCAACATAATACACCTGATGCAATATTATATGATAAACAACGAACTGATTTTTTGGTGTCTAAAGGTTATAGAGTTATAAGGTTTTGGAATAACGAAGTTGACGAAAATTTGGACGGAATTTATGTGAAACTCAGAGATGTTTTACTATACTAAAAATTTACCTACATAAATTTTGTCTGCCCGCAAAGTGACGATGCCCGCTATTCAATCCTCTCCAGGGGGGAGGAAAAGAATTTGTTAGCGAATGAAATGAGCTTACAAATTCTAGGAGGGGGTCAATTGTGCGGATCCAACGAACTAACCCCCACCCGAATTTCTAAGTTCGCAGGCTCACTAAGAAATTCAGCCCTCCCCCTCGGAGAGGGGTGGACACAGTCTGGTGGACAAGTCCACTCTTACACACTGGGTACCCGCGAAAATCCAACGGAACCCATTACACAATCCTCTCCAAGGGGGAGGAAAGAAATTTGTTGCCGAACGCAGTGAGGCTAAAAATTTCAGGAGGGGGTCAAATGTGCGGATCCAACGAACTAACCCCCACCCGAAACACTAAACTCACATTCGTTCGTTAAGTGTTTCCGCCCTCCCCCTCGGAGAGGGGCAGACACCGTCCACTTTTACATTCTGGATGCCCGTAATTTTTGCGTGGGCTAGTGTATAAGAGCAGACTGTGTCTGCCTTTTGCGGGTGTCCAGTATGTAGGAGCACACTTTGTGTGCCTTCGTCTGCTCTATGGCTACACTAAGCAGGACGATGACCTGTTTTTAGCTGGTGATCCACGTTTGCAGTTTTTTGATTAGCTCTCAATTTCGCTGCAATAATATGATATGCGCCGACAGCTAATGTTGCCAATCCCGCAACTACTTTTGATTTTGTACCAATACTTTTCAACGGATGCTTACATACTTCTTTTAATGAGCCGCCCTTTCTGAACCCTGACGGCAACGCTCCAAATAACCAGCTACCGGCAAGTACCGCTGCTCCGGTCGTTAAGCCGTACGCTGTACCTTTAACCGTTCCTTTTACCATTTCGGTGGTTGTCGCAAAAAACTTTGCAACTCCAGCAATAAAGTTTCTAAATGGATGCTTTTTTTCTTTCTTTTCAGACTTTTCACTCAAAACCACAGTGTCGGACTGTATATCTGAGGATACAGGTGACTGAGAAGTTGATGACTTTGCAGTGGCTTGTAAATCACCCGCACGAAAGTTTACCGCAGGATTAAAACCAATTTCCATAAATTACTCCTTTACCTACTATCATTAAAACGTATAAATAAAATTTTTGCGGATTTTTCACAAAATTTTTACAAATATTAACGTTAATTAAAAAGATTCAACTGAGGTACTTCAAGAGCCGGTGTATCCTGTTTTTTACGGGTTGATAAATTGTTGGAAAAATCCTTCTGCATCTTGGTCATCAAATCCTGAGAACGTTTAATAACGGCTTGCGGAAGTCCGGCCATTTTCGCAACTTGAATACCGTAACTTTTGCTTGCACCGCCCTGAACTATTTTTCTTAAAAATTCTATCTCGCCGTTTTCTTCGGTAATTGTTATTCTATAATTTTTGATTTGCGGGTAAGTCTGCGTCATTACATTGAGTTCGTGATAATGGGTTGCAAAAATACAACGCGCTTTAATTTTTGTAGCAATATATTCAGCAACAGACCACGCGATAGCAACCCCGTCATAGGTACTTGTACCACGGCCGATTTCATCAAGTAAAATAAAACTCTTGTCGGTTGCTGCATTCAAGATATAAGCGGTTTCTACCATTTCTACCATAAATGTAGATTGTCCTAATGTTAAATCATCCGATGCGCCTACACGGGTAAATATTTTGTCAAAAATACCAATCTCAACATAATCCGCCGGTACCCACGAACCTATTTGCGCCATAATTACTATTAATGCATTCTGACGCATATATGTTGATTTTCCGGCCATATTAGGGCCTGTGAGTATCATAAACTGCGTTGCATCTGTTGAGTTACTTTTTAATTCAAGATCGTTTGCGACGTACTCTCCGAGTGGTAATATCTTTTCCAAAACCGGATGACGACCATTTTTAACAATAAAGTTGTCGGACATATCGATTACTGGTTTGCAGTAATTGTTTTCAACTGCAACCTGAGCAAGCCCCGTAAATACATCACAATTTGCCAGCGCTTCTGATATTTCACGCAATCTCGTAACAAATTCTTTTGAGTACTCTCTGAAATCACAAAATAACTTATATTCAAGTTCTACTGATTTAAATTTTGCAGAAAGCACATCATCTTCATGTTTTTTCAATTCGTCCGTAATGAATCTTTCCCCTGTCGTAAGAGTTTGTTTACGGATATAAGACGGCGGAACTTGATTGAGGAATGAATTTGTTATCTCGATAAAATAACCAAAAACTTTATTATAGCCGACTTTAAGATTTTTTATACCTGTTTTTTCTTTTTCAGACTCTTCAAATTCTTTCAGCCAGTTTTCGCCACCGGTCAGTAATTCTCTAAAATAGTCCAATTCCCCGTTCACACCTGATTTTATAATCCCGCCTTCTCTGATTAATGGAGGGCATTCATCATCAATAGTCCGGTCTATAAGCTGAGTGTATTCCCAGATGTCATCTTTGTATTGTTCAACTTTTGCAAGAGGATTATTTTCCAGCGCGGAAGCTGTGTCAAACAGATTAGGCAATGAGAATAATGAGGTTTTTAAACTGATAAAATCGCGCGGGTTTGCGCTGCTGTTACTTATCTTTGTCGCCAAACGCTGTATATCATAGACTTTTTCAAGCAGTGATGCCAGTTTAAGTCTAACCTGTTTTTTTTCAACAAGTTCGGAGATCGCATTTTGCCTGCGCATAATTTGATCAACACGTTTTAGCGGCTGACAAATCCATGTTCTTAACTGGCGCGCGCCCATATTGGTACGTGTTCTGTCTATTGCCCACAATAGTGATCCATACTTATTTTTTTCTCGTAATGTTTCTACAAGTTCAAGATTTTTTCTTGTGCTTGCATCGATTATCATATATTCTGATAATTCATAAGGTTCAATTTTTTCAAACTTAGGAACATTGTCCTTCAGATTTTCCCATATATATGCAAGTAATGCTCCTGCTGCGCGAAAACCGATTTTGTAATCACTGTATCCAAAAGAATCCAGTGTTGCAGATTTAAACACAGCCTTCAGATTATTTTCTGCGAAGTCTGCTTTGAATACAGCCGCCGGAATTTTTGAGCAGTTATAATTTGCCGTAATAATTTCCGGCAAATCTATTTTTTCTTCCGGAACAATCTGGAACGGTTTAATTTCACCGCGTATAGCGGGCGCAACTATTTCTGCAGGTTTTACACGGGCAAGTTCGGATATAATCAAGTTTAAAGAACTCTGTGTGACTTTAAATTCACCTGTTGAAATATCTGCATACGCAAACCCATAAACATCTGAACGTTCATCCTTAAATACAGCGCAAATATAATTATTTACATTTTTTTGCAGAAAATCCGTTTCCGTAATAGTTCCGGAGGTGATTATTCGTGTAATCCCGCGTTTTACAAGCCCTTTAGCCTCTTTTGGATCTTCAAGCTGATCGCATATTACAACTTTATAATTTTTTTGTACTAATTTTTCAATATAAGTATTCATAGATTTAACAGGAATGCCTGCAAGCGGAACACGCCCGATATTTTTACCTGCGTCACGCCCTGTTAGTGTGATTTCCAATTCCTTTGACATTATGACAGCATCTTCAAAAAAAGTCTCAAAAAAATCGCCCAGTCTGTAAAGTAATATTTTATCAGGATTCTGGCGTTTAAGTGTCACATAATGCTGCATGGAAGGTGTTAAATCTTCTATGTTTATATCTGCTGTATTTATATAATTGATTTCTGGTTTTGTCATAGTTATAATATATATAACATGAAAAAAGGAAAAATAAAATGGGATGTTTAAGAAATATTATACGTGCGATAATAATAACGCTGGCGGCAATAGGTTTTATGTCATTAGGCGGCCGGGAACTGGTATCTAAATACATAGGTCAATGGTTTAATCCGCCGCAGGATGTTATGCTTGAACGCGCTAAAAAGGTCGGTGATTTTTCTCAAATAAGTGAAGAATTTGAGATTGAACGTGCTGCAGGAATTATGGGATATAATGCTGTTGTCGCGGAACACAAAGCCTCAGGACAAAAATTATTTGTGGTCGATACAAATGACAAAAATATTTTGACTAAAGAAGATTTACAATCCGGCAATGTTGAAGAAAAATTAAAAGCAGCTATTTCAAAAGTGAAATACCAATCCATAACTTTTGATGAATTAAAAGTAACAAAACACGGCAATCTATATTCCTACGGGCTCAATGCGCCTTATGTAAAATTTGACGCGAGAGTCAAAAAACTGCCTGTTGGTGAAATTTCCGGAATAATTTCGACAGTTGAAACAACGGGCGGCGAAAAAAGATTACTGATAGCGCTTAATGAAAAAGATAAGTATTCACAGCTTATTGCGGAAGAATTTTTTAGAAAAATCAAATAAAATCATAAATCTATAGGATTAAAGATCTATGTTTTAGGGTAAAATATAGATATGGACGAAATTAAAAAATTATTCGAAATTGTTGATAAAGGAATTATAACTCTTGATGAGTTCCGCTATATTGCAAATCATGAATTTGTTTCAGAAGTAAGATATCAGCAGCCGGACGGCAAACATGATGACTGTGCAAAATATCTTGTAAAATACATTAATGCTGACAGTGACATGATTTACGTCAAACAATAAATTACACATTGCCCGTTGAACTGTTCCGGTCATCTTCAAGCTGTTTTATATCAATATTTGTATCGTCAACATAGGAACTCAAGGTTGTCGGTATATCTATCTCTACATTTACATAAGCGTCAACCATTTCTATGTCGCTTTTATGATACTCTCTTGTTTTTCCGTCTTCCATTTTGACAGAAACCGTTCCATTCAGAAACTGCAAGAAACAGACTCGGCCCAATCCGTCAGGAGTCATAACAGATGATCCTACAGGCGGCATTCCTTTGGCTGCTTCTATGTAATTAGAATACTCATAAGTTAAGCAGCACAATAATCTGCCGCATGTACCTGAAATTTTTCCGGGAGCAATCGGCATCCCCTGATCTTTTGCCAGTTTAACATTAATTTGAGCGAATTTTCTCAAAAAAGACGAGCAGCAAAACGGTCTGCCGCATAATCCGGTTCCATCAATAATTGAGGTTTCATCACGCACACCTATATGCCGCAGGTCAATTCTTACACGGGTAAACACCTGTGTTAAATCTTTTAACAGCAGTCTAAAATCAACCCGTTCAGGGGCTGTATAATAGAAAGTAATTTTACGTCTATCAAATGTAATCCTGCACTGGACAAGATTCATAACAAGTTTATGTTGTCTGATAAGTGCCTGACATTTAAAAAATGATGTTACCTCTTCTTTTTTTATATCATCAAGTGTCTGTAAATCGCGCTGGGATAATGTTCTGATTACAGTCAATGCCTCGGGTTTCTCTGAACTTTTTTCCCATGCCTGCGCAATTTTTGAATTTACCAGAAATGCTTTCAGGGCTTCTTCACCTTTTTCAGTTCTGACAAGAACCATCTGACCGTCTGTTAGATGAATACTTTCCGGTACATTCAACGGGTAAATCATATTTTTTAAATATTTTACAGCAAATTTCATTATATGTATCTTTCTTCCTCTTTCAATTTTCTGTTCATAAGCTTGCTAAGCAGTTCTTGCGGTGTAATATCTGTGTAAACAGCTTCATAAATAGCGTTAGAAACAGGCACTTCCAGTCCTAATTTTTTTGCCAGTTCACAGATGGCTTTTGATGTCTTAACACCTTCTGCAACAGAGCCTAATTCTGCTAATATATCGTTAATTTTTTTACCTTTTGCAAGCATAGAGCCGACAGTATAATTTCTGGACATCGGGCTTGAGCATGTCGCTATCAAATCCCCCATGCCGGAAAGTCCGTAAAGTGTTGACGGATTTGCACCGAGATGAATACTTACTCTGACGATTTCTGCCATTCCGCGGGTTAAGAGTGTTCCGGCACAATTATCTCCCAAATCCATAGTATGAGCAAAACCTGAAGCAATAGCGATTACGTTTTTCAAACTTCCGCCAAGTTCAACACCAACAACATCACTATTTGTATAAAGTCTGAAACGATTCGGCACATTACAACTTTTCTGCACAAATTCAGCAACAGACATATCATCTGATGCAACGCAGGCTGCAGTCGGTTTTCCCGCCAGAACTTCTTTTGCAAGTGTAGGACCTGAAAGCACTGCTAATTTTTGTTCAGGCAACACATCTTTTATAACCTCGGACATTCTCATCAAAGATGGCAACTCAATACCTTTAGAGGCATTTACAAGTATCTGTTCGGATTTTATGCCGGCATTTTTTAAATTTTCACAAACATCACGTGTTCCGGATGTCGCAACTACATTCAATATGATATCAGCACCATTCAGAGCTTTTGATAAATCACTCGTAACCTCAACCTTATCTGCAAGCTGAACTTCTAAAGGTTTAGATGCATGTTTATTTTGAATAAGATCTTGTGATAAATCCTGAGCACGCCCCCACACAGTAACCTCATCAAAGTTATCGGTCAAAAGCCATGCAAGCGTCAATCCCCAGCATCCGGCACCTATTACTGTAAGTTTCATACTCTGCCCTCCCTTGCCTTCTTTAAACTTCTACCTGCTGATTTAACAATTTACGAAGCACTCCTCTATTCTTTTTAAGTTCTTCTCTTGCTTTTTCGGTATCATACCCCATTACAAGAGAAACTATAGAGGTTTTAATTTCCCAGTTTGTTTTCAACAGAGTTGCAAGCGCCTCACTATGAGTAACTCCTGCAATTTGTGCGACTATTCTGATTGCGCGGTCTTTAAGTTTTTCGTTCACGGCCTGCAAATCAATCATAAAGTTTTCGTAAGTTTTACCTATCTTTATCATTGCGCCGGTTGTCAGCATATTCAAAATCATTTTTTGAGCAGTACCTGCTTTAAGGCGAGATGATCCTGCAATAACTTCCGGTCCGACTTCCGCACAAATAACAAGTCCTGCTTCTTCATAAATTCTGCCTTTCGGGTTGCAGGTTACGCCTATTGTTTTAGTTCCTATTTCATCAGCCTTAGAAAGGACGCCGAGTAAATATTTCGGGTTTCCGCTTGCTGAAATCACGACTGCTACGTCATTATCAGTGAGGACTTCTGCATCCTTACATCCCAGTTCAAAATCATCTTCAGCACCTTCAACGGATTTTCTCATTGCCCTGTCGCCGCCGCAAATAATTCCCTGAACCATATCATCGGGCACGCTGAATGTCGGCGGGCATTCTGATGCATCCAGAATACCTAATCTTCCGGATGTACCTGCTCCGAAATAAAACAATCTGCCGCCTTTCAAAAATTGTTTGGCAATTAAATCAACGGCTGCCGCAATGTTCTCCAGTTCTTCTTCCACGGCAAGAGCGACAAGTTTGTCCTCCTCATTCATTTTTTTAACCATTTCAATTGTCGAAAGAATGTCGATATCTTTCGTGTTCTCGTTTCTGCATTCTGTAATAATGTCGCTCATAACTGCACCCCTTAATTTTTATAATAAACACTAACACTATAATTTCATCAAATTGGCCATTTCAATAGCTGTTTTAGCAGCTTCGGAACCTTTATTACCGGCTTTTGTGCCTGCTCTTTCTATAGCCTGTTCTATATTTTCAGTTGTCAATACTCCGAATATCACAGGAATTTCTGTCTGCAAGCTTACATTTGCAATACCTTTAGAAAGTTCTGCCCCGACATAATCATAATGAGATGTTGCTCCTCTGATAATTGCTCCGAGCGTTATGATTGCATTATAACGGCCGGTCTTTGCAAATTTCAAGGCCGCAAGCGGTATCTCAAATGCCCCCGGTACTCTTACTATTTCTATATTATCTTCTGATACACCATGACGACGCAATTCATCAATCGCACCATCCAGAAGTTTTGAACCGATAAAATCATTAAACCGTGACAGTATTATGCAAAATCTTTCGTTTCCTGTTACCAGTTGTCCTTCATAAATTTTCATTTATAACCTTCTCCTTAGTCAAGTGTTTTTTCGGAATTAAATCAGGAATAAATTCCATATATAAATTTTACACCATTTCAGACTATTTTACAACCAGCGGAGCAAAAATCTTATAAAAAATAAATATTGCAGCAAGTATCAGAAGTACACCGCTGAGTTTTAGCAGGATATCAGAGATTTTATAAAAGTTTTTCATATTCTTTATATGAGAGGTTATAAATCCGGCAAGGATAAGTATAAGCCCCTGTCCTAAAGAGAATAAAAACAGCATTAAAATAGCATTAATAATATTAGCGGAAAGCGATGCAAAGGCCATAATACCAGCAAGAATCGGTGTCGAACACGGAGTTCCTGCAAGCGCAAACACAGCCCCCAGCAATACCGGATATAAGTATGTATTATGTGCCTCACTTTTCGGCATTTCTTTAACGATAACAGGTAATTCAAAATCTAAAAATCCGACAAGTTTCAGCCCCATTACAAGCATAATTGCGGCCAGTACAATACCAAAATACCCGCCCGCAAAGGAGATAAAAACTTTACCTGTTATAGCGCAAATAATTCCAATTGCGCTGAAAACAATTGATGTGCCGAATACAAAAAATATCATCTGCACAAGAGTTTTTAAGGGCTTTGCCTCAGAATACCCGCCCACATATCCGACGATAATCGGCAGCATTGCAAGCGAGCACGGAGAAATAGAGGCAATAAGACCGCCCAAAAACGAAAGTGAAAATAATATCAATAAACTTCCCTGTCCGGTAAAGAGGTTTACATAATTCTCCATTATTTAAGCTCCTGCAAATATTTTTCCAATTCCTCTTTCGGAATTGCACCTTCAACACGCTTTGCCTGCTCACCGTCAGAATTAAGCATAATAATTGTTGGAACGAGAGTTACATTATATTTTTTTATTTTTTCATCAGCTAGCTGATCGCGGTTTTGCACCTGAATTTCTGTCAAAACGATTTTATCCTGATAGTTCGGCCAGATTTCCTTAAATAATTCATTCATAGTCTGGCAGTCAAGACACATTGCTGATGTAAATTTTATGACCTGCGGCTTACCTGTTTCTTCGGTTGTTGCAGTAGTCTTGCTTGAATTAGTTAACACAAAATAAGCGACTATCGGGATGATAAAAATTAACGAAATGATTAAAATGTTTTTCTTCATAAAACTCTCCTTTTCTTATATATAATACCATAAGAAAAACAGAATTTTTTGTTAATACCGACCGTGCTTATACAACCGGCTAATCTTCTGGAACATAGAAATCCGTTTTAGCGAGTAATTCCCGCGTATGCTCATAGCAGCAGGCCCCGCGGGTTACGGTTTGATATTCGCGGACAATGCTTAATACATCGTCAACTGACATTTTTATAATCCGTCTTTCACCTTCTATAATTCTTGCCATATACAATTACCTCACTTTCTACCAGAGTATATCGGCAATAGATGAAAAAAACTTTTGCTAAATCAGACAGACAGATTAGAAAAGTCGTTTAAGATTTAAAGATATAACAGAAATAATATTCAGGCGGTATTTGTGTCCAATAGTAAAACATAAATAGAGCTCAGGGGGTAATATTGCAACATCGCTATTTTTTTTCATCCACTTTTTTAATTTTCAGAATATCATTTTCAATCTGCATTTCTATAAAATCATTTTCGGGGTCGATTTTTAAGAGTTCAATTATAACTTTAGGTATAAATAATGAATAGCCGTTTCCAGTTCTGAAAAACTTTCTTTGCATAATGTCTCCTGTCATGAACAATGTCTATAACATGTACTTTACAGGATTTAAAAATTATAGTATATTATAACATGTTTTAAACAGGTTATAACCATAAGGAGATTATTATGAAAATGAAACATTATGCATTCACACTCGCCGAGGGCAGGCTAGCCTGCACCACCACTCAGGTGCCCGCAATTTCATGTCCTCCCTTGGAGACTCTGCCGAACAAAAACACTCCAGTGGATTGTTTTTGTGAGAGGAAACCGAAATCTTTGATTTCGAGGTGGGGGCGTAAACGCTGCGCGTTTACGTTAGCGGAAGTCCTCATCACCCTCGCGGTTATCGGCATCGTTGCCGCACTAACCCTTCCGGGTCTCATCCAAAACCACAATGAAAAAGCTTGGTCTACAGCTAAGGATTTGTGGGAAAAGAAATTAACTGAAACAGTAAGACGCATGAACGTAGACGGAGTCATGACAGGCCATGATACTACAGAGGATTTCATGAACACTTTCAAAAACTACATGAAAGTAATCAAAACCTGCGACAATGGAGACATTAACAAATGTTATTCACCTAAAATCGTAACAACAGGTAAAGACGATGCTCCTCTTGACATAGAAACAGAAACGCTCGCTTCTGCAAGCAGCATGGGCTTAAAAGAATGGCAGACTAATACAAATACCATGAGCTTTGTGGTTGCAGACGGAACAACGGTTATTATGGCGTACCAGCCGGAATGCCCTTATGCAGATCCGATAGAGGATACAGGCTCTCA
>CALVEB010000038.1 GCA_944326465.1 Candidatus Gastranaerophilales bacterium | reverse complement strand
GCAGACGGAACAACGGTTATTATGGCGTACCAGCCGGAATGCCCTTATGCAGATCCGATAGAGGATACAGGCTCTCAAGTATCATGCATGGCATACATGGTAGATGTAAACGGAAAGAAAGGCCCTAATAGAGTTGGAAAAGATATTGAATTATCTTCAGGTGTAGCCTTCTCAACTTGCGATAACCCGATAGGCGACATGTGCTGGAGTACTGATTTCCAACCAACAGCAATAAATACATGTGATGACACAACATACGATCCAAGCGGTTCATCTAATGCACATTGTTCAACCAATTACTGGGCAGGAGCGATAAAAGCATGTAAAGATAAAGGTATGGAACTACCAACGAGAGCACAACTTGCACAACTGGCAAGTAATTTATATGTAGACAGCAACGGCAATGAAGTAACAATAGGAGCAACAGAAAACAAATCTAACCTTAAAGTAAAGGACGAATACAAAGATAATCCTCCACTTACTCTTGGCTACGACTACTGGTCCAGTGAGGAGAACAGTGCGACTAACGCGTACTACCGGTACTTCTACACTTCCAACACGTACGGCGGTGACAATTACTGGTACTACAAGGGCCGCAGCCACCTCCGCGCTATATGTGTTTCGAACTAAGGGCTCTGCCCTTAGTTGGAAGGGAATAAGGAAATAAGGGAATAGGGGAATAAGTTCGTTACATGAATTAGTCCCCTTTCCGATTTTCCTAGTCCCGTTTTTTCAATTGGCTGGATTGCTTCGCCTTAAGGCTCACAATGACATATAATTAGGCTATGTGAGCATATCTCGTTGACTAATAATTGATAACTCTTATTCCCTTATTTCCTTAATCCCTTATTCCCTTCTAAAAAAATAATTTGGTTCAATAAATTGTACCCTACAGTTACTACTTAGTGCCTTAGCCCCGTAGTGCCCTAGTGCCTTCAACTTGAGCTCCCGCAAGACCCGTAGATATTTCTCTTGATTATTACGAAAACGTAAATCCGTCGGATTTCATTCTGTCGATAACTTCCTGCAGTTGTTCGTCGCTGCATACATAAGACAATCTAAAAAATCCTTCCCCGTGAGTTCCAAACGCATTACCCGGAACAAGCACTATGCCGGAGGTTTTTAGTAAATCTTCGCAAAACTCAAATGCAGACTTATATCGCGGCGGAATAGGCAGCCATAGATAAAATGTCGTATGTGGAACCTTACCTTCATCAATCGGCCAGCCAAGTTCCTTAAATCCCTTAATCATAATTGCCTGTTTGCGTTTGTAACCCTCATTACCGGCTTTGATATACTCATCCCCTTCTTTTGAATTAAGAAGTTCGGCACAGGCTTTTTGCAGTGCTTTAAATATACCGTTATCAATTGTAGATTTTGCTTTTCCAAAACGCTGAACTATTTCGCTGTTGCCGCAAACCCAGCCGAGCCGCCAGCCGGTAACGGCATAAGGTTTTGAAAAACTGTAAAATTCTACGGCAATGTCTTTTGCTCCTTCCAGTTCAAATACACTGAACGGCTTTTCTTTCTCATCAAAATACAAATCGCAGTACGCAGCATCTGAAATCAACAGAATTTCATGTTTTTTACAAAAATCTATTACCTTTCTGACATAATCTCTTGTTGTTGTGACACCGAGCGGGTTATTCGGGAAGTTTAAAATCATCGCCTTGACATTTTCCGGTTTATAACCGTCTTTGATTAAGCTATCCCAAACTTCATCCATATCAGGTTTGTAATCATTTTCATAAGTCAACGGTATCGGGTAAGATTTTCCGCCGGAACATTTTACGAACTCAAGATATGACGCATACCCCGGATCAGGGACAAGGATTACATCCTTTTCCTTTTCAGCTTTTTTAGGAGTAATAAGAGTTCTAATCAAATTCGCAATACCTTCTTTTGAACCTATAAGAGAAAAAATCTCTGTTTCAGGATTTAATTCAACACCGAAACGGTTTTTCATACGCTGAGCAATGGCTTCTCTAAAGTATTTTTCACCTTTAGGGGTAGAATAAGTGTGAATTCCGTCCTCATCCAGAATTTCTTTAAGCCTGTTTATAACATATTCAGGCGGGTTGGCTGTCGGAGCCCCCATTGATAATGAAATTGGTGCGCGGTTTTTAGCTTTTAATTCAGGAGTAAGCCTTGTGGTTTCTTCCTTGAGTTTAAACATTATGTATGTATCCAGAGACATTACGTCATCATTAAATAAATTTCTCATCTTCTTTATCCTTCCTAATTTTACGCCATCATTTTCATCGGGCCTTCAAGAGACGCTGTGACAAACTGTCTGGTATAATCATTATCCTGTCTTAGCATATCCTCCGGAGTTCCCTCAAAAACTATTTTTCCATCATATAGCATTACTACTCTGTCTGCCGTTCTTTTTATTGTTGACATCTGGTGTGTTACAACGATAGAGGCAGCCTGTGTCTCTTCCTTGAGTCTTACAATATAATCTTCTATTAATGTAGATGAAATCGGATCAAGTCCTGAAGTCGGTTCATCATAAAGTATGGTGTTAGGTTCAGTAACTATAGCCCGTGCAAAACTCACACGTTTCTGCATGCCGCCTGACAGTTCTGACGGAAACATTTGTTCTATACCTTTAAGTCCCACAAGTGCAAGTTTTTCGGTTACAATTTTTTTAATTTCATCTTCGGTGTATTTATTTCTTAAATCACGTCTTTCATGAAGTGCAAAAGCTATATTGTCGGCAATATTCAAAGAATCAAATAACGCCGAATATTGAAATACCATTGCGATATCGCCTTCTGATGTTATAATTTCGCCGCTGTCAGGCTTAATAAGTCCGCAGATAAGCTTTAAAATAGTACTTTTACCTGAACCGCTAAACCCGACTATAGCAAGTGTTTCTCCGTTATTAACCTTGAAAGATACATTGTTAATAACGGTTTTATCGCCAAATGCTTTTATTAAATTTTTAACTTCAATACTCATGTTTACACCTTATTATACACAGATTAGAAGAAAAAGGCCATAGCAAAAATCATATCTAAAATTACAATTGCTACAAACGACCATACGACGGCTTTAGTTGTGGCAAGCCCGACTCCTTTTGCCCCGCCTGAGGCATAGTAACCGCAAGAACAGCTTATAAGCGCTATTACACCGCCAAATACAAAAGCTTTGAGTATACTAACCCATAAGTCTTTCATATAGATGCCGAGCCACATAGAATCAAAAAAAGCCCGAAAACTTAAATCCGCAGAGAGTTTTGCAGTAACAGCACCGGCTAAAACCCCGACGGTTGAAGCTATAATCGTTACAAACGGCATCATAATAAAGCCTGATAATACGCGCGGTACAAACAGATAACAAATCGGATTAACTTTTAAAACTTTAATTGCATCAATTTGTTCTGTAACACGCATAGTCGCAAGTTCGGATGCCATAGATGAACCAATCATAGAAATTAGTGCAAAGCCGGACATAATAACCCCGACTTCTCTTACAATAAGAATTGTCATCAACATTCCGACAAAATTGCCGCCGCCCTGCTTAACCATCTCCAGCGCAACCTGAGAGGCTACAATTATTGAAGTCATACCGACTATGGAAAGTGTTATCGGAAGAGATGTTACTCCAAAACGGTAGCATTGTTCTATCAGTTCTTTTTTATCTATCTGACGTTTTAATATACAGCGGCAAAATTCAATACCGTTTTCAGTTATTTTTCCAAGCGTATCCAAAAAATCCTCACAGGTTTCTAAAATACCGGTAAAAATTCTGTACGTTGCGGATTGTTTGAAATATTTGGAAAGATTACTCATAAAATAATTATAGCATAGAAAGTGCCGTAAGTCTACAATAAATCTCTAAAACAGCGTCCTGAGGCGTTCTTTATAGTTTTGAACACAAAAGCTGCCCCGTTATGAGGCAGCTTTATTATATATGAAATTAGCAAATTATCACGTTTCAATCAATTAACTCAAAGCCATCAAAGCTTTAACTGAGCGTGCATTGTCTCTGACTTCTTCATCAGAATGCATTTCAACAGTATCTGTCAAAATTTTCAATGCTTCAGTTTTATCTTTTAAGCCAAGTAATTCATTAATAGTGCTCATTGCAACCATTGTTGATAAATCATTAATACCTTTGCCTTTGTTTGTAATAACAACAGCTAGTGCATCATGTTCGTTTTTCTTAATCAATGCGCGGGAAGTCATTTCACGGATAACATCAAGTGATGAATTTGTTCCGATTTCTTCCAGCAATTGGATAGATTCAGGGTCTTTGTGGTTTCCCAAACCTTCTATTATATTACTTACATTTTTAAGGTGTTTATTATTTTTATTCATTAATGCTGTCATCTTTTACCTCCCCGTTATGCTACCAATTTTGCTGAATCTTCTGCGAGAGCAACTTCGCCTGCCAGCATCGGTCTGATTTCTGCGATTGGCATGCTTTCAATTTGCTTAGCTGTAATACCTTTTTCGAACATTGAATTCCATTTGTTTACGACATTGTTTTTAGCGTTAGAAACAGCACCTTTAAATGCATCTTTCATCGGAGCAAAAGAAATTTCTGTTTCTCTCATTTTTTGCCATGTGTTAGTAACGCCTTCTTTCATTCTTCTACCGAATGCAGCAATTGATTCGATACCTGCCTGAATTTTTGATCCTAAGTTAGTCAAAGAGCCGACAAGTGCGCTTGCTTTTAACTTGGTTGCACCTGTAAATGCAGGTTCTTTCGGTTTTGATGTTTCAAAAACATCTGCTGTTAATACATTACCTTTGAATGTGTTTGCCGCAAACGGGTTTGATACACTGTTTGCAGGTCTTGCTACGCTTGCTTCATGTTTTGAAGTATTGAAGATGCGTTCGCGAATGTTTGAAATTGATAAATTTGCCATATTTAATCCTCACTACTATTAAATTTACATATCTAGAATATCATTTCATTTTATATTTTGCTCAACCTTTTGAATGATTATTTTAATAAAATATTATACTTTAGTAGTAAAATGTTTATGCTATAATCAAAATATGGGATATGAAAACTTAGAAAAATTAATTGACGTAGTAAAGACTTTGCGCTCACCTCAAGGCTGCCGGTGGGATAGAGCGCAGACTCATAAATCTTTAAAACCGAACATGCTTGAAGAAGCTTATGAAGCTGTTGATGCAATGGATAGCGGCGATATGAAGCATCTGAAAGAGGAATTGGGTGATGTGCTTTTACAGGTTGTTTTGCATGCCCAGATAGCTGCTGATGAAAACGAATTCACAATTGAAGATGTTGCTAAAGGCCTTACTGATAAGCTTATTCACAGGCATCCGCATGTGTTTGGCAATGTAAAAGTAAATTCAACGCAAGATATTATCGACAACTGGGACAAGCTTAAACAAGAAGAGAAGCAGCACCGCAAATCTGCTATGGATGGCATTTCAAAATCCCAATCAGCGTTAATGAGCGCTCAAAAAATAAGCAAAAAAGCTGTCAAAACCGGTTTTGAATGGCCGGACGAAAAATCTTTATATGACTGCATTTATTCTGAATTTGAAGAATTCAAACAGGCAGAACAGGAACAGGATAAAGAGCACATGGAAGAAGAATTTGGCGATATTCTGTTTGCAGTGGTCAACCTTGCCCGCTGGAACAAAATTGACGCTGAACAGGCGCTTTTAAAAGCTAATAAAAAGTTTATGGCACGCTTCCGCAAAATGGAAGAACTCGCTGTAAAACCCCTTGAACAGTATTCTTTTGAAGAATACGATGCCTTGTGGCAGCAGGCTAAAACAGCCGTTTTATAGTATTTACCCGTTTATGTAAAGATATGTAAAGTATGACAAATTCAAAAAAGCAATTTCCGAATCAACAAATCCTTTATATAAATATACAGGAAAGAGGATTTAAGATTATGAAAGAACAGGAATTAAATACATTAATGTCAGTAGTTTCAGACCCGATCAATAACGTATACAAAATCAATTCACGTAAAGATCTGGAAGAAATTCAACGCATTATCCGTATTTTCAATATATCTAAAGAACAGCATAACAAACACACCATGCTTTCTATCAAAAATCTTGCCACTTTCAGACTTGTATTAAGTAATAATTAATTTTGATGCATACATAATAATATTTACAAACTCCGACAAATCGGAGTTTTTTATTTTGAAAAACATAAAAACATAATATATAGTCTTATAAACTTTTGTGCTATAATCTATTTATGAGACTTATTAATAAAAAAAATCTATGGATATTTAAAGCGATTGTAAAAGGATTCATGAAGTTCCAGGAACCATTTACACATATACTGGAAGTCAATAATAAAGTTTTGACGCCTTGTATTTATGTTATGTGGCATTCCGATCAATTTTGTGTATACGGGATAGAAGATAAAGCACATTTGAGTATACTTATAAGTAATTCAATAGATGGAGAAATTGTTGCTTACGCAACAGAATCACTCGGTTTCAAAACCGTCCGCGGCTCTGCTAAAAAAAGAGGCGCTGTGGAGTCCTCAATGCAAATGCTATCACGGCTTAAAGCGGGAGAATGTGTAGCAATTATGGTTGACGGTCCGAACGGCCCTTTGCATGTCGTTAAAAACGGTGCGATTAAGTTAGCAAAATTATCCGGAGCGCCTATAGTACCGGTTTGCTGGTATTCAGCGCAAAAGACTTTTATAACGCTGCCTTCATGGGATAAAATGACAACCCCTGTTTTTGATACAAAAATTGTTAATCTGTATGGTGAACCAATTTATATTCCGGCAGATAGTACCCCTGAGGATGATGCTAAATTCAAACAAATAATAAAAGAATCATTGGAAGATTTACAAAGACGTATTCCGGATGTGTGGCAGGAGGCTAAAAAAGCTAATCTATGGAAGAAGAAAAAACGCTAAATATATCTGCAATACAAATGTCCTCCAAAATCGGGGATAAATATTTTAATTTTGAAAAACTCCTTCACCTTATAAAACGTGATGTAAAAAAGGATGTTGATGTCATCATATTGCCGGAAGTATGGACTGTCGGCTGGAATTGTAAATTCTTCAGAGATTCTGCCGAATACCTCTCTGACAGCGAAACAGTAAACCTCTTATCATCGGTGGCAAAAGAATACAATGCTTATGTACTCGGCGGCAGCTTTATTGAAAAAATTGATGATAATACATATTTAAACACCTGTCCGGTTATTGACAGAGAAGGAAAGCTTGTCGCAAAATATTCTAAAAATCATCTGTATTCCTCTTACGGTGCAGATGAAAACAAATATATAACTCCGGGTGAGTTCCCTGTATTGGTTGATATCGACGGGATAAAAACAGGACTTACTATCTGCTATGATATAAGATTTCCTGAAATATTCAGAGCATACAGAAAAGCAGGTGCCGAATTACTGGTAAATATGGCGGCCTGGGGACTTCATAAGCCACTGCAATGGGAAACATTAACAAGATGCAGGGCAATAGAAAATCAGGCTTATATGGTGGCTCTGACGCAATCAGGACAAATATCCGAAAATGAATGGAATATCGGACATTCAAGAATATTTGATTATCTCGGTAATACCATATCGGAAATCACCGACCAAAAAGAAGGCGCAATGTCTGTAACTGTTGATTTTTCTAAAATGCGTGAGTACAGGCATGAATGTCTTATAATGAATGATATAAAAAGCTCTTATGAGGTAAAATATTATGAAAAAGTTATTTAATATATTAGTTTTAATTATAGCATACATCGCAGTAGGGCATGCTGCATTTGCTTATACAGTGGATGAAGCGATATCAGAATCCGGTGTAAACAAGGGGGCTGTTTCAATATCCGTAAAAGATGCCTCTTCCGGCAAAGTTTTGTACCAGCTTCATCAAAAACATCCGATGATTCCGGCTTCTACTCTTAAACTTATAACTTATGCCGCTGCTGTAGATACTCTCGGACAGGATTTTAAATTTAAGACAGAATTATATAAAAATACTAATAATGAGGTTTATCTAAAATTAGGGGCTGACCCGTTTTTAACATCAAAAGAACTGGAAAATTTAATAGGTACGGCTGTATCTAAAAAAATTATAGAGCCCCCAAAATTCTATATAGATGATTTTGTTATAGATAGTGTGGAATGGGGCGAAGGCTGGCAATGGGATGATGAAATGAATCCTCTTATGCCAAAATTCAGTTCTTATAATTTAGATAAAAATTTATTAAATGTTTTTATTGAACCGACATCTAAAGGCGCTCCGGCGCAAATATATTTGTCAGTCTTTTATCCGCTCACATTCTTAAATCTTGTGACAACAGGTGAGGCTAATGATGTAACCTTTAGCCGGAAAAACTTTATTACGCCTGATGTAATTACGGCAGAAGGCACTGTAAAAAAACAGTTTGTAAAAAAGATTCCGACAAATTATCCTAAACGCTACTTTCTCCTGAGATTGGAAGATGCGATACGCGAAAAGCACATGGAATATTACAATGGCTTTAAACAGGCAAAATTGCCAAAGCAGAATGTTTATCTTGTTGATGCAGTTGAACATGATCTATCACTTGCAACAAACGCTATATTAAAAGAAAGCAGCAATTATGCGGCTGAAAGTTTGTTTAAAATTGCAGGCGGAAAATTCGTAAATAATACCGGCTCTATAGAACATGCCAAACAAATGCTTGATGCATATATTGAAAAAAACAAATTAAATTCATCAGATATTCGAGTAGTTGATGGCAGCGGAGTATCTAAAAATAACCTTATGACAGCCGATTTTATGACAGATTTTCTTGTAAGTGAATTTAAAAATGAAAATCTTGTTAACAATCTGCCAATCCCGTCAGAAGGTACTCTGACAGACAGAATGCTTTATTTTAAAGATAAACTAAAAGCGAAAACCGGAACGAATGCAGATGTAAGCGCAATAGCAGGATATCTGACAACACAGAAAGGAACAAATGTTGTATTTGATATTATGATTAACGATTCAAAATCAACACCGTCAGATAAAAAAATGCTGGAAGAATACGTTCTGCGTGCTGTTTACAGCAATTACTAAATATTAAAAATCAGTAACAATTCGCATTGCTGCTTTCTCTATGTTATATTTATATAAAAGAGGATTAAAATGGAACCTACAGTAACTATTATTACAACAACCTATAATATCTTTGAAAAAGGCCAGACCGATGATTTCAACCTGCTCTTATCACTGATAGACAGGCAAACTTATCCTAAAATTGAACACATCATTGTAGATAATGCTTCTACAGACGGAACTCTGGAACTTTTGAAAAACTATAAAAACAAAGGTTATCTAAATTTTTATTCAGAAAGAGATACCGGAAAATTTGCAGCATTTAATAAAGGTATTATGCGCTCAAAAGGTAAATATATATCTTTTGTAAGCTGTGATGATTTTTACCATGATATAACTGCAATTGCGGATGTTGTAAACTTTATGGAAGCCGAACAGGCAGATTTTAGTTTTTCTCCGGCATATTGCAGACACCCTGACGGTTTTGTCTTTCTGTTTGAACCTGCAATATACAATGTGTTTCAGGTAATGCCGTGTGCTCGTCAGGGAATGTTTTTCAAAAAATCCGTACTTGAAAAAGAAAGATATTTTGATGAAAAATTCAAAATGATGTCTGACTTTGATTTAATAATCAGATTAATGATGAAAAAATACAAAGGCATGCATTTCCCGGGTAACTTTACAACCTATAAACTTGGCGAAAAAGCATTAAATAACCAGCAAAGATGCCTTGATGAAACAAAACTTATTTATATGAAAAATTACAGAACACTTTATCCGCTTAATGACGAAACTCTGGAAGCAATGGTTATGGTATCAGATTTTCCAAAACCGTTACTGGAAAAACTTGCACAATTTTTTCCTCCGCAGGATAAAGAGTATTTTATGGATTCATGCGAGCAGATGCATAAAATACGTATAGAGGCGATGAAACAACAAAGAAAATAATTTTTGTTTGCAAAAGTTTTTGTGCTCGTACTATAATAAAATAAAAGGACATGACAAAGATTAGGGATCAAAAATGACTGAACAAAAAATAGCTGTAATAGGATGTGGTGTCTGGGGCAGAAATATCGTTAGAAATTTCTACAATCTTAATGCGCTGGACACGGTTTGTGATATTGATGAAGAAAATTTGAAAAAAGTTACAGAACAGTATGAGGGAGTACATGTAACCAGAGATTTTCATGACATTATAAATAACAAAGCGATAACAGGCGTTGTTGTTGTTACTCCTAGTCATACTCATTTCAAAATGGTTAAGGCAATGCTTGAGGCCGGAAAACATGTATATGTAGAAAAACCGATATCTACAGTTGCACAGGAAGCAAAAGATTTGACAGAACTGGCTAATTCAAAAGGGCTTGTTCTTATGGTCGGTCATCTGTTGTTGTATCATCCGGCAGTTAACCGTTTAAAAATGCTTATTGAAGAAGGTGCGCTTGGTGATATTGTTTACGCACAAAGTGATCGATTGAATGTTAATTATTTTAAAAATGACCGTAGTGTAATGTGGGATTTAGCCCCGCATGATGTTTCAATGATAAGCTATGTTACAGGCAAAGATCCTGTCCGTGTAATCAGTGCCATCGGCTGCTCTTCAGACAGAAACGAAATAATGGATATAACTCATATCGGTATAGAATTTGAGGATGGTGTAATCGGTCACATTTCAGACAGCTGGATAACTCCGCGCAAGCATGTTACTCTGCTTGTAAGAGGCACAAAAGCAACCGCTATTCTTGACGATACATTACCTGAACATAAATTAGTTATCTTTGATAACTTTAAAGCAGGCAATACTCAAAATATTGAGCTTGACTATCTTGAAATTGAACCGCTTAAACTTGAATGCCAGCATTTTATAAGCTGCTGTGAAAAAGGTAAAAAAGCACGTTCTGACGGTGAAAATGGCTATACTGTCGTAAGCATTCTTGAAGAAGCTGAAAAAATCATGCTCGGTGATAAAGTAAAACAACTGGATAAAGTTAATTTTGCATTATCCAGAACAAAAAAATAAACCTGTCAAAATCAGATTTAGGGAGACAAAAAATGGCAAATTTTATTTCAATATTCAGAATTTTTGTTGCGCTGTTTGCAATAGCCTTATTATACGTACGCACAACCTGGGCTTATGTTCTGGCATTGCTTTTAACAATAATAGCATTTGTGCTTGACGGTGTTGACGGATATGTCGCGAGAAAATTCAATGAATCATCAGATTTAGGGTCTGTACTTGATATTATGGGCGACAGAATTGTAGAAGCATCTTATTGGATAGTATTTGCCGTAATGGGCTGGATAAGTATTTTATTCCCGCTGGTTTGCGTTTTTAGAGCATTTACAACAGATAGTTTAAGAAGTGTTGCTCTTTCTAAAGGTTATACTGCATTCGGCGCTAAAAGTATGCAAAAGACCAAACTGGGTTCTTTTATCTGCTCTTCAAGGTTTATGAGAATAAGTTATGCGGTGGCAAAAGTTGTAGCGTTTTTATTCCTGATTATTGCCAATACACCAGGGATTGAATTCTGGAAACATATCGGGATTTTTCACGGTGTAACAATGTTTTTTGCGTGGGCAGCAATTATATTCTGCGTAGTCAGAGGAATTCCGGTTGTTGTTGAAAGCAAAAGCTTGTTTGAGAAAGAAAGCGAATAATGGCAAAGTTAAATATTGTTTTGTATGAACCGGAAATTCCGCAAAATACCGGAAATATAGCAAGATTATGTGCCTGTACAGGGGCAAGCCTGTATCTTGTCGGCAAATTAGGTTTTTCGCTCTCAAGCAAATATACCAGACGTGCAGGATTAGACTACTGGGATAGTGTTGATTTGCATAAAATTGACACTATGGAGGAATTGCTGGACGCAAACAAAGGTGCTAATTTTTATTACCTGACGACAAAAACTAAACGGGTTTATACGGATATTAAATTTCAAGACGGTGATTTTATAGTTTTCGGGCCTGAGACAAGAGGGTTGCCGGAAAAATACGTAACATCTGATACCGCACTGACTATACCGATGAAAGAAGGTCAGAGAAGTTTAAATCTGTCTAATTCGGTTGCAATAGTAACTTATGAGGTCATAAGACAAAATGGATTATAATTTGCCTGAATTACCATGCCGCCCGCCAGATTCCAACAAAGGAACTTTTGGCAAAATATTAAACATTGCCGGTTCAAAATACATGCCGGGGGCTGCGTATATTTCATCAGTTGCCGCAATGACAGCAGGATGCGGACTGGTTTGTCTTATGAGTGAAGAAAGCGTTATTAAGGCGGTTTCTGCCCAAACCTCAATTATTACCTTTGCGCCATTGTCGGAATTAGAAGAAAAAATAAGAACTTTTACTGTGTTGTTAATTGGCTGCGGACTTTCTACATCAGATGAGGCAGTGAATATATTCAAAAGAGCAATAGAATACTCTAAAATTCCAACGATTATAGATGCAGACGGCTTAAACATTCTGGCAAAAAATCAAATTACATTGCCGGCCGAAACGATTTTAACTCCTCACCCGCTTGAGGCAGCCCGCCTGATTGGATGCGAGCTACACAACGTACTTGCGGATACGGAAAAAGCCGCAAGAGAAATTTGTGCGCGTTATAATTGTGTCACTGTTTTAAAATCCCATGAAACAATAGTTACAGACGGTGAAAGAATATTTAAAAACGCAACGGAAACCTCTGCGCTTGCAAAAGGCGGCAGCGGGGATGTGCTGGCCGGCGTTATTGCAAGTTTAACCGCGCAAGGACTTTCACTTTTTGACGCGGCAGCACTCGGCGTTCATCTGCACGGGCTTAGCGGCGATCTGGCAGCAAAAAACCTGACTGAATATTGCGTTACCGCAAATGATACAATCAGGTTTCTTCCTAATGCTTTTATTAATTATGCTAAATAATCAATTTTGCCTGTGTTAATTTGTTCTTTTGGTATACCATGAGAAAGTGCATAAGAATCTGCTCTTTCAATCATTGTATCGTCAAGTTTTGGAGCAGATTGAAAAGGCTTTTTAGATATTGCAGCTGATTCTTTTGCTATATTTTGTGCAACATCAGATTTTAAAGCTTCTTTAGAAATATTTTGTCTGCTTGCTGCAAAAGATTCCATTGCATCTGTAGCTACTTTAATTCCTTTTTCAAGGCTTTTAGCGGGGTTTCCTGTAAATTGAATGTTGTTAATCATTTTAATAATCTCCTTTGGGTTTACCTCTATTATATAACCTGTAAAAAAATTATTTGCCACAAAAATCAGAAAAAGTGACAAATCTTAATAATACAAAAAAGATTATAGTACAACAAGGTAAATTAGCAATTAGTCACTTTACCTAAAACAACTCTCTTTTGGGCACCAGTACAAGAAGGAAGATTTGCCGGTATCCCGTAATAATTGCAGTACCCCAGAAGCGCAAAAGCCATGACTTCTTTAAAGTTATTTGATATACCGTAATCGTCATGAGTTTTAAGGTTTACATGTTTAGGCAGATAGTGGCGCAAATATTTCATCAGAGTCGGATTGTAAGCGCCGCCGCCCCCGATTATAACTTCTTCTATATCCATTTGCGGATAAATAAATCTTTCATAGGCCTGCGCTATTGATTTTGCAGTCAGAGCCGTAACCGTCGCCAGAATATCTTTCGGATCTTTAGGCCCGAATTTAAGAGCATTTTCAATATATTTTGGAGAAAAATATTCACGACCTGTTGTTTTAGGCGGATTTTTAAAATAGTATTCATCCTGCAAAAGACATTC
>CALVEB010000037.1 GCA_944326465.1 Candidatus Gastranaerophilales bacterium | reverse complement strand
CTTGCCGTAAGCCCGAGAAATCGAGCTTGAGATGCTGCCATTCCCATAGCGTTCCCTTTCTAGTTCTTTCCTTATTAGTTTTATCGGCTACAACTCCTTTTTTCTTTAATTCTTTTATTCTTTTTTGTAATATTTCTTTACAACCGCTCTCAAATATGTAACATTTTAGCTATATATTCTTCACAATATATTTTATTTTCACATTGTTTAAGCTATATTCTATTGGTTGAAAAAATCAGATTGGAGATATGATAATGTATAATGTAGCAATAGTTGGAGCAGGTCCTGCAGGTATTTTTGCGGCTTTGGAAATTACCAAACTAAAACCCGATTGGAAAGTTATTCTTGTTGAAAAAGGACAAAAAATAGAAAAGCGCAAATGTCTTTTACGTGAAGGGTATGAAAAATGTCCATCATGTAAAAAATGCGGATTACTTTGCGGCTGGGGCGGAGCCGGTGCTTTTTCTGACGGAAAATTAACACTTACTCCTGATGTCGGCGGGCATCTCGTTGACTATATGAGCAGAAATAAAGTTGAAGAATTAATTGATTATGCAGATCATTTGTATCTTGATTTTGGGGCAACTGATGAGGTTTTTGGAACTGATATGAAAACGTTTCAGGAGCTTGAAAGGCAGGCGGCTCTCGCTGAATTAAAGCTTGTTCATTCTCCGGTTCGCCATCTGGGCACAGAAAGAAGTCTGGATGTTTTAAAGAACATGCAGGATTATTTAGATGAAAGAATTACAATATTAAATGATGTATCTGCAAAGCATTTAATTGTTGAATGTGAGCAGGTGAAAGGGCTTGTTCTTGATAACGGAGAAACAATAAGAGCAGATTATACGATTATTGCGCCCGGCCGTGAGGGGGCTGACTGGTTAACTCATGAATTTGCAGAAAATAAAATTGGCATGGTTAACAATGCTGTTGATGTGGGTGTTCGTGTAGAGCTTCCTGCACCGGTATTCCAGCCGTTAACAGACAAATTATACGAATCCAAGCTGGTATATTATTCACCGACTTTCGGGGATGAGGTCAGAACATTCTGTATGAATCCGAACGGTGAAGTCGTTCAGGAAAATTACAATGGTATTGCTACTGTTAACGGGCACAGTTATGCTGAAAAAACTACTAATAATACAAACTTTGCTCTATTAGTAAGTAAAAAGTTTACAGAGCCGTTTAAAGAACCAATCCAGTACGGGCAGCATATTGCAAGTCTTGCAAATATGCTGGGCGGCGGTATTCTTGTTCAGCGGTTTGGCGATTTATTAGAAGGACGCCGTTCTACGCCTGAAAGAATTAATTCAAGCATCATTAAGCCGACATTAACCTGTGCAACTCCGGGGGATTTAAGTCTTGTAATTCCTTACAGGCAGATGTTAAGTATAATAGAAATGATCTATGCGCTTGACAAAATCGCACCTGGAACAGCGTCAAGATATACTTTATTGTACGGTATAGAGGTTAAATTCTATTCTGCACGTGTAAAATTAACTGAAGAATTAGAGACAGAAAATGTTAAAAATCTTTTTGCAATTGGCGATGGCGCCGGTGTAACAAGAGGTCTTATACAGGCGTCAGCATCAGGTGTTCATGTTGCAAGAACAATTTGTGCAAGATAATTTAATTTGTGATTTTTAACTTTAAGTGTTATAATTCAGTTATGAGCAATACAAAAGTTAGTTTAACAACTCAAAACAGATTGATTATTACCGGACTTATATTAAGTACGGTTTTAATCGTTGCTATAGCTGTATTTGCAATATTTAATATCCAAAAAAAGCTTAATATAGGGTATCAGAATTTTGGGCAGGTTATATCCAAAACACTAGCTATTGAGAGTGTCGAGATAACACGCGGCTTAAATATTGAAGATACGCAAAAAATATTAAAAGCAAATGCAGATGTTATACTAAAAAGTCACAATGATATTTTGTGTATTGAATTTCGAGACGCGTCCGGAAATATTATCTATTCCGGCCGGAATCCGCATAAAGACAAAGATAAAATCCCGAGTATTTCTGTAAGTTCTCCTGTTATCACTCAGGACGGAACAAATATTGGCTCTGTCACTGTTGGACTTTCAGGGAATATTATAGATGAAATTTCGACAACGACCAGAGCGTCTTTACTATTTGTGTTTACGATTGCGTGGATTGTCTTTGCCTTTGTTATTCTGATAAATACTTATCTTATTACGCGGGAACTCCGAATTTTACATGAAGGTGTTTCGAAAATTTCACACGGGGCTTTCGGGTATAAAATTGAAGGTAAAGACGTCAGTACAGAAGTTCAGGAGCTTTTTGACGCATTCAATGACATGTCTAACAGGCTTCATATATATGAAGAACAGAATATTGAGCAGTTAACGCTGGAACGCAACAAATTAGAGGCTGTTTTGTTGAGTATTGCCAATGGTGTTGTTGTTTGTGATAACTATGACAATGTTGTACTTGTTAACAATCATGCGCAGCAATTGTTAGAAGTTGATGAGCAGCAGTTGTTAGATACCAAAATCCAGCAGTATATGGATACAGAAGGAAATTTCTGCTTTAAGGATAAGATTGAAGAGTTTAAAGACACGCCGCTGGCAGAAATTCAGAGTAAACCTATTGCTTTTAATATAGAAGTAGACAAAAGAGTTATTAAATCAATTATTTCTCCTATGTTTACGAGAAATAATGATTATGTAGGTTATATAATTGTATTAATTGATGTGACAAAGGAAACAGAGATGGATCAGATGCGTGCTCACTTTATCTCTAATGTTTCGCATGAATTACGTACACCTGTTACTGTTTTGAGAAGTTATATTGATACATTATATAATTATGGTGATGAATTTGATACAGCAACTAAAAAGGAATTTGTAGCAACATTAAATCAGGAAATTATTCGTTTAAATCAAATGGTTAATGATATTCTTGATTTTTCTAAACTGGAAGCGAACGAGACGATAGAAAAGTCGCCTAACAATATGGTAGAACTTGTGGAACGCTGCGCAAATCAGGTTCAAGTGCTTTTAAAAGAGCGTAATCTTAAAATTTCTATATCAAAAGATAACGACACGCCTATGGCTGTATTTAATTATAACAGCATTGAGCGTGCCTTGACAAATTATATTTCAAACGCGATAAAGTATTCACCCGAAAACGGGGAAATTAAAATAGCGATTACTATGCTGAATAATAACAGTGATATACAGGTTACAGTAACTGATCAGGGCTGCGGTATAGCTCCTGAATATCAGAAAAAAGTATTTGACAGATTTTTCCGCGTGGAGAATGATACGCATACTGTTAAGGGAACAGGGCTGGGGCTTAATCTTGTTAAAACAACAATAGAAAAACATCACGGCGGGCAGGTCTTTGTTCATTCTGAACCGGGTAAAGGATCTACTTTTGGTTTTATTATTCCGGTTGTTCCGGTAGATGATAAAATCACAATGGATAAATAACAATTTTATTGCGCCGTTTTAAATATAGAAAGCCTTAACAAGGTAAATAAATCATGAGAAATAATGGGCTCGTGTTGTTTAGCGGCTGCAGGAGCAGAGCAAATTGTGCCCCCTTTAAAGGAGATTAATTAAATAATGCATTAATTTTATCAATTATTTCCTGCGGATCCATTTCATTAGTAACTTTGTTGATATCCTGTGCTATTTGATACAATTTAGCAGCTTCGATTTTATCACCGGTAATTGTAATTGCGCGGGCAAGATTGAAATGTGCCAGTGCATAATTCGGGTTACATTCTATAGACTTTTTAAATAATTCAATTGCTTTTTGCACGCGGCCAAGATCGTCAAGATAAATTACACCGAGATTGTTGTAAGCTATATCATAATTGTTATCATATTCTATTGCTAATTCATATTCCTTAATGGCTTCATCAATATCACCCTTACCCCAGTATAGAAAACCGAGGTTACAGTGGATTTTAGCATTATTAGGGTTTAAATCCAATGCGTTGCGATACACGGTTAATGCATTATCAACATCTTCTTTATCATAAAATGCACTGCCTAAATTGACATATATATCAATGTCGTTAGGTGTCAAAAGATATGCGCTTTGATAAGAACTTATAGCTGCATCAAGATCTTTTTTGGATTCCTGATAAACATATCCGAGAGTCTGATTGATAATACTTGTCCATTGCTTGCGTGGATTCAGGGTGACAGCAGTTTGAAAATGCGAAATTGCGCCTTCTAAATCACCTTTAATATAAAGGATATTGGCAAGATTAGAATGAACATCCGGCATGTTTGGCATAAGCTGAATTAGTTTCTGATAAATTTCTATTGCACTGTCATAATCGCCCTGTTCTTCATAAGCCTGACAGAGATGTCTGTAAGCAGGAATATTTAGACTATCAAGCCAGATAGCCATTTTGTATTCTGTTATTGCATCGTCAAATCTGCCCATTGCGCGGTATAAATCACCGAGTAGACAATATAAATTTACCATGCCCGGAGCTTTTTCAATTGCCGCGGTATAGAGTTCTACTGCATCGTTTAGCTGGTTTGTCTGGATATAAATTAATCCTTTCCAGAATACCGGCGCAAATTTCAGATAAGATATTGCTCTAAAAACATTATTTATTGCTATTCTGTCAAAAGGCAATGTTAACAGTGACAGAATATATTCGTATTTTGATAGAAACCAGTTTTTAAAGCTTCTGTAAGACGAAACTTTGTATAAATTGGATAACAGAAAATGAGCACATGAACTTGATAAAGGGGCACATTTAACAGCTTTTTTTGCATTCATTGCCGCTTCCAGAAATCTGGCACGTTTTGTATAGGTTTCCGCAAGCAGATAATATGCTTTTGCGTATTTATTATCTTTTGATATTGCCATGTCAAGATAATTAACTGCTTTATCTAAATCGCCCTTAAAATAATGCGCCTGTCCTATTTTAAAATATATTTCAGGAGAATCAATATAACTTTCTAAAGCTCTTTGATATTCAGTTATGGCCTCGTCTACGTACTGGCATGAATTATAAATGTCGAGATGCCACTCCAGATACAAATCCCCTAATCGTACATGTAAATCAGGGTTCGTCGGATCTTCCTGCAAACCTAGCTGGCAAAGTTCTATGGCATTTTTAACATTGCCGGTTTGCCTTTCTTTATTTATCTTTTTTTCAAGTGTTTTTACGTTATTCATACTTATATTTTATAAACTGCTTGACATGAAACATTAATAGCTTCATACTAATCATTGTAAATAATTTGGATTAAAAATGCAAGTTGTTTATAATAAATAGTATAATAATATTTATCGGGGAGTCAAAATGAAAGAAAACAGAATTTACTTTGTGGATGTAACAAACAGAGACGGCGTGCAGACATCACGTCTGGGGCTTGCAAAACTGGAAAAAACCATTATAAATTTAATGCTTGATGATATGGGAATAACGCAGTCTGAATTCGGTTTTCCTACAACTGACCACGAAATAAATTATCTTAACGGCAACCTTGAACTTGTTGAATTAGGAGTAATTTCAAAAACTAAACTTTCCGGCTGGATGAGAAGTATAGTTCAGGATGTTGAACTTTCATTTAATAATGTACCGAAACTGAAAAATATTAATCTTTCACAATCGACTTCAGATCAAATGATTAACGGAAAATATCAAGGGAAAAAGACTCCTGCAGATATGATTACAATGACGTATGATGCAGTTCAATGCGCAAGAGCAAAAGGGGCCGGCATTATCGGAGTAAACGCGGAAGATGCTTCAAGGAGTGATTTGGATTATCTCATACGCTATGCCAACAGTGCAAAGAAGGCCGGAGCAGACAGGTTTAGATATTGTGATACACTCGGTTATGAAGATCCGAAAACCACTTACGACAGAATTTATACAATAGCAAAAGAGACAGGCATGCCTGTAGAATTGCATTTTCATAACGATCTTGGCATGGCTGTTGCCTGTTCTGTTATGGGGGCAAAAGCCGCTATTGATGCCGGTGTAGATGCATATATTAATACGGCTATTAACGGTATGGGCGAACGCGCAGGTAATGCTGATTTAGTTTCCTGTCTGCTTGCAATACTTAAATCAGCAGGTTTTAGAGAAAAATATAAAATAGATGAAAATATAGATTTGAGCAAGGCATGGCATCTTGCTAAATATACATCTTATGCGTTTGGAGTCCCTATCCCGATAAATCAGCCTGCTGTCGGAGATAATGCCTTTGCGCACGAATCCGGTATCCATGCCGACGGCGCTCTGAAAGACCGTCGTAATTATGAATTATACGATTTTGAAGAACTGGGACGCGGCGAACCTGAAATTATTGAAACAGGACGCATGATTACAACCGGCGAATACGGCGGTATTAAAGGGTTCCGTAATGTATACGACAATCTGGAAATTGAATTTAAAGATGAACACGAGGCAAGAAACATTCTTGAACTTGTTCGTTTTGCCAATGTTCATACCCAAAAACCGCTTACGACAAGTGAATTGAAGTTTATCTATTATTATCCGGATATCGCAGCCAAAATAATGACGGTTTCTCCGTACTACGAACCTGTCGGGGCTATAAAAGACCGTGTAAATGCGCATATAATAACAAAACCATGTAAGATTGTATAAAAATGAGCATAGAAAAAGTAAAAGAGTATTTAAAACAATTTAACAGAGAATGTGACGTTATTGAACTTTCACAATCCAGTGCTACGGTTGCACTGGCCGCTCAAGCACTCGGGGTTGAACCGGCACGGATAGCAAAAACACTTTCTTTTAAAACAGAAACCGCCGCAATTCTTGTGGTGACTGCCGGTGATGTGCGTATAGATAATAAAAAGTTTAAAACAACCTTCGGATTTAAAGCTAAAATGCTTACTCCTGACGAAGTTATTGAATACACAGGCCACTCTATCGGCGGAGTTTGTCCTTTTGCAATAGAAAACTCTGATGTAAAAATCTATCTTGATATTTCTTTAAAGCGTTTTGCTACAGTGTATCCGGCATGCGGCAGCGGTAATTCAGCAATTGAGCTTACCTGTGGCGAGTTAGAAAAAATATCAAACGCCATTGAGTGGGTGGATGTTTGTAAATTCTAATGATTAATCGCGGAGACGAAAAATTTGACATTGAAAATTAAACGTCCTTGAATAAATTTTTATGCTACAATTTTTATAGAAAAATAAGGAGAAGTTATGGGATTGACTTTAGCGGAAAAAATAATTTCCAAACATGCCGGCAAAGAAGTTCATGCCGGTGAACTGGTTATTGCAAACGTTGATGTATGCGCTGTACAGGACGGAACAGGCCCTTTAACTGTTCAGGAATTTAAAAAACTCGGAAAAGAAAAATTAAATAATCCGGAACGAACAATTTTATTTATTGATCATGCATCACCGAGTCCGCGTAAAGAACTTTCCAATACGCACACAGTGTTGCGGGAATTTTCAAAAGAATACGGTGCAGTACTTTCTGATGTCGGAGCCGGTGTATGTCACCAGCGGCTGGTTGAAACTTTTGTTAACCCAGGGGAAATTCTGGTCGGTGCAGATTCGCATACCTGTACATCCGGTGCTCTGGGAGCTTTTGCAACAGGCATGGGCTCTACTGATATTGCTGTTGCAATGGCACTGGGAAAAACCTGGCTAAAAGTTCCGGCAACTTTTAAAATTGAAGTGACAGGTAAATTCCGCGCCGGTATTTGCGCTAAAGATTTAATGCTTTATTTGATAGGTATGATAGGGGCTGACGGTGCGACATACAAAGCTCTTGAATTTTGCGGCGATACAATTGAAAATATGAAAATGTCAGAACGTTTTACGCTCGCGAATATGGCGGTGGAAGCTGGTGCAAAAGCAGGATTGTTTATTGCTGATGACAAAACAAAAGAATTTTTGAAACTCCGCGGACGCGAAGATAAATTTTCTACACTTAAACCTGATGAAGATGCGGTTTATGAACGTATTATCAAAATTAATGCACAAGATATCCCGCATACAGTATCATGCCCGCATACAGTTGATAACACAAAATCCGTAGAAGAACTTAAAAACGTAAAAGTTGATCAGGTTTTTGTCGGCACATGTACCAACGGCCGTATTGAAGATTTACGTATTGTAGCCGGCATTTTAAAGGGGAAAAGAATCAATCCGGATGTTAGAATGCTTATTTGTCCTGCGTCAAAAGATGTTTATTTACAGGCACTGGATGAAGAGTTAATAACAATATTTGTGGAAGCAAATGCAACCATACTGCCTCCGGGATGCGGGCCTTGTGTCGGTGTCCATGCCGGTACTCTTGCTGACGGTGAAGTTTGTCTTGCAACGCAGAATAGAAATTTTCAGGGACGTATGGGAAATACTAACGGATTTATCTACCTTGCATCTCCGTATGTTGCAGCTCATACTGCTTTAAAAGGGTATATTTGCGCTGATTAGTTATTATTTTGCATTAAAAAATATACTCCTGTAAGTATATAGCAACGTATGAGTTAATGAGCAGTCAAATTCCTTACTATATATAGTAAGGAGTGTGTTCATGCCTGAAAAGTTGCAGTACAAAAAAATGTCTACCGAAGAATTGGTCATCCTGTCCCAGCAGAATGACTTAAAGGCATTGGAAGAATTAATCAGGCGTGAACAACGAAATATATTTACAACATTCTCTTATTTGTCGCAAAAACGTGAAAATACTGCTGATTTGACGCAAGAAGCTCTTTTGCGTGTTGCTAAAAGTATTCATACACTCAAAAATCCGAAAAATTTCAAAAGCTGGCTTAATCAGATTGTAACAAATCTGTTTTATGATGAACTTCGAAAATTACAGCGGCGGCCTGAAATACTTTCAATTGATGATGAAAATGACGATAATCCGGCTTTTTCAATAAAATTGCAGCTTCCTGACAAAAAATGTAAGCCGCACGAAAAATGTGTTTCGTCAGAACTTGAAAAAATCATTAAAAATGCAATACAGCAGCTTCCTGAACCATTTCGCGTTGCAATAATTTTACGAGAGCTTCAAGGGTTGAGTTATGAAGAAATAGCCAGTGCAACCAATGCGAGTGTAGGTACTGTAAAATCAAGAATTGCACGTGCACGCGGCAAATTACAGGAATGCTTAAAACCTTATATCTAGGAGACTTAATTATGCAAAAAGAATTAACATGTGAGCAGGTAGGCGCAATTATAACATTTTATATTGAAGGCAAACTCTCTGATACACTACAAAAGGCCGTCAAACACCACCTTGAAATTTGTCCCGAATGCAAGGCAAAATTTAACGAATTACAAAGTATGCTGAAACGTCTGCATAAAAATCAATCAGCCTCAAATATTGATGATGAAGCTCAAAAAAACTTTAAAAAGAAACAGTATGCGGAATTCAGAGCTAACCTCTCTGCATACGTGGACAATGAACTTGATGATAAAGAAAATATGAGAATTAAAAAAATAACTATCTCTAATCCGCTTGCACGCAAAGATCTTGAAGAAATGTATGCTTTTAAAAAACTTTTGCATAATTCTTTTGATAAAACGCGGAGTGATATAAGATATGATTTTTCTAAAAATGTAGTGCACCAAATGCACTCGGCACCTGCGGATTTTACATCATCATTTAAAAAACTTATAATTGCTTATATAATAATGCTTTCTATTATTGTTGCTGCCGCATTATACTTATGGGTTTTATATTTTTAAGCCTGTGCTTTTATTAGAAAATTTAATTGCAGCCATCTTCTGATAATCAGCTATTGAAATTCCTCTCGGATGCTGAATATTATTCATATTATGCTGCTGCATATTAGCGATAGCTTTTTTCTGCCTTTTAGAAGCATATTGATTACGGAGAATCGGTGTCAAAATGTTACAGGAAATAATAGACCCTATAGTGCTTGTTACAACATCAACCCCGTTTTTGAATGATTTATAGTGATCTGTAAGCGGTTTAAAATTATCCTGTTCTGTGATATCAAAATTCAGCTTACCAACATTTCCCATTAACTCATTTCGTTCCAGAAAATTCCGTATTCTTTTTGTTCTCAATTTGCCTGTAGAAACAAGTTTTGCTCCGAATTTTTTCAAAGAATTAGTTAATAGATAGAAAGAAAGTATATTAATTGCCGCATCCGCTATTTCTTGCGGGATAAGAAATGTTTTTTGTTCGGGAGAAATTTTATCATTAAAAACAACGGCTCCGACCTGCGCAAGAGAAGACAAAATCCAGCCTAGAGTACCGGTATGTACGAGCATTTTGCCAGGATTTTCACCGTAATTTTTGAGCATGTGTACTTTAAAATTAGACCAATTTGAAGCTGCTGTTTTATTTATATTCCGTAAAATTGCAGATAGAGGAGCCATTACTTATCACCTCCAGACTGATCTACAAATATATTTGTCAGCCATTTAGTCAGCGGTGCATCAATGAGGAAGTTTGAAAACAGCATAACAACAAGGGCAATTACAGTCCCCATAGCATTCTGGTATTGTTTAAATGCTTCCGTGTCTGTTGAGCGGGCCCCCTTAGGCGTGAATAGTGTCTTGTATTTCGGAACCCCCTGAGCAGGTATTTTAGACCATGCTTTAATTGCTTTTATACAGCCTTTTCGTATAAAATATCCGGTAAAAGTTCCCGCAAGAATTTTTGCAATAGTACGACAAACAGAAACCTTACGGGTTTTTTCGTCTACATTTTTGTTTTTTGCATCAATAAAAGGCTGGGTCATTAATGCTGTAACACCGAGTATAAGTCTATTTTCGGCAGATGAAATATCACGTCCGATATCACCGATAAGCTGAACTGTTTTGGGCTTATTAAAGGTCGCGTCAGGTAAAAGGTCAAGAGCGCTCTGCTCAAAACGGCGGACATTTTTCTGTACGCCTCTATATAACGGAGTATTTGTTAGTCTGTTAAAAATTTTATTTATCACGACACATTCACCCGTTAATATAAAGCACAAAAATCATAATAATTGCTAAAAAAATCAGTTTTGTAAAGTAATGTAAAAACAACAATAATGAATTTTAACAGTGCAAATCGGATTAGCAGATTTTATTTTTCTGTAAATATTTTAGCCTCAACATCTTTTTTTATATTGAGACTGTTATTCAAACTATCAGCAAGTTCAGCGGCTGTATTTGCTGTATATAATTTGCCGCTGGTAACAAGAGACGCGCATTCTAACTGCGCCAGATCATCCTCATCTTTTATGTTGAAAGCGATAATATCAATTTTTATATCCTTTCTGACTTTTATAAGTTCCATAGCATAAGTGCAAGGACTTTCATCACAGTTTTCACCGCCGTCAGTTAGCAGAATAATATGTTTTTGGCCGGAAAAGCCTAAAAAATCATTTTTAACAGCCTGTTTTAATGAGTATGTAATAGGTGTCATACCTCTGGGTTTTATATCAGATAGTGAATAGAGAATCTTGCCGCCGCTATTCGGGGTAATCGGTGAAATAAGGGAAGTTGCGCGGCAGGCATCAAATGCTGTAAAACCCATCTTATGTCCGTACACCCTTAATCCGAGTTCGGTGTCAGACGGAATTTGTGGAATAATTTTACGCATTGTGGCAAGCATCATATCCAATTTAGGCTGTCCGTGCAGGTATTCTGTCATGCTGTTAGAAAAATCAAGAATAAACAGTATTTTTTCGCCCTTCGTGCTCTTGATATCATCAGGGACGCCTCTGTGCACATTGTAATTACCTGCCCAACAAGGCATAGAAATAAATATTAACATTAATAAAAGTTTTTTCATGACATTAAAATTATAAAATCACAGAATATTTTTTACGTCTTATTATTTGCTATATCTGATTGACGATTAAATTTGCTTGCAATATTATAAAGATGTTATGAAAAATAGTTTAGAAATAATAAAAAAAGCAGAAAAAGATTTACACGGAATATTTGAAGAAATAGAAGAAATAAGAGACTATAATCAGGAAAAAGTTCTGAATGCATTTATAGAAAACAGAGTTGCGCCTGAACATTTTTATACTGTATCAGGCTACGGGCATGACGATATTGGACGTGAGGTTTTAGACAAAGTATTTGCAGATGTATTCAAGGCAGAAAAAGCGCTTGTCAGAATTCATTTTGCCTCAGGTACTCATACTCTTGCATGCTGCCTTTTCGGCAACCTTAGACCAGGAGATAAACTTATTTCTGTAGTGGGCTCGCCTTATGATACTATGCAGGAAGTCATAGGGACTCTTGGCGATGATGAAACAAAAGAAGATTCTCTTATTGCGCATGGCATAATTTATGAAGAAGTTCCGCTAAAGAATAACGATGTTGATTTAACCGGAATAGCAAATGCTGTTGATGAAAACACAACAATGGTGCTAATTCAGCGCTCCAAAGGTTATTCAACAAGAAAATCTCTTTCTATAGAAACAATAGGAAAGATCTGTGAAATTGTAAAACGTAAAAATCCTGACTGTATCTGCTTTGTAGATAATTGCTATGGAGAATTTGTTGATTCAAAAGAGCCATTAGAAGTCGGCGCAGATCTTATAGCAGGTTCACTAATCAAAAACCCGGGCGGTGGAATTGTTGAAGCAGGCGGATATATTGCAGGCAAATCAAGACTTGTAGACCGCAGTGCAAACCGTTTAACTGCTCCCGGAATAGGCTGCGAAGGCGGTGCAATGTTTAACCAGCACAGATTAATATTTCAGGGATTGTTTATGGCGCCTTCAGTTGTTAGTGACGCTGTAAAAGGCGCTATACTTGCGGCAAAAATTTTTGAAGAAATTGGTTACGATTCTTATCCTAAATTCAATGAAAAGCGTACGGATATAATCCAAAACATTATATTTAACGCCCCTGAACCGCTGGAAGAATTCTGCCGAACTATTCAGTCATTTTCCCCTGTTAACGGCTATGTAACCCCGATACCCGAATACATACCCGGATATGAGGACAAAGTTATCATGGCCGGCGGAACATTCATTGAAGGCTCAACTATTGAATTATCGGCTGACGGCCCTATTAGACCTCCTTATGTTGCTTATATGCAGGGCGGGTTGAATTATGCCCATGTTAAAATCGCTCTGAAAAAATTCCTTGAAAAAATTGATAATTGACCGGTTGTAAAATGTTCACTATAATGACTATATGGAAAATTTTTCGACGAAAAGTTTAGAATTAGTATTAAATAGTTTAATTTTAGCCTGGAAAGAATATAATAAAGACCTGGCTAATGATTTTGTACGGGACTCTGTTATCCAAAGATTTGAATATACATACGCACTGGCTGTAAAATATATTCAGCGATATCTTGAATTAAATCTTCCGGTTGCTGATGATGTTGATAAATTGACGTTTAATGATTTGATAAGGACGGCTAATGAAAAAGGTATCCTCCTCGGAAATTTATCTGATTGGGCTTTATATCGCCAGCGCAGGAATATTACATCACATACGTATAATATAGAAAAGGCTAAACAAGTATTGGATATAATAGAACAATTTCATAATGAAGTTGCATACTTACTGGGAAAAATAAATGAACAGTATTAATATTGATACAAACAGCAAAAATATCATATCTCGCATATTAAATAGAAGTTTGTCGCCACAAATCAAAGTATATGTCTTTGGCTCCCGTACTAAATGCGCAACTAAGCAATATGCAGATTTAGATTTGGCTCTTGAATCCGATGAAATTATAGATCCGACAATCATTGACAAACTTCATATTGAATTTGAAGATTCTCTTCTGCCTTTTAAAGTTGATATTATTGATTTGAAAAATATAGATGAAGATTTTTACCATGCAATAGTTAATGACCTTATAATCTGGAATTAAATCAATTTTATAATTAACTAATTAGCCAAATGGCTAGATTTAAGAATACATTTATTAATTTTATGAAGTTTTGTAAAAGGCAAAATAGCACTATTTATCTAATTCTCAGGGGTGAGTCAAAGTTTTAAAGCCTAAACTGTTTGACTGGCATATTTTTGTGTTATGCTATAGAAGTACACCCTGTGGTGATTGAAAAATTTGTGTACGTAGTAGTTATTAGAGAGAGAAAGGTTAAAAAATGTCATTACCAAATGTAGCATACTTTTCAATGGAAATAGCTCTTGACCAGTCATTAAAGACTTATTCAGGAGGTTTAGGTTTTTTGGCAGGCTCACACATGTTGTCTGCCGGTTATCTACAAATGCCGATGGTCGGCGTAACAATGCTGTGGTCATACGGTTATTATGATCAACGTATTGCACACGATGGTCAGGTAGAAGTTGCATATATCAGAAAATACTATGACTATTTAAATGATATAGGTGTAACAACAGAAGTCGATGTATTTGGCGAAAAAGTTAAAGTAAAAGCTTACAGAGTAGAACCTGAATTGTTTGGCGCTTGCCCTGTTTATCTTTTAACAACAGATATAGAAGGCAATAGCGATTGGGCAAAAAGCATTTCCCACAAACTTTATGACGGAAATGAAAAAATAAGAATTGCACAGGAAACAGTTCTTGGTATTGCCGGTGTTCGAGTATTGCAGCAAGTCGGTTACAAGTTTGATGTAATCCACATGAACGAAGGTCACGCATTACCGGCAGCATTTGAATTGTTAAGACAATACAACGGAAATCTTGAAGAAGTTAAGAAAAGAACAGTATTTACAACTCACACACCTGTAGCAGCAGGTAATGAAGTTCACTGGGTAGATACATTGCTTGAAGGCGGCTTCTTTGCTGGCGCTTCAAGAGAAACTGCCGTTAACTTAGGCGGTGAAAACTTCTCACTTACAGTTGCAGCTTTGAGAATGTCAAGACTTGCAAACGCTGTATCTCAATTACACGGTCTTGTTTCTAATAAGATGTGGGAATGGGTTGACGGCCGCTGCCCGATAAGAGCAATTACAAACGCTGTAAACCTTCACTACTGGCAAGATAAACGTATTAAAGAAGCTCAAACAGATGATGAACTTTTACGCGTAAAACGTGAAATGAAAGCAGAATTGTTTGAATACGTAGCAAACGTTGCAGGTAAAAGATTCGATCCTGATGTACTAACAATTACCTGGGCAAGAAGATTTGCTGATTACAAACGCGCATGGCTTATCCTTATGGATAAAGACAGACTTAATAAATTGCTTGATGCAAATAAAATTCAAATTATCTTTGCCGGTAAATTCCATCCGGATGATGTTATGGGTAAAGAAATGTTTAACAAAATTCTTAACCGCTCACACAGCTTGAAAAATGTTGTAGTGTTACCTGGTTATGAATTACAATTGTCAGGCATGTTGAAACGCGGTTCTGATATCTGGTTAAATACACCGCTTCGTCCGTTTGAAGCATCAGGTACATCCGGTATGTCAGCAAACGCAAACGGTGCATTACATTTGTCTATACTTGACGGCTGGGCTGTTGAAGGTACATTCCACGGCATTAACGGATATACTGTTGAATATCCTGGACTTGACGATGAAATGCCTTGGGAAGAACGCCATTGGAAAGACCATGAATGCCTGATGAATATCATAGAAAATGAAATTATTCCAACTTACTATGAAAATAAGGCAGAGTGGGCAAGATTGATGCGTCAGGCTATCAGAACATCAGAAGCTTACTTCAATTCTGACAGAATGGTTATAGAATACTATAACAGATTGTATAAACCTATAGCTCATAATGATGCATCTACAGGTGAAACAAAAAAAGAAATGAAGATTTCTGAAACTCCAACCTTTGATGCATGGACTTTCTCAAATATAAAATAAAATAAAGAAAGAACAATGATAAGTTAAAGCCGGACGGTTATACCGTCCGGCTTTTTAAATATAGTATTAGTTAGAATATTACGAAATATTACAAAAAAGAATAAAAGAATTAAAGAAAAAGAGAGAAGTAGCCGATAAGAATAATAAGGAAAGAACTAGAAAGGGAACGCTATGGGAATGGCAGCATCTCAAGCTCGATTTCTCGG
>CALVEB010000036.1 GCA_944326465.1 Candidatus Gastranaerophilales bacterium | reverse complement strand
AAAAGTAATATTATTCCTTCTCCATTTATCATTATCCTTTAATAAAATCAGATTTATATAGTTTTGCCATTCAGTCCTGAATTGGTGCGTCAAACGACGTTCAGATAAAGGGAATAAGGAAATAGGGGAATAAGGGAATAAGTTCGTTACATGAATTAGTCCCGTATTCTGTTTATCAATTCTGACAACATTGAGCGATCGTTTTGCGCAGTCCGTACGGAAATCCGTTTTGTCCACCCTACGGTTAGTGCTGGATTTCTCGTTTATATCAAATCTTTTTCTTGCTGTTTCAGCCATTAAGAATCCTCACGTGTATCCATACATATATTATAGCGTATTGTTTGATTTTCTGCAACCCTTATTTTTAAAGTTTTAATACAATAAAGGCGGGTGTATTCTGATTTTGCCCGCCTTTTACGTAATTTTACACTCTTTGTGGAACTTCTTTCAGTGCTTCGAGATACTTAACTGCATAAACTGCCCCGACAGCACCGTCTGAGGCTGCTGTAATCACCTGTCTTAATGGTGTTTTTCTTACATCGCCTACAGCATAAACACCATCAACAGATGTTTTCATTGTTTCATCTGTCAATATAAAACCGTTTGCGTCCTGTTCCAATTGACCTGTTATATTTTCTACATTTGGAGTCATACCTATATAAGGGAATACGCCATTTACTGCTAAATCAGATTTTTCGCCTGTTTTGACATTTTCCAGAACTGCTGTATTTACAAGATTGTCTCCTTTAATCTCTTTTACAACACTGTTCCAGACAAATTCTATTTTTTCGTTTTTAAACGCGCGTTCCTGAACAATTTTATCTGCACGAAGTTCATCGCGGCGATGGATTACATAAACCTTGTCTGCAAATTTAGTCAAATACATTGCTTCTTCAACAGCAGCATTGCCGCCGCCAACAACTGCAACAGTTTTATCTTTATAGAAAGCTCCGTCGCAAACTGCACAATAACTGACGCCGCGGCCGACAAATTCAAGTTCACCCGGAACATTAAGTTTCATTGGCTGCGCGCCGGTTGCGATGATAACAGTCTTTGCTCTGAATTCAGCCTCTTTAGTCAGAATAATTTTGGGGCTTGAAAGCAGGTCTATTTTTTCTATCTCCTGCATCGGAAATTTCTGAACCCCGAATTTATCAGCGTGTTCTTCAAACTTTTCCATAAGGTCAAATCCGCCGACAATGGGGAAGCCGGGGTAGTTTTCCAATTCAAGATAGTTTGAAGGCTGGCCGCCTAGCATGCTGATATCTATAATTGCTGTTGAAACAGCGCCGCGGCTTGCATATATCGCGGCTGAAAGGCCGGCCGGGCCGCCGCCTAAAATTATGGTATCAAAGTCTAAAATATTACTCATCAATCTTTCCCTCACTTTTCCATAATACTCATACCCGAAATTTTTTCACCTGCCAGTGAATATTTGGCAGTTTCGGTTTTTATAATTGATTTGTCAATATCAGAAAGAGTTTCCAGCTTGATTGTATTTATACCGGTAAATCTTTCGCCATCCAATTTTATCTCCACAGTGTCAGTTAATATCTTATTATCATAATCTCCCTGTTTGGTAAATCTGATTGTACTTCCGTCAACATAGTTGACGCGGATTGATGCGCTGGCTCCTGTAAAAGGGTTTGTTAAATTTATGACGCGGCCTCTGCGTGATAAGTTCCACAGATCAATACCTGTTTGTTTGAATATAGGTGAGCCGCCATTGTCAAGCAGTTTGGATGAAACGCGCCATGTTCCCATAAAACCGTTAGGAACTTGTTCTTCCATTGATATTCCTGTTTTTAGCGTATAACAAATCAAATCTCTGTTCATAATGCCAGCATAACTTATCTGGCTTATAAAAATAACAGATAATAGTAATAGTATTGATGCTAATATTATTTTGCGCATTATCATAACCCTTATTAAATAATATATAATAAACCGCATCGGAAAAGCAAATTATTAAACATTATTTATACAGAAGCGAGTTTAGATTGAAGAACTTGAGCGGATTCTTCATATCCCACACGCCCCATAAGTGCATAAGTGTAATTTTTAGCCTGTTCCACACCTGGCTGCGAGAATGTGTCAATGTTGTATAATTCTCCGGCGATTGCTGTCTGAACTTCCAACATATACAATAATTGCGCCACATAGTAGCCGTTAATTTTCGGAATAGTAATAGTAACCGTCGGTCTTTGATAATCTGCCAGCGCTACTCTTGTGGAATCAGCTTCTGCATTAATCAGCTGGTTAATTGTTTTTCCGCCTAAATACCCGATGCCGGTGTATTCAAATATCGGCGGGATTTCCAGCGTGTTATCAAATTCTTTTACTCTAATAAAATTAATAACCTTATTATTAGGGCCTTCGTTGTAAAGCTGGATTTGTGAATGCTGATCTGTTGCGCCGAGTGCCTTAATCGGAGTAGGGCCTATTTGTACTTCGTTTCCGTCTTTGTCTTTGTTTTTCCCGAGAGATTCAGCCCAGAGTTGTACATACCAGTCAGAAACATATTTCAAACGGCTGGAATAAGGCATCATAACAGATAAGTTTTTACCTTTCTGCGTGTCCATAAGATAATGGATTAATGCGTTTTGTGCTGCGATATTTTCGTTTATATCAGTATTTTTTAACAACAAATCCATATCTTTAATGCCGTTTGTAATTTCATCAATATCAATACCTACAAGCGCAAACGGCAGCAGTCCTACGGCTGAAAATACTGAAAATCTTCCGCCTACATCATCAGGTACAACAAAGGTTTTGTAACCTTCCTGTTCTGCAATTTGTCTTAAAACACCTGTACGTTTGTCGGTTGTTGCAACAATATTTTTTCTGTAATCATCACCGAGTTCTGCTTCCATCAGATTCTTAACTATCATGAATTGTGACATTGTTTCCGCTGTAGAGCCTGATTTTGTGATTACATTAACAAGAGTCTTTTTCAGATCCAGTATTCCGAGCAGACCGGCCATTGTGTCAGGGTCAATATTGTCAAGAAAAAATATTCTAGGCAGACCTTCACGCTGTTCCGATGAAAGCAAATTCCAGTAAGGCTTAAGTAGAGCTTCAGTTACCGCAAGGCCGCCGAGAGCAGAACCTCCTATTCCGAGTACAAGAATATTTTCAAACCTGTCTTGAACCATTGCTGCATATTCTTTTACATACCATAGCGTCTCTTCATTGTACCCTAAATTCATCCATTGAAGCCACTGACCCGGTTTGTCTTTTCTTTTGTTTAGGTCTGTAATTATTCGGGCAATTGTATTTTTGTAATTCTCAAATTCATGTTTGATATTCAGACCATTTTCATGGCCAATAATAGCCTCATCCACATTTCGGTAGTTTAATTCAAGCATGGTTAATCAGAACCCTTTCCTTATATAAACAAGTCACACATTAATCATCCTTTATACACTTATTATATATGCTGAAATCAGAATTTCAAGAGGCGAAAAGGAGAAGGTAAGCCGGTTAAAAATCAGAATTTGTTATACATACAAATATTGACTTTTTTACTTTAATCATTAATAATCTCATACGTTTAGATGTTTATTACACTTTCAAAATCATTCATAATAGCATCAAGAAAGTGTAGCCTAAAATGCCTTTTCGTTACAGATTACAAAAAATACTGGATTTCAGAATCCGGAAAAAAGAAGAACAATTGATCGTTGTACAAAAAGCTCAGCAAGAAGTATTTATTGCAGAAGAAAATATCAGAAAAAACAACGCAGAAATTGAAGCAACAAAATCTAATATGCGACAGGCAGACCCTATGATGTATGAGGCTTACGACAACTATCTTGTACACTTATGGGAAAAGGCGGAACAACTGGAACAAATCCGTATTGAAAAACAAAATATCCTTGATGCTGAAAAGCACAAACTCGTTCTTCTGGAACAGGCAGTGAAAGTTCTTGAAAAACACAAAGAAAAGAGCAGAGAAGCCTATATCGAAGAAGAGAAAGCTCAGGAATTGAAAAAGTATTCCGAATTAGGAGTAACAAGATTTTTCGCACAATCTGTCGAAAGACAGGAAGAGGAAGAAAAAGAACTCCTGAGGCAGCTGGAAGCGTTAGATAATGAGGCGTAGGTAATGAATATAGACACATCTTCATCAGCAATAAGTTCAACAAGTTCATCAACATCGACAATTTCGCAGAGTTCCAAAACAACGAAATCAGATTCTGCATCTTTTAAAGATGAAATGAAAACAGCTTCCTCAAAAGAAGAAAAGGCTGCAGAAAAAACAGAACAGACTGAAGAAACAGAACAAACAAAAGAAACAGAACAATCCGAAGAAACACAAAAAACAGAAGAAGATAACAAGGACTCTGATAACAAAGATAAGCCAAAAGACGAAGCTCATCTTGATTCTGATAAAACATTAAAAGCTGAATTGAAATATAATGATTTAAAAACCCAAAACGAATCACTTTTGAGCAAAAATATCCAGTCACTCATTAACACACGTGATATGATATCTTTTAATAACACTGATTTTTCATCAATGCAGGCAAGTTTAAATTATCAATCAGTTTCAATGGATGATAATGACGCAATGTTTTTTACTGACCTTGTCAAAAATACCGATATGTCAATGCAGTCTATTGCCGGTCAGTTGAGTCAAATGGCTGATGTTAATGTTCAGGCCGCAGAAAAAACAGCAAAAGTTTCAGCAACAATGATGAATTTATTATCAGATTCTTTAAAAACAAACCAGCCTTTCCGGATAGATTTTGACAAAGATGTTTCTGTAATTATAAAAGTAAACAGGGACGGAAGTATCATGGCGAACTTCATTCCGGGTGACAGAGCTGTCGAAGAGTATTTAAAGAACAATATAGGTTTTCTAAGACAACGTTTTGATGAAGAAAACCTGCCATACAGCCAGTTATCATATTCAAAACATAAACAACAGCAAGAACAACAAAATAAAGATAAAAAGGAGAACGCTGATGAATGATTCTTTCACAACGGCACTGAATACCCAGAAAGCAACAACTAACTGGATGGATGTTATTGCAGATAACATGACCAATATCTATACTCCGGGATTCAAAGAAAAACAGGTCACGTTCAAAACATTTTTAGGCGGAGCCGTGGCTGATGACTATGAAAAGAAAATGAGTCAGGGTAAATCTACGCCGGGTACATCAAAAGATAACGTATTTTTGGAAGGCAGCGGCTTTTTCCTTACTAAAACTAAAGACGGAAAGAGTGTTTACACGCGTCTCGGTGAATTTACATTTGATAGTGAAGGTGTTTATCGTGCCAAAAACGGAAATACTGTTCAGGGCTACATTTTAAATGATAAAGGTGAAATAATGCAGGGTACAAAACCTGTTACGGCCGATCTTTATCAGGAAACAGCACTCAAAGGCGGATCTCTTGATATCCCGACAACCGATATTAAGCTCTGGATTGACCCGAATAACGGAAAATTCCTTGGCAAATACGATGAATATGAAATAAAAAATGACGGTACTATTATCGGTAAAGCTGACGGCGGAAAAAGAACAGTTCCGCTATATAAAATTACACTGAGAAATTTCCATAATTCAGCAGCTTTATATGAATTTAAAGATGGATACTACCTTGAAACAGAAGAATCCGGCAAGCCGGTTCTCGGTGTCGGAGAAATTCGTTCCGGACTTTTGGAATTATCTAACGCTGATTTTAAAGGTAATATTTCTTACTTCCAGATGGCTAAATTACAGTTAGAAATATCAAATAAACTGATATCATCTAACAAAGAATTGCTTGAAGAAGCACTTCGTCTGGTAGGTAGTTAGGGTATAATAGATTAAACTATTCTTAATTTAAACTCCATTTTCAGAGGAACATTTATTGTTCCTCTCTTTATTAGTTTATAATTAGACGGCAGCATTCAAGTTTAGCATTTGCGCCATAAGGCAGTGTAACTTTATCTTTTTCGTGTGTTATTTTAAATCCGCTTATCACAGGAATTTGTAGTTCTGCTGCTATTTCATAGAAGAGTTCATCAAACCACTGTTTGTTATCTATATCAAGAAAGTCACCGAGAACTATTGCTTGAATGTTTTTGCGGAATGTAGAAATATTCATTAATTGATGCATCATTTTGTCTATTTTGTAAACCGGTTCATTGAGATCTTCGGTAAAGAAAATAAAATCTTCATCAGGTATAAAATCCAGTCCGCAAAGCGAAACAATGGTAGCGAGATTACCGCCCCACAAAACCCCTTGCGCTTCTCCATCTTTATATAAGATTCCGTTTTCGGGAACAAAGCATAACTGTTTGTCAGAGGCGACAGCTTCAAAGAATTTATCAACTGTGAATTGTGAAGGATTTTCTACCCCGAAATCACTCTGGGCAAGCGGACCTGAATATGTGATAAGTCCCGCGCGTTTATACATCATTGCAGAAAGCGCCGAAATATCAGAGTATCCGCAAAAGATTTTCGGATTATTCCTGATTATATCGTAATCTATTTTTTCAACAAGTCGAATAGCACCATAGCCGCCGCGCATACAGATAATGGCTTTTATTTCCGGATTTAAGAAAAATTTATGCAATTCTTCAATCTTTTTTTCATCCGTACCTGCAAGATAACAATGTCTATCAAAAACATTTTCGCTCAGTACAACTTTATAACCGCGTGTTTCAAAGAAATTTTTTGCGCGTAAAACATTTTCCTTATCCTCCACGGCGCCTGCCGTTGCCAGAATTCCTATTGTATCTCCGGTCTTTAAACCTGCAGGTTTAATTATGTTCATATTTTTACCCTTTTTCTCTCACTTCTGCTATAATGATATCATGAATGAAAAATATATACCTTTATACAGAAAATATCGTCCTCAAACCCTTGAAGAAGTAGTAGGACAGGAACATATAAAAAAGGCACTTGCCAATGCTATTGAATTGAATAAAATTTCTCATGCTTATTTATTTACAGGCCCGCGTGGCACAGGAAAAACTTCTACGGCAAGAATTTTTGCAAAGTCACTGAACTGTAAGGAAGGCCCGACAATTCATCCTTGCGGCAAGTGCGAAAACTGTATTGATATTACTAATTCCACACCGATGGATGTTATTGAAATCGATGCGGCAAGTAACAGAAAAGTTGAAGATGCACAAAATATACTTGAAAAAGTTATGTATGCTCCGGTCAACAGCAGATATAAAATATATATTATCGACGAAGTTCACATGCTTTCAACAACAGCATTTAATGCATTATTGAAAACGCTTGAGGAACCGCCTAAAAACGTAATATTTATCCTTGCAACAACTGAAGTGCATAAAGTTCTTGATACAATTAAAAGTCGTTGCCAGAGATATGATTTTAAACGGATTACGACATCTGATATAGTCGCGCATTTAAGAATGATTTCTGATAAAGAAGGAATAAATATCACAGATGATGCGCTTATGACTATCGCAAAAAATTCAGCAGGCGGTATGCGTGACAGTATTGCTTTGCTTGATCAGTTGAGTGTATTAGATGGTGCAGAAGCTATTACAACGGATGATATTAACAATCTGCTCGGACGGCTTTCTTTTGACGTACTCAATGAATTAACTGAGGCAATAGTTGCTTCCGCACCGAATAACGGTATTACATGTCTTGAAAAAATATATAATTCAGGTAATGAGCCTGTACAAATTTTAACAAACCTTTTAGACTATCTTAAAAATTTATTGATCGTAAAAACCTGTAAAAAAGATATTGTCTTAGAACTCACACAGTTGAATGACATTCAGCTTTCTGCGTTGAACAAACAAACTGAAAAGCTGGAAACACACCAGATAGTATCACTTATTGATAAATGTTCCGGATATATAAAAGAAATAAAAACAACCAACAACCCGCGTTTGTGGCTGGAAGTCGCAATTATTGATATGGCTAATCTTGCAGAAAATACATCATTGCAAGAATTACAAAATCGAATTTCGCGTCTGGAAGGCGGCGCAATAGAACCGCAGCCACGCGGATATAATTCTGTTACAGCCCCTGTTTTGAAACCTGAACAGCCAAAATTAACTGCACAAAAAACAGAAGAAGTTAACACGCCGGCTGTGAAAGAAAATGTTTCAGAGCATAAGAGCGAAAAAACAGAAACGCCTAAACCTTCAGAAGATGATTTTTCACCTGTTCCGGTATCTAAAAAAACAGTTAACTCAAATGATATCAGTGTGTTATGGGGACAGCTTCTTGATAATATCCAAAACATCCCGACACGCGCACTTTTGAAACAATGGGCAAATCCAATAGAAATTTCGCCGGCAGGAGTTACACTGACTTTAAAATCAGAAGTTTTACTCAAACAATTTGTGGAAGGCACAAAAAAACAAACGCTACAAAATGCTGTTGATACAATGTTTAATCAGCAAAATACTCATGTAGTTGTACGGCTTCCGCAGGCAAGTGATGTAAAAGTAGAGGCAGCCCCCCCAAAGTCTAATCCGGTGCCTCCGCCGGTAAAAAAAGTTGAGGAAATTTCTGAAGAAGAAATTGAAACAGCTAAAGATGAAGTAAAAGAAATTAAATTGAAACCGAAAAACAGTGTAGACAGTTTACTGTATTCCGATACTGTCAATATGGTAATGGAACTCTTTGACGGTAAAATTATTGAGTAACTAATATAGTTAATTCCGCAGACAGAATAATAACAGTAATATTACAAGCCGTGTTATATATCCGAAATGGACGTTAAGCGTTTATGCTCTGTCCCAACGGCCGCATGTACCACCCCAGCGGGCAATTATATTACCTTTAATATCTTTTATCTTATCTACGTGCTGAACTTCATCCACACCTTCAACAATTGTAATGACTTCACAGTTATTGGAGCATCCGTTGCATTCACAGGTAATTGATGAAAAATGCATTTCGCCGACTTCCCAGCCTTTGAATTTAGTCGGCGTTTCAGTGTACTGATGATTTTCCATTGCCAGAAGCGCCGCACCTATCGCCCCCATAGTCTGGTGGTTTTCAGGTACTACAATTTTATGTCCCAGTGCCTCTTCAAAAGCTTTCACCATGCCGGAGTTTGTTGCAACGCCGCCCTGGAATGAAAATACAGGCAGCAATTCTTTACCAAGAGCCAGATTACTCAGGTAATTACGTACAAGTGCCTGACAAAGCCCGTATAATAAATCTTCTACAGGATACCCCAGCTGCTGTTTGTGAATCAAATCACTTTCTGCAAAAACTCCGCAGCGGCCTGCAATACGTGCCGGATTAGTTGATTTTAACGCAGTTGCCCCGAACTCCTGTATAGGGACATTCAATCTGTTTGCCTGCTGGTCAAGGAAACTTCCCGTACCGGCCGCACAAACTGTATTCATAGCAAAATCTGTTACAATACCGTCACGCAGAATAATAATTTTACTGTCCTGACCGCCTATTTCTAAAATCGTCTGTACTCCCGGTACATTAATACTTGCAGCAACAGCATGCGCCGTAATTTCATTTTTTATAATATCAGCCCCGACCAGTGCCCCTGCAAGGTTTCGGCCTGAACCTGTCGTTCCGACACCTTGTACATCATAATCTGTTATTGCTTTTTTCAACAGTTCTTTCAAACCTGTTTGTACTGCAACCACAGGTTTTCCGGCTGTTCTGAGCATGTAACTGTCTACATATTTCCCTTTTTCATCTACCAGAGCAAGTTTTGTTGTAACTGACCCGACATCTATCCCTAAGTATACTGTTAAACTCATAATTATCCCTTTTATTCTGTATTCCTGAATATCATTTTAACACAAACAAAAAATACAATCGTTTTATGCCGCATCCAGTGAACGAATGTCTATATCAATTCTGTCTTTAAATTCATGCTTCAATGTATTTACAAGGTCATTTGAAGAATTAACCCAGAACATTGATGCTGTCAGGACTTTATGTTCTCCGCTGTCATCTTTGATTTTGAACGCAACAGGATCAGAGCCTGCATTTTTGCATAATGTATTTTTCAACATAACAAGTTCTTCAAATTTAATATCATCTAGCAATTCTATTGTAAATATATTAGAATTATCAACTGTTTTGACAGAATCCACAATAATCACCGGCGGTTCTTCTTCTGAACGGCGGCTTATTTTACCGGAAATAATTACACGCTGTTCGTTTTGCAAAAACGCACCATAATCCGCCAACTTTGAATTAAAAGCTATGGTTTCGACTTTGCCTGTCAAATCTTCCACCGTACAGAATTTTAAAAATTTTGTCGGATCTTTTTTGGTAGGTATCTGTTTACTGGAAGTGATAAGCCCGCATATTGTAACAACTTTTTCATTTGGCTGCTCGGCCAGTTCAGAAATTTTATGCGTCATCAAAAACGGCAGTTTATCTCTTATTGTAGACAGCGGGTGGCTTGATACATAGAAACCCAGAAATTCTTTTTCAAACATTTGAAGCTGTCTTGCATCAAATTCTTCATCGCTTCCTGCAAGTTGAAATTCACTGTATCCGATATCATTATTTTCGCCCAATCCCGCAAACAGACTCACCTGTCCCAGAGCTTTTGCCTGATTTTCACGGTTTGCAGTGGCTACAATATATTCAAGATTTTCAAGCAGCTGTTTGCGGCTCTTTTCAATTGTACCGAATGCTCCGGCTTTAATTAAACCTTCCATAACGCGCTTGTTACTGCATTTAGGGTCAACACGCTTACAAAAATCATATATTGATTTAAACTCACCGTTGGCTTCACGTTCCGCGAGAATTGCTTCTACAACAGCTTCACCAACCTGCTTAATGGAGGCAAGTCCAAACCTGATGTTATTTCCGTCAGGTGTAAATTCAGCATAAGATTTGTTGATATCAGGCGGCATTACCTGAATACCGAATTTTAATGCTTCTTCTATATAAAGCTGGGTTTTATCCTGATCTCCTGAAACACTTGATAAAATTGATGCCAGATATTCCTGCGGGTAGTGGCATTTGAGATAAGCTGTCTGGTATGCAACAAAGGCATAAGCAGCGGAGTGCGACCTGTTGAAACAGTATGATGCGAATTTTTCAATCTGTTCAAATAGCGCTGCAGCATCTTTTGAATCCATGCCATGACGTGCGGCACCTTCAATAAACTTACCTTTTTGCTGTGCCATTTCGTCAAGCTTTTTCTTACCCATCATACGGCGTACCATATCTGCTTGCCCGAGTGTGTAATCAGCCAGCACCTGAAAGACCTGCATGATCTGTTCCTGATAAACAATTGTGCCGTATGTATCTTTCAAGACAGGTTCTAATAGCGGATGCGCATACTTAATTTCCTGACGTCCATGTTTTCTTTCAACAAAGTCCTGTACCATGCCGGATTCCAGAGGCCCCGGTCTGAAAAGCGCAACAAGAGCGCCCAAATCTTCAAATACGTCAGGTTTCAAATCTTTTACAAGTTTTTTCATGCCGGAAGATTCAAGCTGGAACACGCCGTCGGTTTCGCCTGTTATAAGCATGTCATAAGTAGGCTTGTCATCCAGCGGAATTCTGTTTATATCAAATTCAATGCCTTTTGTTCTTTTAAGAAGCCGCATTGTTTTATGAATCATTGTTAGTGTACGCAGACCCAAAAAGTCCATTTTTAATAGACCCAGTTTTTCAAGATCCGCCATCGGATATTCAGTAACTATAATTCCGTCTTTTGAAGGCTGTACGGGAACTATTTCATTTAACGGTTTATGCGCAATAATTACGCCTGCAGCGTGCGTACCTGTATTGTTTTTTATACCTTCAATACAGCGTGACATATCTACAAGCTTTTTGACTTCCGGATCTTCGTCATATAGCTTCTTTAATTCCATGCCGTCAAGCATTGCATCATCAATGTGAGCTTTCGGTTCATTTGGAATTAATGCGGATAGCTGGTTACTTCGTGCAAACGGAATATCAAGAACGCGCGCAACGCCTTTCATCGCAGCTTTTGCAGCGTAAGTACCGAATGTAATAATCTGGCAGACTTTATCTTCACCGTATTTTTTAGATACGTAATCAATAACCTCACCGCGTCTTTCGATGCAGAAGTCTATATCGACATCGGGCATGCTATATCGTTCAGGGTTCAAAAATCTTTCAAACAACAGATGGTGGCGTATCGGATCAAGGTCTGTAATTTCCAGCGCATAAGCAACAACCGACCCTGCTGCAGATCCACGCCCCGGCCCGACCGGAATATCATGGGTTTTTGCAAAATGCACAAAGTCCCATGTAATCAAAAAGTACGCGGAAAATCCCATCTGTTCAATAATGCCGAGTTCATATTTTACACGTTCTTCTATCTCCGGCGGAATATCTCCGTAGCGTTTTTTCAAGCCTTCATGAACTTTTAAATCAAGGTAACTTTCAACAGTGTGTCCCGGCGGAACTTCGTAATGCGGCAGCGGGCTTTTACCCATTTCAAGGATAAGATGGCATTTTTCCGCAACATCGACGGTATTTTTTATGCATTCATCAAACATTGCGCTATCCATCCAGCGGAAGCTGTCGCGTAGTTCTTCAGGTGTTTTTACATAAAATTCGTTATTCGGAAAGTGAAATCTGTTTGGTTCACTTTTCAAAGCATTGGTTTGGAGACAAAGCAAGGTATCATGCCAGTCGGCATCTTCTTTTTTCAAGTAATGCGAGTCATTAGTAATTATCATTTTGATGCCGAGTTCCTGCGCAATTTTTATCAAATCCGGATTTGTGCGTTTTTGTTCCTCAAGACCGTGATCCTGCAATTCTATATAATAATCATCTCCAAATAAATCTTTATATTTTTTAGCAGTTGCTTTAGCTGCTTCATAGTCATTTTTAAGCAAATTCTGCAACACTTCACCGCCAAGACATGCTGATGCACAAATAAGTCCTTCTGAATACTTTTCCAGAAGTTCAAAATTAATACGCGGTTTATAATACATACCTTCGCAATGTGCAATAGAAACAAGTTTTACAAGGTTCATATAACCGGTCTTATCTTTTGCAAGTAATACAAGGTGATAAAGCGGGTTATGCGATGAATCTTTTTCGTGAATATCTCTGTCATGCACATAAAATTCACAGCCTATTATAGCTTTGACTCCGAGTTCTTTAGCTGTTCTGTAAAATTCTATTGCTGAATACATAACACCGTGGTCTGTTATTGCAACAGCAGGCATGTTATTTTCTTTAGCAAATTCACATAGTGCCTTAACTTTTATGGCGCCGTCCAGCAATGAGTATTCGCTGTGTAAATGTAATGGTACGTATTGAGTATTCTTATCCATAAACACATGCTAGCATAGTGAATTTGAAATTTAAACAATATATTACGAATAATTTGCGATAGTTTTATCGAGAAGTTCTTTCATTTGTTCTTTAACTGCAACAGGTGTGCATACAGCGCAATTTGTGCCGTATCTCATTAATCTGTTAAGCAGTAGTGAAATATCTTCATTGGTGTTAACTACTATCAAATTACCCGAAGAATCAGTGCCTTTTGAATATTCATTCGGTCTTAGTTTATAATTCTGAGCCAATCTGCCGCGAAGTTTAAACACAACTGATGTTGTATTCGCAACAGGCATGCCTGATTTTTGAGGAGATTGTATTACTGAGCGGATATTATCAAGCGGAATATCATACAGTTTTGAATCTCTGTGGTTATAAATCTTTATCAGTGCTTTGCGTTTTTCGAAAATCAAATCAATAGGTTTGCCGGTAACTTTCTTTTCCTCATTACCTTCTTCAACATAAGTGATTTCAAGTATTTGATTATCTTCAATATACTGCTCAAACTCATCAAATTTTTCTTTTAAATTTTTGAAATAAAAAGAAAAATCAAGATCATCATCGCATGCCAGTTCGGTTGCAATTTGCTGGGTTTCTGAATCGTAACGGATCTCGAGAGCACTTATAAATTTGTCAAATTTTTGTTTTGCCTTATCTGACAGAATTAATTTTGAACAATTTTTTATTTTTTGAATTGATTCAAGTTCTTCCTTTGTAAAATTATATGTGTAAGGCAGATTATAAGCATGGTACTTATCTTTTATTTTTTCTACCCTTATACCGAAAACCTTTAAACTATTCAAATATTTGCACAAATTTACGTTAGCGTTTCCCGGAGAAACAGTTTCATCCATAAAAATATGCAATACATCTTTAAAATCTGCTTCTCCCTGATATAAAAGAGATAACAGCTGAAACATTTTTATGCCTGAATCATTGAATTTTGTTGAGAGTTCTTTAGTCATTGTCATACTCCTCTCTCATTTCTTTAAGCTGTTCTACAAATGCTTTTTTGAATTGTTCCGGTTCAAGAACAGTACATGCGGAACTATGTTCCAGTAATCTTTGATTTATATAGAACATATTGTTGCCGGTTATAGAAATAACAGCGTAATCCTTGCCTGCTTCCAGAAGTCTTTCATTCTGGATGAGGTCCGGAACATGTCCGTCTGTCATAAGTTTGTATATAACAGTTACTTCTTTGCTGCTTTCAAAATTTTCATCAGGAGCTTTGACTTCTTTTATTTCAACTATTCTGCTTACCAGAAAATCTGTGTCCTGATTGTATTCCAAACCTGATGCACGTACATAAAGTTTGTTGCTGTTGTACACGAGGCGTTTTGTTATCATTTCCATGTCTTTGATGCCTGAACGCGGTGAGTTATATGCAACTGTAATCTGTTTATGAGCACGGCAGCAATCCAAAAGTTGGTCTACTATTTCTAAGTTTTCTTTTTTCAGAACAGATGCCTTATGGTATTCTTCAACAAACTCTTCATCAGCTATATAATTTGTAAGTTTCAGTAAAAGTCTGTCAAGTTCAATTATTTCTTCGGCAGCTAAATTCTTAACCAGTGTTTTATATATTTTTATAACTGATTTTTTCTGCTCCTGTGTCAGTTTTAATTTGAACGGATTATCAGTAATCCAATATTTGGATACGCCATCTTCTCTTATACGTTTAATATGGCAGCCTACACGTTTAAATGAATTCATATATACGCGCATGGTATCCATAGAAAATTTTTCTCTTACGTAAGGCTGATTTTCAAAATATTCTTTGATATCAAAATACGATTTCGGCCCTTCTGTCATAAGAGAAAACAGTATTAACGTTTTATAGCCGGTAAAAGACATTAAATTGTAGCTAATAGTATCATTTTTTAAAAATTCTTTCATACGATCTCCCTTGTTAATATTATAACAGGCAAAAAACAATTTTGTAAAGCTTTTTTTAAAAAAACATGCTTTTTTGATTTCTGTAAAAATTATTTGTCAAACAAAAAGCGTGTATTTTTTACCTAATTTCATTAAATTTTCTTCATTAAGTTTTTAAAACACGATTTTTTTGCACAGGTATCAAGGGGCATGGTCAATTGTAAATTTTATTTTACTTTTTTTTACTTGTCAAATTTTTTACTTAGTTTTACATTGTAATTATGGGGAACGGAAGTTCAGAAAAATAGCTGGATGGACGGCTGCCGGAATAAAATAATTAAGAAAAAGAGGTGATGGCTTAAACAACTTGGTAACAATAATTTATGTGGAGAAGCAAAAAGGATTTAAGGTCAATGGGATGTTGATTAGGGATTATGTTTATTAAAAAATCTTAGGGGAGATTAACACTATAACTTTTAAGTTACAGGGGTTAGATAAATTTTTAACTATGCATTTTTCATTATGCTTGCGTTATCGCAAGCTTTTTTATATAATACAGTTATGTCGAATGAATTGAAACCTAAAAAAATCATAGGTTTGATGTCCGGAACTTCATGTGATAGTATTGATGCAGGTTTATGTGAAGTTTATCCGGATTTGTCCTGCAAGCTTATTACCGGAATAAATTATAAATATCCCGAGCATATCAGAGCAAAGATATTCAATCTTTTTAACGGGCAGGCTGATATTCAGGATGTTTGCCAGATGAATTTTGCAATAGGCCGCTGCTTTGCTGATGCATGTAAACTTCTTATATCAGAGCATGAAAAACCGGATTTGATAGCAAGTCACGGACAGACAATTTATCATTTTCCTTATGACGACAGGCTTGACGGGATAAATTTGCGCAGCACTTTGCAAATAGGCGAAAGCTCTGTTATTGCTGAAGAAACGGGCTGTATGGTTATATCTAATTTCAGGGAAGCTGATATTGCGGCAGGCGGCGACGGTGCCCCGCTTGTTTGTTTTGCTGATGAAAAATGGTTTAAACCGTTAAAGAAAAATGTATGTGTACAAAATATCGGCGGAATTTCAAATGTTACAGTCGTTTCAAAGGAAAATGATACTTTTGGATTTGATACAGGCGCGGGTAACATAATCATTGATTACTGCGCAAACAAATTCTTTGGTATGCCTTGCGACAAAGACGGTGCCATTGCAAATGAAGGTTCTATTTCCGAAAGCTGGCTTGAATGTCTTTTGCAGGATGAATACTATTTTAAAAATCCGCCTAAAACAACAGGTCGTGAATATTTTTCTCCAAAATA
>CALVEB010000035.1 GCA_944326465.1 Candidatus Gastranaerophilales bacterium | reverse complement strand
TGCGACAAGGATGACATCAACAAATGTTATTCTCCTAAAATAGTTACAACAGGTAAAGATGATGCGCCTCTTGACATTGAAACAGAAACTCTCACTTCCGCAAGCAGCATGGGATTAAAAGAATGGCAGACTAATACAAATACCATGAGCTTTGTGGTTGCAGACGGAACAACAGTCATTATGGCATACCAGCCGGAATGCCCTTACGCTGATCCAATAGAGGATACAGGCTCTCAAGTATCTTGCATGGCATACATGGTAGATGTAAACGGTAAGAAAGGGCCTAATAGAGTTGGTAAAGATATTCAACTATCTTCCGGCGTAGCATTCTCAACCTGCGATAACCCGATAGGTGACATGTGCTGGAGCACTGACTTTGCTGCAAATACAGCAATAAATACATGTGATGACACAACATACGACCCAAATGGTTCAGCAAATTCATATTGTGCAAATAATTATTGGGCAGGAGCAATAAAAGCATGTAAAGATAAAGGCATGGAACTTCCGACAAGAGCGCAACTAGCACAACTAGCAAGCAATTTATACGTTGACAGTAATGGAGACGAAGTAACAATAGGAGAAGCAGAAGACAAAAGCAACCTAAAAGTAAAGGAAGCATACCAAGAGAATCCTCCAATCAAATACACTGGCTACGACTACTGGTCCAGTGAGGAGTGGAATCCGGATGACGCGTGCTACCGGCGCTTCAGCACTTCCGCCACGAAAGGCGGTGACGGTTACTGTTACTACAAGCGCTACAGCGGCAGCTACATCCGCGCTATATGTGTTTCCAACTAAGGGCATAGCCCTTAGTTGGAAGGGAATAAGGAAATAAGGGAATAGGGGAATAAGTTCGTTAACGCCGGCGAGCAAGACAGCAACGCGAGTCCGGATAGCGAGCAGATTGAGCCGGCTGTCGAAAATTATTCTTCCAGCAGCACTCTATCAAGGCAGACTTTTGGTGAATATTGCCATTCGCGGAAGGTTATACGTTTAACTCTAAATCCGCAGCGTTCCAGTATTGCCTGTTTTTTCATATTACTTATATGATAAAGTTTTTTAGTGTCCTCAACACCGTCAACCTCAATGACAAATTTATTATCTACAAGCAAATCAGCGCTTAAACCCGCTATCTCAACGCCTGCCTGTACATCGTGTCCGAGTTCTCTGACTTGGCCTGCTATTTCGCGTTCAAGCGTATTTTTATAAATATTTTCATCTATTTCGCCAGAGATTCCTGCCTGACGGCGGTTCTGGTATTCCTGAATAAATGAAATATAGTTTCTGAAATGACCTTCCGGTAATTCACGCGGATTGCGGGAGATAAAATTGATAACTTTATTCCGGCCGCGGGTAATGGCAACGTTAAAAAGATTTGACTTTTGTAAAAATATAAGACTCTGGGTATAGCTGTTATCCGCGACAGCCCATGAAATAAGCATTATATCTCGTTCATCACCCTGAAATGTATGGGCTGTACCGATTTCTATCTGGTGTTTTCTTATCATGTGGTCTGACAAAACTTTTGAAACAGAAATTTTTAACTGTTCCACCTGCGCCCTGAAAGGTGAAATTATACCGATAGAAACAGGGTTGTCAGGGTTCTGGCGTTCGTCTTCCACAACTATTTCATAAAGCCGCTTAACGACAGCTTCAATTTCAGGCATATTACGGGTTGCGTCAAAGTCAACTTTACCGTCCGGTACCTCGACAAGTTCAAGAACTTTTTCGTCCGGTCTGTCTTTTCTCATAACACGGATTCTGTCGTTATAAAATTCGTGGTTGGAGAAGTTGATTATCGGCGGCAGACTTCTGAAATGTTCATCCAGCATAACACTGTTCATAGAATAATAGTCGGCCAAATCGAACATGGAATTTGTTCTGAAACGCCACATAAGCTGGTATTTGTCAGGGATACCGTACTGACTTAAGAATGATTGTTCTTTTGCTTTTTCAAGGAAGGATAAATGCGGTAATTGCTTGTCATCACCTACTATTACAGCGCGTTTTGCACGGAAAAGTATCGGAAAACAGCTTGCTATATCGCATTGAGAGGCTTCATCAATAATCGCCACATCAAACATCCCGGGTTTTAGCGGTAAAGAATCTGATACCGCATAAGTTGTGACACACCAGCATGGAAAAGCTTCCAAAAGCGGCTTAAAGTCCTCTTCTTCCAGAATATTGGTTTGTAAACGTTTGCGTGAAGTTACAAGTGATTTTGCATGCACTTTCAGACGGCGGCGCTTGTTCTCGTCGCGTAAAAGTGCTTTTAAGGCTTCGCGGCGTTTGTTTTTAAGAATATTTTTGGCAAGTGTACCCTGTTTCTTTTTCATCTGGCGGATTTGTTCTGTTAAAATATGGAGATTACCTGTTTTTTGAATATCAGACTCGATTTTGTTAAGTCTGTATTGCATTTCGGCAAATTCTAATTCTGCACGCAGCCGGTTTATATTCTCTAAATTAACGTCAAAATCTTTTAATTTAAGGATTTTTTTCAGATGATTCAGACTTGTAAAGTTCGCAATATTTGCCAAAAATCCGGATTTTGCCATGTTTTTTTCAAGGGTTTTTAAGATAAGCGCAATTGCTTCAATCTCAACACGATTAAGCGGTGATTGGATGAATTGCATTTTGCCTGTTATTTTTTCGTTTTCTAAAACTTCTATATCCAGATCATGCCAGTCTTGCTCAAGTTTAATTATTTTTTCGCATTTGTTTTCATAGTCTTTTAAAAGATCAAGATGATCTTTCATATCTTTTGTGTCAACAAGCAGAATATTTTCTACATCGCTGTCAAGATCTTCGTTGTTAGAAATAAGATTGTTTAAATCGTTGCTAAGCTGACGCTGGTAATTCAAACGTCCTGCGCGGAGCGCCATGTGCTTTGCGCCTAAGTCATTCAGCCTGTCGGCCACAACATCAACGGCTTTATCCATACGGGAGGCGACGAGTACTGTTTTGCCGTTTGCAACAAGGTGCGCGACAAGATTGACAATTGTCTGGGATTTACCGGTTCCCGGAGGCCCCTGTACTGCAATAAATTTTGTATTATCTATATTTTTAATTACCTGCTGCTGGCTGTCGCTCAGTGAAAGCGGAGTTATCGGATAAAAATCTGTTATCTTTTTCAAATCCTGAACAGGTACTGATTTTTCTCTGGATTGGGCGTATTCTTCATTGATAATATTGAGTGCGGTTTCGCGATATACACCGCTCGGTTTTTCTGCTATCTGGGTTAATTCGTGCAATACACCGGCTGTAACAGACGGGCGCTTGGTTAAGATTATTGCGCTCTGATAGGTAACTGAAATCTTTTCCAGTTTCATAGCCTGTTTTTGGGAATTTTCTTCCTGCTCAATGACGTCTTCCAGATTGTCGCCGTCGATTTTTTCTTTATAAAAATCTTTTGTTGTTTTGGAAATATTGTCTTCTTCCAAATAATCGGCTTTGTTAGTGCTTATTTCTATTTCCGGAACAAGCGATTTGAGAGTTGTTAAGAAGATGCTTAATTTTTCATCCGTAATCGGCAGGTCAGGCACAACGTCAAGAATACCTTCAAGCAGTAAATCAACTTCATCTTCATCATCATTTTTGCGCATAAGAGCAGCCAGTGCACCAGTGTTGAGCGATAGAACTTCATCCAGCGGAATACAGTTGATGTTTACACCGTTACGTTCAAGTTTACAAGGCATATAAAGAAGCGGGGTCAAAAATTCGTTATGCTTTTTTGATTTGGAACTTTTTCCGACCAGAAACAGATAACCGTAAATAAGATATTTGTCTTTCTGACCTAATTCGCTTTGAATCATTAACTCGGTAAGTTTCGGGTTGCTGCCGTCAAGCGCAATATATTCCTGAAAGTTTGTAAAAAGTTGTTCTTCACCGGGTAAGAAAATCCATTTGTTATCCTTGTCACCTTTGAGGTTACGGAAGGTAGAACTTTTAACTTCTTCACGCACGCAGTCATGAAGATACTGGCTTAATTTTTTTATAAAACTGTTATTGAATGCTGAATTAATGGCTTTACCTGCTTCCTGAAGCATGATTTCTCCTTTATAAACTTGTCTGTATGTTTATTTTACGCTAATATGAACACATGGACATCATCAAAATAAACGATACATCAAACAAACTATATTATATAGGCGGTATTGTAAGGGATTTTTTACTTAATCGTGAAAGCCTGGATATTGATATAACTTATGCCGGTAATGCTATTGAATATTGCGCGCGGTTTGGTGATGTTTTACAGATTAATCCTGATTTTGGCACGATAAAAGTACTGGTTGACGGCCGCGAGGTAGATTTTGCGTCCACCAGAACTGAAAAATATGAAAAAAAGGGGCATCTTCCGCAGGTCGATAGACTCGGAGTATCTTTAAAAGAAGATGTGTTGCGGCGTGATTTTACTATTAATGCATTGGCGATGTCGGTTTCTACGGGTGAAATTGTGGATTATACCGGCGGAGTTGAAGATTTGAATAATGGCATATTGCGGGTTTTGCATGACAGAAGTTTTATTGACGATCCTACAAGAATTATCCGCGGTCTAAAGTTTGCCATGCGGTTTGGATTTGATCTTGATGAGCATACGAAAAATTTGCAGGATGAGTATCTGGCGAATATTAATTATGACATGAGTTATGCAAGAGTTAAGAAGGAACTTATTGAGACTTTTGGTTATTCAGGAAAAATGGCACGCGGGCTTCAATGGGCTTATGATAGATTTATCAATGACGGAATTTACAGGCTGGTTACGCCGGATGAAGTTGAAAATCCTTCTGTGAATATCGAAAATCTGATTATGGATTATCCTGTTGAACATCAGTGGCTTGTTTTCGCGGGAACGCTTAGAGATTTGTCCCGCCTGCCGCTAACCAGAACAGAACAAAAGATTGTTGATGATGTGCCGGCATGTGGTTTGTCCGGTGATTTTGAGATTTACAAGGCGTTTGAACATGTGCGTACAGAAAGTATTTTGCTGTATGGAATTTTGTATGATGAATATACTGCGCGCCGTTATCTGGATGTGTTAAAACATATAAAAATCACCGTGAACGGTGAAGATTTGAAGGAATTGGGTTTCCCGCCTTCTCAAGAGTATTCAAAATGTTTTGATTTTGTTCTTAAAGAAAAATTAAAAAATCCTTATATTACACGTGATGATGAATTAATACTGGTAAAAAAGTATTACAGTGAATAATTTGCTGTATATTAATTACATAAAATTTAAGTATTATCGTTAGAGGCAGCAGTATCGTTTCCGTAACAAAAATGAAAATTTTGTTTTTTGCCGGTTCTATTTTTATGGTTTTAGTCGTATAATCAGATTATGAACAAGAGGTTAAAAACTTTAATAGCAGCAGGTTGTCTGACATTTCTGTACGGGATTTATTACTGGGGAATTCCGGCTGCTGTTAACCTCCCCGAAAGAGTTGACCTTATAAAAAATACTGCGCATAAGCAAGGATATAATATAGACCTGCAAAATCCACAGCTTAAAATGGGACTTAAACCAGCAGTAATTCTTAAAGCAGACAGTTTTACTCTATTGAATAATGATAGTTCTGAAGCACTTGATTTAAAAAATCCTTATATTAAAGTAGCGCTTTTGCCATTATTGTTCAAAAAAATTGATATAAAAGATTTTGCGGCTGACAATATCTATGCTCAAATCTCTTATGATAAAACTTTGAAACTCGGACAATACCCGCTTGATCTAAATCAGAAGCCGCCTGTAAAACTTCAACACGCAAAAGTAAAACTTGGCGGATATGATATTGATATGAAGGATTTGAACAATAATAAAAATCTAAAAGTCACCGGCCAATATTTTGAGGTCGCTTCTTTTAATCCTGACAAAGAATTGAAATTCTCAACCATAGCAGATATATATTCTGATGGGAAAATTTCAAAATTTAATGCGGATATTGAAACACCGCTGCCTGTAAATAAGATTTCAGAAGACACTATTAAAATAAACGGCCAAATAATAAATCTTGATCTGGATAATTTTACGCCTTACGCAAGAGTGTTTTCCAAAGGCGAAATACAAAAATTGTCAGGCTTGATAAATGCCTCTGCACAAACCGCAGTTACTAATGACAATCACAAAAAAATTGTTACGCATACAGAAATTAAAGATCTGGGAGTCTTTGAAAAAAATCCTGCCGCAAATATTATCTGCAAAGATAAACTTAAAATTGAGACTGATCTGACTGTTATTAAAGACGGAATTAATATCAGCAAAATGCATATTACGGCACCTGCAATAAATTCTGAAATTTCCGGCCGCATAACAAATCTGACATCTAAACTGCCGGTTCTTGATCTTAATATAAAAATTTCTGATACAAAAGCTGAAAACATTCTGCCTCTTTTACCGGGGATAGAAGATTTTGAGGGTGAAATTAATCTTTTAAAAATAAAAGAAACTGTTTTCAGCGGCGATGTACAAACAGACCTTAATGTAAAAGGAAAAGCGGATTTTCCTGATGTTACAGGAAAAGTTTCAATAAAAAATGCCTATCTTGTAAGTCCTATTCCAAACGCTAAAAAAGCCGATATTAATTTATACTTTACCGGCCAAAAAGTTGAATTGGATGTCCATGTACCGACAGCCCCCGCTCAATATGTAGATGTAACCGGCCCTATTGAACTATATCATGAACGTAATGCCGACTTAAAAATAATAAGTACAGATAACATAAACCTCGGGCTTGCAGAAACAGTGCTCAATCCGCTGCACGAAATATTTAAGTTTGATTTAGGTCCGGTTCCTGTTATGGATATCAAAGGCACCGGAAATATTAATCTGCATGTAACAGGAAACAAAAAAGCGCCTCATGCCTGGGGACAATTTAATTTTAAAAACACAACAGCGTCATTTAACGATATCCACAATCTTACCCTGCAAAACGGAAGCGGAAAACTTACATTTGAAGATCAAGATACCCATTTTGTTACCTATACAGCCTCACTGAACGGTCAGCCGGTGAATGTAGACGGAACTTGTACACTGCAGGGTGTTCTGGATTTCAATGTCACAGCAAATAACCAGAAACTTGAAAATCTTATCAATGTAATAAAATCATCCCCTATGCTTGTTGATATTCAGCAAATGATTGCCCCGATTGAAAAAGCACAAGGTGCTGCGAATATCAAACTTAATCTCACCGGTAAGGTTAAAGACCCTAAAGATATTGTTTTTAACAAAAATATCTTTGCAAAAGGCTCAATAAAAATGCTTTCCGATACCATAAAAATACAGGGAGTACCTTTTGACATAACAAATGTAAGCGGAAATGCAGATTTTGAAAATACAAAAGTCAATATTAATCTATTATCATCAGTTAAAAGTTCTAAAATTAAAATCGCCGGCACTATTCAGGATAAAACCTGTGATATGAAAATTGCCTCAGACAAATTACTTATGAACGATGCGCTCAGCCTCATGCCTGATATTAAAATCCCGTACAAAGAAGATTTTGCTAAAATACAGACAAATTTTAATGCAGCTTATTCCGGCACGCTTTCTCCGGTAAATTATAATGCCGTAACATTAAAAGGCCGGCTTTATCCCGTAAAAGGTCATAATTTAATAATGAACGGCGGCACATACGAGTTAAAAAATTCAACCTTTAAACTCTTTGATCAACAAGGTTCTATAAAAGGCAGCCCTTACCGTATTAATGCAATCGTACATAAAGCGTTTGACAAAAAACCTGTTATTAATGGTGAATTTAATCTCAAAAACTTTAACATAAGTAACCTGAATGATAAAGCAATAAAAGAACTTCTTCCGCCCGATATCTCAAAACAATTTAATGAAGTAACTGATCTGCAAGGGATTATAAATATTACCTGTAGGGTAAAAAATAATAATTTACATGCATTCACACGGCTTAATAATATAAGTCTGATTTACAAGCCGGCAATGGCAAGATTAAAAATCGCAAGCGGCCACTTATTTCTTAACAACGACACTTTGCATTTAGGCAAGCTGAATTCGAAATTCGGAGAAATGCCGGTATTAATAGACGGCAGCATAAACAAAATTTATTCAAAAAATCCGGGATTAAACATATATGTTAATGCAAAGCCTACACAAGAATTCTTTGACCAGTTTTATAACAACAAATCACTATATCCTGTAAAATTAAAAGGTGATATACTGCTTACCACGAAAATTACGGGTAATTTAAATAAAATAAGAACATTAACAAATCTTCAACTGGATGAAGCCTCAAGTCTTTATTATATGGGTGCGTCTATCGGTGACAGTCAAAATCCGGTAAATATTAATCTTGACAGCTATATTACGCCGCAGGGCATTACGCTTAACCGTTTTCAATATGACAAAATAATAACATCACAGAATAATCGTCCGTTTGTAACTCCGCAATTGAGTGCAGCAGGCGCAATTACCTATCTGCCGGATAATAATTTAAAATTCAATAATTTCCGCATTAAAACCCAATCTCCAACCGATGCAAAAATCTTCAATATTATTTTTAGAAAACCAATAATGAAACAGGGGGTATTTACCTCAGATCTTTTATTGAACGGAACAACGCAAAACCCTAGAATAAGAGGGAATTTTGAAGTTACAAGTATTGATATACCATTTTTGGATTCAACAATAAAAGATATCAGTCTTGACTTTAAACCGGACAAAATCCATATCAAATCCCGCGGTGTGCTTTTAACGAACAACATAATGATTGAAGCCATTGCTGCAAACAGACTTACTCCGCCGTATGTGATTGAAGATGTACAGTTAAAACTGGCGGACTTAGACATTAATAAACTGACAGCTATGCTGCGTGATCTTGAAGCAGAAGCAACAACACGAAAAAGAATTATTACACAGACAAATAGTATTCCGGCATTTGATATATCACAAATGGTCTTAAAAAATGCGGATATTACAGCAAACACGATAACTGTCAGAAATATCCGTGCGAACAATCTGGTCGCAAAATTAAGTTTAAATGAGAAAATGCTGCTTGATATTAATAAATTCAAATTCAATATCGCAGAGGGTACAGTAACAGGCAGATTCACGAACAATCTGCTAACCCGTGCCGTCACGCTTTCACTAAATCTGGATAGAGCAAATGCGCAGATGATGACAGAAGCCTTGTTTGACCTGAAGGGTCAGATTTACGGTTCAATGACAGGCAACGTAAACCTTCTGTGTAACGGACGTTCTTATGAGAGATGTATGCAGACAATATCCGGCGACGGAAGTTTTAGTGTATCTGACGGAAAAATGCCGAAACTGGGGTCGCTTGAATATCTTTTAAAAGCAGGGAATCTTTTAAGCAGCGGCTTTATGGGGTTGTCAATCAATAGTATTATAGATTTTATTACACCACTAAAAACAGGGGAATTTAACAGTATCAGCGGGGACATAAAAATCCAGAACGGGGTAGTAAATCCGGTAAATATCTATTCAGATGGAAAGGATTTGAATATGTATCTGACGGGTTCATATAATATTCTTAGTTCACTTGCTGATATGCATATATTTGGCAGCCTTTCACGCAATGTAACAAGCGTATTCGGGAAAATAAAAAACGCTTCACTTAATACATTGTTAAATACAATTCCGGGTATGAATAAGGACGAGGAGCCCGCTGAAATGCAAGAAGAAATAGCTAAAATTCCGGGGATACACTCTCAAGAAAGTACCAGAATATTTAACGCGGAAATTTATGGCGATATCAACGGTGAAAACTATGTTAAAAGTTTCCGCTGGATTAAATAATCAAAAATCAGCCGGTTCTTAACCCCAATATAGAACTAAGGGCACCTCTTTAGTAAGTTACCTTTATGAGGTACTCAGCCACTTTGTCCGGCAATGTTTCTATTTTTAAATCATAAATTAAAATCTAATAGTTTACATAGCGGCATATTAAAAGCCTTTGAAATTTGCAAAAGATTTGTATAACGTATATCTGTTTTTCCTGTTTCAATATTACTCAAGCCGTGGACAGAAAGATTTGCCAGTTCTGCGAGTTGTTCCTGACTGAGTTGACGCATTATTCTTTCAAATTTTATCTTTTGGCCGAGTTTTATTAATTCAATATTCATATTATTTATATTCTATCAGTTGACAAGATTTAATAAATTCATTATAATGAATATAAAATAATTATAATGAATAACGAGGTAATAAGATGAATACTAAGAAAACAAGAATAGAAAAACAAGAAATGAGCTGGATGAATGGAGACAGATCTGCTCTTACACAAACAGACGTTAATCGTCACAAAAGCACAGGCACTAATTCCTGTAACCACTTAATCACTCAATCACCTGTCTTGGATTTGCTCCACGCTCACGGAGACTCGCCTGAGGAGCGTTGCTCCAGTCGGCTCGTTCCGTTCGCTATCCGGACTCGCTTCGCTGTCTTGCTCGCCGGCGTTAAACGGGTCTGCAACGCCGCCGCCTTCGCGTCGCCGTTTCGCCCTCTGCCGGCTCGCGCTCCGTCCGTCCGCAAATCCGCTATTTCCTTATTCCCCTAAAAACAGAATAATTTGGTGCAATAAATTGCACCCTACATTTGGATGACATGTCGGTGACCGTTATTCTTTAGCAGGTGTCCGGTGTATAAGTGCACACTTGTGTGCCTAGCCGCCGCCGAAGAAACCGACTATTTCGAGGCTGTCGCCTTCGTTTATTACTTCTGAGTCGTAATGGTCTTTGTTGATTATTTCAAGATTTTTTTCCACTGCAAACATTTTACCCGTAACCTTACGTTCTTTGATAAAATCACTTATTGTAGAATTCTCTTCTATTTCTACAGAGTTGCCGTTTACCGTAATCTTAATTTTCGACATAATTTGCCTCCTTATCTATTTTATAATAAAATTCGGTTTATGGAAAGATACTTGAGAAATATTGCGATTAAGGAAATCGGAGAAAACGGACAGAAACATATCAACAAAGCGCGTGTACTGGTTTGCGGCTGTGGCGGACTCGGCTCCGGCGTCATATCAAATCTCGCTGCTGCCGGTGTCGGACATTTAGGACTTGTTGATAGTGATGTTATTGAAATTTCAAACCTTAACCGGCAATTTATACATAAAACAGAAAATATCGGTAAATTGAAGGTACTTTCTGCTAAAGAACGAATACAAGAGATAAATCCGGAGGTTACTGTTGAAATTTTTCCACATCGGCTCGATAAGAATAATTATCACAATATAATAAAAGAATATGATCTTATTGTAGATTGTTTTGACAGCTATGCATCCAAATTTTTACTTAATGAAATAGCAGTAAAAGAAAATAAACCGCTAATCCATGGCGGAGTAAGCGAGTTTAACGGTCAAATAACTGTTATTGTACCGCATAAAACACCATGTCTCAGATGCATATTCCCTGAGCCTGATTTTGAGGCAAAAATTCCTGAAGGTAATCTTAGTCCTGTTGTGAATTTAGTAGCGTCTATCGAGGCATTGGAGGCCTTAAAATGGATTTTAGGAATACCATCAGCTTTGCAGGGACATCTGCTTACGATTGACGCTTTAAATATGACTTTTAAATCGTTAAAAATCAACTCTTCTGATCAATGTGTTTTGTGCTCTTGACGATTCGTTCAGGAATTTTAAATACGTCTGTTTTGATTGAATCAAGTGTAAATTGCAGGTCTTGTTTTGTTATTTTGCCGTCTTTGCGGTAATTGTTGTTATCATCTACTTTGTCAAGCCCCCGGTTGCTTTTATACATTTTTCGAACAGCAGCACTCGGGCTGTCTGAACTGGTCAAAACGTATTTTTTGGCATACGCAGGAGTATAAAACAGTGCATATAAATCCGCTCCTGTGATTTTTTTGTTTTTGCCAAGATACATTTCTTTCATATCCAGACTGTAGTTTTTTACGTAAGGCATTTGTTCTTCGCGTGACAGTTTGACAAATTTCTCTATTGTCATATTCGGGTCAATACCTTCTGCTTCCTGCGGATGTTTTTGTGCATATTTAATACTTGCTTCAAGGGATTTTGCGTTCATTTGTCCAAGACCTTTGAAAGAACCGTGACCGCGTGACGGGTCAAAACGGGATTCTTTAAACAGCAGGGCTGCAACATCCAGCGGATCACATTTGAGTTTGGCGGCCATTTCTTCTATCTGGCTGATAAATTTATCTGACAAATCAGGTACTGCCTTTCTTACAGCGTTTGCAAGCCTATTTGAAGTCTGGTTTTCTTTTTGTTGTGCCGGTTTTATGTTTAATGCTTTTTGCATAGCTTTACCAAAACTGAGCTTATCGTGTTTAACCGGCATTTTGAAATTGATAACAATTTTTGTATTGTCTTGTGCTGCCACATAATATTCTTCCGGAAGTTTAAAACCGCCTGCAGCGCTAATGTTAATCTTGTTGTCGTCCGGCATTATAAAATCCTTTCTTCTACAATCTTTTTAGATTCACGGATATTTTTCCCGAAAACTTTAGTTTTAAAACTTATAGGTTAAAATTCGTTTACAAAAAGACGGAAGCGAACTTCCGTCTTTCTAATGTTATCACCAAAACGATTATAATTTGAAGTTAAATCCGCCCTGGAAGCCGATACCGGTTCTGCCGATATTTCTTACGGTAATTTGTAAGTAAGCGCTAAATCTGTCTTTCCATGTTTTTGTAGCACCTACACCGTATTCAATGTAAGAACGCTGCATTCTCATATCAGGAAGGACAACATTTCCGGCGTTACCTGATGAGGTACCGAGGATGTTGAACATGTACTGAATAGTTGCATACATACTCCAGGTTTCGCGTCCATAGATTAAGTTCAATCCAGGAGCGACGTTGATACCGTTCAATCTGCCGGCATTCATTCTCATATCACCAAACTCAGTAAACCAGTTTTGAGTATGGAAGTAGTTATATGATGCGAGTAATGTCGGCTGGATAGTGAAGTGTTTTGTCGGGTGGAAGTTGTAAGCCGCTTTAGCAGCAGTACCGACAAACCAGTTTCCTGTATGATCGTGGTATCCGGCAACATCCATCTGGTTTCCGTATCCGCCGCCGTATAACAATAATGAACCTAAGAAGTCATTTTTCATGAATGTACCCATAGCACCCAGTTGACCGCCGTTCTGATACATTCCGACTCCACTGTAGTTCTGATGAGCACCGTTATAACCTACATAAGCTGTTGGTAAGAAGCTCCATCCTTTTTTCATTTCAATTACAGGGAAGTCAGCACCTACCAATGCGCCGTATGCTGTGTTATCAACATCCAAACCACGGTTCATGTGGAGTGTTTCTAAAGTACCATAAGCTTTATACCACAGACTTCCGTCTTTTCTGCTGTATTGGTATGGCGCAAACTGCGGATATATTGCCGCGTATTTATTTGCGTTATTTTCAGCCATAAGCTGATTGCTTACTGTAAATATGTGGTCAAACAGGATATTATTTGTAACTAACTGGTTTGCGTAAGATGCAACAGTAGAAACCTGACCTCTGAATACCTGAGGGTTATATTCTACAAGGCTTGCTGTCATAGCACCAGGGATACTTTCGTAAGCTCCTGTTATAGGATTTAATTGTTTCTGGTTAAACATTTGATACCAGCCGATAGGCGTGAATATCTGTTTATCTGTTTGCGTAAATTCAATCTGGCCGAGTAAAGTCGGGTCAATATCATCTACGTCAAATACATTGATTTTAATATGTCTGTCAATTGGAGCTTTACCGATAAACTGCCAATCGCTGATATTGATTTTTCCACCGTTTGCAGCTGCTAAGCCATTCAAATCAAATGAATCATGTTTCCAGTCGCGGGTAGAAATATCAATCTGGAAGTTAGCGTTCTGGCTGTTGGTCATATCAAGGTTACTGATAGTATTTGCATTAACCTGACCGTTCATTGAGTTGAAAATAGATGTATCATCACTGAATACAAGGTCGCCCGCAAAGTCAACTGCACCGCTTGTCGCATTAAGAATACTGTCTGTAAGTGTGACATTGTTTTGGAATATTGTTCCTGAACCGGAAGATACATTCATTGTTGCCTTATTAACATCAACAGTGTTTGCAAAAGTTATAGTTCCGTTGCTTATTGCATCCATTGATACCGGATTTTGCGCATCGGCAGCCGCAGAAACATTTATCGTACCGCCGAAATTGATATCTCTGTCACCTTTTGATTCAGCTATCAATGTACCTTTTGAAACATCAATATTTCCGTTAAGATCTAAGTCAACATCATCATGATAAGTTGTATACATGATAGTTGCTTCTCTGTCTTGAGTAAGGTCACCGGTAATTTCATCAGCGTGAATACCAATGGTTTCTCCATCTATGTCACCGAATACCAGATTACCTGCAAGTCTGTTTTCAAACAACAGATCGCCGCCGTTATCTACAAGAATTGTACCTGTGTATCCGCCATTTTGACCGTGGAACCAAACATCACCTTCGCCGTTTTTATTGATATCACCGGCACCGCTTAAATCAGCGTTAAGATGAAGTTCGCCGGTTGTTTCAAGGTTCATTGTGCCGTTAACGGCGATAGATTGGTTAACAGCACCGGCAACAGGATCTTTCATTGCAACATCATTGAACAAGTTTAGCGTACCGCCGTTATCAATGGTTACGTCACCTGTTAAAATATCGTTGCCGCCGGTTGTTGTAACACCGTCATCACCAAGGCTTACGGTTGCACCGTTCTGGATTGTCGTATCACCGGCAAGATTTGCACTAACTTCTTTATTAATATAGCTGTCGCCGTTAAGTGTTAATTGGCTGTCATCCTGAGTAGTCAGTTGTCCGCCGTCAGCTTTAAGAGTTCCGTTAGATGTCAGGTCGTAATCTAACTTACCGCCCTGACCGAGGTTTACCGTTACTCCAGATGCCCAGCTGTCACTGTCATTGAGTGTAACACTTCCGCCGTCATTTGTACCGTTCTTAATATTTACAGTACCCTGTTTAAGGTTTGTTGTTGCATCACCTGTTATAATGCTGTTGCCGGTAATATTTAAGTCGCCATTCTGGAAGTTTAATGTTCCGTCATCAGCGATTAATGTACCATTTACAACATTGTTAAGATTTAATGTACCGTCATCACTTACGTGAACTGTACCTGTCCAGATGTCGTTATCGTTAAGAGTTGCATTGCCGTTTTGTACGTTTAATGTACCGTTAACAGTTGTTTCAACGGCATCCTTAATAACATCATTAGAATCAACCATTGTCAAAGTACCGCCTTCGACAATATTTAATTCACCTGTATTAGCCTGAATTTTACCGTTTTCCTGCATTGCATATTCAAGGAAACCGCCGTTAATTGTTATTGTACCATCCCAGCTATCATTACCGTTCAATGATACAGAACCTTTTGAGGTATCATCACCGGTAATATTAACAGTTGCATTTTCAGCTACAGTTATGTTAACTGCTCCGGCTACATCACACTGATTATCTACTGTCAGAGTGCCGGAATTTACAGTTAAATTACCTGTATTAGCATCAATATGGCCGTTTGAGGTAAGGTCATCATAAACTAGACTGCCGCCGTTAATTGTAACAGTTGCATCTGATGCCCAGGTATCATATGTATTTAATTCAAGAGAACTGCCGGAATCAAGAGTTGTATCTTGATTTATGTCAGTATCTACTGCCGCTGCAATATAGCTGCCATTAATCATTGTGAAATCACTGTTTATATCAACTTCACCTTTATTGGCTTGCAGTATACCGTTTGCAGACGCGCCGTCCTCATCAACAGTACCCTGAAAATCTAATTTACCACCGTTAACTGTTATTGTACCGTCAGTCCATATATCATTATTGTTAGCAACAAAACTTCCGTTTTCTTTAATATTAATAGTATTATTGTTGTTTATTTCATATTCTGCATCTGCAGTAACTTCTCCGTCAACATTTACGGTGTTGCCTGTGCCGACAAATACAACATCACCGCCGGTCATACTAGCGCCGTCCAGAATATCAAAATTAGAACCGTCGCTTACTGTAACTTGACCGCCTGTAATTGTACCGCCTAGCTCAAAACTTGTACCGTCAAGAACTAATTCACCGCCGGTTTGTGAATAATTTTTGCCGGAATCGTTTCTATCCACAAGAGTTAATGTACCGTTTTCGTTAACAATAGTACCACTCCAAATGTCATCTTCCTTAAGAGTAGCTTCGCCGCCTTGATTAATTGTTAATTTACCGCCTTTAGCAATCTCAATTGCGCCTTTTGTATCAACTGTTGCACCGTCACCTACAACAACATTACCGTTTGTATCGATTGTAAGGTTTGTATTACCGCCAATATTATTATTGTTATTAACTGTTCCTGTTACATTAATATCGCCTGCAATAATATCACCGTTATTTATTAATGTACCAGCAACGTTAGTAGTACCGCCGGTAATTTCACCGTCAGCAGTTACTGTTACAGAACCGCCGTTCGCAATAGTTGTTGTACCGCCGGAAATTGTTCCGCTGTTTTCTAAAGTGCCGGTTACATTAACTGTGCCGCCGGCAATTTCACCGGAGTTTGTACCTGTGCCTGCAATACTTACATTTGCATCATCCGAAATAGTACCTGCGTTGTCAAAAGTTGCTCCTGTTTCAACGTTAGTAGTACCGCCTGTGATTTCACCGTTTTCAGTTACTGTAACACTGCCGCCGCTGGCAACGGTTGTTGTACCGCCGGAAATTGTTCCGCTGTTTTCTAAAGCACCGCCATTTGCTATATCAACTGTACCGCCTGCAATTTCGCCGCTGTTTGTTGCATCAGATGTTGCAATATCTATATCAGCACCGTCTGAAATTGTACCTGCATTGTTAAATGTTGAACCGCTTTGCGCATCAACCGTACCACCGGTAATTTCACCATTAGCAGTTACTGTAATTGTATTGCCGCTTTCTACGGTTGTTGTGCCGCCGCTAATAGAACCTTTATTACCTACAGTTAATGTACTGTTATCTGTAACATTAGTTTCTGTTGTGCCACTGATAGATGAACCGTCAACGAGTGTCAATTTACTACTGTCTGTCACATTGATTATACCGCCGGATGCTGTCAAACCGCCGTTTTGGGTAAGGCTGTAATCCAGCTGACCGTCTGTCTGATTTATATTGCCAGTCCAGCTATCACCGCTGTTGAGCGCAAGTGAACCGCCTGTAAGATTAACATCACCTGTTATAGTTGTATTAACAGCATCAGCAATTGAACTTCCGTTAGCAAGTGTCAAACTGCCGCCTGCAAGATTTACACTACCGGTTGTAGCTGTCAAGCCGCC
>CALVEB010000034.1 GCA_944326465.1 Candidatus Gastranaerophilales bacterium | reverse complement strand
TTCCTGTGGTTTCAGCCATTAAGAATCCTCACGTGTATCCATACATATATTATAGCGTATGTTTCAGAAATTTGCAAGTCTATATCTGCCAATAAAGTCTAAATCAATGTAAAAATTATAAAAAAGTATTTTATTCCGGTCCTTAGCTCTTTGTAGACTTATGTAATTTTTTCATTAAATAAGTCGTGTAATCTCTCAAATCAATCCATTTATCTACACGATTTGTATGATTTATGCGATATCAGGTATTTATTATACAAAAAATTACGTTACAATAATTAATGAAAGGCGGGATTAGTTATGTTTAACAGTTTTTATCCACAGTATGACTTAGCGGGGCGAATTCAGCACACAAAGCTTGATCCGGGAATTTCGGACAGAATGCCGGCTGCCCGTATGGGGCGTGTGGAAACTCCGGATACGCCGGATTTTAAACAAGTGTTTTCCGGACTTGTTGAAAATTTTAATACTGAATTAAATGCTCCGGATAACTTGTTGAAAGATGTTATGTCAGGCAGTCAAAACGTTGATATTCACGATGTTATGACCGCTATGGCAAAATCAGAAATAAGTGTTAACGTCGCTACTCAAGCTGTCGGAAAAGTCATACAGGCGTATGACAAAGTTATGCAGATTCAGGTGTAGAATATAAATATCTAAAAATATTAACAGACCTGTGGGGACAAAATGGACTTTCAAAAACTACTTGAAAACAAACCTTTATTATATGGAATTATAGGCGGAATCGTCGCTGTTGTGCTGGCAATTATTCTTGTAATTGCGCTGACAGCGGGTTCTGGCAGTAAAAATCAGGATCAGGGCGGGACTCCTCTGAAAGCTGATGTTGATTTGTTGACCACAGATAATCTTGGTAAGGCTTTAGAAATTCAGGCCTTGCTGGCAAGACAGGGCATTACGGCGCAAAGAAAAGCCGACGGTACAAAATCAGTTTTATACCTGCCAAAAGATAATTGTTCAACTTTAACCTCTAAATGTACCGTGACTGATCGCGACAGAGCGATTATAACTATTGTCAAAAGCGGTATGATGGACAAAAATGTAGGACTTGAAATTTTTGACAAAGGTGATTTTACATCAACAAAAGAAGACAAAAAGATACGTCTATCCCGCGCTATTAATGGTGAACTTGCACGTTTAATCCGTAATATCGGTGGTATAACTGATGCTTCCGTGTTTATTTCTATACCGGAACAAACAATGTTTACCTCAATGCAAAAACCTGTAACCGCAACCGTTCAGGTAATTATTCCGGAAGGTGAAAAGCTGGATCAAATGAAGGTTAAGGCAATTACAAACCTTCTTTTGGGAAGTGTTTCCGGTCTTGAAGGTGAAAATATTGCAATTACAGACACTAACGGCAATGTTTATCACAGTATGATGGATGCGCAGGATGAAATGCTTACACGTCTTGAAGAAAATGATAAATATATGCAGCAAAAAGTCAATCTTCAGCTTGACAGACTTATAGGCAAAGGGAATTATATTGCAACAGTTAGTACTTTTCTTGTTCAGGCTCCTGTTGAAAAATTTAGTATAATTTATGATCCTGAACAAAAAACAGCGGTTAATGAACAGTCATTTACAGAAGGACTTGGCGATAGAACTCAGGATACAAACCGCGGAGTCAATGCAGTTAGTGTATATTTACCAAACGGTTTGCCTGCAAATGGTACTGATTCTACACAAAACAGAAACTATTCGCGTTCCGCAACCGAAACACAATACGGGGTTACTAAAACTCAGGTTAATGAATACATAAAACCCGGGGTTGTAGAAGAAATCTCTATTGCGGTAACTTTAGAAAAGAGTGCCTTGCCGGCAAATACTACGCTTGAAGAGTTAAAGGAATTAATAGCACATGCGGCAAGTCCGAAGGCTGATCCTGAGAATGTATCAATTGCATTTTCAGATGCTACAGACCCGTATCTTGCATCAGACAGACCTGTTAACCTGCCGAAACCTGATGAAACAGGTAATCCGTGGTGGCTTGCGGTTGCTTTATCCGGTGTTGGCTTGATTGTTGTATTCAGAATTATTTCTAACAAAGTTAGAGCAATACAGGAAGAAAATGCGCAGGAAGTTGAAATGTTAAGACAGAGAACGCAGCAGCAGGAACAACAGTTGAGTGATATTAATCAACGTGCAAACCAGTTGACCCAGCGTCAGTCAGAATTGGCTCAAAACTTAATAGAACAGCAGCAGCGTGATGCTCTGCCGGCAAATGCCGACAGGCTTGCGGAAACATTGTCTGATCTCTCGTCTCAAATGTCTGATCAGGATGAGGAAGAAACTGCTGAAAAAATTAAAAGCTGGATTGAACAAGGGTAGAGATTAAGACATTAGGACGCTAAGCGTTTTAATATAGGAAAAGATTAATCAGTGGAACATCCAAATAAAAACTAAAGGGAAAAAATGGCGATAGAAGGATTTGATTACAAGGGTTTTGCCCAGAATTTGACACAACAGGCACTGGAATTAGTGCCGCCGGAATTTAACGATGTCCAGAAACAATATGTTGCTAACACATTGTTAAACTTTTCAACGGTCGCCGGCGAGGCCCTTTATAATGATACGACTTTGAATTTTAATGCTGATACAGCGGTTTTGATAACTCAGATTATTGCAGAATGGTCTTTCCATAAATCTGTGGACTTGATCCGTTCAGGAATCCCGCAGCAGTACTGGGATCCTATAATGCAAAAAATTGCTTTTACAATCTTTGAGGTTGCCAAGCAGGCATTTAAACAGAATCTGCCGCAGGATCAGATATTGCAACTGATAGAACACCACGTAAGAAAAACTTATGTAGATGCTATTGGAGAGTTACAGCAAAAAAATCTTATAACAGAAGAATTGCGCGATCGTGCTTCAAAAATGTCAAATATAGACGATATGATGCAGCAAGCCGCCGCACAAGAGCAAGCGGCGCAACAGCAGGCAGCCCAGCAGCAAGCCGGAGGTGCCCCTGTTCAGGGAGGCGTGCCGCAGCCTGTTCAGGGCGGTGTTCCGCAACAGCAAAATCAGGCTCAGCCTAAAATATTTAAACTTGCTACTCTGGCAATGCTTTTCCAACGCATGAAAGAAGAAAAAGTTCAGACAATTCTTAATAAGTTTGAGCCGGATGACGCTACATCTGTAATCCGGTTTATGGAAATGGATGATTTAAATAAGCAGGTTGATCCGCGTATCGCAATGCGCTGTCTGCAAGAAATAAAAATGAACATGCCGCAGGCAAAGGATGTTACGCCAAGCAAATTGATACAGCGTATACAAAATATTTCGCAATATGTAGACAGAGCACAGATGGAACAGATTCTTAAACTTGAACGTCAGAGGGTAAAACGCTTTGTATTCAACGCTTTAGAAGGTGAATTTTATGAAATTGCACCGAGAATTGGTAACATTATTGCCTCACATATAGAGGATAGTGTATAATATAATTAGTCATGATTATAAAGAAAAAAGTAAATAAACAACCGGACGTAACAGAAGAAGTTAAAATTGAAGAAATGCCGGCTTCTGAGGCCGAGGCTCCTGCTGAAGAAGCAGAGGAAAAACCGGTAGTAGAAACCGCAGAAGAAATTGACTTGTTCGATCTTGACAATATTGACTTCAAACAGCGTCAGGAGCGCCGGAAAGGCGACCGCAGAAGAGGTTTCAGAAGAATAGATGACAGAAACCTTATTTCGCGTGCAAGAGAAGAAGCGGAAACGATAAAAGAATCGGCGTCAAAAGAAGGATATGAAGCGGGGTTAAATCAGGCAAAAGCAGATCTGGATAATTTCCGCGAAACTCTCGGCGCATTTTTATCCGCAAAGCAGGAAGTGTTTGAATATATCGCTCCTGAATTGCTTGCAATAAGTGTTGATATAGCAAAAAAAATTATTAAAAAAGAAATACAGCAAGACCCGACAATAATATTAGAAAATATTGTAGATCTGCTAAAAAGCTTATCAAAAGAAGAAACAAAGGTAACATTGCGTGTAAATCCGGAGCAGGCAATGCTTGTAAAACAAAAAATTCCGGAAATAGTGGAGTTAGCAGGTTCAGAAGCTAAGGTTAATATAATATCTGATGAAAATGTAACATTTGGCGGCTGCATGGTAACAACAACAAACGGAATAATTGATGCAACAATTGAAACTCAGATGTCAATAATTAGTGAGGCGTTGAAGGAATTGTAATGGCACAGGCACAAAGCGCAGGAAATCCATTAAGTGAAATATTTATGGCAGTATTCGTACTGTTCCTCATCGTAATCCTGTTGGTAGAATTACCGAACTGGATTATTAACGTGTGTATCTGTCTTAATATTACACTCGGAATAGTCCTTTTGATGTTTGCCCTGTATGTCCAGAAAACTCTGGAACTGTCGTCATTCCCTTCAATTATTTTGATAGGTACTATGTTTCGATTGTGTCTTTCAATTGCATCCACAAGACTTATTCTTGCAAAGGGCGAAGCCGGAGAAGTTATCCACGCGTTCGGGACATTCGTAACCGGCGGTAACATGATTGTCGGCGGTGTAATCTTCCTTATTATTACTGTTGTACAGTTCATGGTTATCACAAAAGGTGCCGAACGTATCGCCGAAGTTGCAGCCAGATTTGCATTGGACGCTATGCCCGGTAAACAAATGACGATTGACGCGGATTTCAACGCCGGTTTGATCTCACCGGAAGAGGCAACTAAAAAGCGTGAGGATTTACAAAGAGAATCAAACCTGTTCGGTAGTATGGACGGTGCGATGAAGTTCGTAAAAGGTGATACTATTGCGGGTATTATCATCGTAATTATTAACATTGTCGGCGGCTTGTGTATCGGATGTCTGCTGAACGGTATGCCGGCGGCCGATGCGGTTTCAAAATATACTATCTTGACGATTGGTGACGGTTTGGCAGCACAGGTGCCTTCATTGTTGATGTCAATCGCGGCCGGTGTATTTATGACCCGTTCGTCAGCCGCAAGCGCAACACTGGGTGCTGATGTCGCCGGACAAATTATGAGTAAGCCGCATGCATTGTTCTTTGCTGCTGCATTCTTGATGCTTCTTGCCATTACAGGCCCTGTTACCGGTTTACCTTGGCTTCCGTTTACATTGTTCGCAATCGGTCTTGGCATTGCCGGCTTCTCTGTATTGATTAATGCAGACGTTCAATCACAATTGGGACAGTTGGAAAATGTTCGTCAAAGTATGCAGGATCTTGTTAACCCGAACAGAATGTATGAACGTTTGGGCGTTGATACATTAAGCTTGCAGGTAGGGTCTAATCTTCTTGTTATTGCCGATCCGGATCAGGAAGGCCAATTGCTTGCTAAAATAGCAGCTTTACGTCAAAGAGTTACAGATGAACTGGGGTATATTATTCCTAACATAAGAATTATGGATTCATCAGCGCTCGATGCTAATGAATATATGATATCTATTCGTGGTAATACCGTTGCTACCGGTTATGTTTATCCGGGTAAATTCATGGTAATTGCTGATCAGTGGGATTCTACGCGCCGAGAAGTTCCGGATGATGCCATTATCGGTATTGATCCGACTTATCAAACTCAGGCTTACTGGATTTCTCCGGACGATGCCAAAGTCGCACGTTCTGTTACTGCTGTTGACGCTACAGACGTAATCGTTACACACTTGCAAGAATGCGTAAGAAAACACGTTGATGAAGTCATGACTAAAACCGATGTCTTGAAGTTGATGGAACTTGTCAGATCTCAAGACCCGACACTCGTCAATGACCTTGTTCCGACTATTATTTCAACAAGTGACTTGAGAAAGATTTTTGTTAACCTGATCCGTGAAAAAGTTTCCATTAAAGATATTATCTTTGTGTTTGAAAGACTTTGCGATTATGCAAGATTTTCCAAAGAGCCGGATATTTTGTCAGAACGTTTGCGTGCGGCATTAGGCCGTCAGATTTGTTTGTCTAATGTTCAGGAGGACAAGGTGCTGTATGCATTGACACTTTCACCTGAATGGGAAAAAACTCTTGATGACAGCTGCCAGAGAACAGAGTTAGGAACAATGTTTTTGCTGAATCCTATGCAGGTTCAGGAACTTATTGAGAGTGCGGCAACAACTCTGATGCGTGCACATCAGGCATGCGGTCAGCAGCCGGTAATATTGTGCTCTCCGAGAATCCGACTCCCGTTGTATCAGCTTCTGGAGCGCCATATCCCGACAATTGTTGTAATCTCTTATTCGGAATTGATTACAGATATTAAGGTTGAGGCGGTTGATACAATCGGTGAAGCCTATGCAATGGAGTAGATAAATGATTAAACGAGTCGTGTTGTTTATTATAGGGATTTACCAGAAAATATCAAAGTATACACCGGCAGTGTGCAGATTTACTCCGACCTGTTCTGAATATACAAGGCAGGCAATAGAGAAATACGGAGTGCTAAAAGGCGGCTGGCTGGGTGTAAAACGGATTTGTAAATGCCACCCGTTGCACGAAGGCGGTTACGATCCCGTGCCTTAGAAATTGAACACAGGTGGCCGAAGGTGGACAGACACAATCTGGCGGACGAAGTCCGGCAGGCTAGCCTGGCAGACACAGTCTGGTGGACACAGTCCACTTTTATACACTGGCTGCCCGTTAAAGGCAGACAGGTCTGCTCTTACACACTAGACACCCGCTAAAGGCACACGAAGTGTGCTCCTACATACTGGACACCCGCAAAAGGCAGACACAGTCTGCTCTTATACACTAGCCCACGCAAAAGTTACGGGCATCCAGTATGTAAAAGTGGACTGAGTCCACTTTAAAGAAACTTCTATTTAAAGATTAAATAGACAAAAATATGAGATTAATTAAATAACTTTGAACATTTTTCTTGAATGTCTAATGCAATATCTTTTGCAAATTTTTCCTTGAGTCCTATATTTTTTGCAACAGCTAGAATATCATCTAAAGTCGGATTTTTACCTTCTCCATTAATTGTTGTTGCGTGCTCTCCATTAAATGAAAAGCTGTAAGTTAAATCATACGCAGGAGATAAATGCCATTCTTTTTTTGTATCATCAAAAAGAAAAGAAAAATTCTTTGAATGGTCATCTCGATTGTGTGCAAACACATTAAAGCACATTAACCTAAACATTTGTTCAATATCCTGATAATTTCTAGTCAATTTAAGTGTTAATTTCATCAACGTATTATAATCAAGATTAGGAAGCCTATGACTTGTCTCTAAAAGTCCGCTAACTGATACCATATGAACTTTTTTACCGTTTTTGCGATCAAACCTTTTTATCCCAAAATATCCTGAACAAATTTTAGAAGGGAAAAGCCTTGTTTCCGTCATATTTATTCCGCAATCTTTTGCACATAGAGAATATTGATATTCTTTTTCTCCTATATTTTTAGGGTCAGATGATGATGGAAACTTAATAATCCAGTCCTCGTTGTCAATAGATGTCAAAATCTTTGGTCTTGCACCACCAGATGAGCCACCTAAGAAAAAAAGTTCATCCAAATTTTCTGAATTTTGGGATTCTAATATTTTCGAACACTCTTGAGCAAGAATATCATAATCAGAAATGTTATTTTCTGATTCAAATCTATGTTCCGGTTTATAAGTCAAAGCGCCCATACCACTTTCTTGCACAACAGCAAGTCGATTGAGGTTATCAATTTCATTGGGGTTAATTTTATTTTTCAAAAATAATCTGTCAACGAGTAATCGCCCCCAACCATCAGGCAAACTATCATTAAAAACTCCAAATAAACCACCAAATGGCTCATATTTTGGAATAAAAACTTTCTTGATGAGTGGTAAACTAAAAGGGGCAATGCTAAACCCATTATTTAACCATTCTGAATCATATTCAAAAGCAACAACTCTATCGGGAGTTTTAGCCAGAGTGCCAACTAAAATATCATTATAAAAAACTTTTAAATATTTATAGTTATCCATTTATAACCTCATCAATTGAGTTGTAATTTTTTTGTGTGAACAAATTTTCCAAATCTTGCTCTAAATTAAGAGCTATTAGAATTTTTATAAAAGAATTCAAAGAAATTTCATACTTGGACTCAAACCTTTTAATAGAACCAAGGCTAACACCAGATTTTGCAGATAGTAGAACTTGAGAAATTTTAAGCTTTTTTCGATGCTGCTTAATTTTCTCAACCAATTCATGCGCTATATCATTAGGAGTTTTAGGATTAAATAAGGGATTATTCATAGATAGTATATTATACCAAATTTGATAAAAAGTCAATATTTAGATAATATATTATCTAATATTTTAAAAGACAAATAATGCAACAAAATGAAGTTGTGTTGTATTTGGGGGGGGGTAAATGTTTTTTTGCAGGTGAAAGTTTTTTGAATGCTATTTAAACGATATTTAAACGCTGTTTAAATTGTGTTTAAATTTTGTGTCATTAGACTTTACTTTTTATGAGGAAGAAGCAATTATTGTCGGTGATTAAGCGAGTTTAAAAATGAATGTAGTACAACCTATAAAAAAGATAGAAGATATTCAAAAGATTAAAAAATATTTGGCAAAAAAGCCAAGAGATGCACTGCTTTTTAGTTTTGGGATAAATACGGGACTCAGAATATCTGATATATTATCGCTTGATGTTGGGGATGTAAAAGGCAGAGATTATATTGAAATTAGAGAGAAAAAGACGAATAAGTATAAGAAATTCCCGCTTAATAGATTATTGAAAGAGGAGATTAATTTATTTGTAGAGGGTTTGCCGAGTGAGCAACCGCTTTTTTATACTCAAAAACATTGCAGGCTTGATAGAGCACAGGCATATAGAATTTTGAATAAGGCAGCACAAGCCGTCGGGGTGAAGGAAAGGATCGGAACACATACGCTAAGGAAGACTTTTGGATATCATCACTATAAAAAATATAATGATATAATACTCCTGCAAAAAATCTTTAACCACTCCTCTCCATCAGTAACACTCCGCTACATAGGAATCGAACAAGATACAATTGATGAAAGCTATATGAATTTTTATTTGTAGACTTTTAATTAATTACAATACCTACAAATAATATCTTTTTGGTATTGTTCTAGTTTTTCTAATAGAACGTCATCAAAAATAATTTCATTTTCATCAATAGATTTTACGCAAGGTGCCAACCAATCCAATTCTTCAAAATCAAATCCATACCTTAATAACATAATTTCTTTAGAGTTATTTGTGCCATACTTTAAGTAGTTTATCATTGCCAACGCCCTAGAATCTTGAGTTTTATCATAATACATTTTGAATGCCGCAGATATAGGATTACTTAATGAAAAAGATAAAACCGTATCGAGATATTCATAAGTATCATATACTAATTTATCATAATCAAAATCTTTAAATGTTGCATTTTTGTCAAATAGTGATTTTTGAAATGCATTAACATTAGGGAGTTCACTTGGGATTTGCGAATATTTTAATTTAGTAGATGCAATTTGTTTATGAAATTCTTTCTCCGATATAAGCTTTTCTTTTAGCTGTCGTCTTAAGTCATTTCTGCGTTCATCATCTGTAATATAGTTATACCTAAAAGCAACTATTTGGCTAAAAGAACGCCCCTGAACTTTCCATAAAAGTATTCGAAGTGCTACACTTAATATGCTTTGTTCAGCATATGACAAGTTTTTACGTCTTAAATGCTTTACAAATATATTTTTAAAAGAATTTTTCACTAATTCTCTTGTATTATTATTCATATTTTTATAATTAGCAGCACTTATTATATTGTTATCAATAAACATATTATCTAAGATTAACTTTATATCATCATCTAAATTTGCATTTTTTATGCGCTCTTTTTGTAATTCAGTAATCTGTAGTTCATCATCAAATGTATTATTACGTGTTGCGTCAACTATATCTTTTGCATCTTCTGGTAACGATGAGAAATCATCATTATCTAATTCTGATGTATTTTTTATTTTTGTATCTATATTGAGCCTTTCCAAAAAATTATTATAATTTTCTTTTGGGACAATAACAAAACCATAGTCAAAGGCATTGCTAAAAGTTTTACTTCTTCCTGCCCTACCAATTAAATTTTTAATCTCTAAGGATTTTTTATCTTCATTGCCTCTGAATCTATAATTATCAATCCATACTAAATCAAAAGGCATATTAATACCCTGTAGTAGTGTTGATGTCGCAAAACAAATTTTAGCGTATCCTGAATTGATAAATTTTTCTATCAAAAAACGTGCCTTTAAAGGAATAGAACCATGATGAATTACAATCCCCTTCTGCATCATTTTTACTAGATTTGAAACTTTTTTATCTTCTGTAGCGCCAATATATTCTTGTAATTCTTTAATAATTTTTATAGCATTGGGATTTGTAATTTCATCGCACAAGTCAAGATAATCTCTAAAATCTTCAAATAGTTTTTTACTATATATTTTAGCTTTTGAAGCATAAATTAATATGGTTGTACCTTTTTGTTTTAATATTTTCTTTATAATATTTCGAGTGTAATAATATCTTCCCGGTTTAAAAGTAGGTCTATATGCAAAAATGTCCCCTTTTATGGGTGTTAGATATATTTTCCCGACAGAATTTTGTTTATAGCTTTTGAACGAAGAATTTTCTGTAATATTATGTTTTTCAAACTGTGCCTGAGGATTATTTATAAAGGGATGTGCAAAAACTTTTGTTGCATTAGGGAATTCAGTATTAATTCTTCTTATTAAAGAATCAAAAGTAAGCCCTCTCATATTTTCTTCTGATAATTGTGCTTCATCAATTAAAAACAAACCAATATTAAAGAGATCTTTAAACTTAAATAATTCTCTTGCTCTTTCTGGAGTCAGAATAAAGACACGCCTTTTTGTATGTCTTATATTTATATTATCTACAAACTGCAAAACTAACACATCCTTATTATTATCTAATATTTTTAATGTTTTCTCTAAATATTCAGCTATTAAAGCTCTTGATGGTACAATAATTACAATGTCGTCCTTTCTATGTTTGATTAGATCCATAAAAAGATATGATTTGCCAGAACTAGTTGGAGCAGAAAAAGAAAAATATTTTTTTTCATCAATATTTTTAATCATGTTAACTTGTATAGGAGTAAATGAATTTTTAAGGTTTGTTTTTATATCTTTAGCATATGCATTATAAACCATTTCTACCAAAGAATGAGGCTTTAATGGTTTATAAAATATGCCCATTAAATACAATATTTTACTTTCATACATTTTAAATATTTTTGGATGGAATAATTTTATATATGCTAGTTTTTCTAAGTCAACATTTGAGATAGGACCTTCTTTATACATTTTATTAATAATGTCAGTAATAACTTTATCGACATTTTTAGCTCTTATGACATTTGTTTTATGAATATGTGGCTTAATCATACTTGAATACCTATAAAAAATAGTTCAGGATATTTTTGCAAATATTGTCTTACATTTTTATTATTTTGTATTGTTTGAAAAATATTTTCAAAGTTGTTATGAACCGAAAAAGCTGCTACATAACCTTTGGAGTCATTGGATAAGTGTTTTGCATTTACTCTTGAATTAAATTTTTTCAAGTCAGTTAATTCCATTATATCTTTTTTCTTGTCTATGAATTTGCATATTTGTGAAATAGCTTTAGTATATGCATTTTGTTCAGAATTAAATTTTGCTTCACCATAAAACAATATGTCTTCTCCTGAAATAGTATGGAAATCAAAGCCAGGATTTCCTTTCGCTTTTTCCTTCCAAATTTCAGCCAAAGGAAATTTTGCATGTTGATATGTTTCTTCTAGTGTTGATTGAGCAACAGAAGAGACAAGAAATTCTCCAAATTCAGCTCCTATTTCATTTCCAACTTCTTTTAAAATTTTAGTAAGAATATTAATAGTTTCTTCAGAACGTGCCAGAAAAGAATTATAATCTATCTCATTATCAAGTTCTTTTAGCCAACTTTTATCAAGAATATTTATCATCATTTCTTTAGCTTTTTGCGTTATATTATTAATCTTTACACGAACATAACGTAACTTGCAGTCATTACAAACTATATCATTAGTATCCAAAATTTCTACTGAAGGTTGTTTTATATTCATCACTTCCCCTATCTTTTAAATTATAGGTGTTTTTATTAAAAGAACTTTAAACATTAAGGAAAATTTAATAATTTAGATAAGACTCAATTGAGGTCAAATTATATTAATATCTAAATTTATCATTGCCTTATGTTCATGATAATATAATTATGTGGAAGTTTTAAACTGGAGTTCTGCTTTGCCAACATCTAATTTTGAATATTTGAATAAATATTATCCACAACTTGCAAAGTTTGGTAGTGCCGCAGAATGTTATTTATACTCAGATCCTAATGCTTGTATATATAAACTTGGTTTATTGAGTGAAACTATTGTCAATGCTGTTTTTGATATTGAAAAACTGAGCCTTCCGGAAGATAAAAACACATTAGCAATGAAAATAAGAATTTTGAAACGTGAAGGAGTTCTTCCTAAAATTATTGATGATATTTTGTATGCATTAAGAATTCGAAGAAATGATGCAGTTCACGCGGGTTTGGACTCCATTGATAATGCCAAAATCTTATTAAAAATGGCATATAATTTATCAAATTGGTTTGTAGAAGTATATATAGATTGGCAATACAAAGCTCAGCCTTTTGTTCTTCCAAGTAAAATACCTACAACCGATTATGAAAAAATTATAAAAGAAAAAGAATCCCAAATTAGTGCTTTGAATGAAAAAATCATTCAAATGCAAGTTATTCAAGAATCAAGTAGCACAGAACGAAAAAGACAGGCCGAAACAGTTTCAGAAGGTCTAGATATATCTGAAGATGAAACGCGATTCTTCATTGATGATCAGTTAAGAAGAGTTGGCTGGACTGTTGATACAAAAGAACTTCGTTATTCAAAAGGTGCAAGACCACAAAAAGGAGTTAATCAAGCAATTGCAGAGTGGCCAACAGATTCAAAAGTTTCAAAAACGGGTTATGCAGATTATGCCCTGTTTATAGGATTACAATTAGTAGGAATAATTGAAGCTAAAAAGGCTCTATCTGATATTCCATCAGTAATTGATTATCAATGTAAAGATTATTCTAGATGTATAAAAGAGAATGATTCTAAATATTGTTTGACAAAATGTTGTAAGGATTTTAAAGTTCCTTTTATTTTTGCAACTAATGGAAGAAAATACTTAAAACAAATTGAAACAAAATCAGGAATATGGTTCTTAGATTTAAGAGATGAAAGCAATGCTCCTTATGCTCTTAAAGGCTGGATAAGTCCAGGGGGCATAATGGAAATACTTGAACAAAACAAAAAAGAAGCCTCAACAACATTATCTAATATGCCATATGACTTCTTGCAGGATAGTGATGGCTTAAATTTAAGGAATTATCAAATAAAAGCTATTGAAGCTGTAGAAAATGCTTTAGCAGATGGGAAGAAAACAGCATTACTCTCTATGGCTACTGGAACAGGTAAAACGCGGACTATTCTTGGTATGATATATCGTTTTCTAAAAAGCAAACGATTTAAGAGAATTTTATTCTTAGTAGATAGAACTGCACTTGGAGAACAAGCACAAGATGTGTTCCAAGATGTAAAACTTGAAGATTTGATGTCATTAAACCAAATCTATAATATTAATAAATTGGAAGATAAAGACATTGATAAGACAATCAAAATACAAGTTTCTACCGTACAAAGTATGGTAAAACGTATTATGTATCCTGAAGACGAAACTTATCCTTCGGTTTCAGATTTTGATGCAATAATTGTCGATGAAGCACACCGTGGATACATTTTAGACAGAGAAATGAGTGATGAAGAACTCCTATACAGAGATCAAGATGATTATGTTTCAAAATACAGAACAGTAATAGAGTACTTTGATGCATTCAAAGTAGCATTAACAGCAACACCCGCTTTACATACTACAGAAATATTTGGAAAACCTGTGTTTAATTATTCATACAGAGAAGCCGTAATTGATGGGTATTTAGTAGATTATGATGCCCCTCACACTATTAAGACAAAGTTGAGCAAAGAAGGCGTACATTACAAAAAGGGAGATACGCTTGCTATTTATAATCCAATTACAGGAGAAATTATAAATAGTGCAGAGCTTGAAGATGAACTTGCTTTTGATGTGGATAAATTCAATAGAGATATAATCCTTCCAAACTTTAATAAAACTGTTTTAAATGAAATTGCAAAAGATATTAATCCTGAAGGCAAAGAAAAAACTCTTATATATGCAGTAAATGATGCTCATGCAGATATGATTGTTGACATTTTAAAAAAGATATATTCTGATTATGGAATTGATAATGATGCCGTTCTTAAAATTACTGGTAGTGTTGCCGGTGGAAATAAAAAGAAAATAGCAGAAGCAATTAAACGATTTAAAAATGAACAATATCCTAATATTGTTGTCACTGTTGATTTATTAACAACCGGCATAGATGTACCAGAAATTACTAAACTTGTATTTATGAGAAGAATAAAATCTAGAATACTATTTGAACAAATGTTAGGTCGTGCAACAAGGTTATGTCCAGAAATTGGGAAAACTCACTTTGAAATATATGACCCAGTCGGGGTTTATGATTCCTTAGCTCCAGTTAATACAATGAAGCCTGTTGTAAACAATGTGACAACAACAATTGAGGATTTATATAAGGGGTTAGAGGCTTTTGAAGATAATGATCATATTCAAAACCAATTAGATTTGTTATTTGCAAAAATTCAAAGAAAACAAAAAAGTTTATCACAAAAAACTTTAGAAAATTTTCAAATAAAAACCGATGGCAAAACGCCTACCCAAATAATTAAAGAAGCTCGTTTCAAAGAAACAAAAGCAGCCAGAGAATTTATGCAAGTATATAAAGATGCATTTATGCTGTTAGATACCAAAAAGCAAAGTATTCCAAAACCGAAAGTGTATGATGATAGAGAGGATGAATTGTTAGAACACGAGCGAGATTATATTAATGGTAAACGCCCTGAAGATTATATCGAATCTTTTAAAAAATTTATTAATAACAATATAAATAAAATTGCAGCTTTAAATACAGTATGTACAAGACCCCAGAATTTGACCAGAGCTGATTTAAAAGAATTAAAACTGATTTTAGATGAAAATCAGTTTAATGAAAACATGCTAAATTCAGCCTGGAAACATTTAAAGAATGAGGATATAGCGGCAGATATCATTAGTTTTATCCGCCAACAGGCACTAGGCTCGCCTTTGATTAGTCACGAAAGAAGAATTAAAAATGCCATTGCAAAAATTAAGTTGAATCATGAATTTAATAAAATGCAGTTAGATTGGTTGGATAGAATTGAAAAAAGTTTGCTTGAAGAAACTGTTATGGACAAACAAATCCTTAATAGCGGGGCATTTAGAACTAACGGTGGTTTTAATGCTATTGATAAAAGATTCGGTGGTAAATTACAAGAAATTATAGATGAACTCAATGAATACCTATATAATGACGAGGAAAATATTGCATGAACAATAAAGAAATCGTATCAAAATTATGGAAATTATGTGATGTATTACGGGATGATGGAATTACATATCATCAATATGTAACAGAATTAACATATATCTTATTTTTAAAAATGAGTAAAGAAACAGGAACTGAAGATAAAATTCCTGAACAATATAGGTGGGATAAACTTGTAGAAAAAAAGGGGATTGAATTAAAACATTTTTATAAAGAACTTTTAAACTATTTAGGTGACAAATGCCAGGGAAGAATAAGAGAAATTTATCAAGGAGCAATTAGTAATATTGATGAACCTAAAAACCTTGAAAAAATAATAACTTCAATTGATGGACTGGATTGGTATTCTGCAAGAGAAGAGGGGCTTGGAAATTTATACGAAGGTCTTTTAGAAAAGAACGCTAATGAGAAAAAATCTGGAGCTGGTCAATACTTTACCCCAAGAGTTCTGATTAATATAATGACAAAGTTAGTTGATCCTAAAGCTGGCGAAAAATGTAACGACCCAGCTTGCGGAACTTTTGGTTTTATGATTGCGGCAGATCAGCATATTAAGAATAATACAAGTGATCTATTTGATTTATCTACAGATGAACAAAATTTTCAAATTCAACAAGCCTTCACTGGTTGTGAATTAGTACACGATACCCATCGTTTAGCATTAATGAATGCAATGCTACATAATATTGAAGGTAAAATTTATTTTGCTGATACATTATCAACCGAAGGTAAGCAGTTAAAAGGTTATGATGTTGTACTTACTAACCCTCCATTTGGAACGAAAAAAGGTGGGGAACGTGCAACAAGAGATGATTTTACATTCCCAACAAGCAACAAGCAATTAAATTTCTTACAGCATATTTATCGTAGTTTAAAAACTACAGGTAGTGCCCGTGCAGCTGTTGTGCTACCAGATAATGTTCTTTTTGCAGATAATGATGGAGAAAAAATTCGTAAGGATTTAATGGAAAAATGCAATTTACATACGATTTTGAGACTTCCAACAGGTATATTCTACGCACAAGGTGTAAAAACAAATGTTTTATTTTTTAGCCGTGGAAAAGAAGATAAAGGAAATACCAAAGAAGTTTGGATTTATGATTTGCGTTCCAATATGCCTTCTTTTGGTAAAACAAATCCACTTAAAGAATCTGATTTTGATGATTTTGTAAAATGTTATTGTGCCAATGATCTTTCAAAAAGAAAACAAACTTGGTCAGAAGAAAATCCAGATGGTAGATGGCGCAGATATTCTTATGATGAAATATTAAAAAGAGATAAAACAAGTTTGGATATTTCCTGGATTAAAACTGGAGACGAGGTCCCTGATTGCTCTTTAAATGAATTATTAGAAGAAATTAAAACAAAAACAGATTCCATTGTTGCTTCTGTTGCTAAACTACAAGAATTAATTGCAGAGGTTGAAGAATAATGAATACCAAACAATTAAGACAAAAAATCCTTGATTTAGCCATTAAAGGGAAACTTGTTCCGCAAGATCCAAATGATGAACCTGCAAGCAAATTGCTTGAACGCATTAGAGCCGAAAAAGAGAGATTAATTAAAGATGGTAAAATCAAAAGAGATAAGAATGAATCATACATTTTTGTTGGTGATGATAAGTTACATTATGAGAAGTTTGCAGATGGAAGTATAGTTTGCATAGAAGACGAAATACCATTTGAGATACCGGAATCCTGGGCGTGGGAAAAATTTGGCAATATATGTAACATTGCAAGAGGTGGCTCACCAAGACCAATTGAGGCATACTTAACAAATGCAAAAAATGGTATTAATTGGATAAAAATCGGAGATACTGAAAAAGGTGGTAAATACATATATTCGACAAAAGAAAAAATAAAACCAGAAGGAATATCAAAATCAAGATATGTAAAAGCTGGAGACTTTTTATTAACAAATTCAATGAGTTTTGGAAGACCATATATTTTAAAAACCGATGGGTGTATTCATGACGGTTGGTTGGTTATAAATGATGATTTTAAAGCTTTTAAGCAAGATTTTTTATACTATTTATTAAGCTCTGACATAATGTATCAATTATTGGCTTTATCCGCTAAAGGTTCAACTGTACAAAATTTAAAATCAGATACAGTAAAGGATGTTTATGTGGCAATACCACCTAAGTCTGAACAAAAAAGAATTGCTGTATATATAGAAAACTTATTAAGTATTGTCGAAAATATTGATATAAATAAGTTAGATTTATCCGATTTAATCAAGCAAACCAAAGCAAAAGTTTTAGATTTAGCAATAAAAGGTAAACTTGTCCCTCAAGATTCTAACGATGAACCGGCAGATAAATTATTAGAAAAAATAAGAGAAGAAAAAGAAAAATTAATCAAAGAAGGTAAGTTAAAACGTGATAAAAACGAAACATATATCTTTAAAAATAGTGATGATAACTCTTATTATGAGCAGATAGACGGAGAAACAGTTTGCATTGATGATGACTTACCATTTGA
>CALVEB010000033.1 GCA_944326465.1 Candidatus Gastranaerophilales bacterium | reverse complement strand
CTGTTAAAGAAGGCATCAAAAAAGAAGATGCTGAAGCTATCAAAAAACAACTTGAAGCAGCTGGCGCTACTGTTGAAATCAAATAGTCGATTTCTTCATAAATCTTTGAAAAAAGCTCTTGTTTATCACAAGAGCTTTTTTTATTTAATTTATATTATTCAACATTATTTCTGTATACTTGATTTAAATTTATCCAAAAGATTTAATTTAGTCTGATCAGCTTTGTTTTCGGATTTAACATCTTTATGATCAATACCTGCTTTTTGAGTATTATAAGTGTTTTGTGTTTCCTTGCTGACTTCAACCGGTTTATCATTGCGGCTCATCCAGGCTTTAGTCTTATCAGCTAAAGGTGTTGCAATAAACGGAACAAACACTCTTTTTGCAACAACTGAAGCGGCGAAAAGTGATGTTACGTTTTCAAACGCGGCTTTTACATCTTTTCTTGCCTGATTTAATACAGGGTGGAAATCTGAGCCTTTCATATCTTTAAGTAAATCATTATTTTTCAGCATTGCCTGATAACCTTTTGAGGCTGAGCGGTCAAAGTGCTTACCGAATAATGCGTTAAACATTTTTTCCTGAACTTTTTTGTTTGATATTGTAAAGAACATTAACAGTTGCAGTAATATCATAAGACCGCCGTTTGCAAGGTCAAGTGCAGCAACAAACTTACGTTTATCTTCAGGAATTTCTTTGTTATTCAAACTCTGGGTAACATACATATAACAGCCAACACCGTCTTTTAAAACTATGGATGCAACCCCGAGACCGGTAATAAATTTTGTATTTTCTGCGATATAATTATCGTTAACGATATCCATTGGTCTATGTTTACCGATTTTAAAATCTGCCAGTGCTTTATATGGTTTTTCGCATAATTTGTTGAATCTCTGGATATAAGGTTTTGTTGCATTAGTTATAGATGAAATTTTTATCATGATTTCACCTCAGCTTTCTTTTGAAATTCAGCCGGATTACTTGCTTGCAGGATAAGGCTTGTTGTATCTTTTACATGCTTACCATTAGAAAGATTAGGGAATACAGCAGCCATAAACCGCGGATATACCCAGTTCAAAAGCGGACAGGAGATAAACAGGGTTGCCAGTGAAACAAATATACCGCCGACCTGTTTATAGCCGTCAATACAACTTTTCGTTTGCTGTTTGAGTTGTCTTGCGACATGTTCAGCAAATATAACTGGTTTTTCTTGTAGTCGTGCATTGTTCAGTTTTTCCGCATTGAACATATCTTCTATTTCATGAACTGTTTTATTATCAATTATAGCCTGTTTTACTTTTTCAAAGAATTTTATTTCTTTATCTATATCAGTTACACGGCCGTCTATACTCCGGTTTACACGTTCAATGACTTGCTCTTTGCTTGTCATCGCACCGTAATCACGCACATAACCTTTCGCGCGGTCAACCTTTTCACGCATACTGTTTATTGTTTTATTATCATTAGATTTATTGCCGAGTTTAAATATTTCTTCTGTAAACAAAATTAATTCTTTATCCTCTTTGCGGGATTTCATTTTGCTTATTTTCTTTGCAAGACTTTTTTTAACTTTTTCAATATCGCCGCATTCAAATAATTCTAATAAAGAATCAAGATGAGCATTAGCCTTTTCGGCATGTGTTCTATAATATTCACTTCTTCTTATTCTAAAAGCACGTTTAGTACTGTCATTTTTATTCTTTTCAGCTGTTTCTTCTTTAATCAAACTCTTAATTGTTTTTAGTAAAGTTTCGTTATACCGTTTAGGATTCATTTCTACTTTATTTGGCTTGCCATCCTCAATGTACATTACTGTATTTTTAGTTCTCAAATCTTTAAGCACTTCTTCAAATTGTTCATTTTGCATTTGCAGGGCTCGTTCATTTATCTGCGCCGGTGTAAAATCAGGATGCTGTTTTTTTACGAGTTTTTTAAGATATTTGATATCCATAAAAGGCGTCATATTGTAATCCTGTCCTAATTTACCCTGATGTGTAAGACTTTTCACTTTGTTGTTAAACGGAATAGTTGCCCCGACCTGAGTTAATATTGCCAGTAAAGCTGAAACCGGCTGCCTCCATGCTGAATATGTCCTTGTATCTTCATCAGTTTTGGACAACGGATTATATTTGATAAATATCGGAGCAATTAAGCCGGTACCTACAGAGTTAATTACAATATTCTGAACTTCACCGGTCCATTCTTTTGCCTTCATCATCAATTTGACACCACCCGGCATGTAGTGCATAAGTTCCTGATAAATATCTGCAGAGGTGTATCTGCCGGTAAAACTTGCGGGCGTAACGGATTTTTTGACCTGCGTCCCTGATGACAGTACATTATGCACCGGCATTGATTGAAGATTAAAATTTGCTTTTTCTACTTTCATGACTACACTTCCAAAAAATATAACCTTCTATATTTATAGACACCCGTAAAGATTAAAAATTGCTAGTTTAATCTTCTTTGTTAACTTTTGTGAACTTTGCAGCACTCCATTCTCCTTTTCGGGTTACAGAATCCAAAACACACTCTTGCATAAGCGTTTTATATGTTTGATTTTTCAGATAAGAAAATACCATAAAGAAAACAGGTGTTTGTCTGTAATAAGCCTCATTGTACGCAATTTTTTCAACGGTTTCAGAGTTAAAAAAGCTTACGCTGTTTAAACTCACAACAAGTACACTCTGATTTTCTTTGAGATTTAATTCTCTGAACAACCGGTTTTCAAAATCTTTATTTTCTTGTTCTTCAAATGCCTGACGTAAGATACTTTTATCGTTATACGCCTGCGCATAAGACACACCGGATTTTATATATTCTGCAAAATTCGCTTTGTTCATTGATATAACTTTTACATTTGAAAAATCATAATATTTACTGAATCGATACTGATCATAATATTGAATAATAACAAAATCACCTTTTTTAAGATTTGCGCCTGTAATCAAATCTGCGGCAAGTTTATGACCTTCTTTTCTGAATATTCTATTAGCAGCAAGCGGACTTGCAGCAAGAAAGAATAAGTTTAGAATACAAAATATTGCAATAAGTGTATTTTTAAGAACTTTATTTTTCAATGACGCTGCACCGGCACACACAAGATAAATTAGAATCGGATAAATTTCTATTGAATATTTAGTTACAAATACCAGTTTACCTGTTACAGCCGCAACGATAAGTACGCCTATTGTCGCCAATACAACATAAAGCAAATTTCTGTTTACTCTTTCTTTCAAAGCACATCCCAGAAAGAATAGAGAAACAACAGACGGAATTATTGCAAAAATTATAAATCCAGATTTAAAATTATAAAAGAAATTTGGCGGAGCGCCGGTAAAATTTGTTAAAACAGGTGAGAAATAATCCGTTATCAAAAATCCGAGTGCGGATGATGAAAATACTCCCCACCACTGCGAAAAAGTCTTTTTAAATAAAATGCCTGCAAGCTGAGGACTTAGCAATAACAGCAAGACAATAATCACTGCCCACAATTTTAATATAAGCTTTTTATGAGTTTTAAATAGTTTGCAGCTTACAAAAATCATGTTAAAAAACACAAAAACAAATCCTATTGTGTGAGTCAATAGGATAAGAAATGAAGATATAATAAACCATATAAAATTTTTCAAATTTGCGTCTTTTATAAGTCTCAAAGTGAACAATAATGCTAAGGCAGAAAACAAAAATAACAGCGAGTATAATCGGACTTCCTGCGAGTAATATATAAGAAAGGAACTAATGGCAGTAAAAGCGGCACACAGCATGCCTGTCTGCTTATCCTTTTCCAATCCTGTATAATACATTACAATGATAGATAAAACTCCGGCAAAAACAGAACTCAGCCTGAGAACGAGATCGCTGTCGTTAAAAATAACCATGAATGTTTTAAGATAAATATAATAAAAAGGCATGTGGCACTGTGATTTTATCCCGTCAATAAAACCGGATAACAACGGGCTTGAGGCTATCATATAACTCACATATTCATCATTCCAGAGCCCCGAACTTTTATCAATGGCTATCAGCCGCAAAAAAATGCCTAAAAGTACTATTAAAATTAAACCTATTCTTCTCATATTTAACAATTTGATAAAACTCCATTTTAATTATATAATAAAAAAATAAAATTGGTGATATTTATGAAATTAGTAATACAAATTCCTTGTTATAACGAAGAACGCTCATTACCTGTCGTATTAAAATCACTTCCTGAGCACATCGACGGTATAGACGAAATAGAAGTTGTTGTAATAGATGACGGCTCAACAGATAATACAGTAGAAACAGCTAAACAATTGGGAGTGAAGCATTTTGCCGTACTTTCGCCTAACAGGGGACTGGCAAAAGCATTTATCGCAGGTCTTGAAAAATCCCTTGAAATAGGGGCCGATATAATTGTAAATACTGATGCTGATAATCAGTATGATGCAGCCGATATAGAACAATTGATTAAACCTATATTAAATCATGAGGCAGATATAGTTATTGGCACGCGTCCGGTTGAAAAAATCAAACACTTTTCATTTATGAAAAAATTTCTTCAAAAATTGGGTTCTGCTGTCATGCGTTTTATCTCATCAACATCGGTTACCGATGCACCGAGCGGTTTTAGGGCATTTTCAAGAAATGCAGCCTTGCAGTTAAATGTTTTTGATAATTATACTTATACGCTTGAAACAATAATTCAGGCTAAAGCAAAAGGGTTGCAGCTTTGCTGTGTGCCTATACATGTAAACCCTGAATTACGAAAATCAAGATTAGTCAGAAGCATATTTGATTATATAAGACGTTCAATTTTTACCATGCTCAGAATGTTCATTGTATACAGACCGTTTAGATTTTTTGCAATACTGGCATGTATAAGTTTATTTTTCGGATTTGTAATCGGCGGACGTTTTTTGTGGTTTTTCTTCTCAGGTCAGGGCAACGGGCATATCCAATCTTTAATACTCGCCTCAATATTACTTCTGGCAGGTATTCAGATAGGTCTGATTGCAGTGCTTGCTGAACTTATTTCTATAAACAGAAGGCTCTTAGAAGATGTGCAAAAACGTATTAAACTGTTAGACTTGAAAAATAATCAGGAAGTTATAAAATAATTGTAAAATATAAGAGGATACATTTGATGAAAATTTCAAATATAAAAGGGGCAATTAAGGATTTTTTCAGATCATCACAGGTAAAAAAGGTCGCAGCTTTTGTGTTCTTTACATTATTGATGACTGCTATAATTGCATCTCAAAATTACTTTTTTCAAGATATTATTGAAAACGGCATAAGCAAACGTGATATTATTGCGCAAAAAACGCTCACGGTAGAAGATGTAAAAAAAACAGAGCAGCACAGAAAAGATGTTATGCAAAAAGTCGATCCTGTCCTTGTGCCGGCAGAAGACGGATTTATTGAAAACAACCTCCAAACCCTGAGAACATCTATAGTTCAAATTCGTAAAAAAGAGGCTGCGGCCAGTGTGAAAAAAGAAGAATTGGGCATACTGTTTGATATCACGGATACTTATAAAAAAGATTTTGTGATAAATGTGCTTTTACATTCCGATGACACAAGTTTGAATGAAATATTTGAAAAAGCATCTCTGACTCTGACAAATATTTTGAATAAAGGTATTACAGAAAAAGACTACGAAAACGGCGATATTGACCGTATAATTATAAACAATATGGTATCTAATGTTTCAAGACGTCAGGTTTCTGTAATACGTGCATTACTGGAGCAGGTAATTGTTCCAAACCTCGTAGAAGATGAAGTCGCAACAGAAAACGCACGCCGTAACGCAATGAATTCTGTTAAGCCTTATATTATAACTTTTCAAAAAGGCGAAAAAATAGTATTTGAAGGTGAACCTGTAACGCGTCTGAAACGTGATGCTCTAAGGAAAGCAGGATACAATGTTTATGAACTTAACTGGCAGGGACTTGCTGCATTGTATGTTCTTATATTCATTGCAACATCACTGTTCCTGCTGTATATGAAACAGTTTGAAAAACAGTTTTTGGAAGAAAACTATTTGAGCATATCAGGAGTTCTCGCAATAATAATGGCTTTGATATCGACTCTCATGCCTGTCGGTTTCTCGCCTTATATACTCCCGTTTCCTGCTTTTATATTTATTCTTGCTATTTTTACAAATTCAAGAGTCGCATTTGTTGCATCTACAATGCTCCTTGCGGTTTTAAGCATAGGACATCAGTATAACATCCAGTTTTTATCAACATTTGTTTTTCTGAATCTAGTATCAACAATTGCAATATCTCGAATAAGATTTTCCAAACGTATAGACTTGATAAAAACCGGTTTTGAAATATCACTGGCCGGCGTAATTATTGTATTCAGCATATATCTATTAGAAAAATGTCTGATAGATGTTAGTAATGTGCTGATATTGACAAACGTAGGCCTTATGCTGATAAACGGCGTTATGAGTGCAATAATTGCTCTCGGTACTTTACCGTTGTTTGAAAGTGCTTCAAAAATTATCACGCCTTACGGATTGGCAGAACTTGCCGATCATAATCAGCCGTTATTAAAACGTCTGCAATTTGAAGCGCCGGGGACTTATCACCATAGTTTGATGGTTGCTAATCTTTGCGAAGCAGCTGCTGAAGCTATCGGTGCCAACCCTATACTGGCACGTGTAGGCGCTTTTTACCATGATATAGGTAAATTAAAACGTCCGCTGTTTTTCGTTGAAAACCAATCCTATTTCGGAATTGAAAATCCGCACACAAAATTAAACCCGAGATTGAGCAAAATGGTTATTACCGCCCACCCGAAAGATGGTGTTGAAATTGCTAAAGAATACGGACTTCCTCCGATTATCTACAATTTTATTCTGCAGCACCACGGCGAAGGTCTTGCCAGCTATTTTTACAATCAGGCTGTTAAAGAAGAAGGTGTGGAAAATGTAAAAGAAGAACAATTCCGCTACACCGGCCCAAAACCTAATATGAAAGAAACAGCAATTTTAATGATTGCTGATGCGGTTGAATCCGCTGTGCGTTCTCTAAAAAATCCAACACCTGAAGAAATAGAAGCTATTATAAATAAAATTATTATAGAACGTTTGAACGATACACAGCTTGCAGACAGTCCTCTGACACTACGCGATATCAAAACAATTGCCGCAACTTTCTCAAGAATCTTACGCGGCATGCAGCATAATAGAATCAAATATCAGGAAAATATTGTCGAAGAACTTAATAAAAATAAAATTAATATGGGCAAAGTGCTGGATGAAGATCTCGAAAATAAGATAAAAGAACTTGAAGGCACGCAAAAACAGCCTGAGCCTAAAGAAAAAGATAATGGAATTGATGACAGCAAATAAAACTGTAAAATTAAATATTTTTAGTGAAAATATCTACGAAAACTGGCAGATAGATGAACGTAAATTCATTAATATTGCCAAAAAGATTTTGCGCTACTATATGTCAAAAACTGAGGTATATTCAGCAAGTTGTCTTAACGGTTTTGATTTTAAGACGATTTCCTTTGACTTTTTATATTGCGATAGCGTTAAAACACACGAAATAAACAAGGAATACAGGGAGAAAGATTATCCTGCTGATATAATTACATTCGCCATATTTGCAGACAGTGAAGAAAAGTTTATTTTTGACGGCGAGATTAACCTTGGAGAAGTTATAATTGCTCTGGATAAGGTTATTGAAGAAGCACAAAAAAAACAGGTTACAAAAGAGTATGAACTCGCATTTTTGATTAGTCACGGGATAATGCATTTACTTGGATTTGACCACCAGACAGAGGAAGATTATAATTTTGTTGTCGGGCTTCAAAATGAGGCTCTTGCGGCAATAAAATAAAGGGATAAAATGAGCAGATTTAAACAACAGGGATTCAGAAATACATTTAAAAATGCAAGAAAGGGATTAAGGCTTGCATTAAGATCGGAAGTTAACATAAGAATACATTTTTGCGCCGGAATTCTGGTATTAATTGCGGGAGCATATCTGCACTTCAGTGCCGAAAAGCTATGTATATTACTTTTAACAATCGGAATGGTAATAACTGCAGAAATGCTTAATTCTGCAATTGAATTTGCGCTGGATGCAGTATTTCATAACAGGTTTTCAAGACTTGTGGGTATGGCAAAGGATATATCAGCCGGCGCTGTGATGTTTATTACAGCTATTGCTATAACCATCGGGCTCTTACTTTTTGTGCCGGAATTTATCGGATAAAAATTCTTTTAGCTTTTTTGTGCCTGTTTCTTGAATAAATCAGAAGTGTACTTTTTTTATGCTATACTCAATACATAGAGAAAAAAAGGAGACAGGCAAATGGAAAATAAGAATTTAGCAACAATCGGTGTATTTGGCGGATCAGGATTTTATAAATTTTTGGACAACATAGAAGAAGTAAAGATAGAAACGCCTTACGGCATGCCGAGTGATAATGTTTTTATCGGAACAGTAGGAGAACATAAAGTCGCATTTATGCCGCGACATGGCCGTAACCATACTATATTACCGCACTTAATTAATTATCGTGCAAATGTCTGGGCAATGAAATCAATAGGATGCCGGAGGGTTATTTCTCCTTGCGCGGCAGGAAGTTTACAAAAACACGTAAAACCGGGTGATTTTGTTGTTTGTGATCAGTTTGTTGATTGGACAGACGGCAGAAAATCTACATTTTTTGAAGGGCCTGTTGTAACCCATCCATCTGCTGCTGAAACTTATTGTCCTGAATTAAGAAAGCTTGCTATTGAAACAGGTAAAGATTTAGGTATTACAATACATGAACAGGGAACCGTTGTAGTTATAAACGGTCCGCGTTTTTCTACAAAAGCAGAATCTAAATTCTTCACTAATCAGGGCTGGGAAGTTATTAACATGACCGCATTTCCGGAAGCTTATCTGGTGAAAGAAATGGATATGTGCCCGCTTAATATTTCTCTTATCACGGATTATGACGCAGGGCTTGTAGGTGACGTACCTCCTGTTTCTCATCACGAAGTTATTCAGGTGTTTAATTCTAATGTTGAAAATCTGAAAAATTTACTCTTCAAGATGATTGAAAAAATTCCAGCAGAGCGTAATAATTGTTCATGTGCAATGACTAAGAAAAATTCTCAACTATAAGGATACAGTTATATGACAGGCGGTATAATTTTTGGTATTAATAATTTAGTTAATTTATATTTATTCCTGATAATTTTAAGGATATTTTTAACCTGGATCCCGAATGTAAACTGGGAAACACAACCATGGTACACACTCAGAGCAGTAGTAGATCCTTATCTCGGAATATTCAGAAAATTTATACCGCCGTTTGGCGGATTGGATTTTTCGCCGATAGTGGCAATAATTGTACTGCAATTACTCGTGCAGGCTGTAATTTATTTGCTTTTAATCCTGCGTTAAAATGTTTTTCCAGATGTCTTGATATTCTTTGATATAATCTCTTTTATCTATCTTGGATAGACAGTATAAGTCTATGGCATCAAGAATTTTTTCACGATGCGGAGTTTTTGGATTTTCTGCAAGCCTTTGATAGCGTTCTAACAATTGCGGTGCCAATTCTGGATGATTCATAAGTTTTTTATAATAACGTCTGGTCACTTTATCAGATGTAAAATTCCACAATTTTTGGAAGCCTCCCATATCAAAAATTCGTCCGCCGATAAAATTTTTGACTGCATCCATGCTGTTTATACCGAACATTCTGGTGTAGTCACGAAACCGTAACGGATAATCTCCGTCGCGATGTATAAATTCACTTAACGAATAACCGGCTTTTAAATCCGACATATAATGCGCACTAAATTGTGATTTTGCCATATTATGCCCGAGTGCATTTTTCAAAAACATTGAAATATTTGCTTCCGCGTAATTGCCATGCATTTCAGATACAATGTCATTTTTGACATTATGAAATATTTTCATAGCTGTATCCGGCATTAGTTTTTTATCGGCGGCATCTTTTATTGATAATTGAAATACATGCCCCATTGCCCCGCTGCCTGCAAGATTAAACTGTATTGAGGAATTAAGAGGAAGCATATTGTTTATATTAGATTTTAAGATATTTCGCATTTGCGTTAATAAAATATCTAGCTCTTTTTGAGGAAGTTCATCAAGAAAGCGGCTTATTTTTTGTTCACGCTGCATTCTTCGCCAGTTGGAACGCATAAACATTGCTGTTATCCCAAGTCCCTTATGGAATTTTTTTATCATTGCTGCCTTTTGCTCAGGAAAATTTTCAATAATGTATTTGAGCATTTCGGGCGGTAAATTACCTACTATTTGATTTTTAGCAGCCGGAACAAATTCATCATAACTGTTGTAGTTTATATCTGCCTGAAACATCCTTTTTAGACGTGAAGGAGCGCATTTTTCATAATTTGTCTTTAGCGTTGAGATTTTTAAAAGCATACTTTTTTAAAACGTGTAAAGTTTTAAATTTGCGCAAACCTTGTAAATTTTCTATATTTGGTTTAATATGCACTCATCATGAAAATAGTAATATATGGCGCAACAGAAATAGGCTGCCTGCTTGCAACCGAATTTTTTGAAGACCACGATATAACAATAATAGACAAAGAAGAAAACAGAACTGATGAATTTAATCAGTTAGATATTAGTTTTATACAGGGAAATGCTTCTGATATAAATGTTCTGCGCGCGGCTGACATTGAAAATACCGATATTTTTATAGCCTGCACAGCAATTGATGAAGCAAACATTGTTGCCTGTCTTTCTGCTAAACGTGCAGGTCATGTAAAGACCATTTGTTTTGTAACAAAAGAAGAGTATAAGAATACGTTGAATTTTGAACGCAATGATTCTACCGGTGATTTTTTTATAGATTACATTATTTGGCCGGAAGAATTGCTTACACAGGAAATTTTCAGAATAGTTACGGTTGCCCATGCGCTTGATGTTGAGAATTTTGCAGACGGACGTGCAAGACTGCTTGAATATAAAATAAATACCAATCATTCAATCGTCAATAAAAAAGTAAAGGACTGCGGATTTACAAACGGCACGCTTATTGTTGGTATTACAAGAAACAGCGAACTTTTTATCCCTAACGGAGAAACCGTGCTTCTTGAAGGCGACAAACTTATTTTTATGGGAACACCGCATTCGCTTGATATACTGGCCGGAACATTTTTCCACGAAAAAGAATACGTCAAATCAGCAGCAATTATAGGCGGCGGAACTGTCGGAATGATGCTTGCCAAAAATCTTGAAGCCCTGAAAATTAAAACAAAAGTTATAGAAAGGGATTATGCGCGCTGTCAGTGCCTGTGTGAACAGCTTAACAGCACTCTTGTAATAAATGGCGACGGCACAAATTTAAAACTTCTTGATGAAGAAGAAATTGGCAATAGCGATGTTGTAATAAGCGTAACAAATAATGATGAAAAAAATCTCTTATGCTCTTTACTGGCCAAACAGTTGGGTGTAAAACGTGTTATTGCAAGGGTGTCAAAAGTACTTAATATTCCGCTTTTTGAAAAAGTAGGTATTGATGTTGCAGTATCACCGAAAAATTCAGCGATAAATGAAGTCAAAAATGATCTTGCAGAAAACGATGTAGATATACTTGCGACAGTAGAACAGGGACAGGGCGAAGTGCTGGAAATAAATGTGCTGCCTGAATTCAATAAACGCCGGATCATGGATTTAAGATTTCCGCAGCACGCTATTATCGGTGTTATTCAAAGAAAAAATCAGGTTCTTATTCCGCAGGGGAATACCGAATTGTTAACAGATGATATTCTTATAATATTTACAACGGCTGCCAAAGCGGATATTATAAAAGAATTTTTTAAGGTAAAATAGATGCGTTTAAACTATCTGGCAAATGCAATAGGCTTAATAATGATTTATATCGGAATAGTCGTACTGGCGCCAATTCCGATAGGCTTATATTACCACGAAACACACAGCATATTACCATTTTTAACCTCCGGACTAATTGGTATAATCGGCGGATATTCACTGAGAAAATTTATACCTGACGCTTCCAGAGTCGAGAATATAAACGATATAAAGAAATCAGAAGCACTTTTTGTGGTGGCTGTTTCATGGATTATATTCGGGATATTGTCGGCTGTGCCGTATATGTTTTACGGACTTAATTTTTTGGACAGTTTATTTGAAGCTGTTTCCGGTATCACAACAACAGGGGCAACAATCTTAACGCATTATAATTATGAAAAAGCATTTTTCTTCTGGCGCTCATTAACACAATGGCTTGGCGGTTTAGGTATAATAGTTTTGTTTATTGCGATTTTACCTCAGTTTGCAGTAGCAGGACGCCAGATGTTTTTTGCGGAAGCCCCGGGACCTACAGAGGATAAAATTACGCCGCGCATCAGAAATACAGCATCCGCACTCTGGAAAATATACGGTGTTATGACTGTTTTAGAAATAATACTTCTGAAACTTGCCGGCATGCCGCTGTTTGATGCTGTATGTAATTCTTTTTCCACACTTGCGGCAGGAGGATTTTCTCCGAATCCTCAGAGTATAATGGGATACCATTCCAATTTGATTAACTGGATTATCATCATTTTTATGTTCTTTGCAGGGGCAAGCTTTATTCTGCAATACAGAGTTATTGTAAAAAAGAATCCACTGTTATTTTTCAAGAATGAAGAATTTAAAGTATACCTTGCAATGGTATGTCTTTTTTCTTTTGCAATAGCGGCCGTATTATTTGTGAATGATAAATATTCTGTTTTTGAAGCCATTACATCGGGTTTTTATCAGGTAATAAGTATAACCACATCAACCGGTAACGCAAGTAAAGATTTTGTGCAATGGGATTTCACAGCACAAGTTTTACTGTTTATGGTAATGTTTATGGGTTCATGCTCAAGTTCAGCAGGCGGCGGTATAAAAATGACACGCTGGATACTTGTGTTTAAATCCCTTAAATGTGAATTAGTCAAGATTTTACATCCTAATGCAGTTATGAACATAAAAATAGATAATAGCGTTGTGCCGACTGATGTTTTACGTCAAATATTTGTATTTATATATTTCTATTTTTTGACATTTGCCATAGGCGCTTTGATAATTACAATTGTTGAAAAGGATATAGTTATCGGATTATCAGGTTCAATAACCGCACTTGGTAATATTGGCCCGGGATTTGGCCCTGTAACAGGCCCGATGGGATCTTTCAGCAGCCTGCATGATATCTCAAAAGCTGTAATGACAGCAAGCATGCTTATTGGACGTCTGGAAATTATACCTTTCCTCGTATTTTTCCAGAGAGATTTCTGGACAATAAAAAGAAATTAAAATATTTATTTGTATCTTTAAATCTTTAAAAGACTTTTCGTCTTTATATATGATTAAAATGAACTCTTAATATGCTTAAATCGTTATATAATTGCGAAAAAGATATTAAGGATTTATTTCAACCTTGAAAAACTTAAATATACATTTAATAAAAACTATTATACTTACAACCTTACTGATTACAGTACCGCAGGCAAATGCTATTGAGAATGCAACTATTGAAAAAAATGCAATTCTTTCCATTAATGATTGTATTCAAATGGCACTTGAAAACAGTCCTGCAGTAAAAAAAGCCCGCTATAATTACGGTGTATCTAAAAATCAAACAAGTATTGCAAAAGCCAGTTTTTTCCCTACGGTCGGTGTGGGCACAGGTTACTATGCAACCGAAAACGCAACCAGCAACAGTTTAATGCGACAGGGCCGAAATAATTACTACAGCGCAGAAGCATCACTTACACAGCTTATCTGGGATTTCGGCAAAACTAATGCCAATATTAGAATGAATAAATTCAATACTATCGCAGCTGTTTATACATTTGATGATACTGTGCTGGATACCATATTTAATGTCAAAACAAACTATTACGGGGTTCTGGCAGCAAAAGCTTCTGTTGATATAAACAAGGCAAATGTACAGGTAAATGAAAGGAATTACCAGAGAACCAAGGCGTATTTTGAAGAAGGTATAAAATCCAAAATTGACCTTGTGAATGCAGAAGTTAATTTGAGTGATTCAAAAGTTGCACTTGTTAATGCAGTCAAGGAATATCAAAATGCCCTCGTTAAATTGAACAACTCTATGTACATTGCGTTTGCGCCTGAATATGAAATAACAAGCACTGAAACTTTTAATTTTTCCGAAAACACCCCTGTCAGTCTTGAAAAAATAGATGAAAAAGTTGATGTCAGCCTGCCGCCTGCCGGTGTGTCCGATGCTTTTTTAACATCTAAGGTTGAAAAAATTGATATTATAGATAATTATAAATTTGTTCCGTTTCCTTATACTTTTGAAGAAAGTGTAGAAATGGCTTATGAAAACCGTCCGGATCTAAAAGCTTTTGATGCAACTTTAGAGGCTATGAAACAATCGCTTCTTTATATCAAACGTGAATACTATCCGTCAATTCAGGGACGCGCCGGATATGGATACAGAGATACAAATAATACACAATCTTTCAATGTATCTTTAAGTTTCAATACTTCCCTGAACATTGCAAGCAAAAAATTCGAAATAGATAACGGCAAATTGCAGGTAAAACTTGCAGAAAATGAGATTGAACAAAATAAACAGAATATTTATTTTGAAGTTCAAAAAGCTTATGTTGATATGATACAATTAGAAAAACAAATCCCGCTTGCAGCAGTCAAAGTAAAACAAACACTTGAAAACTTTGAGCTTGCAGACGGCAGATACGGCGTCGGACTGGGGGATTATATAGAACTTCAGGACGCAAAAGTTAAATACAACAGCGCACAGCAGGAATATGTTCAGGCAGTGTATAATTATAATGTTGCAAGAGCCAATCTTGAACTTGCAATGGCAATGCCGCAGCCTGTGACCGCAACTTTAGAGGATGATAAATCATGAATATTATGAAACCTAAATACTTAATACCTTTAGCTCTGGTAATAATTCTTATACTGGCAATGTTCATAACAACAAAAATCAAAAATCGTGTCCGTTATGAAACCAGAGAGATTAATCGCTGTACAATAACCCAGTTTGTAGAAGCATCAGGAACGATTAATCCGGTTAACACAGTGAGTGTAGGTTCCACAGTATCAGGTTTGATTAAAGATATATATGTTGATTACAATTCACAGGTAAAAAAAGGGCAGATACTCGCGCAAATTGATCCTGCAACTTTTGAGGCAACCGTTAAGCAAAACGAAGCACAAATTGCTAATGCACAGGCAAATCTCGCAAAATTGCAGGCAATAGCTGAATACGATCAGAAAACTTATCAGAGATATAAAAATCTTTATGAAAAGAATTTTGTTGCGAGAAGCGAACTTGATCAGGCATACAGCACCTATAAATCAGATCTTGCGCAAATTGCATCAGCAAGGGCTCAAATTAGCCAGTATCAAGCGTCTTTGCAAACAGCAAAAACTAATTTAGGTTATACCAAAATAATTGCGCCTGTTGACGGAACTGTAATATCAAGAGAAATAGACTTAGGTCAGCCGGTTGCCGCAAGTTTTCAGGCGCCGGAACTCTTTACAATAGCTCAAGATTTGACAAAAATGCAGATAGAAGTAAATGTGTCAGAAGCCGATATCGGCAAAGTTAAAGAAGGTCAGGATGTAAAATATACACTTGACGGCTATGCCGACAGCATTTTTGAAGGTAAAGTCACTCAGGTAAGACTGGCCTCAACAAATACTTCCAATGTTGTTACATACTCTGTTATTGTTGATGTTGCCAATGATGATTTGAAACTTAAACCGGGTATGACAGCCAATGTTTCAATAATTACCGACAAGAGCGAAAATGTACTTTGCGCCCCGACTACCGCATTGAAATTTACCCCGAATACAGACGGTACAAAATATAAAACAAAAGGTATCTGGATAATGAAAAAACGCACTCCGGAACGTGTTACAATTGAAACCGGAGCAAGCGATGATGCGCGTACGGAAATTATATCCGATAAAATAAAAGAAGGCACAAAAGTCATTGTCGGGATTAAAGGCAAAGAAAAAACAGGTGAACGCAAACCGCGGATGAGAATGTTCTAGAAAGGGAAACTCTTGAGTTTAATTGAAGTCAAAAACGTTATAAAAAGATACCAAACCGGCGAAGATTCCTTCAATGCGCTGAATAATGTTTCGTTATCTATTGAAGAAGGCGAATTCGTCGCGATTATGGGCGCATCAGGCTCCGGCAAATCAACTTTTATGAATATGCTTGGAACTCTGGATAAGCCTAATTCGGGCAGCTATCACCTTGACGGAATAGACGTTCTATCGCTTAATTCAGATGAACTGTCAAAAATCCGAAACAGAAAAATAGGTTTTGTGTTTCAGGGGTTTAATCTTATCTCCAGAACTTCTGCTGTTGAAAATGTTGAACTTCCAATGATATATTACGGAGTACCTGAGGAAGAACGTCACGAAAGGGCAATGCATGCCCTGCAAATAGTAGGACTTGAAGGCCGCGCAAACCACATGCCAAACCAGATGTCAGGCGGTCAGCAGCAGCGTGTCGCAATTGCACGCGCAATCATAAACGATCCGCCGCTTATTCTCGCCGATGAACCTACAGGTAATCTCGACACTAAAACAAGTATTGAGGTTATGGAGTTTTTCGTTAACCTGAATGCAAGAACAGGAAAAACCATTGTACTTGTCACTCACGAACCCGACATCGCAGAATATTGCAAGCGGGTAGTCAGGTTTAAAGACGGAAACATAATCTCTGACGAGGTAAAAGTATGATAGATTTCAAATCACTTGTTAAAATGTCTATAATATCTTTAAAGATTAACAAAATGCGTTCAATGCTGACAAGTTTAGGTATAATAATCGGAGTAAGCGCAGTAATCATAATGCTTGCGGTCGGAACAGGCGCAAGTGAAAAAATCGCAAAAGATATGGAATCAATGGGAAGTAATCTATTGATGATACGTTCCGGCTCCGTAACCTCGGGCGGAGTCAGAATGGGAAGCGGCACCAAGCCAACACTTACCCTCAAAGATGCCGAAGCAATAGAAAAAATGGTTAATGGGATATTTGCAGTTGCTCCGTATAGTTCGGAAACCCAGCAGCTCACATACGGAAACCAGAACTGGTCAACATCCGTTGCAGGAACAACCGCCTCATATCTTGTTATAAGAAACTGGGAAATAATGTCAGGACGCAATTTTATTCCGGAGGATATCAAAAATACAACCAAAGTCGCAATTATAGGGAATACCGTCTCCACAGAACTTTTCGGTGATATGGATCCTATTAATAAAACCATAAGAATAGGTAACATTCCGTTTAAAGTCATCGGCACGCTAAAAGTTAAAGGTGAAAACGGCATGGGAATGGATCAGGATGATTTAGTATTTATTCCTATTACAACAGCCCAGAAAAAGGTTTTCGGGACTGATTTCCCGGGAACGGTAAAGATGATTAATGTTCAAACCCAATCAGAAGAATACCTTGCCTCAGCAGAGCAGGAAATATCAGAACTGTTAAGAAAACGGCATCATCTCGGAAAGACTCAGGAAGATGATTTTCAAGTGCGAAATCTCACAGAAATGCAGGAAACTATTAAATCCTCTACCCGTACAATGTCACTATTGCTGGGCGCAATAGCATCAGTATCATTGCTGGTTGGCGGCATAGGGATTATGAATATTATGCTGGTATCGGTAACTGAAAGAACAAAAGAAATCGGTATACGTATGGCAATTGGCGCCAAAGCATCAGATATAAGACTTCAATTCCTGATTGAATCGTTTTTATTGTCAATAATAGGAGGACTTGTCGGGGTCGCTATCGGGGTTTTAGGGTCAAAATGTTTGGAAGTATTTGCAGAAATGACAGTTTCAGTCTCTACATTTTCCATATTACTGTCACTCGGATTTTCCGGCGCAATAGGTGTTTTGTTTGGATATTATCCGGCATATAAGGCATCACTTTTGAATCCTATTGACGCACTGCGATATGAATAATTAGAGAACAACTTTTGATTTGAATAATTTCTTCGTGAAATTTGTACGCTTATCTTTATCATTCAGGTAAATTTTAATAAAAGGGTTGCAGAAAATTAAACAATACGCTATAATATATGTATGAGTACACGTGAGGATTCTTAATGGCTGAAACAGCAAGAAAAAGATTTGATATAAACGAGAAATTCAGTACTAAACGTAGGGTGGGCAAAACGTATTTCCGTATGGACTGCACAAAGCGAACGCTCAATATTGTCGGAATTGATAAACAAAATACGGGACTAATTCGCGATACGAACCTATTCCCTTGTCTTGGATTTGCTCCACGCTCGCAGAGTCTCGCCTGTTGTGCTTACGCACAGGCCGGCTCAATCTGCTCGCTATCCGGATTTGCTCACTTCGTTCGCGTCATCCGTCCGCAAATCCGCTATTTCCTTATTCCCCTATTCCCTTTATCTGAACGTCGTTTGACGCACCAATTCGGGACTTACACCGATGCGGGACTTAATGCCGCCAAACGGCAATATGCCCAAAACCCTTGTCCCATAAGGCTTTCAGCAGGAGGGGGGGGGGGCTAAATCCGCTCCACTCAACACTTTCCGGCGGACGAAGTCCGCTCTTACACTCCGGACAAACGCTAAAGCACAAAGGCTCTTATTCCGTCATACCGCAACGAATATCTTTGCAAATTGCCAAAATCGACACCTTGCGGTATCTCAAATCAAATTCAACACAAGCTAAGGTCTTGTGCAATATAGTATAAAAATAAGTAATTCGTTATCATAGACAGAAATACTACTTAACAGGAACTATGAATGAGAAAAAGATTTAAAATAAAAAATTTAATAAGGAATAACCGTTACACAATCCTCTCCAAGGGCAAGGAAGCATTATGTCCGCCCCTGGAGGGCGGACCGAAATCTTTGATTTCGAGGCGGGGGACGCAAGCGAAGCGCGCGTTTATTATTCGGGCAATTCTAGGTGGGGGGTGGACAAGTCCACTCTTACACTCTTGGGGGGCGCTAAAGAAATACGGTGCCCGCCTAATGTGTGGATCCAACGAACCAACCCCCACCCGAATTTCTAAGTTCGCAGGCTCACTAAGAAATTCAGCCCTCCCCCTCGGAGAGGGTGGACACAGTCCACTTTTACATTCTGGATGCCCGTTGCAA
>CALVEB010000032.1 GCA_944326465.1 Candidatus Gastranaerophilales bacterium | reverse complement strand
GCAACCTAAAAGTAAAGGACGAATACAAAGATAATCCTCCACTCTCTCTTGGCCGCGTCTACTGGTCCAGTGAGGAGTACGCTGCGAATCTCGCGTACCGCCGGCGCTTCGGCACTTCCGGCACGAGCGGCAGTGACAATCGCTGGAACGGCAAGAACGGCAGCAACGGCCGCGCTATATGTGTGTCGAACTAAGAGGCTTCTGCCTCTTAGTTCGAAGTGATTAAGTGATTAGCGGATTTGCGGACGGACGGAGCGCGAGCCGGCAGAGGGCGAAACGGCGACGCGAAGGCGGCGGCGTTGCAGACCCGTTTAACGCCGGCGAGCAAGACAGCGTAGCGAGTCCGGATAGCGAACGGAACGAGCCGACTGGAGCAACGCTCCTTAGGCGAGTCTCCGTGAGCGTGGAGCAAATCCAAGACAGTGACTAAGTGATTAAGAGGATTTCAAAATAGGGCAATGTGAGATTCCCCACGTTGCCTTATTTTTTGTAAAGAACTTATTCCCTTATTTCCTTAATCCCTTATTCCCCTAAAAACAGGCAATGCATAGATCTTGCGTTGCCTGATTTTTATCCGTCATACCGCAGCGGTTTCTTTGCATCCCTGCGGGAGTCGGCGCCTTGCGGTATCTCAAGAAAACTGGTGCATCTTAAAAATATCTAATACGCATTATTATATGTTTAGCTTAGAAAGCTGCGCGGCATTTCTCTAGGTTTTCTCGGGATGACGTAGAAAGACATGTCGGACGCGCACAATTAGAGGGCACCGTATTTCTTTAGTTGACACCCAGAGTACAAGAGTGGACTTCGTCCACCTGCAGCCACACGTATCTATTTTTTAAAATAATCACATATAAGCGTTTTTTTACGCGGAAAAAGATAACGTACTTTATCCGCCAGTTTATTTTTATTCATGTCATCAAGTTCTTTTTTCAGGATAGCTTTTTGTAAAACGACTTTGTTATACAAATCAGAGCACACTGAACTTTTATCTACATGCTCTCTCAATTTCGCCAGTTGTATTTCTTTTTCTCTTATTGATTTGATAAGCTCTTTTTTCACTGTAAACCTCTTTTGAACATGAATAGAATAATATTATTCCGTCAAATTTAAATCAACTTTTTAGCTGATTTTGAAATTATACAGGCTGCAAGTCGTATTCATAGCCTATTTGCAAGGCTTTTAGGTTTAACGGCAAAAGATTTTTTCTATGCGGCGGAATTACGGTATCCAACGCATGGCTTAGAGAGTCTACAGAAACTAATTTACTTGCTTTAGCTAATAAACCGAGTGCAAGAATATTAGTCATTTTTATATTGCCAAGATTTTCAGCCAGTTTTGTGATAGGTGCAAAAAGATAGTTTATATCGCTGCGGGTTTTAATTTCTTTAGCCAGTGATGAATTTACAATCATCAAGCCGCCTTTTTTTATTTTGGAAACAAATTTGTTAAAAGATGCCTGATTTAATGCGATTACAAAATCAGCTTCTTTTTTGTTTACGGCACTTACAGGCTCATCATTCATAACAATTTCGCAATTAACCGTACCGCCGCGCATTTCTGCCCCGTAACAAGGGTACCAGGTAACATTTTTACCTGCAAGCATAAAAGCATTAGCCAATACTTCTCCGGCCAATAATACGCCCTGCCCGCCAAATCCAGCTATAATAAAATTCTTTTCACTCATCACTCTCAATTCCTTTAAATCTATTCCTGTACTGTTACATCTTTATAAACACCCGGTTTAAACACAGGCATCATTTCGTTACGAACTCTTGCATGTGCCTGTTCAGGCGTCATTTTCCAGTTTGTCGGACAGGTAGAAAGTATTTCTACAAATCCAAAACCAAGCCCTTGTATCTGAACTTCAAAAGCTTTTTTAATAGCTTGTTTTGCTTTTCTGATATTAGCAATAGAATCCAGAGAAACTCTTGCACTATAAGCGCAACCGTCGCAAAGCGCAACGTGTTCCGCTATTTTTATCGGATAACCGTAATATTCAACATTTCTTCCTGTAGGAGAAGTTGTAGTCACCTGCCCCAGAAGAGTTGTAGGCCCGAGTTGACCGCCGGTCATGCCGTAAGTTGTATTATTTATACATATCGCACTCAGGTTTTCTCCTCGAAGCGCCGCGTGTAAACTTTCAGCAAGCCCGATTGAGGCAAAATCGCCATCCCCTTGATATGTAAAAACAAATTTATCAGGTCTTGCGCGTTTGACACCGGTTGCTTCTGCAAGAGCACGGCCGTGCGGAGCTTCTATTGCGTCAATATCAAGAAAATCATACAGCGTTACTGAACATCCTATAGATGTTGCGGTTATTGCTTTTTCTTTTAACCCCAGTTCATCCAATACTTCTGCCACAAGACGTATTGCAACCCCGTGGTCACAACCCGGACAGAATGTGTATTTCATATCTTTTTTGAATGATTTCGGTATATCAAAAACTTGTGTTGCCATTATTAATCCCTTTTTAGTTTAATTCTTTTTCTATTGCTTCAACTATATCGTCGACATTCGGCCATGCACCAACCGGCTTTCCGTAGAAACTTACCGGAACTTTTCCGTTTACTGCAAGTTTTACATCTCTGAGCATCTGTCCCATATTAACTTCTGTCACAAGAATTTTTTTTGTCATGCCGGCAATTTCAGCTAATCTTCTGTTAGGGAACGGGAATAGTGTAATCGGTCTGAAAAATCCTACTTTCAAACCTTTAGCACGGCATGTTTTAATTGCAGATTTTACATTACGCGCAAGACTTCCGAAACATGTTACAACAATATCAGCATCTTCAACGTCAAATTCTTCATACATAACTTCGTTTTCTTCAAGCAGTTTGTATTTGTTAAAAAGATTTTTGACGTGTTCACACTGCGGGCCTTCCAATGGGGCATAAGAACGAATTTTGCGCGCAGGACGCCCTTTTGCTCCTGTTAGAGCCCAATCCGAATGATCTATTGCAGGGTATGGATAATCCGTAAATTCAACAGGTTCCATCATTTGTCCCAAAAGTCCGTCTGCCAGTAAAACTGCCGGATTTCTGTATTTATGTGCAAGATAGAATGTTTTATAGGTCAAATCAATACATTCCTGAACAGTGGACGGAGAAAGTACTATTAATTTGTAATCACCGTTTCCGCCGCCTACGGTTGCCTGATTGTAATCTCCCTGAGAAGGGTAGATATTACCTAACCCCGGGCCTGCTCTCATAACGCTTACCAGTACAACCGGAAGTTCGTCTGATGTTGCGTAAGATAAAGCCTCCTGCATCAACGCCACAGCACAGGATGAAGATGAAGTCATGGCTTTTGCACCGGTTGAGCATGCTCCTACAACCATATTTATTGCTGCAAGTTCGCTTTCTGCGGATACATAGGCTCTGTGAAGTTCCTGCATTTTTCCGCTCATGTATTCACCTATTTCACTCTGCGGTGTAATAGGATAACCAAAATAACATTCACAACCTGCTTTTATAGCGGCTTGTGCTATTGCATAATTCCCTTTTATCAAAACTTTTTTATTATTTTTTACCAAACATTCTGTCATAATTTATCCTTTATAAACTCCTGTTATTGCCATATCCGGACAACGCATTGCACACATTGCACATGCCAGACACTGATGTTCCGGATCTTCAAATTCTACAATGTGGTCTCCGAGATTGTTAGTTTCTTTGCTTACCTTTAAAAGCTTTTTAGGGCACTCGTTAATACATAAATAACAAGCCTTACACTTTTCTTTATCAATGGTAATATAGTTCATTTTCCCTCACCCAATTTATTCATGTCTAATACCCATAATACCACCAAAAAGAAAATTCAACATTATTTCTTTACAATTGTAATAAATTTCGTTAACATTTTTGCGTTATTTTATGTTATTCTGTTAATATATAATAAGTATCATGGGGAGATTATACTTAATATTAAGGAAAGAGAAGAGAAATGGCACAAACAATTGAAGAAATTGCGGAAATACTTAGAACTTTAAAGTTAGATAATGATATCAGCACAGAAGAGATTCAAAAATCACTTTCAGTATTAAACACCAAACTTGAACTTATTGCAGATGATGTTGAAGCGAATAAGACAGTAAGGGATTCTCTTGCGGAATTAAAAAGCATACTTGATACCAATACTGAAAAATACAATCAGTTTGAACAGGCATTCAGATATATAAGTTCTGCACAGGATGCAAGTGCTAAGACTTCCGACATTGATACGCTTATCAAAAAAGTCGATGATAATCTGACGGTTTTACAAAACTCTTTCTTTGAAAAAAGCAGTGAAAATCTCCAAAATATAACAAATTCTATCGGGAATGTAAATTCTTCTCTTGAAAAAGTTAACGACGAATTATCAGAAAGAATTTCTCTTAATTTTGATACAACGCGTGACCTGATAGAAAATATTAATCAGGAAATTTCAAGGCAACATGCCGTTATGCAGAACGAACGTCAGAATGCTGATGAAAAGCAGGCGCAAGGATTTGACAGCCTTGCGGGTGATATCCGTGCGCTCGGCGAAAATCTTGTTTTACAGTCAAGCAATTACAGAGAATTAATGGAATTAAAAACAGCAGATATCAAAGATTACATTAATTCAAGCGGAGCTGCTCTAGCTTCTGCTCAAGTCGCTTCAGAAAACAAACTTTCTGAAAAATTGACCGCGCTTGAAAACCTTAACCACGGATTTGAGGCTAATATTATTGATGTAAACAACAGTCTGCAATCAATTATTCAAAATATAATGTCAATGGATCCGACTGTTCAAAATGATATTATTAAAAAAGAATTAGAGACTATTTATCTTGCGACAAACGGAATTTTGTCTTCATTACAAATCTTTGATCAGAAAAATGATGAACTTGCAAAAACTGTTTCACAATTAATGACCCGCGAAAATTTTGATGTTGCGCAGCAGAGACTCGAAGATATTGTAGACAGAATAAATGATATTGACGCACATGTTAGCGAAATAGGCCTTTCACTTGATTTCGACACTGTTTCGAACAAACTGGACGGGCTTGCGTATGTTATTGACAATCTTAAAAATATGTTGCAAGATATAGGTGAAGATGACCGAATTACCGGCCGCCTTGACGATTTGGACAGAAAGTTTTCCGCAATTATCACAGAAGATGATTTTAACGCTTTCCGCGGCGACTTAACAGACTTCATACAGAAAATCGTTGATAATTCAAACTTCTTAAATAATGACCTTGTAGAAAACAAGGAAAAAATCGAACAAATCCTAAAATCACTGCAATCGCTTGATTTTATGGACAAACTTAATGACATCGCAGCAAATGTAGATTCAATAAGTACATCTAATGTAAATGCTATAACATCTTCAATGGGCGAATTGTCCGAAAAATTAGATAATATTTCCGATGATTTCACTAAAAAAGCAGGGGAAAATGTTGATACATTGACGTCCGCAATAAGTGTTGTCAGCACAAAACTTGATTTTGTAAACAATTATTTGTCACAGGATATTCCGTCAAATCTCGGCGAAATAAAAGAAATGAACGAAAGTATCAGAGATTTTATCACCGGAATAAGTGAAGCTTACCAGTCAGAAGGTGCTGCTCTTGAGGACAGATTATCAGCTAAATTATTTGAAATACAAAAAAGTTTTATGGAAAATCTTGATGGTTACCAGCAGAAACTATCGGATTTAAAACAGGAAAGCCGGCATTTCAATCAGGAATTTGTCGAAATTCTTGACAACAAAACAGGAGATATTGCAACTGCGCTTGAACCGGTAAAAACAAGTTTGGAAGAGATTATAAAATATGACTTTTCGTCAAATCTCAACGGTTTGAAGGAACAAATAGACCAGATATATGCCAATGTAAACACTCAGATGCAGATGACACTCGGTCAAAATCAAGTGCTCACAGACAGTCTGGAAAAGATTTATAACGATGCAGTTGATAAAATTAATGATGTAAATAACGCTATTTCCTCACAGGTACAGAACAATCTGGAAGTGCTTAAATCAGCTGTGGAAGAAATAAACAACGGCGTTAAAGACTCTTTTGACAACAATAATCAGTTGATGACAGAATGGAAAAGTCTGTTAGTCCTGATTGACGGAAAAATAACCGATTTATCCGCAAACTGCACAAATATGCTTTCAAGTGTTGCAGTTGATGTTACAAATGCAGTAAATTCTAAAATTGAAACATTATTGGAAGATTTAAAAGGGTATATCGGTGTACCTGTCAATGCAAATGATTTAATGTGGTCAGTTGACAATCTCAAGACAGAACTTACAAATAAATTTACAGAACTGGAAGAAAAACAATCTTCAAAAGAGGATGACAGCACTGTAAGAGATGAAATTCTTCTGATATTGAATCAGCTAGGTGTTAAGGTTGAAGAACTGGGAACCCGCTATTCAAATGAAGAATTTAACGAAATTCTCGGCAGCAGCAGAATGCAATTGATGTCAGGTCTGAAGGATTTGAAAAATATCATTCTTATTGCGATGAAAGAAGTTGCTAAATCTTCAGCAGCCTCAATGGATGAAATGCATGAAAAAATTGACACCCTGCTGCAAAAAGAAACTGATGAAGAATTACATCAAAAAATCAATAATATTGATAACAAGACATCTGAAATTATTGATAAACTTGACAATGTTTCAAGCGATACCGGCTCTGACATTGAGACAACACAGGTGTTGATTTCTCTGAGCAGCAAACTTGATACTTTCAGCGAAAATACAGACAAAAATACTCAGGCACTCGGTGCTATCTATGAAAAAGTAGATTCATTAGGCTCAACTGATGATCAGATTGCTAATTCTCTGATGAATATAGCAGAGAAATTCAGCGGGTTACGTCAGAATACTGATCAGCTTACAAACGATTTTGCAGGCGTAAACGAAACCGTTGAAGCAATGAATATCCGCTCTGATAAAGTGGCGTCATCAATTGATGAAATATCAGAAAGAACTTCCGGTATCGCACAAACTCTTGACCAAAAATCAGAACAAATTATAGAATCCGTTAACATTGTTTCTGATAAACTTGATGCTTTTGCCTCAGTTGACGACAAGATAACACAGAGTCTTGATATTATCTCAGATAAGATAGACAACAACGAAACCAATGAACAAATCACTCAAGGTATGCAATACCTGAACGACAAAATGGATTCTATCAATGAAAATGATGAAAGGATTTCAAGAACCATTGATGTCGTGCTTGATAAAATAGAAACATTCTCTGTTTCAGATGACGGTATTAACCAGTCGTTAGAAAACATTTCAGACAAAATCGACACCATAGGAAGCAATTCAGACAAGGTAACAGAATGTATTGATGAGTTGACAAATAAAATTACTGCTTTTGGTGAAAACGACGAAAGAGTAATGGAAACGATTGATACGCTGTCACAAAAAATAGAGGCTGTCGGAGAAGAAAGCGAACGCTCAAAAGACCTTATGAATTCAATTAGCGACAAGGTTGAAATGGTGGGTGATTCAAGCGACAAACTCAACGAAAAAATTGATGTTTTGTCTGAGAAAATTGATACATTCGCTGTAACGGACGACAGAATTGCTCAGGCAATTGATACTCTTGGAGAAAAAACAGAAATAGTTTCTCTTAATGCAGAAAAGAACGGTCAGACTCTTGACGATATCAGTACAAAAGTCGATAATATTTCAGATAATACCCGCTCTATTGCCGGTGTCTTTGAACAGCTTAGAGAAAACGTTTCATCAGTCGGTGAAGTGGTTGCGACTTCTGTTGATTCTGTTTCTTCAAAACTTGTTGATACCTCACAGGTTATACTGAACGGCATGGATGTTTTATCAGGCAATGCGCTTGAAAACAAACAGGAAATTCTTGATAACCTCGGCTCTGTTGCAACAACTGTTGAAGAACAAAAATTTGCAATAAAAGACTCTATAAATGAACTCGGTGAAAAATTAGAGGGCAACAAACAAGAAATCTTTGAAAAAATTTCTGACGGCAATCAGATTGTTGCAGATACAATTTCAGAGTTTTCCAATAAACTTCTGGAAAATAAGCAAGAAATTTCAGAAAAAATTAAAGAAGAAGGCAGCTATGTTGCAGATAAAGTTGCAGAAGTTTCAGACAAACTGACATCCGCAACAAAACTGGTTATGAACAGTGTCAATGAAGTATCTGACAAAGTCGCGACTTCAAACGAAATACTTTCACGCAGTATAGATGTTATAACTGACAGAGTAGCCTCAAATGTTGCAAATGTTGATGCCAATATTGAATCTTTAGGTGAAAAACTTGATGTCTTTGCACAAAATGATGAACAAATGGCATTGACTATGAAAGAAATATCAGATAAGGTTGATATTTTAAAAGTTGATACGACAAAAGAACATATTGCAACATCTCTTGATGTTTTAAATGACAAAGCAGATGCGCAGCGCGAGTTTAACGGTAAACTAACAGACGCAATAGAAGGTCTGTCAACCAAAATGGATACTTTCTCATTGGTTGATGAACAGTTATTGAGAAAATCCTCTGAAATCTCTGATAAAGCTGACGAAATAACAGCCGTTGCAGACCAGATGACAGGGGTATTGAACAATATTGCAGAAAATACAGGTAAAATCGACAATGTAAGTGCTTCTATTGACAGAGTTGCAGGATTTACCAAAAATATTGCAAGTTCACTCGGCGCAGTTACAGAAACTATAGAAAACAACGACAAAGATGTAAGACAATCACTTGCGGAATTCGGTCAGAAGTTTGATGATTTTGCGTTTAATGACGGTGCTATTGTCAAAACAATGGAAGTTCTGTCCGATAAAATTGATGTGTTTAAATTCAATACCAATAACGAACATATTGTATCAAGTTTGGATTCATTACACGAAAAAGTTACAGACTGCCACACAGCAGATATGAAACTTGCAGATACAGCAGAAAATATATCTTCAAAAGCTGACACCTGTATTGAAACAACTGATGCGATTAAAAATGATCTGGCAGAAGTTGCTGAATCTGTTGACGTAATTTCTGCAAAAATAGATACTTTTGCGGAAGCTGATGACAGGATACACGATACACTGACTGATTTAGCCGACAAAATTGATGTTGTTAAACTGGAAACCAATAACGACAATATCATAAACGGCTTGCGTGATGTCAATGAAAAAGTCGATGATTTGACCACAACCGGCGATCAGATAGAAAATACATTACAGGTTTTGCAAGACAAAGTCGTTGCATTGTCTGAAAAAGATGTATTTGACGGATTTGATGTTCAGGGCGAAATTAAAAACATCAAATCAATGATTTCCGCACAAAGACAATATCTTGAAGACACCGAAATAAGCGACAGAACAATCGCTATGGATGACTGTCTGCAAGAACTTCAAAAGAAAATAGATAAAATTTCAGAAAATGTTTCATCTATTGATCTGGAAGAAAACGCAGAAGATATTAAAAATCATGCCAATGAGCTTAAAGAATCTTTGATGGCTGCTATCGCAAGCGTGTTTGAACAGATTTCATTCATTGAAGAAACCGAAGAGATTAAAGGGTTTGTAGAAGAAAAAACAGATGAAATTTCAGACCATATTAAAGAAGTTCAAAAGCAATTACGCAATATCGCAAGCAATTCCGGCGATGACAATTATTCATACTCATTGCAGGATGTTGAAACCGATATCGCTAAATTACGTATGATTTTGAATGAAATTTCAGATGCTGCTCCGAACGAGGAATTAAACCAGCTTTCTGATAATGTTTCTAAAATAGAAAATACTGTTAAGGATTTACAAACAACCCTTACGCAGGAAGAATTCGCAAGATTTAAGGCTGATTTTGATAAAATTAACGAAGATATTGTAAGTATTAGTACAAGAACAAATACGTTACTTTTGAATTCCGACAATTCTTATAAATCTTTGAGTGAGGGACTTGATGCATTCAGAGATATGGTTAACAACTTGAATGATAAAGTTAACTATCTTGACAATACAGAAATTCAAAAACGTATAGAAAGAAAGATTGCCGGTATAAATAATGCTATGGCAGCCTCCGCAAGTTCTAATAAGGTTATAAAAGAAGTCCTGATGTATCTTGGCGAATGGGTTGACAATGCAACTGTTAATATGAATGCATTATCTGACAAAGTTCAGGAAATCGATAATGTTAACGATGAAATAGGCAATGTTAAAGATACTATTCAGGAATTGAAAAATTACGTACCTGAAAAAGCTGATTTGTTCAAGACATTAGAAGACAAGTTTGAAGAACAGCAAGAACGTATTGACCGTCTGGAAATGAAATTGGAAAAAGTTCTCTCTGCATTAGAAGAAACAGATGATACAAAACTAAATAAAAAGGTTGACAAAATAGAAAAGTTAATCAATAAATTAAATGATAATGTAGAAAAACTGGCTTCTTATGTTGATGAAGAATAATATAATTTCAGAACTAAAAAAAACATTAACCCCGCAAAATGTATTAACGGAGCAAGCAGAACGTTATGCCTACGCGCAGGATGCCGCTAATTTGCCGCGCATAAAGGGGCTGCCTGATGCTGTAGTTTTTGTAGAAAATATAGAACAGGTGCAGAGCGTTGTCCGGCTTGCGAATAAATATAAAATCCCTGTTATCTGCCGCGGGGCAGGAACAAATGTTGTCGGTGCCTGCTCAACCGAACACGGCGGCATTGTCCTGAATTTTTCTAAAATGAATAAAATTCTTGAAATTTCACCTGAGAATATGACCGCCCGCGTTCAGCCCGGAGTTATTGTAGGAGAATTGCAAAAAGAAGTAGAAAAATTGGGATTATATTATCCGCCGGATCCGTCAAATCTTGCGGTTTCAACAATCGGCGGCAGTATCGCCCAATCATCAGGCGGAGCCAGAACTTTTAAATACGGCTCAACAAAAGATTATGTTATTGACCTGCTTGTCGTAACTGCTGACGGTAAACTTTTACGGACAGGTTCAAGCACTATAAAAAACGCAACCGGTTATAACTTAAATACATTGTTTGTAGGTTCAGAAGGCACTTTAGGGATTGTTGTTGAGGCAACTCTTAAACTTATCCCTAAACCCGAAACAGTCAGGGTAATAATGGCGTATTTTGATAGTGTCAGAGAGTCTGTTGAAACAGTCAACACAATTATTGAACAGAAAATCTATCCCTCAACGCTTGATTTTATGGATAAAAATGCTATTCAAACAGTTGAAAGATTTTATCCGGCCGGACTTTTGTGCGATAAAGAGGCGGCACTTGTAATTGAGATTGACGGCGTTGAACAGGCAGTTGATTTGCAGCAGCAATCCATTCTTGCTATACTGGAAAAATGCGGCGCCTCAAAGATACAGTATTCCCGTAATGAAGAAGAATATAATAAGATTTGGACGGCAAGGCGTTCTTCAATGGGCGCTTGTGCAAAGTTAAAACCGAATGTGACAACAGATGATGTTATTGTACCGCGAAAAAACCTTGAAGCGCTGGTTCTCGGGATTAGAAATATTTGCGAGAAATACAATCTTGATGTATGTATGGTAGGGCATGTCGGAGACGGCAGCGTGCATCCGCAAATCCCTATTGATTATAGTGACAAGGATGAATACAGACGGTTTAAACTCGCAAAGAATGAGATATATGAACTTACGGCGCGTCTTGACGGAATTTTGTCCGGCGAACACGGTATAGGTTCTCTCAAACGCGAACATATAGCAAAAGTTGTAAATGCAGAAGCGCTGAATTATATGCGAATGATTAAAAAAGTATTTGACCCGAATAATATCTTAAACCCATATAAGATTTTTTAATTTACAAAGATTATTTTATTAAAAATGTTATAAAAAAATTTGTCAAAGGAGGGAAACTGATGGAATTATATGAAGCTATATATAATAGAAGAATTGTCAGGGATTTTCAGGATAAAACTGTTCCGGAAGAGGTTTTGGAAAGAATAATAAATGCTGGGCTGCAGGCGCCGACGCATGATCATTTGAGAAACTGGGAATTTGTGATTTTACAGGACAAAAAAGATAAAGAACAAGCCCTTCAATTTATCAGTAACGGTGTAAAGCCGCAACTGGAGATTTTAAAACAAATTTTAGTCAATGGAACTCCACAACAAAAGATGTATGCTGTTGCAATGCCAAGACAATATTCTATGTTATTTAATGCTTCACATATTATTTTTCCGTTTTTCAAATCAAATTCAGGCGTAATGCATCCAACATCTGTCAGTTCACTTAATCCGCTTTCTTCAATCTGGTGTGTAATTGAGAATATATTTCTTGCGGCGACAGCAGAAGGCCTTGCCTGTTCAATGCGAATACCTGTCGGGGATGAAGGGATAAATGTTGCCGCAGAAGTAGGTGCGCCTGACGACTATTTGCTGCCTTGCTATATAGGTCTGGGGTATCCTGCTGATGACAAACCGTTTGTTGAACAGGTTGAATATACCGCAAAACAAAAAATGCATTTCGGTAAGTGGTAAAATAATAAACAGTTAATTATCTATTCTGAAAAAGTTCGGGAGCATCTTTTGGCAGAATTTCTTTTTCTCCAATAAACAATCTGTCGCCGGGGGCTATAGAAATTTTTTCAAAAGCATTTTTAAGTGTGCCGAGACTGTTTACTGCACGCTGAGGACTTTTATCATTCTTTCTGTATTCTGTACAAATTGTCCATGTGTCATCTGCTGTATTATAGCGGTAATGCGTCTGGCAGTCTTCATATCTGTGAATACTAAATTCAGTTAAATTTTTTACCTTTTCTGCAATCATATTTCTGAACTTATTAAATAACGGCACGGAAAGCGGGTTAGAATCAAGCCTTTTTCCGCCTAAAAGGAGTCCCCTTTCAGGATTTTTTATAAAACGGATTAATGAAATGACGTTATCATTAGCTTTTTTCAGCGTAATTTTATCATCCCAGAAATGAAAGCCTTCAGCCTCTGCGGTTGACGGTTTGGTCAGTCCGCCGCCGGTACAGGTTCTTACAGCCAGTGAATAAAATTCATCTGCTTTTAAAATATTCGGGGTTGTGTGGAAATACAGTATTTCATTCTTCAGCGGCCGCATGGAAGAAAAAGTTTTCCACGGGACGAATTGGATTTTGGAGGTAAATGAGACATTATTGTTTTGCATACCGTTATAAAACCGGAACAAGAAAAAAATTGCGCCAGCATGCCATCATTTTTCAAATATATCAGCGGACTTTACTTTTCGGGTCTAAAATATCTCTTACGGCATCACCGATTAGATTAAACGACAACACTGCAATGAATATCAAAAACCCCGGTGTCAAAAGCCATGGTCTGTAGATTATATTTGTATATTCCTGTGCTTCTTTTAGCATATTTCCCCAGCTTGCATCAGGCTGCTGAATGCCGAGCCCTAAAAAGCTTAATCCGGATTCCGAAAGTATGTAAGAAGGAACTGATAACGTCATTGCAACAATTACAAAACTCGTTGTCTGAGGCAAAATATGTTTAACAATTATCCTGAATCTTGATGCGCCGATTGATTTTGCAGCCTGAACGAATTCCTGATTTTTAACTGACAAAACCATGCCTCTGACAACCCGCGCAAATCCTGCCCAGCCGATTAGTGCAAGGATTACAACTATTAAGATAAATCTCTGAATACTTGTCATGCCGGCCGGCAATATAGAGGCAAGAATAATTAATAAATAAAAACTCGGAATAGACATAACAGCTTCGGCAAATCTCATCATAACATTATCGACTTTACCGCCAAAATATCCTGCAATCCCGCCGTATAAAAGTCCTATCGGGAATAACACGAACAATGCCAGAAAACCGATTGTCATTGAAATTCTACCGCCAAACAGAATACGCGAAAACACATCGCGGCCGTTTATATCAGTGCCGAGCAAAAACAATCTCCCGTCTTTATCCGTGGTGAGCAGATGTCTTTGCATTGGAATTAACCCCAGAAATTTATAAGGTTCTCCTTTGGCAAAAAATCTCAGATAATGTTTTTTACTTCTGTCTAAACTATAGACAATACGCAAATTGTCCATATCGAAATCACGTTTATAATTGTAAGTATACGGATGGGAAAATTTTCCGTTTTCATCTATGGTAAAAATCTGTGACGGCGGAACATAGGCCATGCTTCTATCCGAAAAATCCTTTGTATAAGGCGCAATTATATCGGCAAATAAAAGCATAAAATATATTATCCCGAGTAATATCAGGGCGATTTTTGCAAATTTATCTTTCATTAACTGTTTGAACAAATCTTTAATCATGCCTGACCTCCGTTCTTTTGTCTGATACGCGGATCAGTTATAATAAGAAGGATATCGGCAATTAAATTTCCCAGTACAAGCATTATTGCCCCCATCATTAACGATGCCATTACAAGATTAATATCAGATTTTAATACAGCCTCAAGAATTAATCTGCCCAAGCCCGGATATTGAAAGACATATTCAGTGAGTGCTGCCCCGCTGAGTAATCCGGCAAATTCAAACCCTAAAAGGGTAATCATAGGATTTATTGCATTACGTAATGCGTGTTTAAAGATTACTTTAAATTCACTCAACCCTTTTGCGCGCGCGAATTTTACATAATCACTGTCCAGCACGTCCAGAAGATTTGCCCGCATCTGTCTTTGCAAACCCGCAAGCGAAAGCGTAAACAAAACAGTTACAGGCAAAACAAGATGTCGGCTTATATCCAGAATTTTTTCGCCAAAACTCATTTCCAAAAAGTTTGAAGATGTCAGGCCGCCCACCGGAAACCAGCCTGTTTTTACGGCAAAAATTAACAGTAAAACCGCGAAGAAAAAAGAAGGAATTGCCATGCCGATACTCGTTAAAACTGTCAGCATCCTGTCAAGCGGCGATTTCCAGTTTATTGCCGCAAGTATCCCCAGCGGCACGCCGACACTCCACGATAAAAATATTACAATTGCTGTCAACAGTAATGTGTTCGGGATACGTTCCTTTAATTTCGCACTAACCTGTTCTCCGTTGGCGGTTATGCCTAAATCACCTTTTATAAATGATTTTGCCCACTTGCCGTACTGCACAATTATAGGTTTGTCTAATCCCAGACGCTCTGTTTCTCTTTGCAGTGTTTCTTTTGATACAGAAGGATTGAGTCTTAATTCTGCCAGCGGATCAACAGGTGACAGCCGGATTATAAAAAAGCTTATTAACGAAACTATTATCAACAATGGTATTGTCTGCAATATGCGTTTGAAAATATATTTCAGGATTTCCATTATTTATCCTCCCGATTTATATATATTTCTTCTATGTTATAAGTTATGCCGCCGAGTGAGGACGGAAATATATTTTTGAATTTATTTCTTATTGCATAAATCCTTAACGGAGAATAAATATATATCATAGGTTTTTCGTTATAAATTATTTCTTGATATTCATCATAAAACTTTTTTCGATCTTCAAAATTTGTTGCAAGTGCGCCATGGATAAACAAATAATCAATCCGTTTTTCCCAGCCAAAACGTTTGGAATACTTATCTTTTTCCAGCCGCATATTATAAACATGTAAAGTTCCGTCAGAAAGCCAGACATTTTTGCCGCCGTTAGGTTCAAGCGGCGAGCCTGTAAATCCCATTATAACCATATCCCAATCAAGTGTGGAAACTAATTTATTCACAAGCGAATTAAATTCAACCGGCTTAAAATTAACTTTCATTCCTAAATCTTCCAGATCTTGTTTAACCATAACACCAATTGCTTCGCGTTCAGTATTACCGGCATTGGTAATGAGATTAAACTCGACACGATGACCGGATTTGTCATAAAGTTTTCCGTTTTTATCCCAATAAAATCCGGATTTTTTCAACAATTCACGTGATTTATTCAAATCCCTGTCATAAGGTTTTAATTCTTTGTTCAGAAAGATAGAATTAAGACTTTCAGCAGTAAATAGAGGCTGCGCAAGTCCGTTTGCGATATTTAATACCATATTTTTTCTGTCTATAGCATAATCAACTGCCGTGCGGAAATTCTTATCCTGAAACCACATTTGTTTTACGGGATCAACATAAAAATCACCTTTATCATTGCGGCGTGTATTGAGATTCATTGAAAGATACATTGTTCCGGTATCAGGGCCAATATTATAAATTGTAAAATCCGAATGTTTCTCCAGTTCTTTAAATCTTGCGACATTAGCCCCCTGAAGCCCGATAACATCCAGTTCTCCGCCTTCAAATTTTAAAACTTCATTATTGACATCTCCAACAATAAGATAAACCAGTTTATCTAAATATGGAAGTTGTTTATTGTCGGTATTAATCAAATAATAATCAGGATTACGCTCAAATACAGCACGTTGAGCCGGCACATATTCTTTTAAGCGAAAAGCGCCTGAGGTAACAAAAGTTTTCGGGTCTGCATTTGTTGATAAAAATGTATCAAAATAAGCCTTTCCCTTTCTCACTGCAGGCTGATAGATATGTTTAGGAGCAATAGGAGAAGCCAAAAGAGTTACAAATGGCGCAAATGGCTGAGGCGTAACAAATTTTACAGTATAATCGTCTATTTTGTAAACTTCCGGCAGTTGCCCGTCAATAACAACACTGTCACGTATAGATGTATTGCCGTAACCGCCAAAAATTATATCACGCCACGTAAAAACAACATCATCCGCAGTAATCGGTTTTCCGTCAGACCATTTAACGCCATGGCGCAGCTTGATAATATAATCAGTTCCGTTTTGTATTTCAAAAGATTTAGCAAGTTTCGGAATTGGTTTCCCTGTCACCGGATGTGTACTCAATAATCCGTCATACATAATATCAGACATCAAAGAAGATATATTATCTTTTGAATTGAATGGATTAAATGTTTTAGGGCCTTCGCCAATGGTTGAGGCGACAAGTGCTCCGCCAAATTTTCCAATCGGCGCCTGTGATTGCAGATAATCAATCCCGTTTATTACAACTGTTTTTTGATCAGCCGGATATATAACATTCATAATCTTTGCTTTAGGTCTGAGACGGACACTATCATTCTGTGGAATATCCCTTTTAATACAGGCTTTTGTAATAAAAATCACAACCGCCAGAACAAAAATAATATAGAAAATTCTCTTCATAAAATAACAATATCATAAAATCAAGAGATTATGAAATAGTCCGGTCAGCGAACGAAGTTCTATAACCTGTATTAAGTCAGCCGGACAAGCAATAGGGAAATTAATTTTTGCAATAAAGTTATTCACTTGAATTAATTCTTTGTTTGTTATAAAGTCGTATTGTGTAAATATTCTACAAATTAAGAAGGAGAACTCACATGAGTGAAAGAAAATTAGTTGGAACAAACGAAATGTTCAAAAAAGCACTTGCAGGCGGTTATGCTATCGGTGCTTACAACGTAAACAACATGGAAATTTTACAAGGTATTGCAGAAGCTGCAGAAGAAACTCAATCACCTATTATTCTTCAAGTTTCAGCAGGAGCAAGAAAATATGCTAATCAAACTTACTTAATCAAACTTGTTGAAGCAGCGCTTGCTACAACAACAGTACCTATTGCTTTACACCTTGACCACGGTGCTGATTTTGAAATTTGTAAAGCATGTATTGACGGCGGATTTTCATCAGTTATGATCGACGGTTCAAGATTCCCGCTGGAAGAAAACATCAAATTAACAAAACAGGTTGTTGATTACGCACATCCGCGCGGAGTTTCAGTTGAAGCTGAACTCGGTAAACTCGCAGGTGTTGAAGATGATGTTAAAGTACATGCAAAAGATTCAACTTATACTGATCCTGAAGAAGCAGCAAGATTTGTTAAAGAAACAGGCTGTGATTCTTTAGCGGTTGCTATCGGAACTTCACACGGTGCATACAAATTCAAAGGCGAAGCAAAATTAGACTTTGAAAGATTGGCAGAAATTAAAAAAGCAGTAAATGCTGTTGTAGGCTATGATTATCCGCTTGTACTTCACGGTTCATCATCAGTTCCTGCTGAATTTGTTGCAAAATGTAATAAATTTGGCGGCAACCTGCCTGATGCACAAGGTGTACCGGAAGATATGCTGAACTACGCATCTAAACACGGTGTTGCAAAAATTAACATTGATACAGATTTAAGACTTGCAATGACATCTACAATCAGAGAATTCTTTGTAGAACACCCTGAAAAATTCGACCCTAGAGAATATATGGGTCCAGGCAGAACAGCTGTTAAAGAAATGGTTATGCACAAAATGCGTGACGTTCTCGGTACAGCAGGACACGCTCAAGACTAATTAGACGGGTTCTTTTAGAAATATATAAAGACCGGATTTTGTTCTGAACAATCCGGTCTTTATTTTTGCGTAAACTTAAAGTAACTACCTTGCAACATCTTTTATTACGCGATAAATTATTTGAAGTTTTTCATCACTCGTATCAGCTAAAATTTTATTTATATCAGAGATTATTTCATCGCGCTGTTTTAAATGTGAAAACGCAAATAAGTCTTCTATCTCAACACAAAAAGCATCGGCTAATTTTTCAAGGTTTGCCATTGTTGTAAAGGTTGTCCCTGTTTCTATATTCCCTATTTGCTTTTGAAAAACTCCTAAAATCTCGGATAATTGTTCTTGAGTAAGATTATTTCGTTTTCTAAGTTCTTTTATTCTTTTGCCAAATAGCTTTTGCGCGTCCATAAATACTCCTTTACAATAATTGTAATAACTATTGAAAGGATTAAATACCCCTTTAAAATGTCTAAAATACTTGAAAAAGATATTGTAATATGGTATACTGATATTATTACAAGGTATTTAACTTAAAAAAGATAGTTAAAGGAGGTAAAATGAAAAAGAAAAATGTTCTCAGTTTAGAAGAAGGCAACAAGGCCGCTTTTACACTCGCCGAAGGCAGGGTGGACGAAGTCCACTTTAATACTTGGAAAACTGCTAATGACCGACAAGTCCAAGACCACCTAGTTGAAGCAATCCAGCCAATTGAAAAAGACGTTAATCGTCACAAAAGCACAGGCACTAATTTCAGTAACTACTTAATCACTCAATCACCTGTCTTGGATTTGCTCCACGCTCACGGAGACTCGCCTAAGGAGCGTTGCTCCAGTCGGCTCGTTCCGTTCGCTATCCGGACTCGCTACGCTGTCTTGCTCGCCGGCGTTAAACGGGTCTGCAACGCCGCCGCCTTCGCGTCGCCGTTTCGCCCTCTGCCGGCTCGCGCTCCGTCCGTCCGCAAATCCGCTAGTCACTTAATCACTTCTAAAGCGGCCGCCTTTACGTTAGCCGAGGTCCTAATCACCCTCGCTGTCATCGGCATCGTTGCCGCGTTAACCCTTCCGGGTCTCATCCAGAACCACAATGAGAAAGCATGGTCTACAGCAAAAGACCTCTGGGAAAAGAAACTCACAGAAACCGTCCGCAGAATGAACGTAGACGGTGTCATGACAGGTCACGATTCTACAGAGGACTTTATGAATACTTTCAAAAACTACATGAAAGTTATTAAAACCTGTGATAACAGCGATATTAATAAATGCTATTCCCCTAAAATCGTTACAACTGGTAAAGACGATGCGTTGGAAGAAATCGAAACCGACAGTCTCACTTCCGCATCAAGCATGGGATTAAAGGAATGGCAAACTAATACAAATACCATGAGCTTTGTTATTGCAGACGGAACAACAGTAATTATGGCATACCAGCCGGAATGCCCTTATGAAGATCCTATAGAGGATCAAGGTTCACAAGTATCCTGCATGGCATACATGGTAGATGTAAACGGTAAGAAGGGGCCTAATAGAGTTGGAAAGGATATTGAATTATCTTCAGGCGTAGCCTTTTCAACTTGCGATAACCCGATAGGAGACATGTGCTTTAGCACAGATTTTGCAGCTAATAGAGCAATTAACACATGCGACGGAAGTGAATATGAAGATTTAGATAGCTATGGCTCAAGTAATTCATATTGCGCAAACAACTATTGGGCAGGAGCAAAACTAAGCTGCCAAGATAAAGGCATGGAACTTCCGACGAGAGCGCAACTAGCACAACTAGCGAGTGAATTATACGTAGACAGCAGCGGAAACGAGATAACATTTGCAGAGGATACAAACAAATCAAGCATCAAAGTAAAGGACGAATACAAAGATAATCCTCCACTTACTCTTGGCTGCACCTACTGGTCCAGTGAGGTGGGCAATGCGAATAACGCGTACAATCGGGGCTTCTACACTCCGTACAGTGCCTGGGACAACTCCTTCAAGGACAGCAGCAACTTCCGCGCTATATGTGTGTCGAACTAAGAGGCTTGGCCTCTTAGTTCGAAGTGATTAAGTGATTGAGTGACTAAGTGAT
>CALVEB010000031.1 GCA_944326465.1 Candidatus Gastranaerophilales bacterium | reverse complement strand
ATGTCACCACTTATAGGCGGAGGTATGAAGGCCGTGGGTAAAGCTGGACATGAATTGGGTAGCAAGCTGCATAACGAAGCCACGAATACGAAAGATGTACCGGTTACACCGGAGGCTGATAGTTCTACAGCAAAATATATAGATCCAAATGATCAGCTAAATCATATAAATCAACCGGATGAAGGCATTCCGGTGTTTAAAGTTCAGGAAACCAAACCGGCTATGCCGTTACCGCAACATATCATTGAACAGCCGGACGGAACAAGAATTTTGACGCCGGAAGGCGAAAAAATTGTTAGAGCCAAAGCTACAGAACTTCATAATGCCGCGGCTGACAAAGAAGCTGAAATTGTAAATGCAATGCAAGATGCAGGATTTGGAATTGACAAAATTACAATGACACACCGTGCTAAATCCGAACAAAGTATTTATGATAAAGTTTCATCAGCAATGACTGACAAAAAATATCCGGCAAATTTTGAAAAAGCGGTTAAAGGTGTTTATGATGCTGTCGGTACACGTACCCGTATGGATAATTTTAACTATAAAGAGCATCCTGATATCGTTGAAGTTTACAAAACCGATCCTGAAAAAGCTTATAAAATGGCGGCGGAGCGTCAGTCTGAACAATTTGCTAAAAATATCGAAAAACTTATTATTGAGCAGTCACAAGGCAAATCAGGAATTTCTGCCGCAAAAATCAGTAATTATATGGGTACAGACGGTATTCCTTATTTGACAAAAGAACAAATAGAACACATAAACTTTGTCGCTGCACAACACGGAGTTGATTTGAACATCAAAGATCCGTCACCTAAAATCCGGCCGTCAGGGTATACTGCTTATCAGATGAATTTCAAAACCAAAGACGGATTTACTTATGAATGGCAGTTACGCGGATCAGAAGTAAACGATTTTGCAGAATGCGAACATGTACCGTATGATATCCGTCAGGGTAAAGATGTTACGGGCGGACGCAAGGAATTAACTGAACTTTATAAGCCGATTGAGGATGTCATCCAACATCTTTCAGATGATCAGTTTAACCGGTATAACCAGTATTTGACAGATCACTACAAACACTTGCGTAAAATTGAACTGGGATTTGACAGCACTCCTCCGAAACTGGAAGATTACGGGGATTTTGGTGCGCTTGACAAACGCTTGAGTGCTGAAGCTCTTGAAGCACTCCATGATACCGCCGTAAAACTTAAGGACGGTAAAATTTCAGAAGAAACTGCGCTTAAATTATATAATGAGGAACTTGAAAAAGAATCCTATTTTATAATGGCAGAGCCATATACTGAGGCTGAAAAAGCAGAAATTCTGAGTAAACTTCATTTGACAGAGAAAGATCTGGAGGATATTGCTAATACTGACGCAGTTGTTGCGTATTTTGATTTAATTTCAAAAGCCCTTCCTGATTTCGCAGATGACGTTAAGGCTATGTCTAAAGAGGAACTGCTTTCCGGTTTGCAGTCAGAAGTTGGCAAAATAAAAGATATATCAATACTAAAATATGAAAATCTTGAAAAATTAATGAAAGATTTCAATATGACGGCAGAAGATACCGGTTATATGCTATTAGAACTTACACAAAAACCTGGGAATAGTAAATATATTAAAAACCTAATATATTATAGCCAGCTAAGCGGTCAAAAGTTAACCGCAGACCAGATAACCAGTCTTGCGTTTTATAATAAACAGGCTCTAAAAGCTCTTTCACCGGAAAGACTTGAAAAAATTGCCTGTGTCGCAAAAGAACTTGATATATCGCTTGACCCATATATGTTTGACAGGATCAATGATGTAGAAAAAATCACTCCTGATTTTGTACAGAAACTAAAGAAAGAATATGATACCATAAGACAAAACGGACTTGATCCAAAATTAGGCAGCAGAGATTTTACGGCTGATTATGAAGCTATGAAAAAAATCAATGAGGCTTACGCAAAATATGATGTATCGTTAAGTGATATAGAATCAACATATTATTCACAGATTGAAGAGCTTGTAAATCTTGAAAACTTTGATAAAGTGGCAGAATTTATCAAAATGCTTTCACCGGAAGCTAAAGCAAGTAAATTAAATCCTTTCTATAATATTTTAGCAAAAGAAAAAGGCGTAGTAAAACTTGATCCGGATGCTTCGCTTGCTGAACTTTACAATGCAATGGCTAAATTTCCGGATAATTATTATCTATCAAATAGTTTTGTTGATGATTTGAGTAAATTAGGTATTCGTGATTTCAGCGGGCCTGCAAAACTGATTGATGCATTTGCTGATAGCGGAAGATTGCCTTCACCTTACGGATACAGCAGTAATATGGCAGGTAATTTTATAGTCGCGAATGGTGATTATGACGGCGCAGTTGAATATATTTATTCACTGTCAAAAACAACAGAATACTTAAAAAATCGCAATATAAGCAATTTTGCAGGCAAAGCTCAAGACCAGAATTTTGACTTTAAACGTGCGGCAATGATTAACAATACACTGGCTGAAAAAAATGTTTTACAATATTATGATGATGCATCTAAGCTTGATACTTTATATCAAAACCAACAACTTGATATAAATAAGTGGGCTGATTTTGCTAAATTGGTAATAGAAAAACATCCTAATGTTAATCCAATTAAATTTTATACAAATCATGATCTCTCTGAACTCAAATTCATTCCAGATATAGATAAAATTAAAGAGAATGCAGACATATTTGAAAATATGTTGAGAGCTAAGGGGGAAGATTTTGACGATTATTCACCTGGTAATTATTACAAATTTTTATTAAATGATGTAGATAAGGAAACACTTCTTAATAACATAAATTTTATAGATGAATGGTTTGACAATTGGACTCTGGCATATACGGTTAACAAAAAAATCACTAAAGAAAATTTTGTCATAGAAGGCAAAACTTATGAACAAATCGGTGACGGCAGTAAATGGGACTTTCTTAATTTATACGCTAGAAAAGAAAAATATCCTGAGCTTTATAATGACGTAAAGAAATCAAAAATATTCAATGCTGATGCCCTGAATATTACAGAATTATCACAGGCGTTATACGCACTTGTTAAGATAAAGGAAAATTATAGCCCCGAAATATATAAACGTGTACTTGATAGAGACTTATTATCAATGTCAAATGATACTGTAGATTTGTACCGGCTTGCAAAACTGGATGATGAAGTTTTCAAAATATATAATATTTTGCGCGATGCGGGATTTTCGCTGGATGACATTTCAGCTTTAAACACAGATGATATATTTTCTGCAAATATTAGTAAACGTGCAAATATACTTGAAAAATTGAACAATTTGCCGCAAGATATTGACAAAGAAATTGCAGGTAAAGGTATTGATATAAATATGTATAAAACAAGATTGGCTGAAAGTTTAGGCGTTGCGCGTGATGTAATAACTCCTGCCAAGGCAAAACAGACGGAATTTTTAAAAGAAATTGTTGCAAACAACAATCCGCAGGCTGAAAATGTCTTAAAAACACTGAACTTTACACAATTTAATGAAGGTATTCCGCTTAAATATCCGCGTGCAGCATTTAATCAGGATATAGAAACATTGTTGTCACAAGTTTCTGAGGCAGAGGGGTATATTTTGCGTTCACACTTTAAACTTGAAAAAGGCGAAGCAGGATTTGAAGGCCTTCCGGTGGTAAAAGAGCTAACCGGATATGAAAAACAATCATTATCCGAAAAAGGTGCATATATCGCAGATAAAATAGCAGACAGAATAAATGAATTCACGCTTAACAATGAAGTTTTGATTAATGATAAACAGACTAAAGAAGTGCTGGATGCTTTAATTCAGGGCTTGCCTGAATTTACCACAATCGTCGGCAAAAAACAGCATGGAACACATGCTTATACGGTTGATATTCATACATTGAAAGTTTTGCAAAGCGCAATGAATGATCCTATGTACAAAGAATTATCAGATCAGGACAAAACTATTCTCAAAATTGCAGCACTTCTCCACGATACCGGCAAAAAGGGCGGTGTTGTTGACAGAGGACACGCCTCATTGAGTTCTGATTATACACGTGCCGTGTTAAACAAATTCCAGCTTAATGACGCTGTCAAAACAAGAATAATAGATATTGTGGACAATCACCACTGGTTTGAAAAATACAACACAGGACAGATTTCAGCAGCAACAATGGCTGCAAATTGCAGGCGTCCCGAAGATTTCAAAATCTCTATGATTCTGGCTAAATCCGATCTCTCAAGTGTCAATCCGACATTCCATTTTAACAAGACAGGTACGACTAATCAGGCTGAATTTGATGCATACATGCATGATAAAGTGCGCCCGATCGAAAAAAAATTAGAAGAAATGCGTGAAAAAGCAAATATAGTTTTTGATACTCAATTTATGCAGGCAGCGGAAAAATTCCCGACACAAAAAGTTAATATTAATGGTGAAGAAGTTGATTTAAAAGTTCTTAATCTCACTGATGAAGCTATCAATGACCTAGAACAATACGGCTTTGCGCCTGGAACAACTAAAGATAATGCAAGATTTACTGTACACATGACAAAACCGTTTGAATTCCCGACAGTTGAGGCATTGCTTGCCAATACTTCAAATAAAAGTACATGGTCTACATCTTTGATTAGTCTTGATAATAACAGAACTTATACAAATCGAAAATACGGGTTTATTCTTGATGTGGACAAACCTAATGTCGCGCAGGCTTATTATAGTAACCTTAGTACAGGTACAAAAAAAGATATAAACAATTTTACAAGCATACTGTTTGACCAGAGCGGTGAAACAAGAACATTTGTACGTGACGGATTTATTGACGCTATGAAAGAACGCGGGATTAATCTATCATTACAGGATTATGCCCAAATTTCAAAATACATTTTCTCTAAAAAGTACACAACCCAGATAAAGAATTTAAAAATAGGCGACAGTGTTTATAAAGCTGAAGATTTAGTCTACGCTTTTGAAAAATCGCGCGATGCACTGTTTCAAGGTCTTACGCACAGTGAAATTGTATCTATAAATCCGCGTATAAAAGGACTTATTGCGCGTGTTTCCGATATAAATGATGTTCCGTCTGAGTTTTTAGAGTTTGCGCGGAAGAAAAATCTCCCGATTGTACTTATAGGCTTTAAAAATCCCGAATAGTATGCTATAATAAATGTGAGGTAAATATGACTGAAATTAATCAAATTAATCAGAACAAAATTAATTTTCAAGGAACAAAAAAAATGAATAATGAAAACAAGCCTGAAACAATAGAAGATTTTGCAAATACGGCAGTAAAAAATCTTGCAGAACGTGCAGAGCGTGAAGTGCCGCAGGATGGCGATTTTGCACCGGTTTCCGAAAGATACATTAATCACAATCCGGATATTTATGCAAATGAAATGCTCCTACAGGTTGTGCCGCTTCCGCAATCATTAAAAAATGAACCTAATTACAACAAACTCCGTTATCTGCAAGCCGTTGTTAAAAGTCCGCTTGAGCAGCCTGCAAGATCCGTTCTTGTATGCGGCACAAAAAAAGATGTTCTCGCAGCGCTTAATGAAAACAATTTTTCACAGAGAGTTCAAGCCAAACTTGAAGAATTGGCAGATGATTTGCGTATGAATTAATTTTATTTTTGTGCTATATATTTGTTATTCATAAGGATATGTGAAGAGGGGTATAATATGAATAACAAACTTAAAAAATACGGTATATTTACAATTGCAGGACTTGGAACATTATATTTATTATTTCTTATAGTTCCATATTTTTTGACAGGCATGATTAATTCTTATGTACCTGATATAACAAAATCAGTGGAAGATTCTACGGGGTTTAAACTAAACATTGAGAACATTCATCTTGTCACAACTCCAAAGCTCACGGCGGGCGTAAAAATTCAACATACAGATGTTATGCTGCCGGATAATGACCCTATTTTGTCAGCAGAAAATTTACAGGTTAAAATATCACTTCTTCCGCTGCTTTTTAAACGGATAGAACTCGATATGGCATCTGCCGATAAAATTAATACTGTTTTAAAAGTTCAAAAAGACGGCAAATTCCTGCTTGAAGAATATATTCCGGCTTCTGAAAATACTGCAGATATCAAGACTGAACCACAAACACAGGCCGAATTGCCTTTCGGAATGAAATTATCAAATCATTTACCTGATATAACAATTAAAAATTATGATATTTCATTCGTCGATATACCGACCTCAAAAACTTATTCAATAAGCGGTAATCAAGCAAAAATATCAGACTTCATCCTTGACAGATCAATAAAAATTAAAGCTGACGGTAAAGTTACTCTTGATAACGTAAACCAGTTCAATTACGATATCAAACTTTTCAACAAAATAATGCCGGAAGTCTCACTTAACGATTTAGTGTTTAATCCGCAGCCGCAATCCGAAAAAGACAAAGATCAAGAACCAGTTTTAATTAACATAATCGAGATTTTTAAGTCGCTTTACAAAAATCAGTTGACTGCTGATTTACATACTGATTTAAAAATCAAAGGCACAGTGGAAGAACCTGATTTTCAAGGAACTTTACTTGTTGATAAATTAGGTATTGCAGTCGACGGCAAAAAGCTCCCTGAAAGCACTATTGGAATGGAATTCAAAGGCAGCGATATTATAATGAATACAAAACTGTATTCCGGTAACAAGGAAATTACACAGTTAACAGGGGATTTTAAAACCGGTAAACACCCTAAAATTAATATGAATTTTAAATCCAATGCGCAAATTAACAGCCTTATTGCAATAATTGACAGCGTTGCAAAATCTTTTAACTACAACGATTTAGATACACTTAGTGCAACAGGTGCTATAAACGCTGACTTTGCCCTAAAATCAGATCTTAAAACAATAGTATCATCCGGATACTTTAAAATTCCTGCTGCTTCAATTAAATATTCGCTATACAATGCATTTATTGACAAGATTAATGCTAATATTGATTTTGCAAATAATCAGATAAACATACAAGAAAGCGGATTTTCAATTCTTAATCATCCGCTTAAAATATACGGTACAATTAAACAGGACGCATCAGCAGACCTTCATCTTATCGCCGACAAATTGCAAATTAAAAGTTTGCTTGTTGCGGCAGGTCAGACAGCACTTCTTAAAGACAATAATGTCAATAGCGGTACTATATCCGCAGATGCATCCCTGAGCGGTACGCTAAACAAACCTGAACCTAAAGTTAAAGTCAATATTGATAATTTAAATATCAAAAACAAACCGTCAAATACAGGTATTTCACTGGCTAATTCAACAATTGATGTAACAACTGACGGCAAAAGTGCAGAAGGAAAAATCAACGCAGCGCAAATCCGTGTAGTTAATCCGCTAGCTTCTGTTTCAGTTCCGGACGTAAATATTACAATCGGAGAAAAAGATATCAATATCGCAAATTCCTATCTGCTTCTTGATAATTCAAGAATAGATTTTGCCGGAAAAATAACTGATTACCTTAACAAAAATCTGCATTTTGATATAACAGCAAACGGCAATATGGTTGCCGGAGATATAAAAAATATGCTGCCAAAAGATTTCAGAACAATGGTTAATGCAAACGGTAAACTTCCGATCAATATTAAAATATCCGGAGATGACAAAAATCAGGAAATTGATTTTAAGCTGAAAGCAGATCCCGCTAACTATGTTTCATTAGTGGAAATAGATCAGCTTAAAGGTCAAAATATGACTGCCCAAAGCACAATCAAAGTTTCAAACAACAATCTGAAACTCGAAAATACAGAAATTTTGGCCGGCAAATCTCCGCTTCTTATATTAAACGGCGGCATAAATAATCTTTATACAACCCAGCAGCTTGATATTAATGTATATACAAACAGACAGCTTGGTATTGTTATTCCGGGATTTAACGATTCCAAACTTTTAACTCAAGCTGATATTAATATTTCAGGAACAGCCTTAAATCCTGAATTAAGAGGCGCTGTTGACATTCCGTCAATAAAAATACCTTCAATGCTCGTTGAAATATCAGATATGCGTTTAAATTTATCAGGCCCTGTTGCAACCGGCAAAGGTACTGTTAAAAAACTGGTATCAGGCGGAATAACAGCAGAAAATCTCGCCGCAGACTTTAACCTGAAAGACTACAATACATTGTATTTAAAAAAACTTACAGGAACAGCTTTTGGCGGAAAAATTGACGGTGATATTGCCTATGATATAGCCCGTAACAGCACAACAGTCAATATGACAGGTTCCGGAATGAATGCCCTGAAAGCGATAGAAGGTGCAGCAGGTATTAAAAATGCACTCTCAGGCACTCTGGGCTTTACCGCTGATGTTTCACTTAATCTCGCAAATGAAACCGAAATGATGAAATCTTTAAAAGGTAATGTAGGTTTTAATGTTGATAACGGATCTTTCTTAAATATAGGCAAGTTAGAAAATCTGCTTATGGCTGCCAACATAAGAGAAAATTCCATAATGGGGGCTGCCGTCAATTCTATCACAGCGCTTCCGACAATCAAAAATACAGCGGAATTCAAATATATTACCGGAAACCTGACTTTTAAAAACGGCTGGGCAGAATTAAATCCTGTTAAAACCTCCGGCCCGTCAATGTGTTACTACATAACCGGAAAATATAATCTTTTAAACGGAACCGCTAATCTGACTATTCTCGGTCGTCTGTCTGCCGAAGTTGTTAAACTTCTCGGGCCAATCGGAGAATTATCTGTTGATAAGTTAACATCATTCATCCCTAAATTCGGAAACTTAACCTCCGCTGTTATAAAAACAATGACAACAAATCCAAAAGGTGAAAAAATATCAGAAATACCGTCACTGTCAACAGGCAGCACAAATTATAAAGACTTTAAAGTTTTGTTCAACGGCGGTATAGAAAGCACAAATTCTGTTAAGTCATTTAAATGGTTATCTGAATGCGATACATCACAAATCGAATCAGTAACAGTAAAAGAACAGATAGAAAATACGAAAAACGCGATTCAGGAGGCTCATCAAAATACTGTAAATAACTTGAAAAACAGTATTGAAGAAGTAAAAAAACAAAATGAAGCTGCAAAACAACAAATTCAAGACAATCTGAATAATCTGAAAAATTTGTTCAAACCGCAGACTAAACAGGAACAGGCCGCACCTGTCGCAGAATAAAAATATGAGAGCAGGGAATTCTCGCTGCTCTATTTCTATACCGGTTTTATTATAATAAGACTGGTATATGGTAATTGCTTTTTTGTTATTGAAAACAAATTATTTATTTGTTTTTAAATAATCATCAAATGTTTTTATATTAACCTTATAGCCGCATCCTTCGTGCAGTTTGGCCGGATAGAGTATGCGTTTTGCAGGATAACGGCGGCACATTGCCGGACGGTGTTTATAATCAGAACACAATCCTTCTTTTGTCACCAGTTTGCAGGCAAATATCAGATTGCCTTCATCGTCTTTTCCTTTTATATAAAACCTTCTGTATGTCGGGAAAAGAAGCTGCATAAATTTAAACTCCTTTTCTGTGTATGTGTCGTAACTATACATGTAATTACAACATTTGCCGCATTTTAGACATTTACCGGTAACTTCATAGGTTATTTTTTCCGGTACAAAATATGAGCGTATTTCATTTATTACAGATAGTATAAAATCCTTCATAATATTATCATAACATGTTTGCTTATATCTGTATTTTATAATAAAATAATAGAGAGGTAAATTATGACTAACAGAAGACAAAACAGAAAATATAAAGAATCAGCCAGATCTAATGTAAGAAAAAAGAAAGGTGATAACGGTTTTCTTTCTGCAATCAAATTTTTATTCATAACCGGCTGTGCCTGTGCAATGGCGGGCGTTGCGTCTTTGCAGTTGTATTTGTCTTCCCTGCCTCCAATTGAAAATCTTGACGGATTTAAGCCTAATATTGTCACCAAATTTTATTCTGCAGACGGTGAAATAATAAAAACATTTACTGCATACACCTTTGAAAAAGTGAATTTTGATGATATTCCGGAAGATTTTATCCATGCTCTTATTGCAACAGAAGATAAAAACTTTTATAAACATAAGGGTTACGACCTGACAGGTCTTGCTCGTTCTACAGTGCAAAATATTCTTGCAGGGCACGTAGTACAGGGTGCAAGTACAATTACCCAGCAGCTTGCAAGAGTCTTGTTCCTTTCAAATGAAAGAACTTTTGACAGAAAGCTGAAAGAATTATTTATTGCCGCAAGAATAGAAAAAACAATTTCCAAAAATCAAATTCTTGAAATGTACGCTAATAACGTATATTTAGGCAGCGGCGCATACGGGGTAGAGGGAGCAGCCCAGATTTATTTTGATAAGCATCTCAAAGACCTTGATCTGGCAGAATTGGCATTAATTGCCGGTTTGCCGCAGGCTCCTTCTGTTTATTCTCCGTTTAATAATATGGAATTAGCTGTAAAACGCCGTAATCAAGTGCTTAACCGTATGTATAAAATGCGTTACATAACAAAAGAACAATTTGAATCAGCAAAAGATGAAAAAGTTCATCTGACCCAAAAACCGCAGTTTTATACAACAAACAAAGCTCCGTATTTTTGTGACTATGTGTTGAAAGAACTGGAAAAATTAGGATTTGATGAAACAGAAATTTCGCAGGGCGGATATAAAGTAATCACAACACTGGATTACAAAATGCAGAAAGCCGCAAATGAAGCAATACCTAAGGTTATGAGAAACTGGGGATTGACAGGCGCTAAACAACAGGCGGCACTGTTCTCCTTCAGCCCGATAGATGGTCGTATACTGGCTTATTCCGGCGGAAAAGATTATGTACAAAGTCAGTATGACAGGGTTTCTCAGGCCGTAAGACCTCCGGGATCAGCTTTTAAGGCTATTGTTTACGCAGCTGCAATGGAACACGGCATTGATCCGAATGATTTGATTGAAGATACCCCGATAAAAATCGGCGACTGGGCTCCGAAAAATGCCGGGAACAAATATAGAGGCAAAATTCCTGTATATACAGCATTAATGATATCCTCAAACGTTGCGGCTGTCAGAATGATTCAGGAAGTTGGTATTCGTTCTGTTATTCAGACAGCAAGAGTTCTTGGCATTGAAACACCGCTTGAATATGATTATACAATTGCGTTAGGCTCAAACGGGGTAAAATTGTTTGAATTTACACGTGCCTTTGGCGCTTTTGCAAACGGCGGGTATATAGTTCAGCCTTATGCTGTTGAACGTGTTGAGACATCACGCGGCAAAGTTGTTTACCGCGCGCCGAAGACAAAAATATCACATCAACTGAGCCTTAAAACTGCAGCGCAAATGACAGCTATGATGAAAACCGTTATTACAAACGGTACAGGTCGTGCCGCAAATATAGGCGTGCCTGCTGCAGGTAAGACAGGAACTACTGATGATAACAGAGATGCATATTTTGTCGGGTATACTCCTAATATAGTAACCGGTGTGTGGGTTGGTAATGATGAAAACGGCACAACACGCGGCAATATATACGGCGGTACTGCTCCAGCTATTATCTGGCATGATGTTATGAAAGTCGGCGTACAACCTTACGGAAAACTTGATTTTAACTATCCGGAAGTTAAACTTATGCCTTTCAGTCTTTCTACAGGCCTTATAAAAAATGCAGAAGATGAAGAAGAAAAAGAAAATCCGGAAGCTCAAAATCAGGAAGCTGTTGATCCTGCGACACATGTTGATCCGGCGGCAAATGTTCCTGCAATGACACCGGCGGATGTTGTTAAAAATTTCAGATTTAGAAATAAAAACAATACTAATTCTAATCCGGCAGCAGAATCTCAACAGAACGAAGTTAAGGCGCCGACGCCTGTTCCGATGGCTGTGCCGGAAACTTTAAGATAATATTAAATCAGTGAAAGAGAGAAGTTAATTATGACAGGATTTGTTACACATATTGGTGTAGATGAGTCAGGTAAAGGAGATTTTTTTGGCCCGCTTGTTATTGCAAGTGTTTTGACTGATGAAAAAAATGCAAAATATTTTACAGAATTAGGTATGAAAGACAGTAAAAAACTTGCTGATAAAAAGATTTTGTCATTTGCTCAAGAAATAAAAAAATATGCTCCGCACTCCGTGATTGCGATATCAAACGGCCGTTATAATGAACTGTATTCAAGCTTTAAAAATCTAAACAGATTACTGGCATGGGGCCATGCAAGGGCAATAGAAAATATACTTGAAAAAAATACCTGCGAATATGCATTATCTGATCAGTTTGGCGACCCGAGTCTTATAAAAAATGCGCTTATGAAAAACGGCCGTAATATCAGGTTGGAGCAGATGGTGAGAGCAGAAAGCGATATAGCGGTTGCGGCAGCTTCAATTCTTGCACGTGCAGCTTTTGTTCAGAAAATAGAAGCTATGGAAAATACTTATGGTGTTAAATTCCCAAAAGGCTGCACCGGCATCGTAAAAACCGCTGCTGCTGAATTTATTGAAAAATATAGTAAAGATAGATTAAAAGAGGTTTGCAAAACACATTTTAAAACATATAATGAGGTATAGTGAATATTGCAGTTTTTTACTTTAACCATTCAAATTTTTGTTGATTTTTAAGATGTTTAAAAAATTTCGGCAAATTTTCTTCTAAAAACTCATTTACATACAATTCCATAGGATTGTTTTGTTGAATATTGGAATTATAGGATTTAAGCGTTGCGCTGCCGTAAGGCGTTTTTTTGATTTTTTCATACCTTATCATATCATGATGATTACGCGGGATGAGCACCTGTTCGGTTAATTCACCTTTTTCAACGCTTACAAGTATTTGATCTTTAATGCCGCCATATAATGCTTTTAAGGTTAGTTTTGTATTATTGGCTTTTCGGATGATAAATTCCGGCTGGCTTTTCTTTGATTTTTTAGATTTAATTTTTATCCATGTTTCATCAAATAAATTTTCCACTTCTTTAAGTAAGCGAACATTTTTTGCTGTGAATAAAGTGTTTGTAACATCTTCAACAACCGGGGCAGCATTAGCTTTGAATGCCGGTTTCTTAATAACATTAGAATTAAAGTTTAAATTTACAGGGGTTAATAGCATAATTATTTCTCCATTTTTCGGATTTAAAAATGGTGATAAATTTTTTTTGCTACTCCGGTAATATTTTTTTACACAAGATTCCAATTATCGTCCCATTCTACTTCATAATCAAGCTCAATGTTATGGTAATTGTAAGGATTATTTATCCAGAGCGGGTTAAACATTCCGATAGAATGTAATCGTTTGATTATTAGAGGAAGAAGGGTTGTGCTGCCTGCAATAGTTCCCTCTTTAGATGTTGCTTTTTGTCCGTCATAGTAAATTTTTTCGCCGGCAAAGTCAAATTCACTTATCTTTGCCTCAGTGCATGGCAGACAGTCGCTTACGAGTAATATTTTATCCTGCGGCTTGGTTTTAAACAAAAGTTTCAGTGCATCATCTGAAACATGTACTCCGTCTGCAATAATTTCAGTATATATATCATCATTAATTAATGCTGATAGAGTCGTGCTTTTGCCGCGGTGAGAGATACCTTCCATTGCATTGAATGTATGAGTTGTTCCGTTACAATATGATAAATCTCCGCCAATACAGTGGCCGGCCTGAACTTTTATACCTTTTGTCTTTAGATAATCAAAAAGATTGGTGTCTGTGAGTTCCGGCGCCAGTGTGACAATTTTTATAAAATCATCTTCTATCAAACGAAAATTTTCGACATTTGGCCGCATAAAGAGTTTTTCATTATGTATCCCTTTTTTCTTCGGGTTCAGAAAAATACCTTCCAGATGGATACCGAAAATTTTTGTCATATCGGGAGTTTGACGTGAGGCTGCTTCTTTTATTACAGAAATAGCTTTGAGTGTATTTTCAACCGTATCAGTAACAATAGTCGGAAAAATTCCGCCAATACCGTATTTTTTAATTTCTTTTGAAAGATACAGGACATCATCAATATTTGCGGTATTGAAATTCACACCGAATGCACCGTGGAAATGCTGTTCTATTAATGGTTTTGTATGCATTGTTTTTTACCTTTTTCTTTTGGTAAAGTGATTAGGTGACTAAGTGAAATCTTCTTATTCACTTAATCACTTAATCACCTAATCACTATTAGATTACCCTTCCTTCAAATACTTTTCTGGCCTGTTCACGGTCGTCGAAATGAATAGTGTGGTCTTTGAGTATTTGATAATCTTCGTGTCCTTTTCCGGCAATGACAACAACGTCATTGTTGTTAGCGATTGTTTTTAAAAGTTCAATAGCTTTGCCGCGGTCAGGTTCTACCGTAACTTTTTCTGCTGCAACTGATTTCAGGCCGGCAATTATATCGGTTATAATTTGCTGCGGGTCTTCTGAACGCGGATTGTCGCTGGTTATAACTATTTTATCAGCGATTTTTTCTGCAATGGCGCCCATTTTCGGCCGCTTGGTGGCGTCTCTGTCGCCGCCGCAGCCAAAAAGACAAATTAAACGGCCGTCTTTCGGGGTTATTTCTCTTGCTGAGTTTAAAACATTTTCAAGCCCGTCAGGCGTGTGCGCATAATCAACAATTACCAGCGGTTTTTTGACAACTACTTCAAATCGGCCGGCTACACCTTTGACATTTTGTAATGCCTTTAATGAGGTTTGAACATCTATTCCGAGTGCAATTGCCGTTGTAACTGCCGCTAAGACATTGTATACGCTGAACATACCGTTCATGTGTAAATTCACCGGATATTCTCTATCTTTTGTAACAAGAGTAAATTCTGCACCGTTCATAGAAAATTCAATATTTTTTGCCATTACATCAGCGTTGTTTTTTACACCGTAAGTGTATTTTTTTACACCTTCGGGTACAACACTCAAAAATCTTTCCGCATAATTGTCATCAGCATTTATTACAGCAAAATTACCTTCTTTTAGCCCTTTAAACAGTAAGGCTTTTGCTTCAAAATAATTATCCATTGTAATATGATAATCCAGATGATCCTGAGTCAGATTGGTTAATACCGCTCCGTTAAAACGGCAGCCTCCCACTCGATTCTGGTCAAGTGCGTGGGAACTTACTTCCATTACCACATTCTCGATTTTTTCAACATCTTTTATCATTCTTAAAGTTGCCTGCAATTCAGGCGCCTGAGGCGTCGTGTGTTTGGCATCTCTGTATTCTCCGTCAGAAGATAATTTGTAACCTAAAGTCCCGATAAGCGCGCATTTTTGATGATTTTCTTCAAAGATTTTCTGGATTAAATGCGTAACAGTTGTTTTTCCGTTAGTACCGGTAATTCCGATGAGGTTAAGGCCTTCTGACGGACTTGAATAGAATCTGTCTGCAATATCTGCAATTTTATGACGTGTAGATGATACGACAACCTGAGGTATTTTAACATCCAGTTTTTTTTCAACCAGAAGTGCTACAGCTCCGTTTTCTATGGCGTTTTGTGCATATTCGTGTCCGTCTGTGTGTTCTCCGACTAAACATACAAATATATCGCCTTTTTTAGTCGTTTTTGAATTATATGAAATGCCTGTTATATCAATATTTTTGAAGTTGATTAAATCTTTATAATCTAAATGTTCAATAAGTTCATCAAGTTTCATAATTTATTTTCTCCTTAGTCAATTTTGTTTGATTTTGAATTAGTTGCTTTATCAGGTTTAAGGTTCATGATTCTTGCAACCTGAGTTGCAACTTCATGGAATACCGGCCCTGCGACGGTGTTTCCCCAGATGGCACCGACTTTTGCGCTGTCAACCATTACATATATCAAAACCTGCGGGTCAGATGCCGGCAGATAACCGATGGAAGACGTATAATTGTACGGTGAATAACCGATAGAATTTTCTTTGGGTTTTCTTGAGGTACCTGTTTTGGCCGCAACATTGTATCTGTCCATTTTTAATTCGGAACGTCCGTTGTTTATGCTGGCAGCCAGCAATTTAGTTATAGATTTTGCGGTTTCAGGACTAACGACGCGGGTATAGTGAATTTTTTGATCATATTCTTCCTGCGAATATTTAATAACATGAGGAGTAACCCTGACACCGTTATTCGCAAGCGCTGAAACAGCTGATGCCATTTGTATTGCTGTAACAGATGTTCCGTAACCGTAACCCATTGTACTGTGTAACCCTAAATCCCAGTATTTCCAATCTGTTAACAAACCAACTGATTCTCCCGGTAAATCTATTCCGGTTTTTTCGCCGAAACCGAATTTTCTGAGCATTTCATAAAATTCTTTTGGCTGCATCATTAAAGATACCTTCAAAGAACCGATATTACTTGAGTGTTCAAACAGATATGTCAGGTCTATATTCCCCGGATAAGGGTGAACATCATAGTCGTAATTCTTGATTACCCATTTGCCGATTGTCATTTTACCGGTATCAAGAATGGTAGATTTTTCATTGATTTTACCGAGTTCCATTGCACTTGCGACAGTAACTGTTTTGAATGTAGACCCCGGCGGGAATACATCGGTGAGCGCCCAGTTTTTTATCTGGGTCATAGAAGCCTTTTTGTAATTGTTAGGATCGTATGTCGGATATACTGCAAAAGCAAGAATTTCACCGTTTTTAGGGTTCATAACAATGACAGTTCCTCGGTCAGCTTCTTTTTCTTTAACCATTTTTTCTATTTCTTTTTCACAAACGTGTTGAATTGCTGCATCTATGGTAAGTGTTACGTTTTCACCTTTCGGGTTTGTTGTGGTTGCAACAGGATCTGTTGTGAAATCATAAATTATTTTACCGTCTCTGGTTTTTTGGAATTTTACTGTATTAACTACATGTTCAAGCCTGTCTTTTGCCGTGTATTCAACACCGTTAGCGATGTCAGCATCAAAATTGTAATATCCCAGAACATGTGCGGCAAGTGTCCCTTGAGGGTATTCTCGAATATTCTTTTTACCGAGGCTTATTTCTCTCAGGTGAAGCTTGGCAACTTCTTTTGTAGTGGTTCTGTCTAAATCTTTTTTAAGCGTGATTACAGGCCCCGGTTTTTTGAGTTTTTGCAGAAGTTTATCTTTCGGCATTTTTAAGATAGGAGCAAGCATCTTGGCCAATTCTTCTTCTGTATGATCATAATCTGCAGGATGCGCATAAACATCAGAATATACCTTGTCAGTTGCCAGTTTAATCCCGTTTCTGTCATAAATATCGCCGCGCATTGAAAATATCCGGCCTACACGCTGACTCTTGGCGCGGCCGCGGTAGTTTTTCAAATCTACAATCTGGATAAAAAACAGGTATATAATCAGCAAAGCCGCAAAGATTATAAAAAAGAAGTTCAACATACCCAGCAGGCTGTCAAATTTACGGATTCTTTTTTCTTTTTCTGTTTCCGGTGCTCTGTTTCTTAATCTTCTGCTCAAAACGGTCATCCCCTGATTTTTATTATTGTCTGATTAATATTGTAGCACAACGGGATAGAATTTTTTACTTTATTAATTTTGTTTAAGATTTTTGTTCTATAATATTTTTATGAAAAAAGTGGTTTTATTTTTAGCGGTGTTTTTATTGTCAGGACTTGCTTGCGGGGCTGTGGAGGTGGTTTATCCACGTGCGCAAAATGTCACAATAAATTCAGGTTCGACATTTTTTGTGGGAAATTCTGACAGAGAATTTAAAATAAACGGACAAACTGTTCCGCGAAATAAAAAAGGTGCATTTGCTTATGTTGTTAAATTAAATGTGGGCGAGAATTTTTTCACGTTAGAAGATTCTGTCAAAAAAGAAATTTTTAAAATAACAAGGCCGGCTCCGAAAACCTATTCAGTTACACTCCCTGAACAGATTGATTATACCGGTTACAAAACGGTAATGACAGCAGGTGACAGTATCCCGCTGCGTTCAACACCTGTAGATGCCGGAATAAACAGACTTTCACACCTGCCATCAGGTGTAATGTTGACTGTCAGCGGTGAAAAAAACGGGTTTTATAAAGTTGTTCTTGAGAATCAGGAAGCCGGCTGGGTTGCAAAACACAGCGTAATTGACGTTAAAGAAAATTCTGCTGCCAATCTGAAAGGATATGACTATATTGACACGGATGAATTTTACACATTTGTGTTTCAGCTTGATAAAAAAGTGCCGTTTGTTATAGAAGAAGGTTCAACAATGGTGCTTAAACTTTATAACGTAAAAGACAATTCTCCATATATAATGGAATTTCCATACACAGAAGCATCTGGAAGCGAAAAACTATTCGGGTATAGCGGAGAATTTATCGGTAATGATTTTATCTGGAAAATCCGCAAGCCGCTTAGAACAGATAAAAAACATCCGTTAAAAGGTATCAGAATAGCTGTTGATGCAGGCCATGGCGGGTATGAAAGCGGTGCAATAAGCTGTTTTGGCGAAAAAGAGAAAGATATCAATCTTTTAATCTCAAAATATTTACGCAATGAATTAAAGAAACGCGGGGCAGATGTTTATATGACCCGTACACACGATAAATATCACGGACTCAAAGAGCGTGTAGATAGTGCTAACGAACAAAATTCCGTAATTTTGATAAGTATTCACGGCAATGCATTGCCGGATAATCTTGACCCGAACAAGAATAGCGGTACAAGTATTTTTTATTATTATGATATGGCAAAACCGCTTGCCGATTGTATTATAAAAGAAATGACAAAACAGCTCGGGATGAATAATGATAAAGTCCGGCAGGCGAGTCTTGCGTTAGTGAGAAACACAAATGCCTTGAGTATACTTATAGAAGTCGGATACCTGATAAATCCCGACGACAGTGCGCTGCTGCGGGAAGCTGATTTTCAAAAAGCAGCAGCACACGCGATTGCCGACGGTATTGAAAAGTATCTAATTGATGATTAATCTTATTAATCCGGAAGCGATCTCTATGAAATGTTTTAATTTAAGCAAATTTTATGTATTAAATATTCTCTCATGGTCATCTTGGATAATTCATTTGTCATTTCCTATATTTCTAATTTATTTATTTAAAATACATCCTTATACCGGATTTTGTTCAGAAGATTGTTCACTGGATTATCTAATCCTTCCTTTTTTATATTTTTATTATTACTATCATTTAGTTCTGGTGTTACTTATTCTTACTATTGGTGAGTGTATTCTCCGTACTTTTAATATAATAAAATCTTATAACCAACTTAATAAATATAAAAAATTAACAACATTTTTGTTCTGGACCGGACTCATTTTAATACCGTTATTTGCTTTAGTTCTTTATAAGGTTGCGATACTGCTTGATCTTATACTATTCACAGATTAAATTTATTTATATTTTGTCATAGTTGATTTTCCTTTTCTTTTTTTTAAAATAACATTATGTTCTTAGAGAAATATAAAAACAGGTATAGTTTTAATTTCTTAGCCGTCTGCGGCTGGATTGTTTTTGTATTATTCTCTATGTGTTTTTTCCCGCTTATATTTATTCGGGGGGCAGGTATTTCCCCTGTTATAGCCTGGATGTTTGGAATTATTTTTTTACTTGATATTCTTTTTTGTATTCTTACTTTTGTTATTTATGTATTTGAAATAATATTTAACTTAAGAATATCAAACCAAAAATTTTTACAAAGCCGTAAAATCTATATTTTACAAATACTCGGAATTGGATTTTCGGTTTTTCCGATTATGTTTATGGTTCTTTCTTTTGTTTTTGATTATATTACGGAACTATTTAGCAGTTTAATTGGATTGAATAATTTTTAGTTTTTTTATAATATTACAATTATGATTTTAGAGAAATATAAAAACAGGTATAGTTTTAATTTCTTAGCCGTCTGCGGCTGGATTGTTTTTGCTTGGTTTTGCATATTTACCTGTCCTGAAATATTCACCACTTACATCATGCAGGATACTCAACATGCCTTTGGGGTAGGTGTTTCTCTTTTGAGAATTACAATATTTGCTATTATATGCATTATTCCTTTTTTTGTTATTTTAATATTGGAGCAAATATTTAATATATCAATTAAAAATGAAAAGTTTTTAAGTAATAAAATAATTGCTAAAATACAAATATTTGGTATTATTTGTTTATTATCACCAATATTTTTTATGGGGCTATTGTGCCTGACTGTAATTATAGAATTAATACTAAATATGTCCGGTTGAATATCTTTATTCGTCACCTCTTTTCTGATTTTATACGTAAATTGAAACTATATTATTATGACTTATATTTTTAGGACGCGCAAGTCCACGAAAACATGTAGACGAAAACACCTAGGTGTTTTCAAAGGATAGCCAAGTAGTGAAACGCCAACAATAGTCAGCGTTTCACCATTCTCATTTTTTTAATTTTTTACTATATTTTTATCGTATTTTACTCACCCAGCGCATGCGCTTTTTGCGCAGTTTTTTCTATTACATCATAGAATAGGGCATCCGATTTTTCTTCCTTCATAACAGAAACCCCGACAAATGTACATCCGCCTTTGGTCGCTACATTGTCTATTAAATTCTGTACCGTTAATTCGCCGCGTTTTTCAATCATTCTGGCTGAACCAAGCGCGGTTTGGGTCGCAAGCAGCAAGGATTTTTCATAATCCAGCCCCAGTTTTTCTCCGGCACGAGCCATATCCTCAATTACCTGATAGAAAAACGCAGGCCCTGAACCTGAAATTGCAGTCACTATATCCATTTCTTCTTCACTGACTTCTATTGCCTTGCCGACATTGGTTAATAAATTGACGACAAATTGAACATCTTCCGCGCTTGCATAAGCGCCTTTACAAACGCCTGCCATACCTTCCTGCAAAAGCGCCGGAGTATTAGGCATTACCCGTACAACACGCTGCATTCCTATAATTTTTTCGATTTTTGCAGTAGATACGCCGGCCGCAATTGATACCACTAATTTTTCCGGCGTCAATTCCTCTTTTATCTCGTCAAGCACTGCCGGTGCGTAATTAGGTTTGGTTGCAATAAAAATAACATCACTATTCATAACAAGCGCTCTGTTATCTGTAATAACATCAATTCCTAATCTGCTCTGCGCAAGTTCTGCTATCTCACAGTTGACTTCCGACCCCATTAATTCAAGCCCCTTATTGCAGCAAGAGTTTTTAATCCCCGTAATAATTGCGCTTGCCATCTTGCCGCATCCGATAAATCCTATTTTTTTGTTCATATTAGTTAACCTTGCCTCCCTTAAATGTTGACTAAAAACTTTTTTTCATATAGCATAAAGATTATACGACAAATATAACAAAAAGGGAATATAAAAATGAGACGTACACTAGAAGGAACTAAAATAAAAAGACAACGCGTAAGCGGTTTCAGAGCAAGAATGGCAACAGCAGGCGGACAGGAAGTTATCAACAGACGCCGCGCAAAAGGCCGTCATAAATTAGCAATCACAGCTAAGAAAAGAGCGTAAGTCTGAGGCGTTGCACGCCGGTAAACAGAATTTATCAGAAAGGCGGACGTAAATGTTACCAAAGCAATACAGGCTTAAAAAAAACTCCGCATTTACTGCAACATATAAAGTTAAAAACTCCACCCACAAGGGCGGAGTAACTTTGTT
>CALVEB010000030.1 GCA_944326465.1 Candidatus Gastranaerophilales bacterium | reverse complement strand
ATAAGGCAACGCAAGATTTATGCATTGCCCAATTATGAAATCCTCTTAATCACTTAGTCACTCAATCACTTAATCACGTCGAACTAAGAGGCCAAAAGCCTCTTAGTTCGAAACACATATAGCGCGGTTGGTGTTGTTCTTGCTGGACCCGCTTCCGTTAGTGTCACTGTGGTACGTGCTGATAGCGTAGAAGTCCCGGAAGTACGCGGCGCGAGCATTGTACTCCTCACTGGACCAGTAGCGCCAGTCAAGAGTGATAGGAGGATTATCTTTGTATTCGTCCTTTACTTTGAGGTTGGTTTTAATTTCTGTTACCCCTATTGTTACTTCATCTCCGCTGCTGTCTACGTATAATTCACTAGCTAATTGTGCAAGTTGTTCTCTTGTCGGAAGGCTCATTCCCATATCTGAGCATGCTTTCTTCGCTCCTGCCCAGTAGTTACTACTATATGCATACTTCTCATCGTATTGTTTGTTTTCATCTAAAGTTGTATCTATAGCTGTTGGAGCAAAATCAGTGCTAAAGCACATATCACCTATCGGGTTATCGCAATTAGAAAGAGATATTTGACCTTTTAATGCTATATCATCACCTACTTTATTCGGTCCTTTCTTTCCGTTAACATCTACCATAAATCCTAAGCAAGATACCTGACTTCCTGTATCTTCTATAGGATCTGCGTATGCACAATTAGGATTATATGCCATAATAACTGTTGTACCATCTGCTATTACAAATGACATGGTATTAGTTTCCCAGTCATTACCTAAGTTTTCAGCTGTTTTTAAATCAGATGTTTCGATTTCAATAGGTTCAGAATCGCTTCCTGTTTGAACTATTTTAGGTGAATAGCATTTGTTAATATCTCCATTGTCACAGGTTTTAATAACTTTCATGTAGTTTTTAAAAGTGTTCATGAACTCTTCTGTAGACTCATGCCCTGTCATGACTCCGTCAATGTTCATGCGGCGAACGGTTTCCGTGAGTTTCTTCTCCCACAGATCCTTAGCCGTAGACCATGCTTTTTCATTGTGGTTCTGGATAAGACCCGGTAATGTCAGTGCTGCCACGATGCCGATGACAGCTAGAGTGATTAAGACTTCGGCTAACGTAAACGCGGCGCGTTTACAAGGGAATAAGGAAATCGGGGAATAAGGGAATAAGTTCGTATCATGAGTTAGTCCCGCATTCTGTTTCTCTAGTCCCGCTTTTTCAATCGGCTGGATTGCTTCGCTTTCGTATCTCTTTAGCGGCTGTTCAATCCCTATGAGCAGACTTGTCTGCTTGCTTTCTTCTAAACTAAATATGTTTTTCATACATGCTCCTTTGTTAAAATTTTACTTTTGTTAAATTATACATTTAATTTTAAAGTAATAATTTAAAAAGTCAATATATAATTTATAAATAGTATAATTTTAACTTATGGACATAAGTAAAGAGATAAAAAAATTACTGGTTGATGCAGACATTACGCTGACAGAACTTGCACGCAAAATTTCGCTTGCTAAAAATAAACACTATACAGTACAAAACTTATCACAAAAACTCAAAAAAGGAACTGTCAATGCTCAAGAAATCAACATTATTCTTGAAACTTTGGGGTATAATGTCTATTTTTTCCCGAAAAACAAATAATAAACTCTAAAATTTATGCGTTGCCTTATTTTTGATATTATATTTCAAATTTCATGTTATACTATACATATAAGGAGTTGTTATGCAAAAAATCAGATGGCACGAAAGATTTGACAATTTCAAATTAGCGCTTGCAAATATTAATGAAACCAATGATTGTATACAACAAAACGGCTTAAATAAAATTTATACAATGGCGCTTATACAGGCTTTTGAAATTGTATTTGAACTGGCATGGAAAACAATGAAAGACTATCTGGAGTATGAAGGAATAAAAACAGATACGCCACGTCAGACTATCAAAACAGCTTTTTTACGAAATTTAATTCCGGACGGGCAAATCTGGATTGATATGATGGAAGCACGAAACAAAACTTCTCATACCTATAACGAAAGTCTGGCAAAATCTCTGACCAATGAGGTTACTGATAAATTCTTGCCGGCATTAAATAATTTAGAAATAATTTTTGCAGGAAAACTTTATGACTAAATTCGGATTGGACGAAAATACTATAAAATTAATACGGGCGTGTCTGCAAAAATATGATAATATTGAAAAAGTTATAATTTTTGGTTCAAGAGCAGACGGCAGCTACAAAAATTCATCGGATATTGATTTAGCAATTACCGGTGAAAACATAGATTTTGCATTTATCAGTCATCTGGCGGCAGAGCTTGATGAACTTCCGACTCCATATATGTTTGACCTGCTTGATTTTGCATCTATTTCAAACGAAAAGCTTAAATCGAACATAGAAACTGTGGGAAAAATATTCTACGAGCCCCAATAGCTATTATGTCTGGCTTTAGCCCGATAAAAAATATGACACATGCCAGAGTCAGACAGCCCCCAGTAATTGTACGCGTCACACCAACCTTTTCGCGTCATCCCGCAACGACAATGTGTGCGTCAAGCAGACATTGTCACCTTGCGGGCAGACGAAGTCTGCTCTTATACACTGGATACCCGCTAAAGTTAACGGGCATCCAGTATGAAAGAGTGGACTGTGTCCACCCGCAAGGCGCCGACACCCGCGAATCGTAGCAAAACTGCTGCGGTATGACGGATAATAAAAAAGAGGCAATGCAAAATTTATGCATTGCCATTCAAAAGGCACTAGGGCACTATGGGGCTAAGGCACTAAGTAGTTACAAAAAATAAGGCAATGCACGAGTTTCACATTGCCTGTTTCTATTAACGAACTTATTCCCCTATTTCCTTATTCCCTTATTCCCTTATTCCCTTCGAACTAAGAGGCCAAAAGCCTCTTAGTTCGAAACACATATAGCGCGGTTGGTGTTGTTCTTGCTGGACCCGCTTCCGTTAGTGTCACTGTGGTACGTGCTGATAGCGTAGAAGTCCCGGAAGTACGCGGCGCGAGCATTGTACTCCTCACTGGACCAGTAGCGCCAGTCAAGAGTGATAGGAGGATTATCTTTGTATTCGTCCTTTACTTTGAGGTTGGTTTTAATTTCTGTTACCCCTATTGTTACTTCATCTCCGCTGCTGTCTACGTATAATTCACTAGCTAATTGTGCAAGTTGTTCTCTTGTCGGAAGGCTCATTCCCATATCTGAGCATGCTTTCTTCGCTCCTGCCCAGTAGTTACTACTATATGCATACTTCTCATCGTATTGTTTGTTTTCATCTAAAGTTGTATCTATAGCTGTTGGAGCAAAATCAGTGCTAAAGCACATATCACCTATCGGGTTATCGCAATTAGAAAGAGATATTTGACCTTTTAATGCTATATCATCACCTACTTTATTCGGTCCTTTCTTTCCGTTAACATCTACCATAAATCCTAAGCAAGATACCTGACTTCCTGTATCTTCTATAGGATCTGCGTATGCACAATTAGGATTATATGCCATAATAACTGTTGTACCATCTGCTATTACAAATGACATGGTATTAGTTTCCCAGTCATTACCTAAGTTTTCAGCTGTTTTTAAATCAGATGTTTCGATTTCAATAGGTTCAGAATCGCTTCCTGTTTGAACTATTTTAGGTGAATAGCATTTGTTAATATCTCCATTGTCACAGGTTTTAATAACTTTCATGTAGTTTTTAAAAGTGTTCATGAACTCTTCTGTAGACTCATGCCCTGTCATGACTCCGTCAATGTTCATGCGGCGAACGGTTTCCGTGAGTTTCTTCTCCCACAGATCCTTAGCCGTAGACCATGCTTTTTCATTGTGGTTCTGGATAAGACCCGGTAATGTCAGTGCTGCCACGATGCCGATGACAGCTAGAGTGATTAAGACTTCGGCTAACGTAAACGCGGCGCGTTTACAAGGGAATAAGGAAATCGGGGAATAAGGGAATAAGTTCGTATCATGAGTTAGTCCCGCATTCTGTTTCTCTAGTTCCGCTAATAAATTGTTTTTTGTTGGTTTTATACCTGTATGAACCAATTTATTACATCCATATACTTCTTTTTTCATAACCAATACTCCTATTTTACTGAACAATATTTCTGTAAAAGTAATATATCATGGATGTTTTTAATTTGTCAATTCTTATACTATAAGTTTATGATTAATAATGGCGTTACAAATTCAGATAAAGAAATAATTGCGGTTGTTGCAGACAGAATCAGAATAGAACGTTTAAAAAAAAGATTCTCTCAAGAAAAACTTGCAGAAATGGTTAATATTTCCGCAAAATACTTAAATATGATAGAAAATCAAAAATCAAATCCATCTATCGTTATTGTTATTCGAATATGTCAGGCTTTGAACATTGACCTCAATACAATCTGGTCTGGTATTTAATTAACATTTTTTATTGCGTTGACATATTTCATTTTAAATAGTAAAATGTCATCAAGAACATTAGTTCTCCTTTCTGGGATTTAGATCCTATATACTTTAAATTGTATCTTCTTTCTGCTACGGCACGTGACAGGTGTGGGTGAGTGTAAACGGCCGTAGAGTTATGTGTTACTGGTACAAAGAGTGGACAATGTCCACTCTTTTTTTATGCAAATAGATAACAAATGTTTCATATATAAAACTTGTCTAGAGCACAATCTATATAATTTCATCCGCAAGTGCCAAAAATTCAACCAGATTTTTTATCTCCGGATGGTTGAAATTTTTGTTTGCTAAAAATCCCTGATGCAAGCCTAAATTACAGGAAGGGCACAAACTCAATACATAATCAGCCTTTGTTTCCATAATATTTTGTGCTTTTTTACGTCCTATAGCACGTGAAATTGTATTATTCTTCAAGGCAAATTCACCGGCGAACCCGCAGCAATCATCCATTCCCTGCATTTCAATATATTCGACATTTTCACACATCCCCAATATCTCCGGCAAAAAATCAACTTTCTGCAAATGGCATGGTTTATGGAATGTCACCTTAATATGTTTTTTGAAAATAAATTTTTTAGGGTGCTGTGATATAAATTCAGCAGCGTTCAAAACCGTCTCTATACCGTAACTTTTTAATGTATCCTCACAGCTTGCGCAATCAGTCAAAATATAATCATAATCACAATTCAGCAATCCTAGATTATGTTTTTTAACTTCCTCAAAACGTTCAAGGTTTCCGCTCGATAAAAACGGCAGGCCGCAGCAGCTAAAATCCTTTTCGATTATTTCTACATCATCATAGCCGGATAGAATTTTTTTAAGCGCGTTTTCAACTTTCGGGTAAACTTTATTCACGCAGCCTTTAAAATAAATAACCCGCAAGTTTTTTTTAGCAGACTGCTTTTTTGAGCGTCCATAAAAGCTGTTCAAAAACTTTTGCACCATGCCGGCAATTTTTATGCAACTATCAAAAACATATTTGGATTCAAGTATCCACAAAAATCTTCCCCAAAAAGTTTTGCGTGCATATTCATACTTTGCTGTTTCAAAAATTTTGCACACATCAATATTACTCGGACAAAAATCTTTACATTTTCCGCATTTGAGACAAAGGTCAAGATATTTGTTAATAGTTTTATTAAGTTGCAAATCACCTTTTAAAACCCCGTCAAGCATAACGAATTTTCCGCGGCTGACAGCGCAATCGTTGCCCGTTTCTTTATACACAGGACAAACAGACTGGCAAAGTCCGCACTTTGAGCATTTATTTATATCTGAGGCAAAGTCTTTTAGTGTTTTCATACTTTGATTATAGAATTAATAAATGCACAAAACAAGTTTTATGATATAATTGTGACGATGCCGCGAATTAAAAAGAGGGTAAATGAAAAGATTTAGAAGTGTATTAGGGTATTTAACACTGATTTTTATTGCAATAAGTATGTTATATCCGTTTTTTGCAATGTTAAATCTTTCTTTTGCTGAGGATAATACAATTTTTACAGAAGCAGGAAAACTAATCCATACGCATCTCACTTTGAACAACTACAAAAATGTATTTACCGAACTCCCTCTAAGCCGGTATTTTTTAAACAGCCTTATTGTAGCTGTAGTTTCAACCATAGGACAGGTTTTGTTTGCGTCAATGGCAGGATATGCATTTGCAAGGCTAAAATTTCCTTTCCGCAACGGTCTTTTTCTGATTTTTTTAATAACGATGCTTATTCCGCCGCAGGTGAATATAATTCCGTTGTTTTTTCTTATGCGTGAAATGCATCTGATAGACACCTATCAGGCACTTATTTTACCTTCTTTATTCGGGGGACTCGGCGTGTTTTTAATGCGTCAGTATTTTCTTGGATTTCCGCGGGATCTGGAAGAAAGTGCGAGAATCGACGGCTGCAATATATTTATGACTTTTTTCAAAATAGCGTTACCGCTTGCATTGCCGACGGTTGCGACACTTGCTATTTTCACATTTGTCACGACATGGAACAGTTTTATGTGGCCTCTGATTGTAACCAACAGCGAAAGTATGCGCACTTTACCGGTCGGGCTGGCTATTTACAAAGGCAGCTTTCGGGAAATAACTATGTGGGGAGAACTTCTTGCATGTTCTGTCATTTGCACAATTCCTGTTATAGGTGTATTTTTACTTGGCAAGAAATATTTTATAAACGATATTTTGCAGGGCGGTGTTAAAGAATAATATGCGGCGAGTTATTAGACAATTGTTTTGGGTGCATATTCCGGAGAATTAACATAGTTTACAAGCGCCTTAAAAACAAGCGGATTGAGTTTTTCTTCCTGTACTTCTTTATATATAATCGTGAGCGCCTGCTGCGGTGTAAGAGCGGCTTTATAAACGCGTTCTTCGGTAAGTGCAGAAAATTTATCTGCAAGCGCAACTATTTGTAAGTTTATATCAGCGCGAAAATCTTTTCCAACAAACGGATAACCGCTTTTTTTAGCGTTCTGGTGATGATTCCGTATAAGGTTTAAAGTTTTAGGATTTATGTCAGTTGTTTTTAACAACTCATACCCTAATTCCGCATGTTTATGCATAACCTGAGTTTCTTCGGGTGTCAGGCGTCCATTTTTATTCAGGATTTCCGGCGGGATAAGAACTTTTCCTATATCGTGTAAGTATGCGGCATCTGTAACAGATTTTTCATCAACATGATTTTTTAACGAAAACGGAAGTTTTTCTATGATACCTTTGGCGATATTCTTTGTATCACTGGCATGACCTTGAAGTAATTTATTCAATTCCATCATATTTAAATTCACCTGCTCTGTGTTCAAAATATCTGTAATTTTAGGGTTAGCAGCGATCATCTGCCGGATGGCATTTTCACTTACGTAACGGTTCAGAGAAGTATACTGAAAAGTATCTTCCTGAGTATTGCCGGCAAAAGGAATATTCATCCTTTTATTAAGCGCAAAATTAGTATATATTCCGCCTGCAAGAGGCAGTCTAGCTACATCAAACACCATTATTATCTACACACGATTTTCCACTACTACTTCTTATATAAAGGATTTCTTTCGCAGACTATTGCGCATTTTTAAAAAATTTTTACAAAATGTAAATGTATAAAGACGTTAAGACGCGTCTTATCGTCCTAACTATTTTATTAAATTAATATAAAGGATAATATCAATCATAAAAAATCGTGCTAAAATCAAATTATGAAAAGAGAGATTAAAAACATACTTGTCTGCGGATTAGGCGCTGTGGGAAGCATTTACGCCGACAAAATTCAAAAATTTTGTCCCGATAATCTAAAAATTCTGGTTGATGAAGCCAGATTAAAAAGATATGAACAAAACCCCATAATTTTTAACGGGCGGGAGTTAAAGTTTAATTATATTTTACCGGCAGAAAAAAACTTCAAAGCGGACTTGATATTAATTGCGACGAAATTCGACGGCTTGAGTGAAGTTATAAATAATATTAAAAATTTTGTGGGAGAAAACACAATCATAATGTCACTGTTAAACGGTGTTACAAGCGAAGAAGTTATTGCAAAAACCTACGGTAAAGAAAAAGTATTATATTCTTATTTTATCGGACACAGCGCTGTCAGAACAGGACGAAGCGTTGTTCATGATGACTACAATATTCTTGTATTTGGCTCTGAAAACGGACTTGATGAAAGAGTTATTGCTGTAAAAGATTTTCTTGATAAAGCGCATATAAAATATGAAATTCCATCAGATATAAAATATTCACTCTGGCGAAAATTTGTTTTGAATGTAAGCACCAACCAGCCGTCAGCAATTTTAAAAATGACTTTTGGAGAAATGCAGTCAAACAAAGTATTTGTAAGATTTGCAACAAATATAATGCAGGAAGTTACAAATATTGCTAAGGCAGAAGGTATAAATAATGCAGATAATCTTGTAAAAGACGGACTGGACGCGCTTGCAATGATGTGTCCGGAAGGCAAAACATCCATGCTGCAAGATATTGAAGCCGGACGCCCGACAGAAGTTGATATGTTTGCAGGCACTCTAATTCGACTGGGTAAAAAACATAATATTCCAACGCCATACAACCATGTTCTTTATGAAATGATACAGGTTATTCAGGAAAATCAGAACATAAAAACACGCGTTCCATGTTCAGCCTAGTCAGAACATTTATGTTTAACCTTTGTGGCAAAAATGACACGATTAATGAAAGCGCAGGGGCTTTCAAACATTAACATCACAAGCCTCTCCAGAATGTTGACAACAAAAACAGTCAAGTTCCAAACTGTTCAGGAAATTCTTGATTTTCTGGGATATGAAATAGATATTAAAAAGAAAAATTAGTGTTTCGTAAATTTTTAACTAAATCCGCCGCGATTTTAATCCGGTTTTAATAATTCATCTGTTCCAAGATTTTACGGTTTTGTTCTTCGGCTTCCTGACGGAGTTTATTCACATCATGAATCTGCTGATCAACCTGTTCTTCCACAGACGGTGCATTATTATCTATCGGGCGTCGACTATAACTTTTTAATGACGGCAAAAAATACATAAACAAAGCAAATATAACAACAGCCCCTAACAGCAAATCAATAACTGAAAACGCATTTCTTTTATTCATAACCCCTCCTGTCTTTTTTATTTTATTTTATTCTTTTTTATAAAAAATGTCAAAGCCTCATCGGTTGAATGCGGTGTTTTTAAAACATCATCTTCAGAAATTCCGTCCGGCGGTGCTTTCACAAAAAATCGATTGTAAACCGTCAATCCTGCATAAATTATAAATGAAGATAAAGCCACACCGCCCATTGCTTTCAAAAATCTGATTACTGCAGAACGAAAAGTTATTGAAGTTTGCGGCAATGTCTGACCGGCCTGCTGTGCAACTTCATCTGCACAAAACCCCATGCCGGCAGACAATATTAGGACAAGTGCCGCTAAACTCAATATTATACTTGTTTTAAACAATCTTTTATTCAACTTTTGCCTCTTCAGTTCCGGCTGTTTTTTTTGAACGCGATCTCTTTGCTGATTTTGAAGAGCCGCGGTTTGGTCTGCGATTTTTCTTTGTTTTCTCATCTTTTACAGCATTTTCAACCGGCGCCTCGTCCGCTGCTGCCTCTGTACTTGCAGCAGGTGGTTCTGTATTTTCCAAAGATGCGTTTTCTTCTATTACCGGAATAATTTCTTCATTTGGTTTAAGAAGTGTATCTGCAGTCGGTAACGTTTCTTCTACAACAATATTTTTATCGCGTTTGTTATTACGGCGTCCGCGCTTTTTACTGCTTTCTCGTTTTTCAGTTTCTTGAACAGCAACTTCTGACGGATTTTCAACCGCTATTTCAACCGGCGTTTTTACCTCTTGAGGAGTTTGCTCAGGTGTCTGTTGTTCCTGCTGACGGTTGTTTTTGTTATTATTTTTCTTGAATCCGCTGTTAATAGGTAATTTCAATTTAGCAGCTTTTGCACGGTATTCACCTTCTGCGGTCGGGGTTGCGAAATTAAAATCTATCATAGAGTAACCGCTGCCCTGACAGTGCGGACATTTTTTTGTAAATATTTCTGATAAACTCTGTCCCTGACGGTGTCTTGTTAATTCAACAAGTCCCAGATCAGAAAGCTGGCCAACCTGCGGTTTTGCCTTGTCTGGTTCAAGCGCTATTTCCAATTCTTCCATCATTGCTAATTTATCAGCGCGGGAGATCATATCAATAAAGTCAATAATAATCATACCGCCGATATTACGTAAGCGCAATTGGCGCGCAATTTCATGAACAGCCTCTATATTCGTTTTCAAAATAGTTTCATCTTGCGTTGAAGAGCTTGTAAACTTACCGCTGTTAACATCAATAACAGTAAGCGCTTCTGTTGTCTGAATAAACAGATATCCGCCTGACGGCATATTAACTTTTGTCTGCAAAGCAGCTTTTATCTCTTTATGAACATCTGTTGCAATCAACAACGGCTCTGTACCTTTATATAACGTTACCTGAACATTTTTATTGATGTGCCAGTTTTGCAAAATATTTTGTACACGATTCATTGCAAAAGCCGTATCTACAACTATTTCTTTTACATCATCCGTGCAGGCTTCACGGATAACTCTGTAGAGCAAATCCTGATCTCTATATAGAAGATTAGGTGGTGTAAGAGTTTCAGCAGAAGTAATAATGTTATTCCATTTTTCAAGAAGTATTTCCAAATCCTCCTGAATATCTGCTTCTGACTGACCTTCGGCTTCTGTACGGATAATAACACCGACTCCGACAGGTTTAATCAGATTAACTATTGCTTTTAATCTTGCTCTTTCTTTAGAATTTTCAATCTTTTTACTAATGCTTACTCCGGGTTCGTTCGGCATCAATACCAGAAAACGTCCCGGTAAACTCAATTCGGTTGTAACCCTAGGGCCTTTATGACCTGTCGGTTCTTTAACGACTTGCACAATCAATTTTTGTTTAGGTGAAAGTTTTTCTTTTAATGTACCTTTACCCATAACGTCTTCTGCGTGCAAAAAGCCCATTTTGTCAGACCCTACATCAACAAATGCCGCATCAATACTCGGGAGTATGTTATCGACAGTTGCGAGATAAACATCTCCCAGCAATACATCGCCTCTATGGATAAAGAAATCAGTTACTTTGCCGTTTTCCATAACAGCGGCAATATTATCGCGTTCCGCGATGATAATTCTTTTGTCAGGAACATTATTTGCAGAATTCTGGTTGTTCCCGTTTTTACGTTTGTCGTTTGCCATAAAAAAATCCTTTATAATTAAATCTCTTCTAAATTTTCGTCAAAGAATCTTGTACGTGTAATCTCAAAAGGTACATCCGGCGCAATAACATTCATCAGAACATCTGCACGTAATGCCGGTATTTCAGATCCTTGACCGGTTTTTAACACTATGAACAGATTTTCGTCCGCAAATCTATATGATTTTATTGACGGTTTTATATCTGTTTTTTTAATTAAACCTTTTTTGTTTTTCTTCTCGATAAAAATTTCTTGAGAAGATAAAACCCTGTCTGTATTATAGCGTAAATTTTCAAAATCGTAAAGTAATTTATTAAAAATGTTAATTTTATATTCAGCCCAAACAACAGTAGTATCAATTGATTTAGCGGATTTTGGTATTTGTTTTATGCTTAATATTTTACTCTGTTCCGGCAAAACTTTCTCCAACTTTAGTTTGAGAGACTCTTCCGGCAAATTATCATACAGTTCAATATCAACAAGTTCACATAAACTTTCTGCAAACAGAGGGAGCGCAACCCCCATTGATATTTTCATTGTCGGATTAAATCCCAGAGAAAATGCTACTTTTAAATCTGTTCTTGCTATTGCTTTAAAAAATGTATTCTGCCAGTCAAGATGTGAAAAATACTTTAGAATTCCTGTTTTGGTAAGTTTTATCCGGTATTTAAAAGTTTCCCTAATCTCAGCCGGACATGTTTTAGGATCGTGGTGAATAACTTTATGATTTTGAGCTTTTTCACTTGCCCGATAAGGTTTTGCCATTATTTTGTGCGTATTCAAATTTTTACAAACACCACAGTTTACACATTGTGTCTGACAGGTAGGGACAAAAGAAGATGCGGAGGCATCAATTTCTAATGCCGTGTGATATTCTTTTTTAAACCACTCTTTATCAACTCCGATATTGATAAAATCCCATGGTAAATTTTCATTTATATCATACTCTTTTTCGGCAAGTCCGGAAAGTGAAATTCCGCATTCTTCGGCTGTTTCCTGCCATACTTTTTTGTCAAAATATTCTCCCCAGGCATCCAGATAACAGCCTTTTTTATAAAGTTCTTCTATGTATTTGCATAAACTTGCATCACCGCGGGTCAAGACTGCCTCTATTTGCGAAACAAATTTTTCATGGTAATTAATTTTGACACCTTTAATCTTATCTGTTTTTTCTTTCAAATAGTGAATGTGCTCTGTAACTTCCTCAAGACTCATTTGCGGACACCACTGGAACGGTGTAAAAGGTTTAGGCACGAATATTGAAAGCGTGCAGGTTATGTCCATTCCGTGCGTAAGTCCTTTTTCTTTCTTCAACAATTTACAGCGGTAGCGGATTTTACTTAATAATTCAGCCATTTCATCCATATCTGCAAGAGTTTCTGTCGGAAGTCCGCAGATAAAATAGAATTTAATCCTTGACCAGCCGTTCTCATAAAGCGTTAAAACCGCGTTCAGGATTTGTTCTTCTGTTATATTTTTTTTGATAACATTGCGCAAACGCTGACTGCCGGCCTCAGGTGCCAGCGTCATGGTTGATTTTCTGACACTCTGAACAAGATTTGCAAGTTCAAGGTTAAAACCGTCAATACGCTGGCTCGGGAGCGATACAGAAACTTTTTTTTCGTCAAAATCAACGGCTAATTCTTTTATAACTTCATTTATACTTGCGTAATCATTTGACGATAGAGAAAGCAGTGAATATTCATCATAGCCGGTATTTTTGACAAGTTCTTTTGCTATTTTTATAATATCTTCAGCACTTCTTTCACGTATCGGAAGCGTTACATGCCCCGGCTGACAGAAACGGCACATACGCCCGCATCCGCGTCGTATTTCAACAACGGCTCTGTCATGAACAGATGATGAAAAAGGTATAGGATATGAGGTTAATGCGCTTTCGTAATCCAGTTGTGCAATTCTTTTTGTAACACATCCTCCGATTGACGCTGACCAGCGGCCGCTGTTTTCACCCTCAACAAGTGCTTTTATACGGTCGTTCCGCGGCATGCCTTTTGTTTTTTCAAGTATCTCACAAACTTCAACAATGCTATCTTCACCATCGCCTATCATAAAAACATCTATAAAATCCTGAACAGGCAACGGATTAAATGCGCACGGACCGCCTGCAATAATTATTGGATCTTCATCTGTTCTTTCTTCATTTTTATAAGGAATTTCGGCCATTTCAAGCATTTTTAAAACAGTAGGATAAGCCATTTCATACTGCAAAGAAAAACCGACAGCATCAAAATCCTTTAGGGGCATTTTACTTTCCAGAGCATAAAGCGGTTTCGGAGAAAAGTCCGGTTCCGGTGCATACACACGATCCGCCATATAATCAGGGCATTTATTAACCTGATTATACAAAACACGTAACCCCAGATTACTTATGCCAATCTCGTATTTATCAGGGAATGCAAATGCAAAGCGGATTTTTGCGCTTTCAAAATCTTTATTGGCAGATAAAAATTCACCACCTACGTACTGATAAGGCTTGTTACATTTAAACAAATCATCATGATATTTTCTAAAAAAACAATCCATAATTTTTTCTTCTATGCTAAATCATCAGGGAAATATTTATCTATTTCAATTATTGTACCGTCAAGTTTATTTTCCTGAAATGACTTTATAAACTTAAACAAATCTGCATTTGGAACATCATAGTTATACAGAACAGTTTCGTTTTTATATTCGCGCATAACACGGACTATATAGTGGCATTTTTGCGCATATTTTAGAAGGTGCTCTGCTGAAAATTTGTTTCCGTTGTTATCCTTGTCTATTCTGACATAGTTAAATCCGGCATAATATTTCACTTTTTCCGGTGTTTCGGCCGGAAGTTCTTTATTATGTCTTGAAAATATATCTATCACTTTACGGTTAATTTCATTTTCCATAGTACTTTTACTTTTTGGTATTTTTTTCTATATGTTCAATAATATCAAGAGCGAGTTCGCGTCTGACTTCTTCGGGGGCAAGCTTCAAGTATTCCATTGCATGTGAAACTTTAATATTTTTGTCATACCAGCGCCGCATAATATAGTTAAATTGATCATCCAGTGACATTTCGAAATCAAAATCTTTTAGCCTGTCAATTACATATTCAGCACAGATAATTTGTAATTCTTCATCAGCCTTTTCAAGCATTTCGGTAGCACGGCTGACAACAGGATCTATATCATACCAGCGTTTTTTCATGCCTGTTCCCTCCTATTTTTTAAAATACCTGAGAAATAATGTCATGGCAAGCATGTTACAAAAAATTTATCGCTTAATATTTATTGCAAACTATCTCCATGCAAATCTGTACCGCCTGTTTTTATAAGCTTGTACTTATCAGCTAATTTATCAACTGTTTCTCTGCTATGAAATTTAATTATTCCGCGATGCCTTTCATAAGGATAATAAACTTCCAGTCCGTCGAGCCCGTATTTTATCAGATCTTTTACAAATCGTTCAAGAGACAAACACCAGCAGCATGCCGGATGCGCAAGCACAGCAATGCCGCCCGCTTCATGTATTGCTTTAATAAGAGCAGGAGCGCGTCTTGAAGTAAAAAATCTTACTATATCCAATTCAGTTTCCTTTTTACTCTTTGCAAGGAATTTTTCTAATCCGGCATGATTAATATCAATTCCGTAAGCCAACATGTGCAAAAAAACATACCCGTGCCAGCAGTCAAATTCAACGGCCGGTATGACATTTTCCGGTATTCCGTTTTCATAATACCCGTTTAATGTATTATGATCAGCCACAGCAATATATTTATACTGTTTATCTTCTGCCTGTTTTACAATATCTTTAAATCCGGCTGTACCATCAGAATAATTTGTGTGGATATGTAAATTCACTCTACATAACTCATAATCATCTGCGGTAAATGTTTGTATTAATTCTCTGTAATTCATTGTTGTTTTTTAAAGTTTATTTGTAATAAAATTATTATATATAACAGGAGGTAAAATGGCAAGAACTAAAACTGATAAAAGTATCTGGATGATATTTTTCGAATCTGTTAAAATTTTCACAATGAATTTACACAAATTTCTTTTATATATGGCATTTCCGGTACTTGGCACTATTTTAGGCACAGGGCTGATATTCGGATTAACATTCTGGTTTAACAATAATATAGACCGCATTTTAATAAAATATCCTGCTCTGGACAATATGACATCTTTAACGATTGTTATTATATTACTGGCTTTACCGGGGTTATTAATCCTTTTAAAAGCATTCGGAGATTTTTTGATCGCATACGGAGCACTTAATTCAATGGCTGAAGGCGCAATAACAACCGGACGTGTATATGATTTTCCGGCGCATAATGCTGTTGTAAAATCCAGAATTTTGACATTTATAATGTTATGGATTTTATTCGGTATTTTTACTGCATTTGCCTCATTCCCTTTATTCTGGGTACTCGGCGGCATATTCTTCATATACTTTATACTAATATTTCAGGTCTTTACTTTTGATGAAAATGTTTCTGCTATTAATTGTTTCAAAGAAAGTTTGCAACTGATAAAGGGGAAATTTGCAAGAACTGCCATACTACTCATTATACAAGGACTGATACTATTTCTTGTTTATCACGGTTTGACCGTACTGTTTGAAGTATGCAGGCTAAACGAAGTTTTAACACGCGTCTTTTCCAACTGGGCAATGTCACTGCCGCTTGACAGGATAAATGCAATATATCAAAACTTTAATATCCTTATTACTCCGGATATGATAGCAAAATACATACTGTCTAATATGACCGGATTTATTGCGCTTGGTTTTACTCTGCCATTAAGAAGTATTTCATGGACTTTATGGTACAAAAATCTTGCGGCTTTCACTGAAAATACAGAACGCCAACCGCAGAAAAAACAAAAAAAGACAGCGCAAAAGAAACTTGATAAAAACATCCTTAAACGCGCAATGCAGGATGATGAGGAATTCTAAACAACAATGTTTATCTGTAAAAATTGCAAATCAATAGATAAATTTGAACTAATGTTTTCGCCCGACTACAGAGGCGCAAGACATTTTGAACAACGGTACAACGATAAAAAAGAAATTGAAATTACTGTTGACGGATTCAAATTTGTTCCTGATTTACAATTTATGAATCAGCATGCCGTATGCCGTTATTGCGGACAGATTTATATGTGGGATTACGAATAAACAAGGAGAGAATAAATTATGAGAGACAGAAAAAATGACGAACTCAGAGAAATAAAATTTACAAATAATTTTACGAAACATGCTTTAGGCTCAGTGCTTGTAGAATTTGGCGACACGAGGGTAATAACAACCGCATCAGTCGAAGAAGGTAAACCAAAATGGATGGAAAAAGAGGACAAACGCGGCTGGATTACAGCAGAATACTCTCTTCTGCCGTCAGCCCCGAATACAAGATGTCAGCGGGAAAGAACAAAAATATCAGGCCGCACTCAGGAAATTCAACGATTAATCGGCCGAAGCCTCAGGGCCTGTGTTGATTTGACTAAAATGCCAGATTTAACAATAACAATTGATGCAGATGTAATTCAAGCTGACGGCGGTACAAGAACAGCAAGCATTTGCGGCGGATTTATTGCACTGCGGGAAGCTGTTAAAAAACTAATCGCAAATGGAACACTCGTCGAAAATCCGATTATTGAACCAATTGCAGCAATATCAGCAGGCATTGTCGACGGAGAAGTAAAACTCGACCTTAACTATGAAGAAGATTCCTCTGCACAGGTTGATGCAAACATAGTTCTTACTCAAAGCGGCAAAATTATTGAATTCCAGACAACTGCAGAAGGTGAACCTTATGAACAGGAACAACTGATACAAATTTTTAACATCGCAAAAAAAGGTATTGACCAAATTATTGAAAAATACAAAAATGTGTAGTACAATCATATTGTGGTTAAAAAGGAGAAAGTGTTATGAAAAAATTGTTAGCATCTTTATTAGTTTTATCTGTTATTGGCGGAACGTCTTTAGTATCAGCGGAACAAACAACTTATACTGAACGTTTTATCCAAAAACACACTCAAAAAATTGTTGACAAAGAAAAACAATTGCAACAACAGCAAAAAGCAAGAGAGGAAGCTCAGGCTAAACGTCAAAGAGAATTAGAAAAGAAACAAAAAGAACGCCAAAAAGCGCTTGAAAAACAAAGAAAAGAACGTGAAAAAGCAAGAACTGAACAACAAAAGAAAATTGAAAAGAAAAAACAACTATTACATCAATTGATTAATGAATAAATTTAACATTTAACGCCCTTCTCTGATAGAGAAGGGCGTTTTTAAATCGATTAAACACAATCTTTGAAAAATTTTTAGCCGGTAAGTGTGAATATTTCGTAAATTTCTTCGTCTGAGAGTTCTGTAATAATTTTTTCACCTTCGTATACGGCCAAATCAGCAAGTTCTTTTTTGGATTTTAACATCTCATCAATTTTTTCTTCAAATGTTCCGAGAGTAATCAAACGGTGAACCATAACATTTTTATCCTGTCCAATACGGTAAGTTCTGTCAGTCGCCTGATCTTCAACCGCCGGATTCCACCATAAATCATAATGTATAACATTCGTTGCACTGGTGAGGTTCAACCCTGTTCCGCCGGCTTTCAAGGACAGTATCATAATCTTTGACTCATCCTCATTCTGGAATCTGTTAATAATCTCATCACGCTGGCCGACAGTAAGTGAACCATGGAAAAACAGCGGGTCTGTGTTGCATTCATCAGCAATAATCCTGCACAAAATATCCCCCATTTCTTTATACTGGGTGAATATAAGTGTCTTTTCCCCATTGTCCAGAATACTTTGAACAGTAGAAATACATTTATCCATTTTTCCGGACTGTTCTCTGTTCATCTCTCCGCCTTTTAAGAACTGGTAAGGGTGATTACATATCTGTTTAAGCGCTGTAATAAGTTTGAATATATTACCGCGTCTGTTAATACCTGTAAAGCCGCTGATTTTTTCCATCATTTCGTTCAATGTCTTTTCATAAAGCACGGCCTGAGGTTTTGACAGATAACAGTAATCATTAATAACCATTTTTTCAGGCAAGTCAGTAATTACATTTTTATCGGTTTTCAAACGTCTTAATACAAACGGAGAAACTGACATCTTCAACTTTGCAGCCCTGGAATTTTCCTTAAACCGCTCAATCGGTATTGCATAACTCTTCTGGAATTCACGCAAAGTTCCGAGATAACCGTGATTAATAAAGTCAAAGATACTCCACAATTCTGTTAATCTGTTTTCCACAGGTGTACCTGTCATTGCAATTTTAACCGGAGATTTCAACATTTTTACAGCAAGAGTTTGCGCAGTATCAGGGTTTTTAATATTCTGCGCCTCATCAACAATTATCATACCCCATTCATGACTTTTTAATTCTTCAACATCTATACGCATAATAGCATAAGTTGTCAGAATTATATCATGTTTAAGCTCTAACTTTCTTTCTGCACCGTGATAAACAACAGCGTCCAGAGACGGCGCAAACATCTGAATTTCTTTAATCCAGTTACCCATAAGGGTTGTAGGGCAAATAACCAGAACAGGTTTATCCAGTTTGCCCTCTTCTTTCATTTTTAAAATAAGGCTTATAACCTGAATGGTTTTACCCAATCCCATATCATCAGCCATACAGGCGCCAAAACCTTTAGAAACATTTGTCCAGAGCCATTTTAAACCGGTTTGCTGATAAGGACGCAATTCACCTTTTAATTCAGCAGGCGGAGTTACATCAACCGGTTTATTGAAATCCTGTATAATTTTAGCAAATGCTTTATCGTAATCAAAATCATATTGATCTAACTGGCCGGACATTGAGGCATGGATAAGTTCCATTCTTGAAAGTGATTTAAAGTTTGCTTTTGCAACCTGCTCAAAGATCTTTTTGCTTTCATCCTGATCTATTAATACATATTTATTTTTGTATTTAATAAGCCCGTTATTGTTTTTAACAAGTTCATTAAATTCTTCAAGCGAAATTTTTTCATTACCGATTGCAATTTCATAAGAAAAGTCAAGAATATCATCCAGCGAAATTTTGGATGCTGCTGCATTATTGAATATATCTTTCAATTCCTGTGTGCGGGCCGTCTTAACCTTTGCATTGATAGATGCACGCGGAATTACTATATTGACAAGCTCTTTTGGCAGAACTACTTCAATCTGCGCTTTTTGAAGATAGTACGCGGTTTGTGTGATAATTTTATAAACTTCATTCAAATTCAAATCAAGTGCAAGTTTGGTTTCATCCTCAAACAAATCTTCAAGTTCCGGCATATAACGAATTGCATAATTCAGTTGTTTTTCTACAATACGGGATATATCCGAAACATTTGCATCAAAAACAGTCTCGTCAGTATAAAGTTTATCAATAAGAACACTTTCTCCGGTTTTACGGTTTTTGATATACACTTTCAGCCTGAATAATTCATCTTCGACTTTTTCTATCTTAAAGAACGGTATAACATCGTATTTGCCAAGATAAAGTTCATCAAACCACTGAGAAATGTTTTCGGCTAAATCCATACCCTTCATAACAGATCTCTGTTCCTGATCTTTTATCATATAAGTTCCGGATTTAACATCTTTGAACTTATATGCTTTAATGCTCAAAAATTTATACATAACATAATTCAAATAGTTATATATGAAATCCATTACAAAATTATCGGGTTTTTCACCTTTAATAAAGAGATTTTCCGGCATTTCTTCTTCAAATCTTGTAATTATTCTTGCCAACTGCTGGTTTGTAATAAGCGGTTCATAAACTATTCTGAACATTGAGCCTTTTACTTTTATTGTCGGGATAAAATACAATTTTTCAATAAGCTTGAGTACAAAATATGTTAATTTATTCAGATAAATAAAAGTAGGCGTCAACGCGTCAATATCAACGATGTTGCTAAACCCGCCGAAATAATCAAGAACAACATCTAAATTCATGGCATAACCGACTTTGTTTTCCATTACAACTGATTTAAAACGGAACAAAGACCCTTTAGATTTCAGATAATATTCAAAATTATTTGTCGGAGTTACAAAGAAAGAGAGCTTGCTGTTATCATTAACGATAAAGAAATCAGTGTTTCTTGCAGGCGTGTGAGGGCTCAAGAATATTCCCTCAAACTCATCCTCGACCGTTTGATAAATCAAACTCAGGGTATAACGGAAGTCTTTGTTCTTAAATCCTTCAGGGTTTTCCGAAAGATTAAAAAACAATTCATCTACGTTATTCTTTTTAAATGTAAAATCGATATCTAAATACTTATCTGCCATAAATTTCCAGTCTAAAGCTTATTTTATCAAAGATTCACAATCCATTTCCTCAGGTTTAGGAATACCCATTAATTGAAGCACAGTAGGCGCAACATTGCATAAAGCACCACCTTCCTTAAGCTCAATATCTGGGTCGCCGTTGATTATAACAAACGGAACTTCATTAGTAGTATGTGCTGTCTGCGGCTTACCGGTTTCAGCATTAACCATAACCTCAGAATTACCGTGATCAGCGGTCAAAATCATTGTAATACCGTGTTTTTTACAAGCATCAGCAATTTTTCCGACACATTCATCGACAACATGACATGCTTTTGTCGCAGCCTCAATAACACCTGTATGACCTACCATATCAGGGTTAGCAAAGTTAACCAGAATAAAACCGTATTCAGGATCGTCAATTGCACCGAGAACTTTTTCACAAACCTGCGGCGCGCTCATCTCCGGCTGCATATCGTAAGTCGCAACCTTAGGAGAAGGAACAAGCACTCTTGTTTCATGCGGCTGCGGCTCTTCTACACCGCCGTTAAAGAAGAATGTAACGTGCGCATATTTTTCTGTTTCCGCAGTACGGAACTGTTTCACGCCATTAGCTTCCAGAACATCGCCCAAAATATTTTTCATTAATTCTTTTCCAAATGCAACAGGATATGTGAATGTTTCATCATATTGCGTCATACAAACATAATAAATATTTTTTCTTACAGCTTTTCTTTCAAACCCGTCGAATTTTTCAAAATTAATAGCTTTTGTAATTTCACGCGCTCTATCCGGTCTGTAGTTAAAGAAAATTATTGCGTCGTTGTCGTGAATACGGGATTCTTCACCGCCTATAACAGTCGGGAGAACAAATTCATCATTGTCGCCTCTTGCATAGGACTGTTTAACAGCCTCACATGCAGTTTTTGCGTGTTCACCTTCACCTAGGAGCAGTGCATTGTAACCTTTTTCAACGCGTTCCCAGCGATTGTCACGATCCATTATGTAGTAACGGCCGATAACAGTTGCGATTGGCGGAAGATTGTATTTTTTAAGCTCATCTTCAACTTTTTCAAGGAAAGTGCATGCGCTTTGCGGCGGTGTATCACGGCCGTCAAGGAATGCGTGTACATAAACTTTTTTTAAACCTTTGTCAGCAGCGAGTTTTATTAACGCCATGACATGATCTAAAGATGAATGCACGCCTCCGGTTGAGATTAAACCGTAAATATGAAGTGCTGAATCGTTCTTTTTAACGTGTTCAATAGCCGCAAGAAACTCTTTATTTTCAAAGAATGTACCTTTTTTAATCGCGTTGTTAATTCTGGACAAATCCTGATGAACAATGCGGCCTGCACCGAGGTTAAGGTGCCCTACTTCGCTATTCCCCATCTGACCAGCCGGAAGTCCGACATATTCACCATCAGCGTGAATTTTCACGAATTTACCATCTTTTTCAAGCTGTTCAACGTGAACAGGTTTAGATAATAAAGTTGCATCATATTCCGGATGATTAGTACTAATTCCCCAGCCATCCATAATACACAATAAAACACGTTTAGTCATATTAAAATCCCTCTAAATATATTTCGTACTATGCTATAAATAATAACAGGGACACAGAAAAAAAACAAGAGCCAGTTTTTAAGGGTTGCAAATTTCTGAAACATACGCTATAATATATGTATGGATACACGTGAGGATTCTTAATGGCTGAAACCACAGGAA
>CALVEB010000029.1 GCA_944326465.1 Candidatus Gastranaerophilales bacterium | reverse complement strand
GAAAACTGGTGCGGGATGACGACTTGACGGGTGACGTAAAAAGTCACAGTGACTTAATCAAGTAATCACACAAAAATGTAATAGATAACGCCGGCAAAGCCGGCAGAAAGAAGAGGTTTAAATGATTAAAACCAAAAAACTAGAACAGCAGGAAGCGGGACTAACTCCTGTAAAGAACTTATTCCCTTATTTCCTTAATCCCTTATTCCCTTCTAAAAAAATAATTTGGTGCAATAAATTGCGCCCTACATTTCTTCAAGACAGGCAATGTGAGATTTTTCACATTGCCTGTCTTATTCCCTTAAAATCAGTTCTCTATCTTTTTATTCCTCAATAACCCAGCCGTTAGTTAAGTCGACTTTAATAGGTTTTAGAACAGTCATCTTGACAACGCCGGCTGCAGGAACATTAAGCTTTTCACCTTTGAATACCGCTCTTACAAACTGCATAAACCAGTTACGATCCTTGGTGATGCTGCCGCTTGCCGCAAACTGCACAGTCTGGTCATTAACGGTTGTCATTAATGAATTGTCCATAACAAGAACACCGTTTCTTACAAACCATTTTCCTGCGCGAACATCAGACAATTGGCCTTTCAAGTTAGCACCTTTATTAACGAGGATAAATTTATCTCTGGTAACATAATTTTGTGCGGCTCTTGCAACATACATTTCTCCCGGTTTTGATGACTGGGATGAGATATAATTTGTAATCTCTACCGGTATCACAGAACCTGCAGGAATTGTACCGATACTGCCTTCTACTGTAGCGCCGGCAATAATATAGCCTTCACCTGTTTTTTTACGCATTGCTTCTGCAAGTTTGGCATTCGGATTAAGTTTTGCCTGTTCCATCATAGTATATAAAATTGCCGCTACTTCTGCACGGGTTGCCGGACGGTCAGCTGAAATATTCTTGCTTTCTGACGGCATTGTAACAAGCATACTCAATATTTCTGCTTTACCCGCAGGGATTAAAAACCATTCCGGAACTTCTTTTACATCAGTATATTTTGCATTTAAAACTTCTATTGCCTTGTGTTTACTGATTTGTTCTGTAGTCAATGCATTAACGGCAACAGAAATTGATTCACCGCGGGATACAGAATCATCCGGTCTGAACGGCTGACCTGCTTCAGGGCAGGAAATCAAATCAAAATATACGGATTTTTGTATTGCATCGTATGCCCAGAAATCTTTATCTATATCGGTAAAATTAATCGGCTGCGCAACTTGTGCGTGCTGCTGGCCTAAAGCTTTTATTGCCATAGACGCAAATTCTGCACGGGTTACGTTTTCATCGGGCTGGAATGTGCCGTCCGGATACCCCACAATTACGCCTTGTTCTGACAATTCTTTAATCTGGCTTGCTGCCCAGTGGGTATCTGAAACATCCGGAAATGCAAATACCGCGCCGGCACCGCCAAGTATTACAACCAACGATAATAACAGTTTAAAAAGTTTTTTCATTTGTACCTCCTTAACTCCTACTTTTACATATTACCATATTTTAGAGGCACAAAACAATTGATAATAAAGTTATGTAAATATTGTCTTTTAGATTATTTAATTTTATCTTACTGATTTGGAAGCTGCATCTCTTCATCATAAGCCAGTGCTCTGAATTCAATAATGCGTTTTACAGTACATTCCATAAGCAGGACATTGATTTTGTAATCAGAAAATTTGTATGAGCCGTCTTTGTAATCAGCAAGCCTTTCACAAACCATGTGATAATCAGTTTCAAGCATGACAATTGTGTTTATCATACAAGGATTAACCCACATGTGCCCGAAGCATTCCACCATTGAAGCACCTTCCTGTGTAAATAATAGATTAGCGCAGTTTGCTCCGTGCGGAGTTACTATAATATCCGCATTATAAAAGTATTTCATCTGTTGATGAACGCTGCATTTTTCCGGTATCATAATCTCAAAGCCGTAATGTTTTAACAGGTCTATTATTTCTTGTTCATTGATTATTTTACGGCGCGCGACACGCGGTACGTAAATCCTTTTCGGATATTTTTCATCCTTCAAAGGCCCGTAATTTTTCTCGGCTTGCTCTATCAAAAAATTCCTTGTATCTTCCAGAAGCGGTCCGTGCAGTTCAATACCGTACATTTCGCTGAACAGGTAGACTTTTGATGCATGAATAATTTTACCGTTTTCATTTATTATAATTCTGTCTGCCGGCATTTTTAACAAATCCATAAAAGTACGCGCGCACCACGTATTATTTATAAGGAATTTTCCTTTAAAACCGCGTTTAAGCATAATCATAAGCCGCGGAATTATATCAAAAATATAATGCCAGTAATTTTCGCCAAGAAGATAACATAACATGCATATTTCATCTTCTTCCTGATTATTTCCATCGAGAGCAAAAGGCGGAGCATAATGCATTACGGGTTCGTCAAGACGGGCAATGAGCCCCGCGGATTCTTTCATTGTGTATAATTTGCCGTCAACAACCTTTTGTACAAATGCACAATTAGCACAATTTGCGATATATGCATCCTCAAATTCATATAAATGTATATAATAATCGTTTATATTTTCTATTTTTTTACCGGATTTACATTTTTCGATAAACTCATCTGCCAGAATAAAATTAAACAGCTTTTTATTCCGTTCATTTTTCCTGACTCTATTTTGCTGTTTTAATTTACGTATAAGACTAATATTCCAAGCAGTGCGTTTAACGCGCACTTTTATTGTTCTATAAAAATTTTTGATATTTTTCTTAATCATATCTGTAATATAGCATATCTAAATTCATAAACAATCAACCTAATATATTACATTTTTAAGTTGTAGTAAATTTTATGATATTATTAGTAGTATATGATAGAAGAAATTAAGAAAAAATTACTGGAATTATCAGAGGAAGAATACAGAAAATTTTCTTCTTCACTGCTGCCGGATATAGATAATGTACTCGGTGTAAGACTGCCGAAATTACGAAAGCTTGCCCGCGAGATATATTCATCAGGACGCTGGCAGAAATATCTGGTTGATTTTAAGCCCGAATATATGGAAGAGGTTATGCTGCAAGGTATGCTCATAGGGCTTATCAAAGACAAGCCGGAAGTGATTTTGGAGTATGTAAAGGAGTTCGTGCCTAAAATAAACAACTGGTCTGTATGTGACTGTTTTTGTAACGGATTAAAATTTACCCAAAATAATCAGCCACTGGTTTGGAATTTTTTAAAACCTTATCTTGAGTCTGAAAAAGAATATGAAATACGATTTGCCGCGGTGATGTTATTGAGTTTTTTTGTTGATGAAAAATATTTGTCTGCAGTTTTGACAGAATTAGACAAACTCAAAACAGAGGATTATTATGCGCAAATGGCAATAGCGTGGGCGGTATCAATATGTTTTATCAAATATCCGGAGGAAACTTATAAATATCTTTTACGTTCCCAATTAAGTAAATGGATTTTTAATAAATCCATACAGAAATGCATTGAGTCATATAAAGTATCGCCGGAGATGAAGGCAAAATTGCGACTATTAAAACGTTAGTGCACAGTTATCGTTTTTATACTTAATGCCAAAGCCATTTTGCCGCCAAGCCTCCGCCCTCTGCTCGTTCGCGCTCAAACCACAATTATGTGCTTCTCATCATGCCCCGTTCGAATAAAAATTAGGGGAAAAACCCTGTTGCAATAAATCTTCTTAAATACTCTCTGTTGATTTTCTTTTTTGCCTACTTGGGCAGAAGTTTAAGTAAGGTTTTCTTTTGGGTTACTTTTTTCTTTTTACCAAAGAAAAAATAACTGGGCAGGGGTGGATTGTCTTGCTCACTCGCATTAAACGGGTCTACGGTTGGCGGTCTGCAATGGCTTTGCCATTTTGCCGCCAAGCCTCCGCCCTCTGCTCGTTCGCGCTCGAACCACAATTATGTGCTTCTCATCATGCCCCGCTCGAATAAAAATAGGATAGGGAAAAACCCTATCCTATTTTTATTTGGGCAGGGGTGGATTCGAACCACCGTAGTCTCGCGACGGCAGATTTACAGTCTGCTCCCTTTAGCCACTCGGGCACCTACCCACATTTAATTTTCAAAAATGCCTTTGACGGGATTTGAACCCGTGGCCTCTCCCTTACCAAGGGAGTGCGCTACCCCTGCGCCACAAAGGCTAATTGCCACAAGGGCTTTAAAAAAGCCGGCAATAGGAATCGAACCTACAACCTACGGTTTACAAAACCGTTGCTCTACCGTTGAGCTATGCCGGCGTCACATGTCTATTCTATTAAGAAAATTTTAGAATGTCAAGCATTTTTTACTTTGATGTATAATTATACTTGTAAGACCCGATAAAATAAGGAATACTTATATGTTCAGACATCTTGCTCCCGTGATATTATTGACAATTTCCAATGTATTTATGACATTTGCCTGGTACGGACACCTCAAACATAAAAGTACAGCACTGTGGATAGTAATCCTTATAAGCTGGGGTATCGCATTTTTTGAATACTGTTTTCAGGTGCCCGCAAACCGTATCGGGCATGGGGTTTATAATGCCGCGCAGCTAAAAACAATACAGGAAGTGATTACATTGATAGTATTTAGCTTTTTTAGCGTATTATACCTTAAAGAAGAATTTAAATGGAATTACCTTGTTGGATTTTTATTCATAATCCTCGCGGTGTTTTTTATTTTTAAAAAATGGTAACGATGATTAACTGTAGTGTGCAATTTTTTGCACCAAATAGTTTTATTTCCAGTAGGTCGGATTTACTAATCCGACAGTAAATCAAGCGGCGCACCAAACGACGATCCATTCCTTATTGGTGGGCACGCTATAGCTTTGCCCACCCTACGGGTCTGTAGTGTGCAATTTATTGAACCAAATTATTCTGTTTTTAGGGGAATAAGGGAATAAGTTCTTTACAAAAAATAAGGCAACGTGTGGAATCTCACATTGCCCTATTTTGAAATTCTCTTAATCACTTAGTCACTGTCTTGGATTTGCTCCACGCTCACGGAGACTCGCCTAAGGAGCGTTGCTCCAGTCGGCTCGTTCCGTTCGCTATCCGGACTCGCTACGCTCCGTCCGTCCGCAAATCCGCTAATCACTTAATCACGTCTAACTAAGGGCTCTGCCCTTATTTCGAAACACATATAGCGCGGTCGTCGCTGTAGTGCTTGGTGTTGGCGTAGTGGCGCCAGTAACTGTTCGTAGTGCCGAAACTTCGAAGGTACGCGCCATTCGCATCGTACTCCTCACTGGACCAGTAGAGGTAGCCAAGAGTAAATGGAGGATTTTGGCTGTATTCGTCCTTTACTTTGATGCTTGATTTATCTGTATTTTCTGCAAATGCTATCTCGTTTCCGCTGCTGTCTACGTATAATTCACTTGCTAGTTGTGCTAGTTGCGCTCTTGTCGGAAGTTCCATGCCTTTCTGGTCGCATGCTTTTTTAGCTCCTGCCCAATAATTATTTGCGCAATATCTGTTGCTATCTCCTGTAGGGTCGTATGCTTTATCTTCTTCTGTTCCGTCTGAACATGTATTTATTGCTGTTGGCGCAAACTCTGTTGACCAGCACATGTCACCTATCGGGTTATCGCAGGTTGAAAATGCTACGCCTGAAGATAGTTGAATATCTTTTCCTACTCTATTCGGACCTTTCTTACCGTTAACATCTACCATATATGCCATGCATGATACTTGAGAACCTGTATCCTCTATAGGATCAGCGTAAGGGCATTCCGGCTGGTATGCCATAATAACTGTTGTTCCATCCACAACCACAAAGCTCATGGTATTTGTGTTAGTCTGCCATTCCTTTAAGCCCATGCTGGATGCTGAAGTGAGACCGTTTGTTTCGATTTCTTCCAGTGCATCGTCTTTACCTGTTGTTACGATTTTAGGGGAATAACATTTGTTAATGTCGCTGTTATCACAGATTTTAATAACTTTCATATAGTTTTTGAAAGTGTTCATGAAGTCCTCTGTAGACTCATGACCTATCATGACTCCGTCAATGTTCATACGGCGGACTGTTTCTGTGAGTTTCTTTTCCCATAGGTCTTTTGCCGTTGACCATGCTTTTTCATTGTGGTTCTGGATTAGCCCCGGAAGGGTTAACGCGGCAACTATGCCGATAACCGCGAGGGTGATGAGGACCTCGGCTAACGTAAAGGCGTCCGCTTTTGAAGTGATTAAGTGACTAGCGGATTTGCGGACGGACGGAGCGTAGCGAGTCCGGATAGCGAACGGAACGAGCCGACTGGAGCAACGCTCCTTAGGCGAGTCTCCGTGAGCGTGGAGCAAATCCAAGACAGGTGATTGAGTGATTAAGTGGTTACAGGAATTAGTGCCTGTGCTTTTGTGACGATTAACGTCTGTTTGTGTAAGAGCAGACTGTGTCTGCCAGGCTAGCCTGCCTTCGGCTAACGTAAAAGCTTTTTTCATAATCATTCCTTTCCTAATATATTAATTTTCTTTTCCATATACTTTATGTCTATTATTTATAATATAGTATATCGATTAATTTTTGTCAATACAATAGAATATAGAAATGAATAAAGATGATTTTCTTAAACTTGGTTATAAAATTAAGTACGAACGTAACAAGCGTAAAATATCGCAACTTGAGTTGTCGATGAAAACCGGTCTGACAACACGTTCTCTAAGCCGCATAGAATGCGGTACAAATGACCCTAAATACTCAACTCTATTGAAAATCGCCCAAGCTTTAAATATGGAATTGACAGAACTTTTTGATTTTAGACTATAATAAATTTTTCCTACGCTTGTCTGCTTCCTGTTATTTTGTCTTTTATTGCAATACCAGCCCATACAGTTGAAGAAATTCCCAGAGCTACAAGAAGATATGACGCCCATGCAAATATATACCCTAAACGAAGTTTTTGTAATTTTTCAGGGCTCAAATATTTTTTGGCAAATTTTAAACCATTGACGGATGCAAGACCTTCCTCTGCAAGTATAGGAATATAAGTAGCCATTGTAATTTTTCCGGCATTGTTTTTTATAAAATCTTTTGTCTTTTCCCATTTAGATTTTTCAGCCGTATCAACATTTTTGGGTGTATGCAGCAACCCGATACCAAGAGCAAACGGCAATGCCGCAGATATACCCAAAGGTGTCATTATCCGGTTCTTTTGCAAAATTCTACCTATTGGACTTTTAAAACAATTATATGCATGACCAGCTTCGTGATATGCTGACATATATAATTGTTTGGCAGGAATAATTATTTTACGCGCATTATTTGCAAAACATGCATTCAAACCTTCGGTAAATTTTTGCAAAAAGCTTTCTCTCATTGTTTTTTTAAAACGCGAGTTGCCGCGTACCTCTGCGGATAAAACATTCATAACCTCTTTTTCATTATCTTTAGATGCGACTAACAGTTCTACGCCCTTTTCTTTAAGTCCTTTTTCACTAAGAATATTTAAAATATTTTCTTTTGTATTTGTCAGAGTATCAATATCAGGCAAGATATAAGTCATAATGCGTTTATATGTGACTAAATCCCGCGCAGAGAGTTTTGTTACATACTCACTCAATACAACCGGAACATATGAAAGCCCCACGATACCGCCGGCAGTGATGCCTGCAGCATTTCTCCAGCCAGAAGTTTTATTTTGCTGAGGAGTTTGAGGACTTGGAATTCTTGTCTTATATTTTATATTATTACCAGAATTTGAAAGTATTTGCATCATATTAATTATGAAAATACAAAAATAAAATTTTTTGCTATACTATAAAAGCGGCGGGATTTTTCAAATCCCGCCGCTTTTATAAAGTTTCTATGTAAAAAATTTATTTCATAGCGTTTTCTACAGCAACTGCAACAGCAACGGTTGCACCAACCATAGGGTTGTTGCCCATACCGATTACGCCCATCATTTCAACGTGTGCCGGTACAGATGATGAACCTGCGAACTGTGCATCGCCGTGCATTCTGCCCATAGTATCTGTCATACCGTAAGAAGCAGGGCCTGCTGCTACGTTATCAGGGTGAAGTGTACGGCCTGTGCCGCCGCCTGATGCTACTGAGAAGTATTTTTTACCGTTTTCAAAACACCATTTTTTGTAAGTGCCTGCAACAGGGTGTTGGAAACGGGTAGGGTTAGTTGAGTTACCTGTGATAGATACATCAACACCTTCGTGTCTCATTATTGCAACACCTTCTGATACATCGTCAGCGCCGTAGCATTTAACTTTTGCTCTTTCTCCGTCAGAAAATGCTTTTTCTGAAACGATTTTTAATTCGCCTGTTTTGTAATCATATTTAGTTTCAACAGATGTAAAACCGTTGATTCTTGAGATGATATAAGCAGCGTCTTTACCAAGACCGTTCAGAATAACTCTCAGAGGAGTTTTTCTAACTTTATTTGCGTTTCTTGCAATACCGATAGCGCCTTCAGCAGCTGCGAAAGATTCGTGGCCTGCTAAGAAACAGAAACATTGAGTTTCTTCTCTCAACAACATTGCTGCTAAATTACCGTGTCCTAAACCGACCTGTCTGCTGTCGCCGACAGATCCCGGTACTGCAAATGCCTGCAAGCCTAAACCGATTGCTTCAGCAGCTTCGGCAGCAGTTTTGATACCTTTTTTAATAGCGATTGCGCAGCCAAGGGTATATGCCCATGATGCGTTATCAAATGCAATAGGTTGAATTCCTTTAACAATTGCATCTACATCAATTCCTTTTGATAAGCATAAGTCGCGTGCTTCTTCTAAAGATTTGAAACCATATTCAGGTAAAACTTTCTTTAAAGTAGCTTCACGTCTGTCTTGTCCTTCAAATTTAACTGTCATAATTATTTTCCTTTATTTTACATTATTAATTTTTGGGTGACTAAGTGACTAAGTGATTAAGTGACTAAGACATTTTACTCTTTTTTAAAAAAATGAAGTAAGTCACTTAATCACCAAACAAATTATTCTTCACGCGGGTCGATAGTCTTAACCGCATCAGCAAATCTGCCGTAAGTACCGATATTTTTTTCGAAAGCTTCTTTAGGGTCAACGCCTTTTTTGATAGCATCCATAACTTTACCAAGGTTTACGAATTGATAGCCGATGATTTCATCGTTTTTATCCAAACCTAATTTAAGGATGTAACCTTCGGTTAAAGAAAGGTATCTAGGGCCTTTTTGCTTTGTTGAGTGAATAGTACCGACCATTGAGCAAAGACCTTTTCCTAAGTCTTCCAAACCTGCTCCAACCGGCAAACCGTTTTCAGAGAAAGCAGTTTGTGTTCTGCCGTAAACGATTTGTAAGAATAATTCTCTCATTGCAACGTTGATAGCGTCACAAACAAGGTCAGTGTTAAGTGCTTCAAGGATAGTTTTACCAGGGAGGATTTCTCCTGCCATTGCAGCAGAGTGAGTCATACCTGAACATCCGATAGTTTCAACCAGTGCTTCTTGAATGATACCGTCTTTAACATTAAGAGTTAATTTACAGGTACCTTGCTGCGGTGCACAACATCCGCAACCGTGTGTCAAACCGGAAATGTCTTTGATTTCTTTACATTTTGTCCATTCACCTTCTTGAGGGATAGGAGCCGGCTCACCTTTTACGCCGCGTTTTACGCAGCACATTTTTTCTACTTCTTGTGTAACTTGTATACGATCCATCATTTTTCTATACTCCCTTTGGTTATATACAATATCATTGTACTTGCTCAAGCTAACATGTCAAGGCAAATGCAGTTTGCTTTGACAATTAAATACAAGGCCGTTTTAAAAAATTTATATCTTCATTGCTTTTAATATATCCGGCAATTCAGCAGATGTCTTTTTAACATCGGCATTGGAATATTTGATTGCATTATCAGGATCTTTAAGTCCGTTGCCTGTTAAGATGCAAACAATTTTTGCTCCTGCTTTAATAGTATCTTTCACTTTAATTACACCCGCAACAGAAGCCGCACTTGCGGGTTCTGCAAGTATGCCTTCGCAGGATGCTATAAGCTTGTAAGCTTTTACTATTTCTTCATCTGTAACAGAATTTATTATACCGTTACTTTCATCTCTGGCCGCTTCAGCCTGTTTCCAGCTTGCCGGATTACCTATTCTGATAGCTGTTGCAAGCGTTTCTGGATGTAAAATTCTTTCTCCGCGGACAATTGCAGCCGCACCTTCGGCTTCAAATCCCATCATTTTTGGCAATGCTGAAATTTTACCTTTTGAGTAAAATTCTTTATACCCTTTCCAGTATGCGGTTATATTTCCTGCATTACCAACAGGAATAAAATGGTAATCCGGAGCCTGACCAAGTGCGTTACAAATTTCAAATGCACCGGTTTTCTGACCTTCAATTCTGTATGGGTTTACAGAGTTAACAAGTGTAATCGGGTATTCATCAGCTATTTTTCTAACCATTTCAAGTGCTTCATCAAAGTTGCCGTTAATAGCGATGATTTCTGCGCCATACATCATTGCCTGAGAAAGCTTACCAAGAGCAATATACCCGTCAGGAATAAGCACAAAAGTCCTCATGCCGGCCTTTGCCCCGTATGCAGCGGCAGATGCACTGGTATTACCGGTTGATGCGCATATAATCGCTTCTGCTCCGGCTTCTTTGGCTTTAGAAACAGCCATTGTCATTCCGCGGTCTTTAAAACTGCCGGTCGGGTTAGAACCTTCAAATTTCAAATAAATTTCCGCATCCAGTCCTATTTTTTTTGCCAGATTATCGGCTTTAATTAACGGGGTATTTCCTTCATTTAAGGTTATAACCGGTGTTTTATCAGTTACCGGCAAGTATTCTCTGAACGTATTTATCAATCCCTGATAGTACATATTAATCCTCTTTTCTTATATTTGAACACGAATAAGGCTGTTAACCTTATTAATATATTCATCCTGCTCAATTTCCGCAATTGCTTTTTGCATGTCTTTTTCAAGAACATGTTCGGTGATAACTGTAATATCTGCCGTATTATCAGCAGAAACACCGCGTTGTACAATACTTGCAAGGCTTATTCCGTTATTTGCACATATTGTACCGATTTTTCCGATAACACCTTTATTATTTTTTGCGTTAATTGAGATATAATATTTATTTACAGTCTCTGATATTGGAACAGGAATTGCCTCGGAATTGTGCTGGCATCTCATCATTGGCAGGATATAATCACTTGTTCCTATTTCATTTGCTATTGCGAGAATATCTCCTACAACAGAACTTGCGGTCGGGAATTCGCCTGCCCCCGGGCCGGAAAGCGTTACACTGCCTACAGGATGACCTTCTAGGCTTACGGCATTTGTCACATAATCAATGTGCGCAAGTGTTGATTTTTTTGACACCAGCATTGGATGAACTCTTACGTCAGCACGTCCCTGCTCATCAATATTCGCTGATGCTATAAGTTTAATTTTGTAACCCAGATCATTTGCCGCTTCCATGTCCTGCGCACGAATTTTTGTAATACCTTCACGGTAGACATTTTCCAGTTTTACGCGTTTGCGGAAAGTAATTGTTGCAAGCGTTGTAATTTTATAAGCAGCATCATAACCTTCCACATCACCGGTCGGGTCTGCTTCTGCGTAACCCAATTCCTGCGCCTCTTTTAACACGTCTTCATAAGACGCTCCCTGAACATCCATTTTAGTCAGAATATAATTTGTTGTGCCATTTAAAATCGCTTCCACTTTATTGATTTTGTTTCCGGCAAGAATTGTCTTTATCGGCATAATTAAAGGTATGCCGCCCGCAATTGCAGCCTCGTAAAGAACAACTTTGTTATACTTTTCAGCATAATTAAATAATTCTTCGCCGTGTTTTGCAAGCAGTTCCTTATTTGCCGTCACAATATGCTTGCCGTTTTTTATTGCAGTTTTGATTAAATCAAAGGCAGGTTCAATTCCGCCGATCAATTCTGCGACTATATCTATTTCAGGATCATTAACAACATCATACGGCTTGTCCGTAATAATTGATGCGTCAAGATTTTCGATATTACGCGGTTTATTCAGATTTCTGACCGCAATTTTTGTTACTTCAACATTTTCAAAATTTTTAAGAGTTTTGTAAACTCCTGACCCTACTGTACCGAGTCCGATTAATCCTATTTTTATCTTCTTATTTTCCATATAAAAATTTTAACACAAAAAGAAAGTTTTATGAAAAAATAATTTTTAATCATGATTCTTTTATCAATATCACATCGGGTAATTATGTTTCAATGCATTTCAGAACTACTCCTGAATATTATTTTTTTATCCAATGAAAAATAGTAAATAATTATATTAAATGCTTAAAAATACTTGACAGGCATAATTTAAAAATATATGATTGGCTTAAAGAGGATAGATTAATGGAGCTTAGAGTATTAAAATATTTTATAACTGTAGCACGTGAAGGCAGCATCACAGCAGCAGCAAACAATCTTCACCTTACGCAGCCAACACTTTCCCGCCAGTTACAAGATCTGGAAAGAGAACTCGGTCAGCGTCTTTTTATCCGCGGCAAGTCAAAAATTTCACTCACCCCTGAAGGAATGATATTACGCAAGCGCGCAGAAGAAATTGTTGATATGGTTGAAAAAACAGAAGCAGAATTCAATGCACTAAAAGAAAAAATGAGCGGAGATATTTATATTGGCTGCGGTGAAACTGATTCTATGAAATATATTGCAGAAATTATAAAAAAAATACAGTTAAAATACCCTGATATAAAATTCCACATATACAGCGGCAACGCAGAAGACGTAACAGAAAAACTTGATAGGGGTATTCTGGATTTCGGTCTTTTAATAGAGCCGATAGATCTATCCAAATATGACTATCTCACCATGCCGGAAAAGGATGTATGGGGCGTTATAATGCGGAAAGACAGTCCGCTTGCCAATAAAGAGTATGTAGAAGTTCAGGATCTGACAGGGCTCCCGCTGATTTGCTCAAGACAGATGTCGAGAAAGTATTCAGCTGACAGCGGTTTTCTTGATTGGTTTGGTGAACATTTTGATGAACTGTACATTGCAGCAACTTACAATCTTGTTTTTAACGCAGCTATTATGGTTGAAGCCGGTATCGGATATGCAATTACTCTTGATAAACTTGTTAAAACATCTGAAAAATCTCCGCTCTGTTTCAGACCTCTAAACCCGCAGCTTGTTTCAGGGCTGAATATCGCATGGAAAAAATATCAGGTATTCTCACCGGCCGCCGGAATGTTTTTAAACGAACTTAAAAAAGCATTTTTAAAAAATAATGAGCAGCTAAAATTATAGCCCATAAGAATAATACTTACACGTGGTGTGTCTGATTGGTCAATTCCTTTTTCTGTGAAGTTTCTGTTCTGAAAAACATTGCAAGCGGCATCAGGCAAAAAGCAAGCAGCGCAAAAATTTCAAACACATCAACATACGCCAACAGACGTGATTGCGTAAGCAGGGATTTGTACATATAAGAATTTGTCTTAATTGTTGCAAATGTGCTTGATGCATTTGCCATAAATGTACTTAAAAGTGATGCAAACTTGTGTTGAAAAACAAGATTAAAGTTCGAGAGATTATCCACAAGATAAACCTGATGCATCTGGGCATGTCTTGCGACAAGGGTTGAGGCAACAGATGCTATAATTGCAGTCATAGTACTTTTGCACAAATTGTGCAGACTTGAGCCGTTTGTTAGTTCTGATTTCGGCAAGGTACCAAGAACCAGCGCCGATACAGGTATAAATACCAGTATAACCCCGACGCCCATAAGCACCTGCGGAATTGCAATATAAATAAATGATATACTCAAGTTTAAATTTATAAAGAACAAAATAGAAATTCCTAAAAAGAAAAACCCTATGGCAATTAAAATTCTGTTGTCAAAAATTTTCATCAACTGATTGATAACAAGCATCATTAAAACACAGGAAATAATACGCGGCGCAAGTGCATAACCGCTCAAAATTGCAGTATATCCCATCATATTCTGCAAAAACTGCGGAATAAGTACAATGCTTGAAAATACAAGCATATTAACAGATGCACTCAAAATTGTTCCGATTAAAAAGTTCCGGTCTTTAAACAATCTTAAATTAATTAAAGGCGCGCTGCTTTCCAATTCACGTATAATAAAAAATACCAGCATGCAAACGGAAAATCCTGCAAGCCAGCTTATCCACGCGCAGTCAAACCAGTTGTACTGCTGCCCTTTATCAAGCACAATCTGCATGGATAAAAGCCACAAAACAAGAGAAATCATTCCTAAAAAATCTGTTTTTTTGACTTCTTTTCTAAATTCCAACTCCTCAATATTTGCATGAACCATAGAAATAGACAAAATTCCGACCGGAATATTTACAAGATAAATCCACTGCCAGTCAGCGTTATCTACAATAAATCCGCCGAACGTCGGCCCGAGAATCGCAAAAACCATAACGGCAATACCGTACAAACTCATTGCAATCCCTCTTTTGTCCTGAGGAAATGCAGCAAGAAGAATTGACTGGGCAAGCGGAGTCATAGGCCCGCCGCCTATCCCCTGAATAAGTCTTCCTAAAACCATCAAATTAAGATTCGGGGCTAATGCGCAAATCAAAGAGCCCAGAGTAAAAATTCCGATAAAAATTTTCAAAAAACGTTTCCGTCCAAGCAAATTTTCCAGCCACCCTGACATCAAAATCAAACAGGAATTTGCTATCATATATGATGTAATAATCCAGTTTGCCTCATCAATCGTTGATCCAAAGTATCCTGAAATATGCGGTATCGCAACGTTTGTGGCAGAAGTCGCAAGACATGCAAAAGATGTCGGCAAAAGTATTGAAAAAGCGACAAGCCACAACGGGGCAGGTGTATGTTTATAAACATATTTTGTCATTACTTAACCTTAACCTCCGGCACAACAGACATTCCGGGAACTATATTGTATTTGGAAATATCTTCTGTAAAAACGATTTTTACAGGAACTCTCTGAACAATTTTTACATAGCTTCCGACAGCGTTCTCAGGCGGAAATAAACTCGCTCTGGCACCTGTTGATCTTTGAATACTGTCAACTTTCCCTTGAAATTTTTTACCGCCGTAGGTGTCGATTTTAATCTTAACAGGCTGCCCCGGTTTCATATTTGCAAGCTGTGTTTCCTTAAAGTTTGCGACTATCCACATCTTTTCAGGAACTATTGCAAACATAGGCTGTGCTACCTGAACATAATTTCCTTCTTCAACTGAACGGTTTGTAATCTTGCCGTCAGAGGCCGCATAAATCTTTGTATATGAAAGATTTAATTCATCCTGTTCAACTTCTGCCTCCAACCTTTTTATTGATGACTGTATCTCATCATATCTTGCTCTGGCAGAATTATTATTTGCTTCAGCAGCAGTCAATTTATTCAGGCTGGCTTCGTAATCCTGTTTTGAAGAAATGCCTTTGTCTCTCATTTTAGAATATCTTTCATAATCGTTCTTTGCAAAATCCAGATCAGACAAACTTTTTGTCATCTGATTATCAGCACTGACAAGTGCAGCCTTTGCCTCTTCCAGTTTTGCCTTTGTCTCTCTTAGTTTTGCCTGATAATCATTAGGATCGATTTCAAGCAATAAATCACCTTTTTTAACATCCTGATTATCTTCAATATTCAGATGCAAGACAGGGCCGGAAACACGAGGTGCAACAGTTATAACATGTCCTTCTATAAACGCATCATCCGTTGATTTATAATAAACAGTATGCACAGCATAAAAAAGTCCGCAAATCAAAAATATTATGCCGGTTATACTTGGGACAAGCACTCTTTTTTTCAGGTATTCGGGGCGTGTATCTTCTATTTCAACTATATCTTCGGCTTTCTTATTTTCCACTTTTTATCTCCTTTATATTTGTAGTTTTACTTTATCTCGTATATTTCTATTCATTTTTTCCAGAGTATTAAACATAATTGTAAGTTCTTCTTCTGTTATGTCTTTTGTTATATCATTGCGCAAATCTATATCTGTACAAAAAATGCTATCCTTAATAGCTTTGCCTTTTTCTGTCACAACAAGTTTATATATTTTTCGGCCATGCACATCAGGCACTTTTTCAATAAGTCCGTTTTTCTGCATAATATCAATAATCCTTGAGATATTAGACCTGTCTTTAAACAAAATTTCTGCAAGCTGTCTCTGATACATAATCTCATTATTTTCAATCAACAGTGCTAATATAACATACTGATCCGGCGTAATCCCGAATTTTTTCTCGGTAAAAGTCTGGGTTGAAAATCCTCTTATCAATGTACCCGTAATATATATCAATGAACCTATTCTATTTTTTAAATATTCTCTGTACATTTCTTCCTTATTTACATTATAATATTCTTGTGCTGTAATTATAGCACAAGGAAAATTTTCTATGAATCATGTGATGAAAAAATTTTTTATAATTACCCTGTTAATCAGCGCGTACATACAGTTTCCGGCTTTTGCCAGACCTGTACAGCCGCAGAAAGCTGAGCATATTGAATACATGAATCTGGCATGGTGGGAAAAATATAACGACGAATATCTGACTGATAACCTGCTAAAGCTTTATGAGAACAATTATGATCTTAAAAATGCCGCACTAAAAGTAAAAGAAAACGAACAGGCTGTAAAAATCCAGTTTGCAAATGAACTCCCGCAAATCGGACTTTCCGGTCAATTATACAGAGATATGCGCTCTTCTATGAAACAGTATGGCAGCATGCAAATTCCGAGTTATGCGCAATATAACTACTACCTTCCAATAACAGCAAGTTATGAAGTCGATATCTGGGGCTCAAACAGATTCCGCACAAAAAGCATGAAACAACAGCTTGAAATAGTAAAGCAAGCCGAACGTGCAACTTATATCGCGCTTACATCTGATTTTGCTTCAGATTATTTTAATCTCATAAGAGCAGACGAATTTCTAAAAATCCAAAACGAACTTATAAAAACGCAAGAAGATATCATTTCAAAAACCAGAGCCAAATACGATATCGGGCTTTGTACAATAAATGATGTTCTGGCTGAACAAAGACTTTTGACAACACTAAAAGAAGAACGAAACCGCCATATCAAAACCCGTGACACTCTGATTGACACAATGAGAGTTTATCTTTCAAACTCTTCCGGCAATATAGAAAGAAACGCTTATGAAAATATTACGGTTCTAACCGGAATTCCGACAGAATACAGCACCTCAATCGTAGAAAACCGCCCTGATTATTTGCAAGAAGAAGCAAATATAAAACGTATCGGATTTGACGTAAAAGCTGCAAGACGTGAATTTCTACCGAAATTTATAATATTCGGACAAATCGGGTTAAACGCATACCATTTGGACACCTTATTTAATTCAGTATCCCAAATGTTCAGTGCAGGAATTCTTCCATCAATTGATTTATTTTCAGGCGGCAGAAAGATTGCGCTGTTGAAATTGAAAAAATTCCAGTATGAAGAAGCCCTGAATAGTTATCAAAAAGCAATTTTAACAGGCATCAAAGATATAAATTCCGGTCTTGTTGAATATAAAGAAGCGCAGGAAAACTACAAAGAAAGTGCAGACCGTCTAAAAATGCAAAACAGAACTTATTCTCTGGCCAAAGATAAGCAGGAAATAGGTTCAGCCAGTGATTTAGATGTTTTGTATGCAAAAGAAGCCTATTTAATGGTAAGGAAAGACGAGGTTTCAAACAAAATAAATTCCGTAATCTCAACAATTGGACTGTACAAAGCTGCAGGCGGTGTGGATTTATATAAAATTAACGAGAATATTTAATTTTAAATATCAATAGGCGGAACTTTCATTTGTTCAATATTTTGTTGATATTTATCCAGCAATCTGTTTACGATTTTAAGTATTTCATCATCAAGACCTTTTTCAGCGTATAATTTTCTTAAAACCGTAATGCGTTTTAAAGAGTACGACGCATTATAATCTATATTACTAAGAAAGCCGTTCAAACGTAAATCACATATTTTAAAGCTTGCCTGTCCTTTATCGCTTAATCCAAGTGCAGTTCTGCGATTTATAATTTCAAACAGTTTACCTTTATAGCCAACTATTTCGGGGACATCTGAACTATAGTGGCGAACATTTACAACAGCCTCTTTATTCACAGATTTTAAAGCTTTTAACATCTCAGGCAGAGTTTTTGCATGGCGCATATACCATCTGCGCTCCCCCGGTAAAAGCTCCGCATTAGTAACACCTTCTGGCATAAATGTTTTTATCATAGAAACAAATTCTTTTTGAGAGGTATTATAATAAGAATGGTACAAAAAATGAGTATTTGTTTGTTTATTAAATAAATACATCACAGAACAATCATAAACAGAGGATGTGGAAACCGGATTTTCAGCACTTGATTTAAGAAAACAGTCAGCCCACCCGTCAACATTGGTAGAAATCCCTTTTTTATAAAGTTTTTCCAATTCTTTTACACCAGACAATTCTTCAAAACTTTCTAACGGAAGTGAATCTTTGCATTCAGAGCCGAACTCACCCTGCCGCATATTTCTTATTTTTGTAACACCTTTTGCTGCAGGCGAATGTTGTTTTACAAAAATATCTGCGATAAGTTTCGGAGTCTTAAATTTGAGCCCCTTGAACGAAGTATAATTGTTATATTTGTTATATTCTGAATGATATGTGGCAACACCACAATATTGACCGGTAATTTTCATTATAGGTATATAAAACTCCTAAAAAATTTTTTTTACATCAATTTTATAATAAGAATTTTTTATTACCGGTAATCGTATGTTCAAAAAATCTTCTCTGAAATAAACCTTTTTCACCTTTATTAACATAACCGTAGGTTTGTTTTTTTTGAATTGTCCCCCCCTAAAAGAGTATGTAAAAGAACACATGATTTGATTACATGTTACACATAGTTTGATTTTTTGGGCAACTTAAAATTTTGTAACAAATAGCAAAAAAAATTTTTACAGTTTTTATATATTTATGTAACACAGCAAAGGGAATATTAATAAATGAGAATAGACAATACTTACACGCAAAGACAACAAAATTTTGGCAGATTGAAATCTATAACATACGAAAGGCATTTGAATCCTGATGTTTACCCTGAAGAATTTGCAAGACTTTTGAATGCTATCAAAGAATCAAAAGCCTTAAATGAATTTTTCAAAAAATATGATGTAGATATGTATTTTCATAAGGGGGAAGGTCCTTTCCAGAAGGACTATATTTACATGATGTTAAAAACAACAGTCCCAAAAACTAAAGGTAACAACTTGCGTCCAACATTATATTTTGGTGCTGATCAGGGACTTAATGAACCAATATGTTCCACTTATACTCTGCTTAATAGATTAATCCAAAAAACTAAAAATATAGAATTTTCAGATTTAAAATATAAACTTGATGATGCAATAAAAGAATTGGAAGAGAATGAGAAAGAGAAAAACGCAAGAACGAAAGTTGATGAGATTACAGATAATCTCCTTTCACCGGGAAAAACTAAAAAGAAAACTTTCTTTGAAAAACTATTCGGCTGGTTAAAATAAATAGTCTGTAGGTTGGGCATACCTGCCCAACGATAAAAGTGGACATTATTGGGAATCGGGATTTTCTTTGTTTTTTTTAGTTTCAGCCTAATTTAAAAATATTCTTTGTAACTTTATGTCCTAATAAAGTCAGATTTCGTTCGATTTAGTTTTTACAACCAAACAGCTTCCGACTGTCTATAATTTAGTATTGTTGGGCAAGTATGCCCAACCTACAATGCTTTGTGCATTACAATGCTGCACCGACACTTGCAGGAATTACGCCCATGGCGGCAGCCCCGTCAAAAAAGGATGGAAATACTATCGCATCAAGTGCATAAGCACCGGCAGCAATAGATACAACCACTATACCCGCTTTTACTGCAGCAGGTAAATTCTCTATAGATTCTCTTACTTCATCGAAAGAAGTTTTTGCTCTTACCCCTAATGAAGTTTCGCCTACAACCATTTGTCCCATCTTTGGAAGCAATATTACACTGTTGTCACCAAGTTTAAAATGTGCGGGTTTGCCGTTTTTGATATTTTCAAGTGCTTTTTCCATCATAGCGGCTGATAATTTTCTTTGCAGTTGTTCTCTTATTTCTTTTTCCTTCTCAAACCATTCTTTGTCACGTTTGTTTAAGTCTTTATCATAGTAATTTGTTAATATAATTTCGTTACTCGGATCTATAATTGAAAGCGAATATCCGCCGTTTTCCATAGGTTGTATATTTACACGATTAACACCAAATCTGAATAGGTGGCGATTATTAAATACCAGACCAATATCGTTGTGCAGTGTCAGGGTATACCAGTTATCCGGCTTATTAACACTGAAATCCCGTGCATATACATATTCCAGCTTATCTCCGCTAATTTGTTTCTTATCTAGAAAAACCATCGCTTTGCGTGCATCACTTAAAGCGTCTGTTATTAATTCAAATTCTTTATGAGAAAGCGGATTGTTAAACTTTACTATCCTTTCTTCAGTATTTTTATACTCATCTCTTAAACCCGAACCAGATGAAAATGGTTTTACAGCACCGATAGAATACAAAGTTTCACCAACCGGCAATATAAATGGATTACCGTTACTGTTTTGTCTTATTGCTTTAAACTTGCTTAGCATTTTTCCGTCTTTAGAAAATGCGACGGCTTCTATTTCGTCACCATTTTTATAAAGAAGGTTAAAATTACCGTTTCTTAATCTGTCAATTTTAAAACCGTGACTATCAAACAGACTATATTTTCCGCTGTAGCCGCCATTTCTGTCAGCCTTCATCTTATACTTGCCATCTATAACAAAACCGTTAAACATAGCATCTATCTGTTTAAATTTTCCGTCATTGATATACGGCAGTGCTTGAAAAATTGCTGACTGATACATTCTGTTATTGAAATAAGGGGAATGTTGAAGGATATGTTGACTGATATCAGGACTGGATATTGAAATTGCTACACCATCGTTTGCTTTGTGAATTTGTATATTATTTTTCGATTTTATTGCTTCTGATGAGTCTGCTGCTGAAATAGTTAATTCCCCGTCAGGTATGTTTAATTTCTCAAGCTCGTTTTGTAAATCGTTTACAAGTTCTATAGCATGTTCAAACATATCTTTTTCAGGATATGGGTTTTTCATATCACAGGAAGATAAACCTGCTGCAATTATTGTAGGAATAATAAGTTTTTTAGCGATTTCAGGCATTTGTTTTTTATCCGATTCTTCTCTTTTTAACGCTCCGAAATTTGTATTCGTTGTTTGTCTGTTTCTGTGAAAATTATTGACATTATAATTTATTCGCATGTTTTCTCCTTATAGATTTGATGGCATTAACTTGAATGTATCTGCACTAAAACTCCTGATTTACTTTTTTTGCTAGTTTGTAGGTAAATTTATTATAAATTTGTAATATTTTTGCATCGTACTGCTATATTAAACGGGGATAGTAGTAGGTTGGGCTTTCAGCCCAACAATGTAAAATCCCAAATTAGATTTGTAGGTTTGGGCATACCTGCCCAATGTAAAAGAACACATGGTTTGATTTCTTGTTACAGATGGTTTGTTTTTTGGGCAAACTAACACACCAATTTTTCTCAAATTTCTTGTCACTTTTTACCTAGTAAATTGAAATAAATTTCCACCTAAACTTAAAATTTTGAAAAAATTTTTAACACTGTCCTGTCCCAAAATTCCTGAACTATCCCGAATTTCTTAAACTGTGTCTAAATTCCCGCCATTTAAGGTTTTGAGACACTGTCTTGTTTTAGACATTGACGGACAGTAATCGGACTTTTTTGCCAGTTCAGGAATTTCATTTTTAGCGATTTCCGACTAAAAAATCAAGATATATTTGAAACACAGCCCTATTAGTTCAAAAAATCAAATTCCTGCAATGTCTGTCAAACCATAAAAACTCCTAAAAAATTTTTTTTACATCAATTTTATAATAAGAATTTTTTTATTACCGGTAATCGTATGTTCAAAAAATCTTCTCTGAAATAAACTTTTTTCACCTTTATTAACATAACCGTAGGTTTGTTTTTTTTGAATTGTCCCCCCCTAAAAGAGTAATCAATCAGTAGTCAAGTTTTTGAATATATTAAAAAGAGGGCTCCAAAAACCTTGAAACCCTCTTTTGATAAATGGTTGCGGGTGCTGGATTTGAACCAACGACCTTCGGGTTATGAGCCCGACGAGCTACCAGACTGCTCCAACCCGCGATATTTCGCTTCTGCAACATATCTGTTACAATAATATTATTATACGCTGAAAATCAAAAATCAAGTACCCCCTAATTTTCCCCTAACACAGCACGTTTTTCAAGGCGCTACAACCATAAAATAGCATACTTTAAGTATTATTTGCGGCAAAATCCTGTCCTGCTTTTGCAAGGTTAAATGCTTGATGAATTTTCGTAAATTCCTGTCCTCAACAGCTTCATTTTGCGGCATTACATAAGCAATATTGTTGTACAAACCTTGTTTATTAATTTTTACTGTTACATTCCTTCCATCAAGTGTCGAATTTTTACATTAACCTTTTATCGCACCCCAGGCTTTTATTGTTCCGCGTTCGTATTTTATCAAATAATATCCGCCTTCAATATCGTATTCAATCGATGCGTCCATGTGAACATAAGGAACATCAGGCGGCATGCCTACTTTTGCACGCTTTTTGTTTGTTTTTTCCCGCTCTTTGGCTTCTTTTTTCAGTTGTTTCTGGTATTCCGGATCATTAAGCCGCTGCTGTTCTTTTACATCTTCTTCTATTTTGAACACAGGAATTATAGCACGCGCCTGTTTTGAAACTATCAGTATCAAATAGCTTCTGTCATCTGAAAGCGCAAGCCCGTAATATCCGGGTTCTATAACATCCCCTTGACCGTCATATATTGGTTCAGGGATAATCAAATTCGGGTAATCAGATTCTTTAAGCGAATACCTGAACACAGCCCCTGAGCCATAAGTAACGCCTGATGTTTCCTGCGGTTGGATAGGATTCGGGCGGATTTCTTTGTGCATCAATACGCCGTCTGTGTAAATTCCTTCTAACATTTTATGCCTTCCAGTAATGTTTTAATGATTTTTTTCATTTCGGCAAAATCCTTGTCTAAAGCTTTTTCGCCGCCTACAAATATTAATGACATAAATTGCTGTGAATTTCCAAGGTCGTTTTCTTTTAACAGGAGTCTGTAACTTTCGCGCATAAGACGTTTAAGCCGATTTCGTTTTACTGCGCGTTTATGAGTTTTTTTGCTGACAACAAAACCGACACGCGTGAGAGTGTCGGGTGTTTTCTTTTTTATACCTGCGAACAAAGTTACTCCGCCCTTGTGGGTGGAGTTTTTAACTTTATATGTTGCAGTAAATGCGGAGTTTTTTTTAAGCCT
>CALVEB010000028.1 GCA_944326465.1 Candidatus Gastranaerophilales bacterium | reverse complement strand
AGTAAACTCTCCATTAGGTGTAGTTTCGCGGATACGAGAGCCAAAAGTATCATACCAAGTAAACTCTCCATTAGGTGTAGTTTCGCGGATACGAGAGCCAAAAGTATCATACCAAGTAAACTCTCCATTAGGTGCAGTTTCTCGGATACGTGAAATACCTTTGCAACATTCATAATCTAACCACCCAGCAAGACAAAATGCCGGTACAGGATCAGCAAAAGAAAAATCGGCCATTAGGAGCTGAGTGAAAACACAAATTAGGAGGTATTTAACAATGTTTTGACCAGAAATCATAAAATTACCTTACAGATAAATTATAAATAAATAAAAACAAAATGTCAAGTAAATACAAAATATTATGTAACTATTATTAAAGAAAAGGAGAAAATTATGCAAATAGACAATCAAGGTCATATTATGCAAGATTTAGATGAAGTTTTAGATGATTTAGAGCTTCAACTACAAAAAAAATTTGGAGATGGGTTTTATATTAAGCCGGAAGGTATTGTTGACAATATTGCAACCTCAACCGGCATACAAAATATAAAACTGCAAGAGCAAATAGGTTATTTGATTAAACAGTATGATCCTGAAACCGCTAATGGGTCATGGCAGGATGCGCTATATGAGCGTATAGGAGTGACGCGTTTGGAGGCACAAAAGAGCACTTTTGTGCTCAAGGTACAAGGTGCGTCAAATCTCATCTGCAGTGCGGGTTCGATGACAATACGTTCTCAAAGTGACAACAACGAGTTTGAGAACATCAGTGACTTCACAACCGATGATGACGGTATTGCATTAGTAGACTTTCAATGTGTCATAGATGGCGCAATAGAAGTCAAGCCAACAGATGAGTTCCTGATTGTCACAGCTCCTGACGGTATTACATCAGTGGTTCAGGCAGACGATTTACAATTCTCTATCGGCCGTGAGCGTGAGTCAGACAACGAGTTTCGTATTCGTTTCCGCAACTCCAAAGCTCTGAATGCCAAAGCAACTCACAACGCTTGTCTTGCAAATCTATCGAAATATGTGGACAACATTGCTTTTTTAAAGATTATAGACAAAAAAGTAGATGACACCTTTGAGCCAGGCAACGTAAAAGTAATAGCTTACCACAACACAACAGATAATATATTCGCGCAGGCAATATATGAGACAATAGGAATGGGCATCAATCTTCTGGGAGATACAGAAATAACAGTATATGATGCTTATAATCAGCCAGTGGTAATACGTTTTAAGAATGCCGAAGAAATAGAATTATCAATAACCGCGCAAGTAAAGGTACGCAGCGGGTATTATGCAAACACGGTATTTAACAAAGCAAAAGAAAACATTCTAAAATACATAGAAGAACGTGTATTTGGTCTGGAGTCAATAGTGTATGCAACCGAGTTTATCATCCCGATACTTGAGACGGACGGAGTCGAGGCTGTGCAGAGTATTAAGGTAAAGCGTACAGGTATGGATGAGGATTATCAGGACAATGTTGCTCTCACCAGAGAGCAAGTTCCAATTTTTGCAACTGAGAGGATAGTATTAAATGAAAACGAATGATTACAAAATTGAAGCACTCAAATATGTTTTGCCGTATTTGAGGACAAATGAGGACATCGTCGCGGTGTTAAAGGCTATCGGCGCGACCTTTAACAATTTGCAGGACGCTGTTTCTTATCTTTTAAATTCATTAAATATTCACAATGCGCGCGGTGTCTGGCTGGACTACATAGGCACAGAGGTCGGGGCGCAGCGTGATGAAATGGATTATGGAAACTATTTTTGTGTGAACAGGCTGCATGTCAATGTGGAAAAATATTTCTACTTTGTGACATCAGGCCTAAATCCGCAGAGCCCGCTCAGCCTTACTGATGCAGAATTTATCCAGAAAATTCTGGCATATATTGGCGCGAACAGGTCTTGCGGAACACGCGAAGAATGTTTAGAAATTATTACAACAATTACAAATGCAAAAAAAGTTATTGTTTCGTATGAACGCCCGCTTGTCGTATCAATAAGTTTATATGGCGAGGGGCTTATTTTAACCAAAAATACAATTAGTTATATACAAAATATTTTACTTGACGGAGTCTATATAAAGGAGATTAAAATCAATGACAAAACCTATTAAACCAAACATTACAATTCCGGAGGCGTTTGCTGTAAACGGGCAAAAGGCCGATTTTCTGGATGAAAAAATTCAAAACGGGTTCAGCAATGTTGACCCTGATGTGCTTGCGGGCGACAATCTGAACAAATTTATTGATGACACTTACAAGGGGCTGAATTACTCCATGGACGGAGTATCTGACCTTTACAAAAGTGTAATTACTTATGACAGCACAGAAAGCTACGGGCTTAATTCAATTGTGTTCAACATTGAAGACGAAGGTGTGGCGCTGTACCAATCGTTAATTGCTGACAACACCGGCAACGCGCTGACAGATGAAACGAAGTGGAAAAAGCTTGAACTCGGCGGCGGAGGCGCCGGCCAGCCAATCGGGTCGCTGTTCTGGAGTTTTGCGACGGCAGATTATGTGCCCGAGTATGCGCTTCCATGTGATGGCACAGAGTACAGCAATGCAATGTTCACAGGGCTTTGGAACAACTATCTTGTAGCCGATGAGCCAAAGCTTTTGACAAAAAACTACACGCAATATCAAGCGGATATCACGGAATACGGCAGTTGTGCGGCGTTCGGTGTAGAACACAGCATATCAGCTGTGCACAGCGGAACAACCATAACAGAGGTTGCAGTAACCGCGGCCACATGGGAAGGCAAGGTTGTAGATGTCGGCGAATATGTGTTTAGTTATGACGGCACAAACTGGTCGTTAAACAGTGAGGTTGTAGCGTTGGCGGATTATGGTGTAATCCTGACCGGCGAGGCTGGTGCAGGTGACACCGTCACCGTGACTTATGCATTTGGAACGCATTTTAAAGTTCCGACGATAAAGGATGGAACATTTGTTCAACAGGCGATGTCCAACGGCGAATTAGGCAAGGCATATAAGGCCGGATTACCAAATTTGACCGGTAAAACCGGTGCGTCATCTATCGGAAACCGTTTCCCTTGCGACGGTGTGTTTGCATATCGTAATGATATGGGACAATGGACATACGGTGTTTCCGGCGGCGGCTATGGTGATGTTGTCTATATGGATGCCTCTAAACAGAACAGTATCTACGGCAGTTCAAGCACAGTGCAGCCTAATGCAGTAGCCTTGCGTTGTTTTGTCGTAGTTGCGAACAAGTCAGATAACGAAACGGCTTTTGATTGGTCACAGTGGGCGTCAAGTCTGAGTGAGAAGTTAAACACAGACCATTCCAATGACACAAAGCCTTATATAACAGAGACTTACGTAAACGGCGCAAGCTGGTATCGCGTGTGGTCCGACGGCTGGTGTGAACAAGGAGGAGTAAATACCAAAACCGGTTCAGGTACACTGGTAACAGTAAACTTACTTAAAACGTTTCGTGATACTAATTATTATGTCAACAGGTCGAATTTGTCCAATAGTTCCTGGTCCGGTTACAGTGGATATACTACCGGTATACAGTATAACAAAACTACAGGTTCTTTTGCTTTTAAAGCAGATTCTGCCAATTATAGCCAGGGGGCAATGTGGGAAGCCAAAGGATATTTGTATTAATCAATAATAGTCAAGACAAAAGGAGAAATTTTATGGAACTAAAAGCAGAAATATTAAAGCCGTATACAGAGGAAGCAAGAAAAAATTTCATAGTAGAACAAAATCATAAACAGGGCTATGAAATAAAAGAAAGCGAAACCTCGCTTGAGGCGTGGGGGTATACGACAGAAGAGTTAGCGCAAAAAGAGGCTGAGCGTATATCAATGTTAAGTCTTACCGCGGCCGATGTAGAGCGTGCGATTTACAAAGCCAAAGGGATAGATTTTGAGGATGTAATCGCACTTGTAGAGCAGTCCTCGCCCCCTGGGGAGAGGGCAGAATTTGTTAGCGAAGGTAGTGAGCTTACAAATTCGGGTGAGGAGTCAGTTGCGGCCGGAGCGCCTGCGATTGACATCAAGGCGCTGAAAATTGAGCTTAAGGCGAACAACTTCTACCGCGGAAACCCGTATATAGATGCAGTCGGAAGCCTTTTAGGGTTCACGAAACAGCAGCTTGATGAGTTCTTTGAAACTAATGATTATACAAAGTTAAGGGAATAGGGAAATAGGGGAATAAGGAAATAGGTTCATTAATATAGACGTTAAGACGTTAGGACGTTAAGTGCTTTAATAAAGCGGTTATTAGTGGAATTTCACCAAGACCGCTTTTTGTAACGAACTTATCGTCTTAACGTCTTTTTAATCAGGCAATGCGAGATTTAAAGCGTTGACTGATTAATGTAACCCCTTATTCCCGTACAAAAAATAGACAAATTAGAAAATATGTGATAATGTATCTTGAGGGTAAGTGCCCGTCACTTCCGCAGACACACGCAATATACGAAGAAAGCGGTCTGAAAGGAGGTGATAATGTGAAAAGACAAATAATAAAAAGTGCCATCAAGGTACAGATAGCACTTTTGAATTTAATTGATCTTTTCTTATAGGGTACGAAGTGAAGTCCTAAGGAAGTCACATTTTCTTAGGGCTTCCCCCCTATATGTATATTATTTACCATGTTCTCCGATTTGTCAAGTGTATAATTGAAAAAATAAGATTTTCGATTATTGGAGAATTTTTATAGTAATATATTTTTGCAGGGTAAAAGATGCCTTTTTCAAAACGGAACCGACTACACAATAATTTAAGTCTCGGGTTGGTTCCCGACTAGAAAGGGGGCTGATATGGATAAATTCAATATTAGTTTATTACTAATCTTTTTGATTTTGTACATATTAAAAAACGGCTCTTACCTGAACAGATAAGAACCGTCTAAGTCTCTAAGGGCATCCGGCAGTCTGGTAAACTGCCACCCTGTATATACATTATTTACCATGTTCTCTGATTTGTCAAGTGTATAATTGAAAAAATAAGGAAATTAACATAGTGTATTTTTAACTTACAAAAAATAGATAAATCAGAAACTTTGTAGTAATATATCTTTTAGGGGTAAGTACCTATCACTTCCAACCCACACACGTATTTAACTAAGAAATCGGTGGAAGGAGGTGATGCAAATGGACTTATTGATTTATTTATTTTTGGATTATTTGATTCAAAAATATAAAAAAAAAGTTCCAGATCTGGAACTACTGGAACTTTTCATTAAGTCTTAAGTCTATAGGGTACTAAGAGAAGTCCTAAGGAAGTCGCATTTTCTCAGGGCTTCCACCCTATATTTATATTATTTACCATGTTCTCCGATTTGTCAAGTGTATAATTGAAAAAATAAGATTTTCGACTATTGGAGGATTTTTATAGTAATATATTCTTGCAGGGTAAAAGATGCCTTTTCTAAAAGAAACCGACCGACACTTGTATAGGAGACCTCGGGTTGGTTCCCGACTAGAAAGGGGGCTGGTATGGATAAATTCAATATTAGTTTATTACTAATCTTTTTGGTTTTGTACATATTAAAAAACGGCTCTAAACCAAATAGTTAAGAACCGTTTGACCTCTCAAGGCATCCGGCAGTCTGGTAAACTGCCACCCTGTATATACATTATTTACCATGTTCTCTGATTTGTCAAGTGTATAATTGAAAAAATAAGATTTTCGACTTTAGGAGAATTTTTATAGTAATATATTTTTGCAGGGTAAAAGATGCTCTTTCGAAACAGAACAGCCTACAAAATATCTTGGAACTCGGGTTAGTTCTCGACTAGAAAGGGGGTCGATATGAATGATTTCAATTTGACTTTATTTTTAATCTTATTGATTTTAATCATATTTAAAAGTGGCACCCACCAGAAAAGGTAAGTACCACTTAGAACTCTCAGAGCATCCGGCAGTCTGGTAAACTGCCACCCTGTATATACATTATTTACCATGTTCTCCGATTTGTCAAGTGTATAATTGAAAAAATAAGATTTTCGACTATTGGAGAATTTTTATAGTAATATATTTTTGCAGGGTAAAAGATGCCTTTTCTAAGAAACTTCGACACAACAGTTAATACTTCGATTTCGGTCGATAGTTCCGAGGAAAGGAGGTCGTTTATGGAAAATATCAATTTAAGTCTGATTATGCTTTTTTTGATTTTGTACATAATAACAAGCGGCTCTCACCTGAATAGATAAGAGCCACTTCGATTTCTATAAGGTATCCGGCAGTCTGGTAAACTGCCACCCTGTATATACATTATTTACCATGTTCTCCGATTTGTCAAGTGTATAATTGAAAAAATAAGATTTTCGACTATTGGAGAATTTTTATAGTAATATATTTTTGCAGGGTAAAAGATGCCTTTTCTAAGAAACTTCGACACAACAGTTAATACTTCGATTTCGGTCGATAGTTCCGAGGAAAGGAGGTCGTTTATGGAAAATATCAATTTAAGTCTGATTATGCTTTTTTTGATTTTGTACATAATAACAAGCGGCTCTCACCTGAATAGATAAGAGCCACTTCGATTTCTATAAGGTATCCGGCAGTCTGGTAAACTGCCACCCTGTATATACATTATTTACCATGTTCTCTGATTTGTCAAGTGTGCAATTAATATATTTTAAGGAGATTTACTATGAAAGATGAAATGAAAGAAGCATTGAAAGATGTTTCCCTGAATTATGGCGAAAAAGCCGCAGAATTGGCAATAGAATTTGTTTTTGAACTTATCAACAGCGCAGCCGAGGTTTCAGAAAACAAGATTGACGATGCGTTTATGCCGACATTGAACACGCTTAAACCGGTTGCACTGGCGCTTGCGGAACAAATCTATAAGGAACAAGCATAATGACGTTTGATGTCGCAAAGGCAATAGAAAAGCTATCGGAAGCCGTTAAAAGCGGCTTCCGGCTGGCTGAAACAGCCAAAAAACATCAGTCGGAAAGCGCAATTTTAAAAGACCGCAAGCAATTACAAAAAGCCGTTAATTATGCGGAAAAACTTATTCTACTTGCTTATAAATATTATGCTAACTTTTCTGATGATGATAAAAAAGATTTTGAAGACTTACTGGAAAAATTTTTGGAGAATAATTGAAACGGAGTTAATAATGCAGCAAGAACAATCGCAAGAATGTTATGAACATCACATGATGTTGAATGGAAAATTGGATAAAGTTAATCATTTTTTGTTCGGCGATACTGAACACGCCGGTGAAGTGTCTTTTGTCTCAAAAGTGAATTTGATGTTTGATGAATTGAAATTTATTAAACAAAGCCTTATTACATCTATTTTTGTGATAATAAGCAGTTGTTTATTCTTAGGACAACAGCTTTATCAGATTGATACAACATCTAAAGAATTAGGCTTTTATATTCAAAAACAACAACAAATCGAACTTCAACTTGCAAAATTAGAAACCAAAATTGATAAAAAAATTGAATAGTTTTACTTTTACATATACTCACAGTTTTTTAATTGGTTTTCATTTTAACCCTGATGGTATTTTATCATCAGGGCTTTTTTTATGCAGTTGTTAAGCTTGATTTATGTGTTAAGATTACAATATGGACAAAAAAGTTTCAAAAATTAAAAATGGATTGAGGGGCTGGCTTGAAATTCCTGCTGACAAATCAATATCTCATCGCGCAGTTATGTTTTCGTCGCTTGCAAAAGGAAAATCACTGATAAAAAATTTTTCAAACGGACAGGATCCTTTATCATCGCTAAAAGTCTTTCAGGCAATGGGAGTTGATGCAAGATTTATTGATAACCGAACACTTGAAATAATTTCTACAGGACAATTAACACCGCCTTCAGTGGTACTTGATTGCGGTAATTCCGGCACAACAATGCGTCTGGTTTCCGGTATCCTTGCAGGACAAAATTTTAATTCTGTCCTAATAGGTGATGAAAGCCTTTCAAAAAGACCGATGAAACGGGTTATTGAACCATTGGAACAAATGGGGGCAAAAATTATTTCTACAGATAACCATGCACCATTAAATATTTTCGGACAGCAATTGCTGGGCATAGATTATGTTTCCAGACTTGCATCTGCTCAGGTAAAATCCTGTGTATTGCTGGCCGGCATGTTTGCAGAAGGTAAAACGTCTGTGACAGAACCGTACATTTCGCGCGACCATACAGAAAGAATGTTGAAGTATATGGGGGCAGATATAATTTCATCCGGAAAGACCGTTACTATAGCAAAATCCCAATTAGAACCGCAGATAATAGAAATTTGCGGTGATATTTCATCTGCCGCATATTTTATTGCGGCTGCATTGATCGTTCCGCAGTCAAAAATCATTCTTAAAAATGTCGGCTTAAATCCAACGCGTACCGGTATTATTGATGTTGTACAAAGTATGGGCGGCAATATAAAAATACTTGATAAAAGAGAAGTTTCCGGAGAAGATGTCGGTGATTTGGAAATAGAGTATTCAGAACTGAGCTGTTGTACTGTTGCCGGTGAAATAATTCCGCGTCTGATAGACGAATTACCTGTAATCGCCGTATTGGCTACTCAAGCGTACGGTGATACAATTGTGAAAGATGCAAAAGATTTACGCAACAAAGAATCGGATAGGATATCTACAATTGTAAAAGAACTCAGAAAAATAGGGGCAAACATTGAAGAATTTGATGACGGATTTGTTGTACACGGCAAAACTAAATTAACCGGCGGGGCTGAAATTGAGACCTATCACGATCACAGACTTGCAATGAGTATGTATGTAGCAGGTCTTGTCTGCGAAAAAGAAATTCTTATTAAAGATTTTGACTGGGTGAATATATCCTTCCCTGAATTTTGTAAATGCTTTGAAAATTTAATTTATTAATGAGCTATTATTAATTTAAAACGTTTGTGATAATATAAATAATATGAAAAAGTGTTTAAGTGTAGTTTTAATTTTATTGATCGGCTTTTTAATTTTGCCTTTAAATTCTATTGCCGATATCACGGATGATATTACTGATAAAATAATTATTAAAACCGAAGAAGTTCTCCTATACGAATCAGAATATAAACGTTCATCATTTTTTTATCTAAGAATATATAATAATGATAATGTTGCCTATAAATTGAAATCTCTGTCATGTCAGTTTTCTACTGACGATAAGGTTAAAATTAAAGACTTTTATAAATACTATTTAAAGGAGTATGATACAGAAGGGCGTTTCCCGCATACATTTGAAATACATTTAGTAGCTGTTCTCAGCTGTTTAACTCCAGTTACGTATGTTATGTTTTGGTCTGCATTGCATGACAGCGGTGAAAGCCAATTTGACTTATTTATAAAACAACCTGTCAAATCAATTGTATTAATTCCTAGTAACATAGAATATAAAATTAAAGAAGGTTTAAGAAACAAAAAAATTCGTAAAGAATTAAAAAAATACTACAGTATGAATGATATAATTAAATATAAAGAAATGAAAGGTACAATTATTGAGCCGGATACTGAATTATTAATTCCTCTTGCGACACGCGAATCTTTTATTATATTAGAAAATGTAGAGACAAAAAAAGAATATCGTTTTAGTGATGGAAAAATATATTATCTGAATAGCAATTAGGCATATCGATAGTGTAGTCTTGTTTATTCTTTTTAAGAAAAAACTTCTCCTGTATAGTGAAAATATTCTCTTGCAAAATATTTATCAGCGGTTTAAGATAAAGTCATAAGATTTACCCTAAAAAATTCAGGACGGAATTATGACAAATACTAATGAAAATATACGCAATATCGCAATAATTGCGCACGTTGACCACGGAAAAACGACTCTGGTTGACTGCCTCTTAAAACAAGCAGGCGCTTTCCGCGCTAATCAACAAGTTCAGGAGCGCGTTCTGGACAGCAATGACCTTGAAAGAGAACGCGGAATTACAATTCTTTCAAAAAATATTTCAATAAATTATAAAAATACCAAAATTAATGTAGTAGATACTCCGGGGCACGCTGATTTTGGCGGAGAAGTAGAACGTGTTCTCGGTATGGTTGACGGTGCATTATTGATCGTTGACGCTGCCGAAGGCCCTATGCCGCAAACCCGTTTTGTGCTCTCAAAAGCCCTTGAATTAGGTCTTAAAATAATTGTTGTTATCAACAAAATCGACAAGCCGGCCGCTGAACCTTTAACAGCTTTAGATAAAGTTTTCGATCTCTTTACAGAATTGACTGACAGAGAAGATTTAATTGATTTTCCGTTTATTTTCTCAAGCAGTTTACAGGGATTTGCAATAAAAGATCTGGATGATGACAGAAAAGATATGATACCGCTTCTGGATTGTATTTTAGATAACATTAAACCGCCTAAGGGCGATGCCGCTGCTCCTTTCCAATTCCGTGCAACAACTCTGGATTATAACGACTATGTCGGCAGAATTGTTATCGGACGTATTGAAAACGGTACAGTAAAATCTCAGGAACAGGTTTGTGTAATTCACGCTGACGGTTCTCAGGAAAAGGGTAAAATAACAAAATTATTCGGCTTTCACGATTTAGGACGCGTGGAAATACAGGAAGCTTTAGCCGGTGATATTGTCGGTATCGCAGGATTTTCAGATATTCAAATCGGTGAAAGTATCTGTTCACCTGACAACCCGCAGCCGCTGCCTCTAATAAAAGTTGATGAACCTACTTTACAGATGAACTTTTCCGTCAATGACAGTCCGTTTGCAGGAACTGAAGGTAAATTTGTAACCTCCCGTCAATTGCGTAAAAGACTTTATGACGAACTTGAAAAGAATGTAAGTTTACGTGTTGAAGATACTGAAAGCACAGACGTATTCAGGGTTTCCGGCCGCGGAGAACTGCATTTAAGTATTCTTATTGAAACAATGCGCCGTGAAGGCTACGAGTTTCAGGTATCAAAGCCTGAGGTTATTTACAAAGAAATTAACGGCGAACATTGCGAACCGTATGAAAACCTAATCGTGGATGTTCCGGAAGGTTATGCAGGATCTTGTATAGACCGTCTTTCCGGCCGAAAGGCAGAGATGAAAGAAATGCAGAATGCAAAAGGCAGAACGCATATGACATTCCACATTCCGGCAAGAGGATTAATCGGATTCAGAAGCGAATTCATCCGTATGACACGCGGAGAAGGTATAATGTATCATACCTTCCTGCACTACAGACCTTATGCCGGCGATATTCCGCGTCAGAGAAACGGGTCTATTATCGCGCATGAACAAGGTGAAGCAATTCCTTACGCTCTCGCACAATATGAGGATCGCGGCGTATTCTTCGTTACCCCTAAAACAAAAGTATACCGCGGTATGATTATCGGGGAATGCAACAAGCCTCAAGATATCGTAGTCAATATCTGTAAAACAAAAAAATTAACAAATATGCGTAGTGCAACCGCTGATGTAATGGTTACTCTGCAAGCCCCTAAAATCCTTTCACTTGAAGAAAGTCTTGAATATATAGGTGACGATGAGCTTGTCGAAATTACGCCGGAAAACATCAGAATACGAAAAGCAGATTTGACAAGAAAGATATATAATTAATGAAATGGATATATTAACAAAGGGCGACGCATATCTGGCGCCGCCCTTTGTTTGTAAGTATTTCCAAAAATCATTTATCTGAACAAGACTTTTTGCCATCCCAGCTTAAATCATCGCAATGCAGGTAATCCATATTCCCATTCATAATAACCCAGGCAGTGCATCCATAACCGTTGGAGGAAGATGTCCTTCTAAGGTTACAGGTCTCCGCAAACCTAAATCGTGTATCTTCCTGCGCTCCGATAGGATATATACCATATTTTGTTATATAGAAATAGAAAACATTTTTACCTACAGTATAGACTGATTTTCTAGGTGATATTCTTACCTGAAAATCTGCACAGATATTTTGTAGCATTTTAGATTGACCATTTTGTCGCGTACAATCTTTGCTTTCCGTAAAACCGCCGGTCAAGATGATGCCATCAGCTAACAAAATTGCATTAGTTTTACTTGATGTTGTTGTACCTCTAAGAGTTCCATCTAATGAGTAATAGTTAGATTTTTCTAAAAATATACCTGAACATTTTTCATCTGCCTCTGTACATTTAACTGCTTTATTAAGGTAAGGAGCCAATATATCCCAGGTTCTTGTATAAGAATTTATAAATTCTTCTGTCATGTTTCCTTCTTCATCGTATTCCTCGTTTATCATTCCCCACTGGTCATATGTTCCGTGATCAATCACCGCCATTTGATACGCCTGATTTAACAGGCTATAAGCCTTTTTAAGTTTTGTTACCGTGGCTTTTTCCTGATATCTCTGAATTAACGATGGTACTGTAAGCACTGCAACTACACCAATTATAGCAAGAGTGATTAGTACCTCTGCTAAAGTAAATGCGTTTAATATTTTGTGTTTCATGCCTAAATCCTCATTTTTATTTTATATATATTATAAATGTTATTATACACATTGTCAATATGTTAATATATTTTTTTATTTCATTAACAATATAGGAGAAAGGGTTAACAATATGAGTGATGAAATAAAAAAAGAGTTTGGTAAAAAGGTCAAATACTACAGAGAACTAAGGGGATTTACTCAGGAGGCATTAGCGGAAAAGCTGGATGTCAACGTTAATTCAATGTCTTATATTGAACGCGGAATTAATTTCATCAAATCAGATACACTTGACAAATTATGTAGAGTACTTGATGTAACCCCTAAACAGCTTTTTGATTTTAATTATAACACTCAACCGGATGTCAATATAAAAGAGGCCTTAATCACCCTGTTAAATCAGAACGAAGAAAAACTGAACGATGTTTATAAAATAGTAAACGGTTTTTTAAGCTGATTGTTTCACTCTGATAAAATGCATTCCGTTCAGAAATTAAAAATTTTGTCAACTCTCATCGTCGGGCTCGTTTTTATCAAAAAACATTTTCCAACCGAGAATAATTAGTACTGCTCCGAGAACTACGCCCATTACGTTTGATACGCCGATTGATGATTTATAATCAAAATTTTTGTATTGTGCCAGATGTTTAAAATCCAGTAATTTGTCTGCATGACGCCTGCATATCTTAAAATTCGGACAGGTTTCCAGAACATAAGGCTCATTTTTTATATTTAGCGTCAATTCATAATATGCACGCCGGCCGCTTCCGCGTGAGGCCTGTGTACGCCTTTCACAGGTGATTTCTTTCAAGTCCGTCATTTTAAATCGCATACTGTCAATGTTTAAATGCATAGCCGGTATGCTTGAACGTAACACACAACTGTCCGCAGACTTGTCGCAGTTAAGATTGGTTTGCAGCATTCCGAGAAAGAAAATACCGGCCCCGAACAAAAAAATTACTAATGCAACAATTTTTCTACCCACCAGCTAACTCCCTGTAAAGTTTCAGGTATTCCGCACTGCTCTTTTTCCACGAAAAATCAGCATTCATAGCAGATCTTTGCATTGCGCGGAATGTATAATTATCTTTATAAACACCTAACGCACAATTGATTGCCTGAAGCATGTCCCATCCGTCATATCGCCAGAATTTAAATCCTGTAGAATTATCCAGCGGATATCCGGTTACTGTATCTTCCAGCCCGCCTGTTGCTCTGACTATAGGCAGAGCCCCGTAATGCATTGCAATAAGCTGACTTAGGCCGCAAGGTTCAAATTTAGACGGCATAAGGAAAAAGTCTGACCCGCCGTAAATGAGATTTGCAAGTTCTGCCTTATAACCTATATAAGCCCGAATATTCGGTGAATTATTTGAAAGCCAGATTAAAAGGTTTTCGTAATCCTGATTGCCGTTACCTAAGAATACAAAGTCTGCATCCAATCCTCTTAATTCATTTTCTGCCTGTCTGATTAAGTCAAGGCCTTTTTGCTCAACAAGTCTGGAAATAAAACCGATTAATGGTCTGGTCGGATTATATTTGAGTCCGAAAAATTCACAAACAGCCTTTTTATTTTCGGCCTTGTGTTCTATTGATTTTACATCATAATTTTTAACAAGACATTTATCTTTTTTAGGATTAAATACATTGTAATCAATACCATTTAAAATACCAACCAGTTTATGTTGTGCCCCGCGGAGTGTATAATCCATACCTTCGCCGTATTCGTCTGTCAAAATTTCTTTTGCATAAGTCGGAGATACAGCAATGACTTTATCTGCGTAATTAATAGCGCCTTTCATCCAGTTGACTTTGCCGTAATGTTCACAGCCCCATTCATTGTATACAATGTCTTTTCGCATATTTGCAAAATCCAGAACATCCTCAAACCATACCCCCTGATATGCAAGGTTATGGATTTCAAAAACGGATTTTGTTTTTGACCAGAATTCATCAAATTTGTAGTTGCTATGCAAATATAAAGGCAGCATTGCCGTATGCCAGTCATTTGCATGGATTACATCAGCACGGAAATTTAGTGCTTTAGCATATTCCATTACCGCAAGAGAAAACGCAATATATCTTTCATGTTCATATCTTGTGTCCAGCCATTTCGGGTAAACATCTTTAAAGCAGGTGAAGTACCAGTCATTATGTACAAAAAATACATTTATATCAGTGTCAGGGAGTTTACACATAAATAAACGGAACTTGTGCCCCATGCGATCAAATGTAAGCCACATTTCAGAATTTTCTAATTCTTTAATTCCGTATTTATTAACATCAATACAACCGTGCAGCGGCGTAAATATAGCAATTTCGGCATCTTTTTCCAGATATTTGGGTAAACTGCCGACTACATCTGCAAGTCCGCCGGCTTTGGAAAATGGTGCCACCTCTGCTGATGCAAACAATATTTTCATTGATATCTCCCTTCACTTTTTACTTTTGTTCCGCCTTTGCTTCCGGAGGCGCCTGTTCAGGCTGTTGTTCCTGATTTTGCTCTTCGCCTTCTGCAGGCTGTTCTTCGCCTTCCGGAGCCAAGCCGCCTTCCGGTATGTAATGTGATGCATCAAGATCAAATACAAAGTTTATTCCTTTGCGTTCTGCCATTGATATTGCCTGCTCTATACAAAGTTTTGCTTTGTCAAACTGCTGCATATACATAAGAACTTTGAACATATTGTATTTAAATAATAGCAACAGGTAGTAACAAGAATTATCGGCTTTTTCTAACTGGATAATTACATTATTTATAATACCGTATGCTACATCATATTTCTGCATTCGTAAATTATATTCGCTCATGAAGAACCAGGCAAAATAAAGCATATTTGTCATACCGTTTTCACCGGTTTCCCGGACAATTTTATAGAAGATATCAGTTGCCTTGGTATAAGATTCAATATCCATATAGGATGAACCTATAAGCAAGTCGCAGAATAATTCTATTTGATGTAAGTTTTTATCTTTTGCGTTTAGTTTTGCAATATAAATTTCTTCCGCAAACTTAACAGGATCCGGACGCAAATAACCGAAGGCAGACATTATATGGTAAATCGCTGCTGCAAATCTGTCATTTGGCGCAATAGTAAGTTCAGGAAGTTCTGCAAGTTTACCGTGAATTAATTGTTCCAGCATCGGGAATATGGAATAAGAAGCCGGTATACCCTGTAAATCTGCGCTTATCATTGTTAAAAATTCCTGTACATTGCCTTCCAGATTAAGGACATTTGCCAGCGCTATAAAACCAACTGTACCTATAAGCATGTTTTTAAACTGCTCAGGTGTGTATTCTGCAGGTCTTAATTTATCAAGATTTGCTTCTTTTACAACTCCCATAACTTTATATCCGACATCTAAACAATCTTTTAATGCTCCGATATTGAATAAAATTTCTATATGAATAAATGACATAAGGAAGAAATAATGATTGAAGTTTGGAGCATCAGGATCCAGTGATGAGTTAGGAATTAGAGAAAGCACTTTGTGCATTAATTCCAGAGCTTTATGGTAGTTGCCGACTTCCAGTGAACCGAGAATCATTTTGTTGCAAAGTTCAATTATCTTGTCGGTTTCCGATGTATTTTCCAGTTTATTAAGTGTTATTTCTGCTATATCAGAAGTTTTGTTAGGAATATACTGATACAAATTGTGGGAAATTTTATCGTATAAATCATTTTTGTATTTATCTATATCTTCAAAATTTTCTTCATTAATACGTGTTTCCATAAGGTCAAGAATTTTATACGCACAATTCAGATAAGAAGTGAAGTCTCCCATAGATAAATTGATATCAGCAAGCTGTTCCCACTGTGCAAATTCCTGATCATACTCTTCTAAAAGATTGTATAAATAAGCTTTAGTCGGGCTAGGCATATTGTCAACAAAAACTTTGTCAAATAAATCTTTTGCTATTTCTTTAAGCATTTCCGGTTTGACAGAATCCAACAGGTTTTCTCTTAAAAGATTATAGTTAGGGAAATAAATACAGTTATTATATTGATAAATATATCCCATATTGCCTAATTTTTCGATTATTTCTTCTACATTTTCAAACCCGAGACTTTCAATTGTTGCAAAGTCAATACGTGTACCCAGCAACAACAGAGATGCAAGGAATTTTAATGTATCCGGTTCATCTTCAAGGAGATTCAAACGTCTTTTTAAAAGCTTACTCAAACTTGACGGAATAATAATTGTTTTTGCCGTATCAAGTTCGATACTGTCCTCTGTAGTTCTGTATACTCCGGATTCCACAAGATACTGAAGCGCAAAATCAAGGAACAAAATACTTCCGCAAGAATATTTTGCAATACGCTGGAAATAGAAATCATTTAATATATTTCTATAATAATTTTTGTGTTCTTCTATCATTTTTTCAAATGGAGTAGGCTTCAGCGCCATTTCAGCATAATACGGCTGTTCTAACAGGAAGTATGCGTCTCTGTGCAGAGAAAAATTATTTTCATAAGATATCAGATAACTGATATCAAGCTTGTCAAACGCCGCAAATAAATATTTTAATACATCGTATGAACTTGAATCTATTTTTTCAAAGTTTTCAATAAATATAAGTGTATTAGGTATTGCCTGCAAAAGCGTCAAAAATATGTCATAATAGACATATCGTGTATCTTCAGCATTTTCTGTATTACGCTTGGTCAGTGTAATCAAATCTTTAACCATAGAATCAGGATCAACAGAGGCAAACATAGAAAAATCGTTTGTTGAAAACAGTTTTTGAGAAACTGTATAGCCAAAAATTGCAGAAACTAATTCCCTGAAAAATGAATACGGTGAATATTTCATCTCTTCATAACAGGTTACACTTATTATATTACTATATAATTTTAAGTCCTCTATTGTATTAATTATTTTAAGTGAATACGGCTTGTATAACTCCATAGTTTTAATAGCCAGAATACCTTTAGGTACAGATTGCAGCCTGTTAATAAGATGATAAAATACATCAATATTTTCTGTTCTGACAAAATCAGCCTGAACTTCTCCAAACTGAATTGTTTCAAGGTCATATATTGCATCAGGATCATACGGCGTATCCATTTTACGCAGCGCCATACCGTCAATTTTGTCCTGTTCCATAAGCATGTTCTGAACAAAGTTTGGTATTTCAACTTTCTCATCTTCATCATCAGGAATATGTTCTACGGTAACAAGATCTTTAACATTTACTTCATAGAACATTTTCATTTCACCGTCTATCATTACAGAGTTTAGCGGAACGAATTCATAATCTTTGGAGAGAATATCCTGAACATTTGAATCTGAAAGAACTTGAAACGCACTCAGAACTTTTTCTTCAGCACCGCCTTTTCCGCTTGATAAAAGGTTGATGTTAAAACCGGAATCAAGGTTATTCGGATCATCTTCCACACTTCTTTTTAAAAGAAACATGTTACAGCGTACAGTTGCATTTTTCTTTTTGGTGAGTCTTGCATTTGTCTTGGAAATCTGATTTAACAATTCGACTGCCGCCGTCATTGCATTATTCGCAGAAGAACCTATTGTATAGTCTTTATCAAATCTTATTACATAAGTGTTACCGATTAATTGACGGCGCAGCCCGACTGATTTTGCGTAATCATAAATTATTTTATCAAGATTAATCTTGAATTTGTTTACCAGTTTAGCTGATCCTAGAAGAGTTTTCATATCAGCCATGTTTGGAAAGTCAATGGTTAAAATAACAAAGTTATCAGTGTTAGATTCATTTAAAATAACACTTTTTTCAAGAGAAAATCCGCAATTAGCGCATTTCTTTTTTGCGGTCTGATTAACCTTGCCGCACTTGCTGCATTTGGTTACGATTACATACCCGCACTTTTTGCAGGTGCTGCCTTCGTTAATAGCCTTACAAACAGGGCAAACCAATTTGAGCACCTTTTTACAATTCGGGCAGACCAGAGCCTTATCATCAATTTCTAAACCACATTTTGGACATTCCATAATTAGATTATATCACACTTTCTAAAACTGGCAAGCATTATTCGTAATGTATACCTGCCTCTTTCATTCTACGAATACATTCTTTAATTGTTTGAACATCTTTTGTCAAAGCAACACGGAAATACCCTTCTCCGCATTTGCCGTAGCCGTTTCCTGCCGGTACAACAACGTGAGCTTTTTCAAGCATTAGAGTGACAAATTCTTCACTTGTCATACCTTTTGGCACAGGCAGCCAGAGGTAGAATGTTGCTTTTGAAGGTTTTATATTCCAACCGAGTTCTCTAAATCCTTCTTCTGCAGCATCACGGCGTTCCTGATACATTTTATTCAGTTTGTCAATGGTTGATTTATCAATATCAAATGCGGCAGCTGCAGCATCCTGTATTGCCTTGAATGTTCCGCTGTCAATATTGTTTTTAATTGTTCCGAGAGCTTTTACAGCTTCTGCATTACCACAGACAAATCCGACTCTCCAACCGGTCATATTGTATGATTTTGAATGAGAATAAAATTCTATAGCAACATCTTTTCCGCCTTCCACCTGAAGAACAGAAGGGGCAACATAACCGTCATAAGTCATTTCTGAATATGCCATATCTGAACACAGCAAAATATCATATTTTTTACAAAAATCTACGGCTTTTTTGAAGAATTCAAGGTCAGCAACTGCTCCTGTCGGATTGTTCGGATAATTCAAAAACATCAATTTTGATTTTTTAGCTATGTCTTCCGGAATTTTGTCAAAATCAGGGAGATAACCATTTTCTTCCAATAGCGGCATTGCATAAGGCGTACCGCCTGCAAAAATAGTCGCATTATGATAAACAGGGTATCCTGGATCAGGAACAAGGGTGTAATCACCTTTATCTACAAAAGCAAAGAATATATGTGCTATAGCTTCTTTTGAACCTATATTAGCAAGCATCTCTGTATCAGGGTTGAGAACTACGCCAAAACGTTTTTTCATCCATTCGCAGGCAGCTTTTCTGAATTTTTCTGTGCCGTTGTAAGGCGGATAATCATGGTTTTTCGGATTATCAATAGCTCTGTGCATTTCTTCAACAACCGGCTGTAATGTCGGTTGATCAGGATCCCCGATGCCCAGACTTATTATATCAATGCCTTTTGCGCGTGCTTCGGCTATTTTTCTGTCTATTTCCGCAAAAAGGTACGGCGGAATCTTTTCTAAACGTTCTGAAACTTTCATCTCTTCTCTCCCTTAAATTTCTTTCCTTCAGGTTAATTTTATGATAACATAAAAATATACAAAAGAAAATAGTAATAAATATCTTTTAAAGGTCAAAATAATGAGTATTATTGCAGATGACAATGATTTTATACAAAAAGAAACACACGGGAAAAATCCTGTGATTAAGGCTGAAAGTATTGAATTTGATAAGAATTTTGAAAACTGTATCAGACCTAAAAGTTTTGATACATATATAGGGCAGTCTTCACTAAAAGAAACTTTGAAAATTTCAATCGAAGCCGCAAAAAAGCGTGAATTGCCGCTTGATCACTTATTGTTTTACGGTCCTCCGGGGCTTGGAAAAACAACTCTTGCCGGAGTAATTGCTGAACAAATGGGTGTAGATATTAAAATTACATCTGCTCCTGCGCTTGAGCGTCCCCGTGATATTATCGGGATTTTAATGTCATTAAAGGGCGGCGAAATACTTTTTATTGACGAAATTCACCGATTGAATAAAGTAGCAGAAGAAATTTTATATCCTGCAATGGAAGATTTTTTCTTAGATATGACAACTGGTAAAAGCCAGACTGTCAAAACGCTTCGTGTTCCGCTGCCTAAATTTACCCTTATCGGCGCAACGACCAAAGCCGGAGAATTATCCGGGCCGCTGCGTGACAGATTCGGGATAATCCACAGGCTTGAATTTTACACGGAAGATGAACTTGCGCAGGTTATAACGCGTACAGCCGGAATTTTAAATATAGAAATTACTCAGGAAGGCGCACACGCAATAGCAAGGCGTTCACGCGGTACTCCGCGTATTGCAAACCGGCTTGTAAAAAGGGTTTCTGACTATGCTCTTGTTAAGCATGACGGCAAAATCACAGGTGACATTGCAAATAAATCGCTTGATATTTTAAAAATTGATGCTTTTGGACTTGATAGTACAGATAGGGCATTGTTAAAACTTATCATTGAAAAATATGACGGCGGGCCGGTAGGTATAGAAACAATTGCTGCCGCAATAGGCGAGGATGTCAGGACTATTGAAGATGTGTGTGAACCGTATCTTCTTCAGGCGGGTCTTTTGCAGCGCACCCCGCGCGGCAGAAAAGTATCACCTGCTGCATACAGGCATTTGAACTATAAAAATTTGCCTCCGGAGCAGCAAGGTTTATTTTAATTAAGTTGATACGCGCTGATCTCCGAATAAAAACACCTGCAAAATATTTTCACTCTGTTTTACAGGACGGTAAAAATCCTTGACAAGAACTAATTGGGTCTGGATTAAATCCGCGTTATTAGCTCGCAGGTAATTTTCTAATTTTTCCGAAGTTTTTGTGTATTTTTTCTGTTTGACAAATGCATAAAAAACGGTTTTGCGTCGTGATATTTCTCCGAGTGCAAAATCAAGAATATCATCGTATGAAATGTCATACCCGTCGTTTGTCGATAAATCAATTATGAAATTAACATTATCTTCCGTTGTAATAGATAAATACGCTATTATGCGCCCTTTTGCCGGTTCTTCCATAACATAGCGGTTTTTATATGCATTAGCAAAACCGGCGAATGTAGGTTCCTGATATTCCTCTTTTGTCCTATCCAGAGACGGACGATAAAGGCTTACTAGCTCTCCGTTGAACAATCGTGATACTGCTTTTGCGTCAGATTTTTGACAGTATCTGAATAAATGCGGACTGTGATTTTCGCTTGATGTATTTTCTAATTTCCAGAGGCATTCGCACGAACACTGTCTGAACCCGCAGCCGCTTCTGAATAAATCAACCAGTTCTTCATGTGATTCGTCTATCATTACGTTAAATGAAACGGCTCCTAGTGCCCCGAAACGCGCAATTACAAAATCAATAAGCTGTTTACCCGCTTCATAAAAATTCTGTTTAAAAATTAAACGTGTAATGTTTATTTTGTAAGGGTTGCCGTATGTCGGCACAACAGTTATTAACCCTTGTATTTCCCCGTTTTCCAGCAATATATAGGATTCCGGCAGTACTCGATATTTCAGCGGTAAAAGGGCGCTCAGCATTACAAAGGCCTCACGCATCAGCGCCTTTGAAAATTCGTTTTCACTCCCGAGGTAAGAGATCATTTTTTTGATTTTTGGTCTGTCAAAACAATTTAATCGTCTTATCGTGCTCATATTACTATTATAATATTTTTTGAAGCATTTTTCAAGTTTATGGTAAAATTTTATTGAGAGGTTTGTTATGAAAATTGCAGTTATAAAAAACGACAAAATAGAGACTGCTGACACCGGTACATTATCATTGAACGGACGACAGGGTGCTGTGGTTAAAGTTCTCGGCTGCGGCTTGTGCGGTTCAGATATTGTCAAATTTGTGCATAAAATTTCTCCGGACGGAACTGTACTCGGGCATGAAATCGTTGCAAAAATAACAGAAATTAATTCTGAGACTGATTTTAAGATTGGGGATGTAATTGTGACGTCGCATCATATTCCTTGCGGCAAATGCAAATATTGCAGGCATGGTAATATATCAATGTGTGAACATTTTAAATCAACCAACATATTCCCTGGCGGGTTTAGCGAGTACGTATATCTTACAGAAGAGCATCTTCTTAATGTCGCACACTTAAAACCAGACAATTTGACAAATATTGAAGCTTCATTTTATGAGCCTCTCGGGTGTTGTGTAAGGGCGGTTAAACGTGCTAATCTTAAATCTGGTGATACGGCGCTTGTAATTGGTTTGGGTTCAATTGGAATACTTATGGCGCAGGCATTAAAAGCTTCCGGTATAAATGCCGTAGGTTGTGATTTACTTCCTGAGCGTGTAGAGGTTCTGAAATCTTTTGGACTTGAGGCATACACGGAATTACCGCAAAATTTTGAGGCTGACGGCATCTTTATGACATCCGGTGCTGACAAAGCTATTGATACAGCGTTAAAATATGTTCGCAGCGGAGGTAAAATACTTGTTTTTTCAAGTACTCCAAAGAATTTCGGCTATGCAAACAACGAGATTTATTACCGTGAATTAACTGTTATGGGAAGTTATTCACCGTCTCCTGTTGACTTGCAAGATTCGCTTGAAATGTTAAAATCCGGACAGGTTAAAGTTTCGGGTCTTTCTACTGTTTATGAACTGGAAAATATAGAACAGGCCTTTGAAGATACTATGAGCAATAAAATAATGAAAGCATATATAGAGGTGACTAAGTGATTAAGTGAATAAGTGATTAAGAAGGTTAATAAATTATTAAAGTCTTTGGTCTTTATTAAAGAACTTAGTCATCTTATCACCCAGTCACTTAATCACCATCCAAAATGAGGTAACAATGCGCGCAATACAATATTACGGACCACAAAATATAAAGTATGAAGAAGTAATGGTAAAACCGCCGGAAGAAGGCGAAGTCGTTGTTAAAGTTATGTCAGCACTAACCTGCGGTACAGACGTGAAAACTTACAGGCGCGGGCATCCCGTGCTTATAAAAAGTGTTCCGTCCGGATTCGGGCACGAATTCGCGGGTATTGTCGACAGAGTAGGGCGCGGCGTTGAAAACTTTAAGGCAGGCGATAGAGTAGTCGCAGCAAATTCCGCACCTTGTGGACACTGCTTTTATTGCAGGCATGAAGAGTACAATTTATGCGAAAACCTTGACCTGTTAAACGGCGCTTATGCTCAATACATAACTGTTCCGGCCCGTATTGTAGAAAAAAATATGCTGCTTTTGCCTGATTCTTTAAGCTTTGATAAAGCGGCCTTTTGTGAGCCGCTTGCAAATGTTGTACATGGAGTAGAGCGTACAGGTATAAAACCGGGGCAAACCGTCGGTATAATTGGTATTGGGCCTATCGGGCTTATGTTTGCACGTCTTGCTAAATTAAAAGGGGCAAATGTAATTGTCGCAGGGCGTAACCCTATAAAGCTAAAGGCGGCCGAAGAATTTTCGCATGCTGATGAAATCGTTGATCTTACGCGTTATGCTAATCCTGAAAAAATCTTTAAAGAGTTCACCGAGGAGAAAAAAGGATTGGATGTAGCTGTTGAATGTGTAGGACTGCCGGAAATCTGGGAAAGAATATTCTCCTGTGTGCGTCCCGGGGGCACTGTTCACTTCTTTGGCGGCTGTAAATCCGGTTCCACAGTAACCTTTGATACAACAAGAATGCATTATGGTGATATCAAATTAATGAGTGTATTCCACCATACTCCGCAATATTTCAGGCAGGCGCTTAAACACATTGCATCCGGTGAAGTTGAAGTGGAAAAACTTATAACTGATACTATCGGTTTAGACAAAATAGAGTGGGCAATGCAGCAGCATATAGACGGCAAAGCAATTAAATTCCTAGTTAAACCGTGGATGGAATAATATTATAAAAGAAAGACCGAAAATTTAATTTTCGGTCTTTTAACATACAAACTCTCAAATCTTATTTTAAACACAGCACTACTTAACTGCATGTAATCGTGCCTGAATACCAGCATCCGCATTAATCATTTTTGCGTTTGCTATCGCCATACTACGGCGTTTTCTCGCTCCTCTTAATATAAATTCAACACTATCGCTTACATTACACGAAGGTTGTGATATCTTTTTTAACATAATTTTACTCCTTAGATACTAATTACATTTTTCTTATCGGAGCAGTTGTTGGAAAACTTTAATAAAACAGGTTAAATGTAAATAAATATTAACAAAAGACTTAAATTTGAAATGGCCGACAAAAGAAATACTTTATAAAAGTATAGTGAAAAAGGAGTGTGTGTATGATATCTGACGTTACAAAATTAGGTGCAGCAAGTTTATGTTTCCCGACAAGACGTATGGGTAATCCTGAAGCTGTATTGTGGGAACGCTTCAATCAAAAACAGGAAAAGAAAATTGCTCAACTATACGAAAATTTAACAGCAAAAGTTAAAAACGGCGAAAATCTTACCGGTGCAGAAAAAATGCAATTAGCTCTTTTAAAAGCGTTTGATATTGCAGACAGTCTGTCTCATCCTGTTATAAAATATATGGCATAATTCGGTAACAGAATAAAAAACTGGAAAGATATTGAGTGCATTGTGTTTAATCTATAAAGCAGTATTATTCAACAAAAAAATCTGCATTGTTAAAATGCAGATTTTTTGTAATTATTTTTTTTAAATTAACCAGCAGCGTAAACGCTAACCTGTTTTCTGTCGCGTCTGTGAGATTCAAATTTCACCTGACCGTCAATCAATGCGAACAAAGTATCATCAGATCCGATGCCAACATTGTTGCCAGGGTGAATTTTGGTTCCTCTTTGACGAACAAGAATATTACCGGCTTTAACTGTTTCGCCGCCGAATTTTTTTACGCCTAAACGCTTCGCTTCTGAGTCACGTCCGTTACGGGTTGATCCCATACCTTTTTTATGTGCCATATCTATTTCTCCTTTTTTTCACCAAAGCCTACGACTCTGGTATTATCGCCTTCTATTAAGTTTTCATTTACCTTTAGCAATTACCTTGCTA
>CALVEB010000027.1 GCA_944326465.1 Candidatus Gastranaerophilales bacterium | reverse complement strand
AAAGGATTTTACGAACCTGATTGGGGTACATCAAAAGATATTAGCAATATCAAAGATATGGATTTTGAATAGAAATAGAAATGTAAATCTAAGGGCTATGCCCTTAGTTCAAAGGGAATAAGGAGAATAAGGGAATAAGTTCGTTGCAAAAAATCAGGCAACGTGGAAAATTTCACATTGCCTGATTAAAAAGATTATAAGTCGTTAAGACGTGTCTTGGATTTCCAGACAGATTTGTGCCGAAGGCACAAATCTGCTAATCACTTAATCAATCACAGTTCACATAATTCAACAGTGTTCTGACACCTGCGCCGGTTGCGCCTGCAATGAGTTCTTTTTGCGGTTTTTCAAGATATGCAGTACCTGCAATATCAATGTGTGCCCATTTAACGCCTTCGACAAATTCCTGTAAGAATACGCCGGCTGTTGAGGCGCCGCCATAACGGGAACCGGTATTTTTCATATCGGCAATTTCTGATTTTAGGCTGTCTTTGTATTCTTTATACATAGGAAGCTCCCATAATCTTTCGCCAGATGCTCGGGCTGTTTGAATAAGACGTGATATCATATCTTCATTATTGCCCATAATCCCCGCTGCATGTGTGCCGAGTGCTACCATACAGGCACCTGTCAGGGTCGCAATATCTATTACTTCATCTACTTGAAGCTCACAGGCAAAACACAGGGCATCCGCAAGTGTCAAACGGCCTTCCGCATCTGTGTTGTCAACTTCAATTGTTTTGCCGTTTTTAGCAGTTAAAATATCGCCCGGTTTGTATGATGAACCTGACGGCATGTTTTCGCATGCAGCTATAATTCCGTGAACTTCCATATCAGGTTTTAATTTATTCAAAGCCTGCATTACAGCAAGGACACAGGCCGCTCCTGACATATCGTCTTTCATTGTAAGCATTGATGCCGGCGGTTTTATATCAAGTCCGCCTGAATCAAAACAAATACCTTTTCCGATAATTGCAATTTTCTTTTTCGGATTTTTACCTGTATATTTCATGTGAATGAATTTAGGCGGCTGAACACTTCCCTGCGCAACAGCTAAAAATGCGCCCATGCCCATTCTTGCAATTGCATCTTTGTCATAAACTTCGGTTGTTACATCTTCTAAATGCTGCGCTATTTCCGCTAATTTTGAAGGTGTTGCGTATTGCGCCGGCTCATTGGCAAGATCTCGCGCAAATTTCATTGCTTCGCCAAAAATTATGCCTTCTTCTACGTATTCTTGAGATAGACCGCCAAAAATAATTTCATTAATATGATGCGGTTTTTCTGATTTGTATTTGTCAAATGCATAATCTGCAATCATTGCGCCTATTGCGGCCTGTTTCCCGTATTCACTATTTATGGCAAGGTCAAAGCAGACTTTTTTCGCTTTTATTTGTTGTAATTTTTTTACTGCTTTTGCGACAGCCTCGCGAATTTTGTTCCCGTCTAACTCTTCTTTTTTGCCGAGTCCGAGAACTAATATTTTGTCAGCCGGAATCTTTCCGTATGTGTGCAGAAGATAAGTTGTTCCGAATTTTCCCTCAAAACCGTCTTTATCTATTGCATAAGTATTCGCAAGTTCCTGTGATGTTTTTTCGCCTTCAAATTGGCTGATTACAAGGACTTCTGTCTGCTCGTCTTTTACATTTTGCAAAACTTTTATTTCCATTTTTCTCTCTCCTTTTTCGGATATATTATAGCACTTTTGTCAATAGTTGTAAATTGTAATTTTTATGTATCAAATTCTTAATTGCTACTATACAAAAATTCATTTATATGCTATGCTGTTTACAAATGTAGTAGGTAAATATTTTTGGATATATATGCAATAAAGAAAAATATTTGAACAGAGCTTTGAATATACTCGATAGGTTAAATGTATCGAGCTATTGCATATTATTAAAAAATAAGAAAAGGACAAGGTAAAAAACTTTATGGACTTTTTATTGATTGTCGCGATTATTGTGGTAATAGCTTTAGTCGCAATGCTGTACGTACAGCAATCCAAAATGAAAAATGTGCTGACCAGCACAGAAAAAGACCGTTTGGCTCTTGAGGAGAAGGAAAAAATTCTTTTAAAAGAAGCAAAAATTAAAGCAATCGAGGAGCTTCAAGAAGACAGAGAAAAACTGAACGAAGAAGAAAGAGAACGCAGGCAAGAACTGGCAAGGCAGGAACAGAAGCTTGCAAAGCGCGAAGACATGCTTGAGGACAAAATTCAGGAATATACTGAAAAAGATATTCAGGTGCAGCGCAAGCTTGATGAACTTCTTGAAAAAGAGGATTATCTTGCGGAAATTGTTCAAAAACAAACAACCGAATTAGAAAGAATTTCCGGTATGTCCGCAGAAGATGCAAAAAATATGTTATTGGATCAACTTAAACACGATCTTGCGCAGGAACAATTACAGCTTATCAGAGAAAACGAAGCAAAAATTAAAGAAACAGCACTGGAAAAATCAAAAGAAATTCTTTCAACAACTATGCAAAGATGTATGATAGAGCAGGTAGTAGAAACAACCGTATCAGTTGTTGCATTGCCTAATGACGATATGAAAGGCCGTATAATAGGTCGTGAAGGCCGCAACATACGCGCATTAGAAACCTTAACCGGTGTTGATTTAATCATTGATGATACTCCGGAAGCCGTTGTATTATCAAGTTTTGATCCTGTAAGACGTGAAATTGCAAAACTTGCGCTGGAAAAATTAATCGTAGACGGCAGAATTCACCCTGTCCGCATAGAAGAAATGGTTGAAAAAGCCCGCGAAGAAATTGAAAGAAAAATTTGGGACGAAGGTGAAAGTGCTGCTGTTGATATGGGCATAATGGGGCTTAATAAAGAGTTAATCAAAACTCTCGGCCGCCTGTATTACAGAACAAGTTACGGTCAGAATGTTTTAAAACATTCACTTGAAGTCGGTCACATAGCAGGCATGCTCGCAGCAGAACTCGGGGCTAATGTCGCTGTTGCAAAACGTGCCGGACTTTTGCACGATATAGGTAAAGCAGTTGACCAGACTCAAGAAGGAACGCATATTCAGCTTGGTGTTGAACTTGCTCTTAGATACGGTGAAAAGCCCGAAGTAATTCATGCAATAGAAGCTCACCACGATGATGTTGTTGCTAACACAATTGAAGCAGTTCTCGTCAAAGTGGCAGATGCAATTTCTGCGGGCCGCCCGGGTGCAAGACGTGATACTCTCGAAATTTACATTAAACGTCTGCAAAAGATTGAAGAAATCGTTAACAGTTATGACGGTATAAAACAGTCGTTTGCTGTTCAGGCCGGACGTGAAGTTCGAATTATTGTTGAGGCTGAGAAATTTGATGACCTTGCATCTCAAAAGCTTGCGCGTGACATTGCAAAACGTATAGAAGATGAACTGGATTATCCGGGACAAATCCGCGTAACAGTCGTCAGAGAATTCAGGGCAACTGAAATAGCAAAATAAAATAACACTGTGGGCAGTATTTTATATACTGCTCACAATTTCACATAGGATAATAATTATGTCAGGTGATGAAACTTTAAAAATAATATTTTTTGGAGATTTAGTCGGAAAACCGGGGCGTTATGCGCTCAGGGATTTTTTCGCTGATCCGAAATATTTTTTGCCTGATGCTGATTATGATTTTAATAAAATTTTCTGTATTGCGAATGTTGAAAACGCATCCCACGGGTTCGGGCTTACTGAAAAAAATTATCATGATTTAGAAAGCTACGGGCTTGATTGTATGACGTCAGGCAATCACATCTGGGATAAAAAAGAGATATTTAACTATATTGATAATGCGGAAAAACTCGTGCGCCCGCTGAATTATCCTGTAGGTACAAAGGGGCAGGGTAGCAGAATATTTGAATTTAACGGAATAAAAATCGGCGTTGTGAACGCTTTAGGCCGTGTGTTTATGGCTCCTGTAGATTCTCCATGGCAGGGAGTTGTTGATGAGATAAAACGACTAAAAGTAATCACCCCAATTGTTATTGTTGATTTTCATGCCGAAGCCACAGCCGAGAAAATTTGCTTGGCGCGTCTGTGTTCGGAACTTGGAGTAAGTGCATTTTTCGGTACTCATACTCATGTGCAGACTGCCGATGAACAGATTATAGGCGGGATGGCTTATATTACGGACGCAGGTTTTTGCGGTGCTTACGAAAGTGTTATTGGTATGGATTACGGCACTTCGCTAACAAGATTCACAACCTGCGTGCCTGAACGTTATGATGTAGCAGACAGTTCTGTTATTCAGTTGAATGCAGTTGAAGTTGATATCGAGCCTTCCTGCGGCAGTGCTGTTGCTATTAAAAGAGTTTTTTGTTGTATAGATAAGAATAATAAGGAAGAAAGGCATGAAGAGTGATTTACACATCCATACTCTGTATTCAGACGGTGTATTCTCGCCGGAAAAAATAGTGGATACGGCAATTGATGTCGGCTTACAGGCTATTGCGCTGACTGATCACGATAATATTTTGTCGTATGATGTCGCTAAAGATTATATGAAAAAAAATAACCTTGAAGATAAACTTGAAGTCATTCAAGGGATTGAAGTTAATACTTTATATAAAAATTATGAAGTACATATTCTCGGGTACTTTATGGATACACAGAATAATGATTTTCAAGAGCTTCTAAAACAGCAGCAGCAGGCCAGAGTTAAGCAGACAAAAGAAATTATAGAACTTCTGGCTAAAAAAGAAGGTATTAAAATAAAATTTGAAGATATCAAAAAACAGGTTGCAGAAGGCGGCAGTATCGGGCGTCCTCATATCGCAAAAGCAATTACAAATGCTGGCGGGACTGGCAGCGTTATTGAGGCATACTCTAAATATATCCATGATGATTCTCCGGTTTATGTTCCAAGAAAAACCGTTTCTCCGCACGATGCCGTGGAAGTTATCTATGAGGCCGGCGGCGTTCCTGTAATTGCACACCCGCACGATATTGACATTGCTGAAGAATTAATTAAAGATTTAATGAATTACGGTCTGCGCGGTATCGAAGCATACCATAGAAAGCATTCACCTGCCTGTGTTGAATATTTTTCATCCATGGCTGAAAAATTGGGGCTTATCGTAACCGGCGGATCTGATTTCCATGCTCCGAATATTATGAACGGGCAAATTATTCTTGGCAAAAATTTTGTGCCTGAGTGGATTTATGAACAGTTAATTAAAGAAAAGAAACTAATTGATATGGCGTAAATATGGCAAAGAAAAAATTCTGGCAAACTGAATATTCTGTGACATTGTTAGTGCTTTTTGCAGTAATTATGCTTTTTATGCCTATGTCAATCCGGAGTAAAACTCAGGCATTGTATATATCCCGCTGGAATGAGCGGTATAACAGACTTGATTATATGTTTTCAGTAATAAATACACATATTTCTGATGATATTATAAAGAGTTACAATGAAGCTAAAACCTCCGCGCAAAAAGAAAAAATTCTGCTTGCCTTGATAAAACCTTACTTGCGGATAGATACGGAAAAAAATCCGCCAAAACATTATAGACCGCGTTATATGAATAATGCAAAAGTTTATAAAGGACAGACCTATTACTTTGAAGAATTCTATTTTGCAGAAAAAAATTCAATAATCGGGATAAAAGATGTTCCGAGATTAAATCCTCATGATCCGATATTTCTGCTGATGTTTGATATAAACGGGCTTTTGCCGCCAAACCGCTGGGGCAAAGATATTTTCGGCGTGAATATTTACGAAGGCGGAACAATTGAACCATTCGGAAGCAACTTAAGTATGGATAAACTTAAACAGGACTGCTCACCGGAAGGAACAGGGATTAGCTGTTCATATTATTACAAGATAGGCGGAGGCTTTGATGAGTAATATCAAAAATGTATGCGTATTTGCCTCATCCTGCGACTATCTTGAAAAATCTTATTACGAAGATGCTGCAAAATTAGGCGAATTGCTTGCGCAGAGCGATATGAACATGGTTTATGGCGGTAGTTCACTCGGGATGATGTGGGCTTGCGCTTCTAAAGTTAAGGAAAACGGCGGTAAAATTTATGGAGTGATGCCTGAACGACTTTATAACATGGGTGTTTCTACAGATGAATGTGTGGAATTGACCGTTACTCCTTGTATGAGAACCCGCAAAGCTAAAATGGATGAGATGTCAGATGCGGTTGTAGCGCTTGCCGGCGGCTTTGGTACTCTGGAAGAATTATCAGAGATGATTGTGCAAAAACAATTGGGGTATAACAGCAAAGCCATAGTGCTCCTTAATACAAACGGATTTTATAATAATTTGTTGAAATTTTTCGATGATATCTGTCAGCAGAATTTTGCAAAAGTGGATGCAAAAGGGCTCTATTACGTTGCTCAAAAACCTGAAGATGCCGTTAATTATTTGAAAAATTACAAATGTGAATTTAAGGCGCTTACGCGCGATGATTTGTACACGCGTTAGCAGTTAAGAGTTTTTACAAAAGATATATTAAAGCTATGAAACAATTTGAAGCAGCAAACTAAACATTAATGAATTTTTGCAAACAGTTAAGGTTTCTCAAAGATATTTTTAAAGATCCGTTTTACATTAAAAAATTCCTTGAACATAAATTTTATAATATCAAGTCGTGATGATTTATCCGGACAAACATTAAGCGGGCCTGGCATTGTACCAAACTCTTTGCATATCGGTGGACGCTCGTTATAAACGCTGCATCGTGCATATTTTGTTATAAACGGGCAATAATTATATATTTGACGCTCTTCATAAGCTGAAAGCAATCTGGCAACATCTTCCATACTCTTCAATTGAAATTCTTCTATTGTTTCTCTTGTAACGCCGTATAAAGATTTTCCGTTCTGATCAAAGCCTATAAATGTTATCGGACGAGTACTGTATACTACGGAATTGTAAGTATCCCGCAGGTCGTTCTGTCCTATGTTCACGGCGCTATATATTCGTCTTTGAACTTTGTCTTTATGTTTGGGCAAAAAATCTTCCGGTAAAGGTGCATTTATGCAACATCTTGCCTTACATCTCGGAATGAAACATTTTGACGGGGTTTTTAAATATGTTTTTAAATTTGTTATTCTAGTCATACTATTTTAAAACCCGACAAAAAATTTTTTGCTATTTGTATCTAATGATTAAAAATACTATTTTTAAATCGGGCATCCCTGAAAAAAAATTTTGGGGCATCCTTTTATTTTTTATCAAAAAGTGTCAAAAATCGCTGAATTTTTGAATTCTGGAAAGCCTTGTGCTGCAAGCGTCTTAACCACATGGTGTCCCCATTTTCGTGGACATGTTTTCGTCTACATGTTTTCACTGACTTGTTATTTGTTTCGCAATTCGTTATATTAAGAATAGCCGGAGTTGGTATACAAAGGTTAAACTGTTTTAAAGCATTAAGCATAAGGTTTTTCCAGAACAGATTACCAACATTGATGGAGGGCTTGGCTTTGGATAAATATATTTACTGCTGCGGGTTTAAACAACTTTGCAAAGTTTATGACCTGCCGACTAATTTTGGCGTCTGGAAAAAGTTTTATTTCATTGATGAGTGTGCGGTATGTAAGCGTTCGGTTGCCGTAATACAGTTGTGTACTGAAAAAGGTGAAATTAAAACTTTGAAAAGATGTTCCGGTAGAAAAGCTGTTGAATTGAGAAATAAGTTAACTCTAAAGGTCTTAACTTTCAACAACATCGCAAAAGGCACGCTTGAAGATGAAAGAAGATATTACAACAATTTCGGGATTATTTACAACTTCAACAACAAACGTATCGGAACAAATGAGGATTTTTGCAAAAAAGGAAAAGTTTATGAAAACAAATGAAGTAAAAAAGATTATTTATGAACATCTGAAAGAAAAAATTTTTGAAGCATTCCCGGAACATTTTGAATTAATGGAATATGCAAAAGATGAAATTTTTTGGGGCAGATTAAAAAATGAGGCTTCGGACAAGATTTATATTACACTGATTGACAAGAAAATCTCAAAACTGAACAAGCGTTATGAAGAATACGAACAGAACGGAAAGTATTATTACAAAAAATCTAAACAGGTTCTTGTAACATTCGGTGTTTATGCAAATGCTTCCGAAGATTTTTTTCATTTTGCCGACAAACTTACTGTAGAAATTATTGAGTTTATCGAAAGTCTTTTTACCGAATCTCAGGATACATTCAATAAGTTAGCTGAACAGGGTATTGTAATCAATGAACTGGCTGCATCGGATATTAAAGATTTTAGCAAATTATCTACTCATACCCAGCAGTTCAGAAAAGAAATTGATATACCATTTGAATATGAGGATATAGTTGAATTTACCCCTGAATTAGGTAAGGATTTAGATATTAATATCAAACGGCTGTAAGCAGGTTTTGCAGCCTTATTTGTTGTACACCTTAAAAAGAAAAGGAGAACTAATGAGCACAGTTTATGAAGACTTAGTTAGTATTCTTTTTAAGCTGCCTGACGGGCGAAGCTTGGAAGAATACTTCAAAAATGTACTTTTAGTAGGAAAGTTCACAGATCTGGAATTGCAGGAAGATGTGGAATTTCCGGAAGGCGGCGTAAAAAAATACGCGTCTTATGATGAAATTATTGCGGACTTTTTACCGACTTCTCAGGTTGCGATTGAAGCTAATGCAATGTTTGCACAAAAAAACAATACGCAGACTACTTCTCAAATCAAATACTTGATAGTCGCAAGACAGGAAGATGACGAGACCGCGACGCAGGCGCTTGATAAGGCAAAAGCTTTTGACGGACGCTTTGTAAAAATTGTTCCCCTGTCAAGAACTGCAGCTGACCTTAAAGAAATTGCAAACTGGTGCAGCACAAACGACAGATTTTGCGATATGGCGGTTACTAATACGAGTGATGTTACGGATATTGTTGCCGGTGAAAACAATTATGTATACGCCATTTTCAGAAAAACCGCAACCGATCCTATTGCATCTGCAGTTGCCTCAACTTCAACCTGCGGCTATTTCGGTGCAAAAGACGGTTCCGCACAATTTACGCAATTAAGCGGTATTTTGCCGGAAACCTATACAGGTGCGGAAATTTCTGATATGAAATCCAAAAATATAGCGTTCTACACAAATGTTTCACCGATTGACGGCGGAAATACCGACAGTTTCGGTTACAACTGGATTATCGGCTCAAGAATGCTTGGCGGTGAATTAAGACAGCGTGAAATGATCAGACACTATATTAAAAAATCAATGGGCTTAATGGCTCTGGAATTTTTTAATCAGAAACCTGTTTATGATGAAACCGGAAACAATCTTTTGTTATCAATGGCACACAAGCGCTTCAGAAGTTTCCAGACCTATAATCTGATTGTGCCGACAACCAACGATCAGGTTGGTTATTACTTGAATGTCGTACCGATCAGAGTTGGTGCAGACTGTATCAAGAATACTGATCTTGATGCGTATGAAAATAAAAAATTCAAACTGACCGGATACTATGTAGACTCAATTGTGGGTGAAAAAGTAGGTTTTACATTCTATGTAGATCCGACAGATGAACAAATAGAAGAAATTGTAGGCGAAGATGCCGAGTAAAACTTAGTTAATAGGAGAAAATAAAAAATGACAGTTTATGACAGTAAGAATATACAATTTATCTGGCGTGAATTAACCCTGACCGGAACAGGAGATGACCACGCATATAGTATAACCCAGCAGGGTGAAAGTATTCAGCCCTACAAAGGAGTTCAGGGTGAAGGGCTGAACATTGTGAACAATCAGCGTCAATGGCGTATAACAAGAACCTTCAAGGTCGACAGTCCGAGTCTTGCCGGATTGATTGAGGACAATTTAAACTGTGTAGAGGACACGCTAGTTGTGCGTGATTTGAATACAGGCAAAACAGATACATTTACGGATTGCGTAATTCTAAATATATCAGGTGAACAAGATGCGCGAACCAGAACTGTTACCTGGAGTGCGCTCTACAGAAACGGTAAATAGAATATGCCGATTAGGCTGCATGGTAAGGCCCTCTGGCCTTGCCATGCATGTTTTTAGTTAGATAAAAGAAAAAATAAATAAGGAGAAAAAATAAATGACAATAGAATGCAAAGTAAACGGACATACATACACAACCTCACCTTTATATTTTGAAGAATTTACAAAGCTCGGGTATATTTCAGAAGAAAAAATATATCCGTTACTAATTTGTTTTCTTGCATGTATACGGGATAATTTTCAAGATCTGGAAATGTTTCATGCGTTGTATAAAACAAGTAAAGATATATTTAACCGTGAAGATTTAAAATATATTTCTAACCTTGTTCTAAATAGAGAGCATTTATTAATTGACGGGAAAAAGCTTGATCAGGCTGATTGGGAAAAACACTGGCAAAAAGCAGGCTTTGTCGAATACAGAATTGTTGTAATCAAATTTATAGAGGCAAATCTCGGAAATTTTACGAGTTTGTCAGCTCTGCTTCCAGAGGAGTTGACAACAGCGATAAGGAATTATATAGAAAGGACATACTCAATCTTATTCGCGGGTCAAAAGCTTCACGATCTCAAATAGAGTTGAATGTGTTAAATGATACAATTGATATGTTTACCGCGAATAGAAAAGTCGGTTATCATCTGACATTGTCTGAACTTCGCAAATTGACCCCGCAAGAAGCCTTTCTGCTTGATAAACGAATTAAAAAAGAATTGGAATTGCTCAAGGAGCAACTGGAAAAATTAGAAAAAACACAAAATATAAATGTCAAAATACGCTAGGATTATTGCGACACAAGGCTTGGTATTAAGGTAAATTGAGCAAATAATGCCAGAATACAAAAACATCCATAGAATAATTTTTGTATAATAAGATCGCAATAGCGATAGCGAGGTATAAATAATTCATATCCTTATCGATAGAAGTGATAAAAGTATTATCATTATGTAAATCTTCATCTATAATACATTTTTTTAAGTTTAAATTATAGAGAAAAACCATAAAAGGAATTCTAAACATTTCAAAAGCGCAGATATATAGTAGTAGCAAGGCTGAATTACCATTAAATTCAGGTATTAGTGCTATTACAATAACATTATAAAATAAAAACAAAGCGCTTCTTAAATAAAAACAATGAATAAAAGTAAACCCAACAGTTAAATTTAACCACATAGCCAGAAGATAAGATTTACGCAAGTTTCTATAGACAGATTTATGTTCCGGAGTCGGGAATTCTTTGTAAAAGTATTCTCTATATTCATCAATAATATCAATTAGACCTTTAGACATAGTTTAATAATAATACAAAAATAACATAAGTGCAAACAGAAAAAGCAATTATAGATTAAAAACAAGTGGGATAAAACTTTGCGGTCCGGTGGACTCAAAAAAGTAAAAAATTCTGAAAATTAATTTCAGAATTGGTCGTCATCAGTATCCTTTAATTTATCGAATTGTAGTGTATAAAGTATAGTATTGCATATCCCAGGAAAACAACAGGTGCAAAATATTTCCAGGTATATTGTCTGTTACGGAATTTGATATCTTCAATTTTTTTAAGGTCTTTAATCAAAAGGAGATTACGCTCTTTGATTAATCGAGGCAAGTTAAATAAATCATATAGAAATAATCCAAAAACAAGAATAGCAACGAGAATGTAAATGGTATGCATATCAAAAAATGCACGTAAAACAGAAAACATAAAAATTTGAGTAATAATAAAAGCAATTGCCAATTTTCGCGAGAATAAGTCGCCTAAATAAAATCTTTGCAAAGCCCAGCCAAATATAAACAAATATAAGTAAGCTACCCAATATTCATACTTGCAGGATTGGTATATCTTGTATAATTCTTTATCTTGGATATCTAAAATCTGAGACATTAATAATTTATCCTTTAACTTACAAATTTAGTATAGCACAAATAATTAAGATAAATTAAGCAAATAATGCCAGAATACAAAAATATCTATGGAATCAAAATTAAGAATTGCTATTAAAATGACAACCGAAATCAAGAAAAAAATTGCATCGTTTGAATAATCTACTAATAACATTTTCTGTATGTTACCTTCAATGATACTTTTTTTTAATCTTAGATTGTAAAGAAATACAGCAAAAGGTATTCTAAACATTTCGAATGTACTAATATTAAGTAACACTATAGGCGTGTATTCATCAGGAGGAAAAAATATGATTAGGATCAATAAATAAACAAAAAACATATAACTATTTAGATAAAGACAATGAACACCAGAAAATCCTACTGTTAAATTCAGCCACATAGCCATAAGATAAGATTTCCGCAAGCACTCATAAACATTTTTGTGTTCAGGAGTCGGAAATTTTTTGTAAAAATATTCAATATATTCATCAATAATATCAATTAGACCTTTAGACATAGTTTAATAATAATACAAAAATAATAGGAGAGCAACATGAATGAAGAAGAATTAAAAAAACTTATTGAAGAGTATGATAAAAATGTACAAATATTAGAAAAGCAGCAAGAAAAGAAAAATATTTCATGGTTAGAATTACATATTAAAAAAAATGCAAAAGATGAATTTGAAGCAGAAATGTTTATGCGTGAAGAAATTAATTTCCTTCAGGAATACACAAAAACAAAAAGACGTGCACAGAAAGAACTTGATTTTATACGTGTGCAAGCTGATAAATTTGGTTTTAATTTTGTCCCATTTGCAGCAAGTTATGCAAATGAATTTTATCCAGCAGCAAAAGATAATGATCTTAATCAAGCAACAATTCATAATTTATTAATTGCAATAACAGAATATGCAGCAGCGAAGCGCGCAAACTCAGAAATGTTAAGTAAACTTATTGCTGATATTGCTGTTCTGCTTAAAACCGGAACTTATCCTGAAAATAGCAGTTTGGAAGGTTCACTGCTTAATATTGATGATGAGATAAAAGAAACTTTATCCCGTAATGAAAAAATTACAAGTAGAGACAAATTTTATGAAAATTTTGCTAATTTGTTGCATTATAAATATAGACAGCAAGCATTAGATAATATTGATCCGGTAATTGCTAAAATAAATAGAGTTGAAAATGAAAAATTTGATCATGATTCAATGCTAAAGGCATTTCGTAATATGTTTGGTATTTCGCTCAGCGTTGAAGGAATTATTGGGTTCTTTGCAAGTTTTTTTAGAAATCCTAAAGTATTGTTAAAAAGATTTTTAAAAACAGTAAGTTTGCCTTCTATTGTCTTATGGATACAAACAACATTAAGTGATATCTTTTTTGCAAAAGACAAGAAAAAAGAGCGTTATAAAAATGGCTATTATATGTACGACAAATATCAGGGTGAAAGGGAGTTTTTTACCCCGGAAGAGCAGGACAAGTTATATGGAGTAATTAAAAAATATAATCCTAGACCTTATCTATTCTGGCGGAAAGCTCCTTCTAATCCTTATGAAATACCGCCGACAGATAGCAAAAATAATTTTTTGAATTATGAAAATAATGTACCTCTGCAGAATACTGAATTAAATACTTTTGACTCGCAGCAAGAAACTGTATTATCCGGTAATACAGATGTTAAAAATGCCTCAATTGATATATCTGCAGAAGTGAAACGGGTATTAGCTGATACCATTGATGATTTTGTTCAGCTTAAAGGATTTAGGAAAAATAAAATTACTTAAAAGCCAGACAAGCCTTAACTAAAATAAAGGAAATGAATTTGGTAGAAAAAGATTGGAGAAATAATAAGAGCTAACAAATCTAAAAATTCACTATAATATAAAATAAATCTATCCCATTTGCTAAACTTTTTCAGTTCAATAAGTCCTAAGCAATAAGCTTTACATTTTAATACAATGTTCTTTCGAATAGCAGTTTCAAACACAAGCATTATAATAAAAAGAGGCAATAGAAATATAAATAATTCAGAAATGCCAACTAAAGCTTCCAACATAGCATAGGCAATAAACAAAAAATATAACCATCTAAAGCAATACGCTGATTTATATTTTTGGAAAAGTTCGCTTTGATCTATTGTTGCGAATTTCATATCCTCAACTGCTTCTAAATCTATTGTTTTATTGGTTTGGCAATCTTTATAATCAGAAAAATACATATTTTACCTCATTGCTTATGATCTGCTTTTATTCGATTCAAATAGTGGTCCAAATATTAATGCAGAGAGTATTATTATCATAAGTATATCCAGCCCAATATTAATTCTATGCATTAATAAAATCCATAAATGCACAGGTAAACAAATAATCAATAATGCATTATTGATATTCATATAGATATCGGACAGTTTGTCAGTTTGTGTAATTTCTTTTGAGACAGCAAAGTCTAAACAGTATTTTTTATATTTCAATTTCCTTTGTCGGACGAGGTAGTAATTTATCACAGCAAGAATAGTTAATGGAAAATACAAAAACCAGTAATCATTATATCCGGAGCGCATAAGGGTATCAACAAAATAATAAATAGCGAAAAACGGTATTTCTGGAAAAGTTAAAGGTTTTTCGTCATATTTTCTAAACTGTTCGATATTTGCAAAATGTGTAAAGCAGATATCTTCAAGATTTTCTTTGTTGGCAGGTTTATTGCTGTTTTGTTTATAATATTTTTTGTAATACGAAAACGTCATTGTTACCTCTTTAGGACAAACATATTTTAAAAATAATACAAAAATAATAAGAATGCAATTAGGCAAAAGATATTAAACGTTAATTGAAATAAATAATCTGACTTTGCCATAAAATTATTGGTAGTAATATTAAAAACAATATTTTAATAACATAGTTATAATATATGACCAGTTTTTCTTTCCATTCAAATTCTGGCAGCGGGATTAAATCTAAGCAGTAGGCTTTTAGTTTTAGCAACATATTCTGATATACCGCTTTACTAAAAAAGAACATCCAAATAAATAAAAACATAAACCAAATACATTTGTCAGAAAAATTAACTAATGTATATACTATTAGACATTGAATTAGAAAATCAACCCAACTATAGTAATATTCAGCATTATATTTTTGAAAAAGTTCATTTTGCTCTATTGTGGCAAACTTCATATCCTCAACTGCTTCTAAATCTATTTCATTGTTATCATAGTATTTTTTGTGGTAAGAAAACATCATATATTATTCCTTAAAAAAATAAGATTACTATAGGTAAAGCCATTATAGTAAGTAGCATACATCCAAGCATTATTAAATCATAAAATTCAAATACACGAACACTCAATGATTTAGCTGATGACGGTAAAAATTCATTATTATCCGACAATGTATCATCTGTGTATGTAAATTTTTCTATAACGATAATTAAAAAAAATAAAATAAATGTATAGCCTAATTTAAAATTTATTTGCATTAACAAAGACGGTAGCACGATTGATTCATAGAACCATAGATACGGCAAATACCAACGATTGGTATCTGTTGATGCTTGGTTTTCATTATTTGTTTCAGAATTTCCATAGTATTTTTTATGATAAGAAAATGTCATTTTTACCTCTTAATAAAATTACCATAAATATAGATTATAATCAATAATAATTATTATAAAATATAAGGAGAAAAATTATGTCAGAAGATTTTATTAACCAGCTTGCATTGGCAAGTACATATTATGAACAAGCTCCAGAGTCTGTTTATATACCTTCAAAAGACCAGAGTGTTATTCAAAAAAATATTTATGATTTATTTAAAGAAACCTTTATACCACATTCGGCTGAAGTTGCTGAAGCTCAAGAAACTCAGGAAAAGAAAAATTCAGTTAAATATTTGCCGTACAGTAATATGAATATTTCAGAACGCAATTTTAGGTATGCAGATGAGTTGCTGAAAAATATCATTATAAATCCGATATATTGCTGGCAGCTTTTGCACAATTGCATAATAAAAATCGTTTGAGTTTAACAGAACAAGAAATCAATCAGCTTTTTAAGGCTCTTGTCATTAAAGCTTACAAAGAAAATAAAAGCGGATTCGATTTATTCAGAATTTTAATAACGACTGATTATGTAATTAAATCAGAGAACAATTTTTTGTTTCAATTAAAATGTTATTTTTATGATTTATGTACAAAATGGCATTTCTGTGCTGGTTAAATATTATCAATTAAAAAAGCTAAAATAAAAAGAATAAATATAACGGCTAACGCTGATATGAGAGAGAATGCTTCTTGTATTCTGTATGGTCCGCGGTCTTTTATTGGTGTATTTTTTTCTATTATGTTTTGTTTAAGAATTAGATTATGCCACTTTATTAGCGGAATTAATAAAATCGCATCTGCGATATATAGAAGTGCGGCAATAAATAAAATTATTTTTGCAATAAATATTTTGGTGAGCATGAGTTCTACAGGATAGAATGCTGCAGATATGCATACATATAAAGCCAGACATTCTATGAGTAGAATTACACAACCATAAATTTTGGAAAATATGTCGCCCAGATAAAATCTATGTAGCGCCAAGCCTGTTATAAAGTATAAAAATCCTGCTATATAACTCTTTTTGTTATGTTCATAAAGAAGTAAGTCGTTGTCTGTTAATTGAACAGCGCCATAATCTCTTAATAATACATCATTTTCTTTGAAAATATTTTTCATATCTTTTGTATAACACACATATTTTTTAATGTAAAGGAAATTACTATGAATAAAAATCGTAAAATTGAAGATCCTATGGAAAACTATAAAACATATTTTTATGATCAAGAATTGGAAGAAATTTGTAGAGATAGTAAAATTAGGTGTTTAATCCGTACAATTTTTCCTCACGGAGAAGCGAGAAAACCGGAGAAATATCTTGAACAATATTATAACTATCTTTCTGATTATACAGGAAATAATTATAATTCAAAGTTTGAATTTGATACAGTAAAGTATTTTGCAAATAAGTATAATTTCAATTATGACAAAATCATTCAGGCCTATACAGAAAATCTTTATCCTGCCGGTATATATGCCGGTCTGGATGCCGCCACTATACATAATTTATTTATAGCATTAATGGAATATTTTGCATTTAGTAAGGCTACAGACAATATAGCCGAAAACACAATTGAAGAACTAAGTGTTATGATTGGTTCCAAAAAATTTGACCCTATTAATTATCTGCAAAAAACTACTTATCGCCTGCCGGATTTTATTTCAGAATTAAACTATGTATATGACCGTAGCGATGTTACAGCCCGTGCAATACCGGATGAATTTTATGCGAATTTTGCAGATAGATTGCATTACAAATATAGTAGTGAAGCCGATGAAATGCATAATATTTTTGTGCAAAAACGCAAGGAAGAAGAAAATGCAAAATATTATGAATTAGAAAATGAAAACTTGCTGGACGTAATACTGAATTTTATCATAAGAGGGAAGCTTAAAAAATTTATACCTGGTATTGAAACATTGTTCAAAAAATTTAATATAATAAGGTTAAAAAATAATGAAGCTCAAAACAGTTATAAGTATACGTATGATCCTTTTAACACAGATTTTGTACCGCAAGAGATAGTAAAAAAATTAGAATGTACAATAGAGAAAACAGTTCCATACTGGCGAACGGACTGGATTAACTGTTTTTCTAATCCTGAATTAGATAAATTTATCCGCTGGCATGATGTTTTTGCCGAACCGGCACCAGAGAGTGATACAAGTAGTCAGAATTACGATTCGCAAGATACTATAGTAACAGATGTTATATCCGGAGAGCAAATTAATGCCGAGTATATTGACTTATCGCATCTGAAAAATTATCCTGTGGACTTTAATTTGGGCGTAAGGGAAGTATTAATAGATGTACTGGATGATTACAATTCGTTAAAAGGTTTTAAGTGAAAAAATAGGGCCAAGAAGCTCGAAAACTACGAATGAGATAACAAATGCAATTATGGAAAAAGCTTCCTGCACTCTGTATGGCCCGCGGTCTTTTACTACTTCATGCTTTTCTATTATTTTTTGTTTAAGTATCAGATTATGATATTTTATCAATGGTATAAATAAAAAAAGCTCTAAGAAATCAAGTATCCACAAAATACTTACAATATAAAAAATTATATCATGCACGGAATCCGGTAATCTTTCCCACCAGGATCCTAACAAAAGTATGATGTATGTCAACTCGGTTATCAAAAAATAGCATCCGTAAATTTTAGAGAATTTATCGCCCATATAAAAGCGGTGCAGCCCAAATCCAGCGTACCAGTATAAAAAACATGCAAAGCAGCTTTTTTTGTTATGTTCGTAAAGCACTAAATCATCACCGGCCAGCCGAACGTCACCATATTTTCTTAATAATACATCAGTTTCTTTGAAAATATTTTTCATATATTTTGTATAACACACATATTTTTTAATGTAAAGGAGTTTCATTATGACAACATTTCAACTGCCTGATCTTACAACAACCCCGAGAGTCAGATTAGGATATATTATCAACAACAAACAATACACTTTTTCTTTCCAGTGGCTGGAAAATTTTTGTCTGTTGTCTGTCTATATCATTAAAGACAACAAAAAAGTTTATCTAATAAAAGGCCGCGCAATTACAGTAAATACTGATTTAATCGCCCGTGTGAAAGATCCTTCTCTCATTACCGGAAGCCTTATGATTAAAAACAAATATAATGCAGATGTAGAAATCACACAGAATAATTTTCACACTGATTTTGAAATGGAGTACTATGACGAATAATAAATCTTTAAAATTTAATTTACAATTATCTATCGCAGAAAGCGAAACCATAATCGATAAACTTGATATTGATTTTAAAATATTTAAGAACAATAAACCTGAATCAAATAGCGCTTACTTAAATATTTGGAACCTTAATGATACAGTTTTTCACGAACTTATAGAAAAAGAAAATCTGATTGATGTATACGCAGGATTTGGAGAAGAAGAACCTGGCTTGATGTTTCGCGGTTACGTAGACCTAGAAAGGACTTTTAACGGCCGCCCGCATGAACGTGTTGATTGCGCTACTGTGATTACACTGAAAGATGGCAAAAAAGCCTTTGAAAAATTTATCAATAAAAATTACCGCGAAAAAGTTACATCAACAGCCTTAATTCAGGATTGCATATCCGCAATGAATATCGGACTTGGCAGTCTTAGCCAGAACCTGCCGCAAACACAATTCGATAATTATAAGATTTACGGTTATCCCCAGAACGAACTTGAAAAAATTTGCAAACCGCTCGGTATAAATTTTAGTATACAAAACAACCTGATACAGGTTACATCTCCCGATGAAAAATTCGAAGGTACTGATACCCTGATTTTTAATACAGAAAACTCGGGTAAAATACAGAAAAAAGGCAGAGATGAAATAGTTATCTTAACCGGTCTTACCCCCGGAGTTAACCCTAATGACTGGATACAGTGCGAATTTGATGAGTTTAAGGGTACAGCCAGAGTTAAAGAAGTTTATCATCACGGTAATAATTACGGACAAACTTGTGTAACAGAAATTACAATAGGATACAAAAACAATGACTAGAAATTGCAACGACAGTTTTAATGACTTAATCGACGGCTTATATTCATCTACACTCGTAGAAAAGCCGTGTAAAATTATAAACATACATTCACAATACAGCGTAGATATTGAATATTATGATAACAATAAATCAGATTATTTATACAAAGTACCTGTGAAACATATTCAAACCTCCAAAGCGTATGTATTTCTCGGCCTGAATATAGGCGACAGAGGAACGGTGAGATTTTTTGACAACGACGTGACAAACTATATTCGCGGGCTTGGCAAAACGAGTGAAGCCGTAAGGAAACATGATATTAATGATAATGCATTTACCTGCGGCTTTTATCCCTCACCCGAACAGTATGCATTTCCGCAAGGTGAAATAGTTATTGGTACAACATCGGGGGCAGTGATTAATATTTCCGGTGAAAATATCACAATAACAGGCGGGAATGTGACGATTAATGCCGCAGAAATAACTCTTGGTGAAAAGACAACCATTGACGGCAAAGTTTTTTTAGAACATACGCACTCCAACGGTAATGAAGGCAGTCCGACCGGCGGGGTAATTTAGCACGTAAAATACAAGCCTTATGGAATGGCGGTTTTAATAATGAAAGGAATTACAAATGACAGATATAAAAATAGAAAACAACCGTCTTGTGATGAAAAACGGAGATTTTATACTCACAGACGGCATCGACGAGATTAAACAACATATTATAGTTGCCCTTAACACATTTTATACAGACTGGATTCTGGATTACTCAAAAGGCGTTGATTACTCTTACGGAATGCGTAATACAGAATTTCTTGAACACGATGTCAAAAAGCAATTGCAGGGCATAAAGAATGTTCAATCTGTGAATAATTTTTCAATAGAATTTGACAGAGAAACACTTGCAATAAAAATTACAGCCGAAATAAAAACAAAATACGGCCGCATAGATATTAACGAACGGATAAATACAACGAATTAATAGGAGGACAAAAAATGCCATTATATAATATACGAAATACAGAACTTGTCTGGCGCGGCTTAACGCTTACAGGTTTTTCAGAAGTAAAGGTCGGAGTCACGCAGGAAGGTTTGAGTAATGTTCAGGTAATCGGGATTGCCGGTGAAAATTTTACACATCCGAATAATAAACGCGTCTGGCAAATATCATCGTCTTTTAGCATAAATAGTTTATGCTATCCGATACTGGAGCAGGACAACCTGAATAATATAGAGGACACATTGATAGTTCGCGACCTTAATATTGGAACCTCTGATATATATACAAATTGCGTTATTATGTCAATTGTATCGGATGATAGTAACGCGCGCAGAACTATTACATGGCACGCGGTTAAACGTAACGGACGTTAAAAATAGATAATTCTAACGTTTAAAAAGAATCAGTCATTCATTTTTTTATTCTAACAACCGTAAAGGCGGAGTTGTTGACGAGGGATACATTGTATCTTCTTCTATTTTGGCTCCTTTTTCATAACTAAATCCTGAGTTGACAACATCCGCTGAAGCGGTTTAAAAAGCAAAAAGCTAATCCGACCCGCTAAATAAAACGATGCCGAATTAGCAAAAGAACCATTAGAGTTCAAAAAACGAACAGCTTGATTATTTCTATGTATGTAAAAAAATAATCAGCTAATTACCACATTATTCATTAATAATATAACAGATTTAGCTGGAAAAGTCAAGATGTAAATTACCAAATGTAACTATTTTTAAAGCAAATGATAATACATTGCACAGATTGAGACATGAATATCTAAAGTATTTATAAAACTAATAATAAGGATAAGTTTTGTAGATAAAATGCATATAGTCAGGATATCGAATAATGAAAGGAGAAAATTATGGCAAAAACGTATGCAGCATTTTATCTTCCACCGGAAGAAAAGGAAGTAAAATTACCGGATCAAAAGAATGTAGATAGGATTAAATCATCGGTATCGCGCGCTTTGCGGAACGCAAAACAGAGCGTGCTTAATTTTGATATAAACTCTATAGCGCGCAATATGGATTTGCAATCAAGTACGGAATTTGTACAGCGTTATGCAACAGGCGCATTGAGTAAAATTATTAATGGTGAGCCCGTGACGAATAAAACAATGCTTGATAGCTTGTTTAATACTTACGCTCCCGCACTCAATGCAGGTTTAGCACAGACCGGATTTAATAGTTTAGTGGAAATGCGAAACGCTGTACAGGCGGGCAACGGAAATATTAATGTGGCGAATTTTGTACAAGGATTTTCAGACGGTTTGTCTATCGTACAAAATAACGCTGATAAAACAGATTATTCTAAATATGGTGAAGAAATACCAATCGACGTTGTTGATATTTGTAATTATGAATATTCTGTAAATGCAGCAGAGCAGAATGTTGAAATTGAGAATAATGAATCGTTTGATAACTATATTACAAATTTAAATATGCGTAAGCTAACATTAACAGCACATATAAAAAATGAAAATGCAGAATTGTGGAGTATCAATGATATTAATGCCAAAATTGTGGATTGTATGGCAAGTAAGACAGAATTTACGTTGAGGATAGGTAAAAGTATATATGAAAATTGTATTTTTACTTCTTATAAACCACAAATAGAATCAATATATGATTTAAAATTCATTGCAGAAATTCGGTTAAATTATACATCGGTTTCACAATCTTATCAATCTGGTGAGTCAATAATAATGAAATTGAAACCTCCTGTTGGGGATTTTGAAAGACAAAATTATAATCTCGCAGCAACAGAAGTATACAAGGGGATAATTACTTAGTTTTAATTGTATAATATTTGTCATAGTAGTAGCCACCACTATCACCATCATATTCATATATTATCTTATTTTTAATTATATAGTATTTATCGTAGTAGTAACCACCGCTATCACCATCATATTCATATATTATATCATTTTTCAATGAAAAATATTTGTCGAAGTAGTAGCCGCCGCTATTACCATCATATTCATATATTATATTATTTTTCAATGAGAAATATTTGTCGTAGTAGTAACCACCGCTACCACCATCATATTCATATATTATATTATTTTTCAATGAGAAATATTTGTCGAAGTAGTAGCCGCCGCTATTACCATCATATTCATATATTATATTATTTTTCAATGAGAAGTATCTGTCGTAATAGTAGCCGCCACTGTCACTACTGTATTTGTTTATTATAGAAATTGATTTACAGGCATTACTCCATTCTTGTGAATTCTTGACAATCCCGTAATTGAACATGCAAAACACAGGTATAGGGTTAGCTATACACATAGAGACGTGGAAAACAAATAACAAAAAAGACAGAATTATTTTTTTAAACATATACAAATCCTTTGTATAAATTATATTCAAATATTGATAAAAAGTCAATAAATTGTGATTATTTTTAAATATATAAAAGAGATATCTCTTTGTACCCAAAAGATATTCCAAGGCTATAAAAGAGATATGTTTTTGTATATTCGTTTGCAACTATTAAAAGAAGGAGAAAAAATTATGCAAATTGACGACAATGGTTTTGAAATGACAGATTTAGACAAATTACTGTCAGACTACAAAAATGAATTAAAAACACTATATGGGAATGATTTCACCATAAAACCGGAAGGTGTAATCGACAACATAGCTGTTAGCAACAGTTATCTTAATATGAAACTGGAAGGCCAAATAGCATTTCTTTTGAAACAATTTGATCCGGAAACTGCGGAAGGCGAGTGGCAGGACGCGTTATATGAAAGAATTGGTCTGTCCCGCAAGCGTGCCGCTAAAACAGCTTTTATTTGCAATGTGAAAGGCACTCCGGCACTCGTTTGCCCGCCTGCTTCACTCGTAATTAGATCCAAAACTGATAATAGCGAATTTGAAAATATAGACGAATTCACTATTACAGAAGATGGCACTGCGTTAGTGGAGTTTCAATGCGTTGTTGAAGGCGCTGTTGAAGTAAAAAACTCTGATGAATTCGAACTAATATCCGCACCGTCAGGCATAACCGCTGTAACTTGCGGTGAAGATATACATTTAATTCTCGGACAAGACGAAGAATCAGACGCGGAGTTCCGCGCCCGCTTCCATAATTCTAAAAACTATACCGTCAAAGCCACTCGTAATGCTAACTTATCAAACTTATCTAAATATGTTGATAATATTGCTTTTTTAAAAATCATAGACAAAAAATCGGATAATAGCTTTGAACCGGGTGATATCAAGATAATAGCGCATCATAATACTACAGATGAAGTTTTTGCCAAAGCGATATTTGATACTGTTGCAGATGGTGTGAAATATTTAGGCGATACTGCTGTTACAGTATATGATTCTTATGAGCAGCCAGTAGTAATACGTTTTCAAAATGCCTCAGAAATCGAGGTAGATATTATGGCTGACGTAAAAGTCAGAAGCGGTTATTATCCGAATACTGTTTTTAATAAAGCTAAGGAAAACGTTCTGAAATATATTAAGGAGCGCGTATTTGGTCTGGAGTCGACTATTTACGCCACAGAATTTATTGTTCCGATACTGGAAACCGACGGTGTGGAAGCCGTTCAAAACATTAAAGTCAAACGCAGTGATACTGATGTAGAATATCTTGATAATGTCTCCTTGACGCGTGAGCAGATACCGATTTTTGCTGCCGAAAGAATAATACTTAACGAAGATAAATAACCCCAAAAGAGTGTCATGTGCATTATTAACATGACACTCTTTTATTGATATCTTTACACGTCAATAGTAGCGCTCAATTAGAGCGGGTAAACTCGCCACTTCGTGGCTCAAACAATACCCGCTTTGTTATCATTTCGCTAACATTGACGGCTCACTATGCGGAGAACGGAAGTAATATTAAACATCGTGGGGTGTGGGTAATGCTGAGCCCTACGCAACATATCTTAAATATTTACAAAACAGATAAAATAGATAAGTTTTGTAGATAAAATGCATATAGTTAGGATATCGAATAATGAAAGGAGAAAATTATGGCAAAAACGTATGCAGCTTTTTATCTTCCACCGGAAGAAAAGGAAGTAAAATTACCGGATCAAAAAAATGTAGATAGGACAGCAAATTCTCTTTCGGGAACACTGAAAAATCTAAGTGAAATTAAAAGTCTTGTTGATGTGAAAGAAATGGCAAAGAATATTGACCTACAATCTACAACAGAGTTTACACAAAGATATGCAGTCGGGGCATTAACTAAAATTATTAATGGCGAAGCGGTGACAAACAAGACTATGCTTGATAGTTTGTTCAATACCTATGCTCCTGCTTTAAATGCAGGACTCGCCCAGACTGGTTTTAATAGTCTTGTTGAGATGCGCAATGCAGCTCAAGCAGGAAACGGCAAAATCAATGTAGCAAATTTTGTGCAAGGATTTTCGAACGGATTATCTATTATTCAGTCTGCAACTGAAAGTGTTGACTATTCTAAGTATGGTGAAGAAATTCCGATTGATGTAGTAAATAACATTGATTATACTTATAATAATGGGGCTGCAACACAAAAAATAGAAGAATACGATTTTTCTCCCGAAGATTATATATCTGATCTAGAGCCAACTAAGTTGCAAATAAAAGCTAATGTGAAAAACGAAAATGCAGAATTATGGAGTGTTAATGATTTTAATAATAAACTTGTAGATATTATGGCTAATAAAACTCCTATAACTGTTCGTATTGGTAAAAGTATTTATGAAAATTGCATTATTATAACTTATGCTCCAAAAGTAATTAGCATTTATTACTTTGAATTTACCGCCGATTTACTTTTTAATCATAAATCGAATGTAAATTCATATAATACAAAGCAAGGTAGAATAATGAATATGAATAGAACAAGAGGAGATTTTGGAAATTTCAATTATAATATCGCTTCTTCTGAGGTATATAAAGGAATTATCAGCTAGTTGGAATATGATATCATTAGTAACTAATAGAAGCTGTATATCTTTAATTTATTAAATGACGGGTCCATTTCGTAGATATCATCACCATAGAAGCTGTATATCTTTAATTTATTAAATGACGGGTCCATTTCGTAGATATCATCACCGTAGAAGCTGTATATCTTTAATTTATTAAAGGACGTGTCCATTTCGTAGATAT
>CALVEB010000026.1 GCA_944326465.1 Candidatus Gastranaerophilales bacterium | reverse complement strand
GTCCTTTGGATTTTATAAGTTACCGCGAACCTTATCCCTCGCACCTGTCTTTTTCACCAAAGCCTACGACTCTGGTATTATCGCCTTCTATTAAGTTTTCATTTACCTTTAGCAATTACCTTGCTACCGGCTTGTTTTAGTCACCGCACTCGGGTGTGTCCTTTGGATTTTATAAGTTACCGCGAACCTTATCCCTCGCACCTGTCTTTTTCACCAAAGCCTACGACTCTGGTAGTGTCGCCTTTTATTAAGTTTTCAAGGTTAATGTTGAGATGGTAAGCCCAACCTAATTATTCAGCATCTTCTGTAACTTCAGAAGCTTTTTTCTGTGCTGATGTTCTGATTTTTGAAATCATTACTCTTGTAAAACCTTGTCTGTGACCTTGTTTTTTTCTGTAACCTTTTTTAGGTCTTTGTTTGAAAACAATGATTTTTTTAGCTTTGTCATGTTTTACAACAGTTCCTTCAGCTGATGCGCCAACAACATAAGGCTGGCCAACTTTAGATTTTTTACCGTTAACTATCATAACGATTTTATCAAAAACTACTTTGCTGTCTTGTTCGGCTTCTAATAATTCAATATCAACGTAACGTCCTTCTTCTACTTGATACTGTTTGCCGCCTGTTTCTACTATTGCGTACATTTTTCGTCCTTTCATTTTGGGTTTCGTAACATTGAATGACAAACCTGATGTATGTCTTAATTAAAACAGTATTACTTCGGCTTTTTAATGTCACTCAATGTATTTATTACACGAGTTACCACTTCTAATACATTTGTCATTATCCACCAGTCAATACGCTATGTCAAGTAGTATTAATATTTATTAACTTAATACTCTCAATCTGTTTTTTGGAGTATCATGTTTACATTATGAAATTCACACTTGAAGAGATATTAAACGCAACCGGAGCTAAAATAATTAAAAAAGGCACTCTAACCGGTGAATACAGCATTTCGACAGATACAAGAACAATTGAAACAGGGGATATTTATCTGCCTCTTAAAGGGGCTAAATTTGACGGTGAAAAATTTTGCGACAACGCTATTCAACAAGGAGCATCCGGCTGCTTTATTACAGGTGATGAATTTCCACAAGATGCTGAAATTGTTCTTAAAACAGAAAATACGCTCTATACCTATATGGCGCTGGCAAATTATATCCGTAACAAATTCAACCCGATAACCGTTGCAATTACCGGCAGTTCCGGCAAAACCACAACAAAAGAAATCCTTTATTCGGTTCTCTGCCAAAAATTTAAGACTCATAAAACATTTTCCAACCATAATAACGAAATAGGTTTCTGTCAGACAGTTCTTTCCATGCCGGAAGATACAAGAATTCTCATAATAGAAATGGGTATGCGTGCGCAGGGCGAAATTGAATTGCTTTCTAAATACGCACAGCCTGATTATGCCATTATTGTGAATGTCGGGTCTGCACACATAGGACGTCTGGGCTCCCTTGATAATATTGCTAAAGCTAAATGTGAAATAACATCGTACCTGAAACCTGATGGCGCGCTTATTGCAAATAATAGTGATAGAATACGAAAATTCGTTACTTTTGAAGGTGAAAAAATATTTTATTCAATAAAAGACGTGAATATACTTATCCGTAAGCCTTCTTATACAAAATTCCTTTACAAAGAACATGAGTACGAATTACAGGTCGAAGGTGATTATAATGTTGAAAATTCGCTTGCTGCAATTGAGTTGGCGCAAAAACTCGGGTTAACTTATGCAGAAATTAAGCATGGACTTTACAATTATCATCCGATTGAAAAGCGCTGGGAAGTTGAAGAGGTTAAAGGGTTGAAATTTATTAATGACAGTTATAATGCCAATCCTGATTCAATGAAGGCGTCAGTTTCCACCTTTATGGAATTATATAACAATCCTGTTGTTGTTATCGGCAATATGGGCGAACTGGGCGATAAAGAAATAGATTTCCATAGAGAAGTCGGTGATTATCTGGGCCGGCGTGAAAAAAATAAACATGTTAAATTTATAACGGTCGGAAATCTCGCAAAATATACCGGCGAAGAACTTGCAAAATTCGGATTTGATGTCAGGAGTTTTGATGATAATCTTGCAACATCTCGTTACATTCTTGATAATCTTGATGTCGGTACTACAATATTTTTAAAGGCTTCCAGAACTATGAAGTTTGAAGAAATTATTCAATCCGTAAAAGAGGGAGAAAAATAATTATGATAATGATAACTGTGGCATTTTTGCTTGGCTTGATATTGTGCCTGCTTTTCGGAGTCCCTTATATTGATTTTTTGAAGAAAAAAACAATAGGACAATATATAAAAGATTGTGCGCCGGAAACTCATGCTAAAAAAGAAGGAACACCGACTACCGGCGGAGTTTTTATTATTGTTGCTGTTATTGTTTCATCTATTATAACCCTTTTGCTTGCACAGCATTTAACGACAGAAGCTTTTATTGTTCTTATAACGCTTTTATTTTATGCATTTGCAGGATTTCAAGATGATTACATTAAAATAAAAGGTAAAGGCAATGACGGTCTCACTCCGCGCGGAAAACTTTTGAGACAAATTGCAATAGCTCTTTTGCCGACATTATATTTGATAATGACCTCAGATAGTGCATCAATTGTTGATATAGGCCCATGGTCAATAAATTTGGGCTGGTTGTATCCTGTTTTCGCAGTGTTTGTGATTACTGGTTCGTCTAACGCATATAATTTAACAGATGGTTTGGACGGTTTGGCTGCATTTACAGGATTGTTTGCCTTTATTGCATGTTCATTTATCTCGTTATTAAAAGGTTCGGTTGAAGAAGCTATAATTTCTGCAACTGTTGCCGGAGCATTGTTAGGGTTCTTAAGATATAATAAACCGAAAGCGCAGGTCTTTATGGGTGATACCGGCTCGCTTGCTATAGGCGGATTGCTAGGAACTATTGCTGTTATGGCTAAATTTGAATTTCTTTTAATTGCAATAGGATTTATTTTTGTAATGGAAACTTTATCTGTAATAATTCAGGTAATGAGTTATAAACTGACAGGTAAAAGAGTTTTTAGGATGGCGCCGATGCACCACCATTTTGAACTCGGAGGCTGGAGCGAAAAGAAAATTGTTTTGACATTCGGGCTTTTTTCTGCACTGCTGGCAATACTTGCGGTTATTAGTTGTTTGTCTACACTTGCCGGAGTAAATTAATATGGAAATAAAAGATAAAAAAATACTTGTATTAGGTTTGTCAAAAAGCGGTATTGCTGCCGCAAAATGTCTTATTGAACGAGGAGCAGAGGTTTTTATAACAGAGGGGAAAGCCGCAAAAGAAGAATATAAAGCACAAATTTCAGACTTAAATAATCTCGGAATAAAAGTTGAAACAGGCGGGCATAGTGATGAATTTATTAATGGTGCGGAGTTAGCTGTTACAAGTCCCGGTATCCCGCCGCACAGTGAAATTATGCAAAAACTCGCCTCAAGAAATATACCTGTAATTTCAGAAATTGAACTTGCTTATAAATTAACAAAAGTACCTTTTATTGCAATTACAGGAACAAATGGGAAAACAACCACAACCGCGCTTACGGCGCATATTCTCTCAGAAGTTTATAATGCGGTTCCTTGCGGAAATTACGGGCTTCCGCCTTGCGATATGCTTGATGAGGATTTAGACTATTTTGTTTGTGAATGCAGTTCGTTCCAGCTTGAATATACAAAAGAATTTACGCCGAAAATATCTGTTTTTACCAATTTTACACCGGATCATATAGACTGGCATGAGGGGCTGGAAAACTACTTCAAGGCAAAGGCAAAAATTTTTACAAAGCCGCAGGCGCCGGAGTATTCGGTTTTGAACGCAAAAGATGAAAAACTCCTTGAGTTTTCAAAGCATTGCGACGGGGAAGTTTTTCTTTTTGACGGCGATATCGGAAAAAATTGCTCATATATCAAAGATGAAGCGATTTATTTTAAACAAAATAATGCAGCAGAAAAAATTATTGACCTTAAAGATTGTCCGCTAATCGGACAGCACAATTATCAGAATGTTATGTGTGCTGTTATTTGTGCAAAGCTTTCAGGGGTTTCTAATGAAGTTATAAGACACGCAATAATGACTTTTAAGGTGCCTGAACACAGATTGGAAAAATTTGCGCAAAAAGGCAAGACTGTTTTTTATAACGATTCAAAAGCTACCAATCCGGAGGCAGCACTTGTCGCGATACGTTCATTTAATAATTGTGATGTTGTATTGCTTGCAGGCGGACGTGATAAAAATACTGATTTAACAGAGTTTTGCGAAGCCGTAAAAAAACATATTAAAACAGTTATTCTTTTAGGAGAAGCAGCAGAAAGATTTGAAAAGAATTTGAAGCAAAACGGTTTTGATAACATAATAAGAGTAGAAACTTTTGCACAGGCAATTGATAAATCAATAGAATTAGAGCCTGATGTAGTGCTTTTGTCACCGGCATGCGCAAGTTTTGATATGTTCTCCGGATACGAAGAAAGAGGAAAGGTTTTCAAAGAATATGTCTTATCAAAGATCAATTAGCAGCAGAGAAAGAATACCTAAATATGATGACAGGCCGGTGCAGAGTGTAATTATATCGTCACCTGACCAGACTCTGTTAATTGTTGTGGCATTTCTTATTGTGTTGGGATTTATGGCTATTTTTTCAGCTACAGCGCCAAAGTGTCTGGATGAAGGCGGAAACCCTGCTCAATTTTTGATAAAACAGGTTATATGCTTTGTTGTTGGATTTTTCGGATTAAAATTCTTTTCTAATTATGATTACAAAAAACTTGCGGACTGGAATGTTGTAATTATGATAGGGATAATTCTTTCACTTGTTTTAGTTGATTTTACTCCGCTTGGCGTAATGGTAAACGGCGCTAAAAGATGGATTAATATAGCGGGATTTCAACTGCAGCCGTCAGAGTTTGCAAAACCTGCTGTTGTATTGCTGCTGGCGCATGCCTTTCGGAAAGATGCAAACCTGCTAGATCAAGAAAAATGGGTTTGGGCATTTATTCCGATTATTGTTATATTGGGCTTAATTTTTATTCAGCCGAATTTAAGTATGGTTATCTTGCTTCTTGCGACATCTGTTGTAATGTTTTTATGCGCAGGCGGCTCTATGAAACTGTTTTTAAGCTGTGTCGGAGCAGGATTTATGGCAATAATTATTGCAGCAACAACAATTATTAAACCGTATCAGCTGCAGCGTCTAAAAACATGGACGAACCCTGAAATAGATCCTCTGGGGGCAGGTTATAATATTATTCAATCATTAATAGCATTTGCATCAGGCGGATTTAGCGGTGTAGGATATGGCGGCTCTATTCAAAAGCTTTCATATCTCCCTGAATGTCATACTGACTTTATATTCGCGATAATCGCGGAAGAATTAGGTTTTTTAGGGTGCCTGCTGGTTATTGGATTATTCTTTACGCTTATACACCGTGGTTTTTTGATAGCAGCAAGATGCCCTGATATGTTTGGTAAAATTCTGGCTGTAGGATTAACCTTCTCTATAGGATTTCAAGCGTTTTTGAATATGAGCGTTGCAAGTTCTTTCTTGCCGACAACCGGTGTACCGCTGCCGTTTATCAGTTATGGCGGTTCTTCTCTTATTGTGTCAATGATAATGATTGGTATTTTGTTAAATATATCTAAAAAACGTATTACAAAAATAAGGAATAATAACGGTGTCTGATAAAAAGATTACATATTTTATTACAGGAGGCGGCACCGGAGGGCATATATATCCGGCTGTTGCTGTTGTTGACGCTCTATTACAGGATGAGGATACAAAGGCTGTTTATTATATAGGTAATCCTGACAATCTAGAGTACAGTATTATCAGTAAAAAGCCTGTGCAATTTTTAGGTATAAATATACACGGTATGCCGCGAAGATTCGGATTTGCTTTTGTAAAATGGGCGTTTCAGTTGTGGCTGGCATGGTTAAAGTGTTGTTTTTATATATTTAAATACAGACCTGATGTTGTTTTTGGAACAGGCGGGTATGTTTCAGCCCCTATATTAATGGCTTGTATGTCATTTGTCAGAGGTAATAAACGGCGTTTCACACCGTATATGATGCATGATTGCGACGCACAGCCGGGGCTTGTAACAAGAGGACTGGCAAAACATGCAAAGCTTGTTTCGCTTGCATTTGAGTGCGCAAAAGAACATATTCATAATAAAAATTGTGTAATAAACGGAAATCCGATACGCGAAGAGTTTAAAACGCTTACAAAAGAGCAGGCACGGAAAAAACTTGGACTTGAAAACAAGCTTACACTCTGTATAATGGGCGGCTCACAGGGTGCTATGAGTATCAATAATGCCGCTGTCGGATTGTTAATACAGCTTTCTGATGCTGGGGTTCAGGTGATTTTTCAAACCGGTAAAAAGAATTTTGAGCGCGTTATTGAACAGTTGATAAAAATTTATCCTGAATATGATGATGACAAAAATATTATTATAAAACCTTATTTTGACGATATGGTCACAGTTCTTAAAGCAAGCGATATGGCTGTATCCCGTTCCGGCTCACTTAGTCTTTCCGAGATAGAAGCTGCAGGAATAGCTGCTATTCTGGTGCCTTATCCCCATGCGGCCGCTGATCATCAGCGCAAGAATGCTAAATTTCTCTTGGAAAAAGATGCTGCTTTATATATAGAAGATAAGGAGATTAATGAAAAAATATTGTCAGAAAAACTTTTTGAGTTAATCAATTCTCCGGCCAGACTCGCAGAAATTCAAAAAAATGCATTATCTCTTGCTAAGTTTGACTCAACAGAAAATATTGTGCAGCAGTTGAAAAATATTGCTCAGGGACAATAAACATATTTATTTTAGTAACATATTTTTCTGTATTCGCAAAAATCGCAGCGTCTGTTATGTTCAATTTCTTCAGGCGGTATGAGATGCGTTATTTTGTCACACGCTGTAATTATTGCTTTTTCATAGAGTCCTTTGAGATCGTCGTTAAATTCTACAATATGGTTTTCGTTATTTTTCAAGTCAATATAAACAAAACTCAGATTTTGCGCCTCTGAAAAAAGTTTGGATACACACAGCAGATATACCATTGTTTGAAAATCCTGTTCCGGCTTTTTAGGGATAGTACCGGTTTTGTAATCCAGAATAAATAAATCATTATTTGAGGTCATGAGTGCATCCAGACGGCCGCCTATCCAGTAATCTTCTATTTTACAGGATATACTGTACTCAGATTTTACATATTGTTTTTGAAAATAAATGTTAGATTTTAACGTTTGCCAGATTTGTTTTTCTTCTTCTGTTAGTGCCGGCTCCAGTTTTGTTATGTCGTCTCCGCGAAGATAATAGTGCGCAAGCGCGTGTACTTTTTTCCCTTTCTCAAACCAGCTTGATTTTTGCGGCACTGAGATTTTCTCATCGTATTTAAAAATATATTTTTGCGGGCAATCAAGAAAAGTCTTGAGCATATTCGGTGAAAAAATAATCATGAAACACCTCCATTGTTATCAAGGAGTTGAGAAAAAATAATACCTGGTTCCTGTATTGTTTCGCGCCCGAAAGATTTAACTTTTTGACTAACAGTAAAATACAACTGCTTTTTGGCACGTGTTATTGCCACATACAAAAGTCTTAAATTTTCCGCAAGTAATTCCTCTTTTAAATCGTTTTCGGATTTAGGCTTGTATTCAGGATTTAGCCGCTTTAAATTTTCCATAAAGTCTGATGATTTTAATTTGATTTGTGAAATATCAAGAGTGAGATTTTTCTCTGACATTTCAGGTAAAAAGACATAATCAAATTCATCACCTTTAGATTTGTGCAGGGTCATTATTTGAACTTTACCGGCAAAAAATTCCTTGTCGTTTTCGTCCTCTTCCGAGAAGAAATTAAACCCGCTCAACCGCGGCTTTTTAGCTAACTCGCCCAGACGTTCAATAATGGTCTTGAAATTTTTAGTATTGACGCTTATACGTTTAATTAATGTTGAAATAAGATAAACATTTGATTTTTCAATATCAGATGAATAATAATGAAGCCCGATTTTAATAGCCAGTTCATCAGCAGTGAGATGCGGGAAAGAAAGCCAGTAGTTCAAATCCCAATAAAATTGGGCAAGACTCATCTGAGAAATATCATCACAATCAGAATTTACAAATGGCTGTTCATATTTACGAATTTCCGCGCCGAGACGCTGCTTATAAAATCCTGATTCTGCCAGTGTCTCGTAACCGTCAGCTATAACATTATTATCAAACGGATATAATATCATATTCAGAACAGCAAATATTGTTCTGAATATGGCTTTTTGTTCAAGACATTCGCTTCTTGTTATACTTTTAAGTCCGCTGTCATTAACAAACGTCATCCATTGTGCAACCTGAAAATTGTTTCTTAAAAGTATGCCGACTGTTGCTTTTGGATTTTTTTTGAACGCATTTTTTATTTCTTTTAAAACAAAATTCCTTTCTTCTAAGGCTGTTTCAAAAATATCGGCGTGAATGGCATTTTCGCTGACTGGATTACGTCCTTCAACAGGATGCATAAAAATTTTATAAAAAGCATTCTTACACTCTTCCCTGAGATCTGCCCATACAACAAGATCGTTAGCCAGAGTCCAAACATCATGAGTACAGCGTTGTGAACAATCCATACTCACATTATTGCTTTCTGAAATGAATTTTCTAAAGCCTGCAACATCTGCATTCGAAAAAGTTGTGGTAATCGCCTGATTTATGTCGCCGCAGCGGATTAAATTGCCGTGTTTGGCGCTTAAAAGATTTATCAGTCTTTGCTGAATCGCAGACGAATCCTGTGCCTCATCTTCGATAATGTAGTGACAAATATTCTGATAATAAGCAAGTATGTCTGCATTTTCCTCCAGAAGCCTTACTGAAGATATCAGCATGTCATCGTAATCAATCAGATTAGATTCTTTTAGGATGTTCTGATAATTTTCAAAAAATGTTGAGAATTTTTTGAGTTTTACATCGGTAAAAACTTTTGGAAAAATTCCGCCGCTCATTTTGAATACAGATACAGCACGGTCAAATTCTTCGCTTTCGTTTTTCTTTAATTTAAGAGAATTTGATATTTCACGCACAATTCTTGTTCTTTGCGTGTCGTCACAAATTTCAAAATCAGAATTCAATCCCAGACGCTCAAAATTGCCGTTCTCTTTTAATATTCTGAGAGCCAGCCCGTGGATTGTACTTATATTAGGTAATTGTGTGGAATTTTGTCTTATATTTTTGATGCGTTCGCGGAAATTTCTTGCGGCACTTTCCATATAGGTCATGACAAAAATATTTTCTGGATTAACTCCTTTATCAAGGAGTTTTAAAATCAATGCCAGAAGAATAGTTGTTTTGCCGGCACCCGGAACAGCGGATATTGCCATTTTGCCGTTTTCATACGCAAGAACAGGTTTTTGATCTTCGCGCGGAATAATTTTCATGGCTTTTACGGGTTCTGATTTTTCTATCTTTTCCTGAATAATAATATAATCTTCAATTCCGCCAAAATTTTCTACCCCGTTTCCGTCAAAAAGACTTGAAAGTGCAAAAATTTCTTCACCGGCACACAGAGTCAATTTTCGTAAAATTCGTGCTGTTTTTTCTTTGCCAAGTTCTATATTGTCCTCAATTGTGTATTCATCTTTACTCCATCCCTGCTGAAATACCCACGCATTATATAAAGGGCCGGTGTCACTCTTTATCCATTCATCACTTGATACATCAAGCCAGAATTGGTATTTTGTTTTTATCTGATTATCAATAATTTTTTGAGGTGTGCCTATTACCAGATCTTTTTCTCCGATTTCCAGTGTTGAATACGGATTTTCTGAAATTATGGAATTTTCTATCTGAGTGATAATTTCTTCTTTGCGTTCTTCAAATCCAGCTCCAAAAATATTTTCAAAATCCTGTAACTGTTTTATGAAAAAATTAAATTTTGTAATTTCTTTCGGACTTATTGCACTGAATTCCGCTAAGTCCTCATAAATATCACAAACCTGTTCAGAAAGTTTATCACTGCTGCCAGCAAGTCTGTCCAGCAGTGAAAGAAATTTTTTATACTTTTGGGAATACTCTTCAAGATTAAAATCCTGCTCAATTAATATTTTGTTTTCATCAAAATTTTCAAGAATTTTTTGGCAATATTTTACCGGAATTCCTAAAAAATCAGCCAGTACAGGACGCAGATCGAATTCGGACAATTTGTCTTTCAGTCTTGTATTCAATTTTAGAATTGTAAGCACAGAAAGAACGAGTCTGTTTTGAATAAGTTTTTCACTGCCTGAAAGATACAGCGGATTGACAGTTTTTCTTAATCTTTCCTTGAGGGTAAATTTTAGCATTTCATCAATTACCGGAGTGATAATTGCAATATCGTTTGCCGGTACATTTCTTGAAAGTAATTCATTTATTTTCCCTATTGCCAGATCAAGCATGCTCGCACGCTTAGAAGGTGATTGTATTGAAAAATTCTTTAGCGGTATAGTTTTATTTTCTGTAATATTTATGTAAATATTTTCGGCATCATCAAACATTTTGCTGTCAGAAGTAAGCGGGACAGCTTCTTGCTTGAAAATTTTTTCATATTCCCATACTGCAAGTTTATTCGCACTCAAGTAGCCGGCGCGGCTTGCGCCTTTTCTGTCAAAAGCAATGAAAACATCATTTAATTGAGGGGCAAGATATTTTATAAAATCAAAACAAACAGGGGTTACTTCATCTCCGTCATCCACAATTAAGTATTTAATATTTTTAAAGTAATCCGTATTCTTATAAACATAATTAAACACAAGGGTTTGTCTCAGATAATCAAAATCTCTCAATTGTAATGTTTTTGCGAGAAATTTTTTCAAGGCGTTTTTTGCATCTTCCGCAAAACTTTCGCCTAAAATATTTGAACGGAGTTGTACATCGTCATCACTGAGATTATTTTGAACAATTAACGAATAGCGCCTGAGAAGTTGATGCAATAGCGATTTTTTGGAATTATATCCTTTAAACTGTACTGATTTTATAATATCTTTTAAAATAAATTGTGACACTTCCAAACCGGCAAGGTTAGGTAAAATTTTTGCGTCAGGAAAAGGATTTCCGTTTTCAATAAATGCCCAGTTGTCATTTATCGTATTATATACAAGCGAAAAAAATGAGTGAACCTGCATTTTTTCTATACTGTCATGTTTTAATTTATCAAGAGTATGTTCTATGAATTTGTTTTTGAGATTTGAATTTTGCACAAGAACAAGTATTTCGGAAGCCTTCACTCCGGAATTTAAAAGCTCTGCATATTTATCTGATAAAATTTTTGTTTTATCTGAAATCGGTGTACCGTCTAAAAGCAAAATCAATACTCCTTTTGTACTAAATTATAACATAAATTTTTTAAAAAATACCTTCAAACTAATACTAATATACTATTGCCTTTTTGAATAAAATGCACTAATATAATTTTGTAAACGGAAACGTTAGTAAATGAAAATTGCATGGAGGTTAGAATGATGCAAGAATTACAAGAACAAATTGGTTTTTCAGCAGGTCAAATTTATGATTACTTGAACAACAACGGTGAAACTACTTTCGCAAAAATGAAAAAAGAATTAGATTTAAAAGGTAATTTCGCTGATTTAGGTCTTGGCTGGTTAGCAAGAGAAGACAAAGTAGAAATTTCTAAAAAAGGTTCTTCTGTAAACGTAAGACTTAAATAAAAATTTTAAAAAGTTATTTGAAAAACACCCCGTTAACGGGGTGTTTTTTTATTGCTGTTTTGGAATTAAGATTTTAGTTTTTTTAGTTCATCCAGTTCGTTCTGGAATGGAGAAAGATTTGTTAATTTGTCAACAATTGAAGGAAGGGCATCAGTTACATAATCAATTTCTTTTTCAGTAGTATACTTACTCAAAGAGAAACGAATGCTGCCGTGAATAGCCGTAAATGGGACACCCATTGCTCTTAACACATGACTCGGTTCCAGTGAACCTGATGTACAGGCACTTCCTGAACTTGCACATATTCCAAGATCGCTCAGATGTAAAAGAATTAATTCGCCTTCAATATATTCAAATCCGATATTGGTTGTGTTTGGAACACGGTTGGCAACACTTGTGTTTAAGCGGGCGTTGAAAACATTTTTTAGAATATTTGCTTCAAGTTTATCGCGGAGTCGTTTTACTTCAGTCATTTCATATTTTAGATTGTCAACAGCCAGTTCTGCTGCTTTGCCAATACCGACGATATAAGGTACGTTTTCTGTACCGGCACGGAGACCTCTTTCCTGATGCCCTCCGATGATTAATGGAGTTATTACGGTTTTTGAATTTACATATAATACGCCGACGCCTTTCGGGGCATGGAATTTATGACCGGAAATTCCTAACAAATCAACTCCGAGCGCCTGAACATCTATCGGAATTTTTCCGGCTGCCTGTACGGCATCAACAAATAATTTAGTATTTGGATTTTTGCTTTTTATAATCTGAGAAATTTTTTCTATCGGATAAATCACACCTGTTTCATTGTTGGCATACATAACAGAAACAAGAGCCGTATCCGGATTAACAGCCTGTGCTAATTCTTCAAGGTTTAATTCACCGTTGGAATTTACACCGATATAGTCAACACTGTAACCTTGTTTTTCTAAAGATTGATACAAATTCAAAACTGCCGGATGTTCAACCTTTGTAGTTATGATATGCCGTTTGTTTTTATTCATATTCAATACGCCGCGTATTGCCTGATTAGCGCTTTCTGAGCCGCAGGAGGTAAATATTATTTCTTTTTCATTTGCAGCATTGAGCATATCTTTGATTTTGCCGCGTGCTTCTTTTATGGCTCTGCTTGCAGGTCTTGCAAATTCATATATACTTGACGGATTTGCATATTCTTCTTTAAAATACGGCAGCATTGCCTCTAAGACTTTGTCATCAACACGTGTAGTTGCGTTATTATCTAAATATATAAGTTTATCCATTGTTTTTGCCTTTCTAAAAAACAGTATTGCAAACTGTCTTACACTTCTACAACTTCAATATTCGGATCTACTGCTTCTCTAAGCGTAGTTTCAACAAAAGATTTTAAAGTCAGATGTGAATTTTTACAGCCGGAACATTTACCGCGGAGTTTTACCATAACACGGTTGCCGTCTATATCGACAAGAGTTATATCGCCTCCGTCTTTTCTAAGTTCATCTGATATTTGATTTTCTATTATGCTGTTTATTTTGAGAATTTTTTGCGCCGGAGATAGTTCTGCTTTCTTTTCCTCACGTTCTTTGTGGTAATAAGTGTTTATTATGTCTTGAATTAAAACTTTACACTTACCGCAGGCTCCGCCGGCTTTTGTATAATTTGTAACTTCTTCTACTGTTTTTAATCCGTTTGTTTTAATGGCATCCCAGATCTGATTTTCAGTTACATTAAAGCAGGTGCAGACAACTTTTTCTCTAGCCTGCGGTTCTCGAAGGTCGTCAAGATCTGTCATATCGTCAGTCTTGTAATTTTTCAACGCATCTTCAAGCGCCTCATAACCCATTACAGAACAGTGCATCTTTTCAGGCGGAAGTCCGCCTAATTGATCTGCAATATCTTTATTTGTAATTTTACGAACTTCTTCTACCGGTTTCCCGATAATCATTTCGGTTAGGATACTTGAACTTGCAACTGCTGAGCCGCAGCCAAAAGTTTGAAATTTGGCATCAGTTACAATACCGTTTTCGATCTTTAAATAGATTTTTAACTGGTCGCCGCATGCAAGTGAACCTGCAAGCCCGACTGCATCCGGATTATCTATTTTCCCTACATTCCTTGGATTTCTGTAGTGATCCATTACTTTTTCTGTATATTCCCACATGTTTTTTCCCTTTTTATTAAAAATTATCTTTCTTAATTATATTTTACACCAAAAATTTTAGCAGACTTCTATATTAATGTATTTTTAATGTTCTTTAGAATATAAGATTAAAAATTTAAGAAAATCTTTATATCATCACACATTTAAAGTATTTCTTTTTTAAACAATGTGTGATATTATAATTATGTAGAGAGATTATCCGGAGTGATTCAGTGAGCACTAACCAGAGCTTAAAACCTTTAACCTTGCAGACAAATGCCGGCGGAAATTTACAAATCGGCGGCTGTGATATGGTTGAGCTTGCTAATAAATACAATACTCCGCTGTATATACTTGATGAGTATACAATACGTTCTATATGTAACGATTACAAAACTGCATTCAAGGCGTATCCGAAAGTGAATATGATGTATGCATCAAAAGCACTTTGTACACAAGCGGTTTCCGCTATTTTAGCGGATGAAGGATTTGGTTTTGATGTAGTTTCTGCCGGTGAAATTTACACTGTATACAAGGGCGGCGTTGACATGTCTAAAGTGGTGTTTAACGGTAATAATAAATCATTTGAAGAATTGAATCTTGCAATGCAATATGGTGTCGGCCGTATATCAGTGGATAATTTCTTTGAACTTTCATTACTGAATGAAGTCGCTAAATCTCATAATAAAATTGCTGATATTCTTTTACGTATTACTCCGGGAATTGAGTGTCATACCCATGAATATATTCAGACCGGTCATCTTGATTCTAAGTTTGGATTTGATTTAACAAGAATTGATGAAGCCGTTGAATTAATTCTTGAACAATATCGAAATTTAAAATTACACGGACTGCACGCTCACATTGGCTCGCAAATTTTTGAAACAACTATTTATTCTGATGAAATAGATATTTTGATAAAAGAACTTGCGCGTCTGGATGAAAAATTCGGGCTTAAACTGGATGAAATAAATATTGGCGGAGGCCTTGGCGTTAAATATACAGAAAACGATATGCCGCCTTCTACATACGATATTGCCGACAAAATAATTACAAGTTTAAATAAAAATATTCAAAAATACGGAATAGAAGCTCCGGCGTTATTTATAGAACCTGGCAGAAGTATTATTTCCACAGCCGGTGTAACTCTCTATACGCTTGGCAGTTCTAAACAGGTGCCGCATGGCAAAAAATATCATGCTGTTGACGGCGGTATGGCTGATAATGCAAGGCCATCTATGTATCAGGCTGAATACTCCGCGCAAATTGCCAATAAGCCTGACGCAGAAAATTCTTGCGAAGTAACAATTGCAGGTCGTTTCTGTGAAAGCGGGGATATCCTTATAAAAAATATTAAACTGCCTGAAATTGAAGAAGGTGACATTCTCTGTGTATATAACACCGGTGCATACAATTACTCCATGGCATCAAATTACAACAGAGTGCAAAAGCCGGCAATGATTCTTGTTAATAACGGGCAGGATGATTTGATAATTAAAAGAGAAACACTTGATGATATAATTTCACACGACATTATTCCGCAGAGGTTAAAATGATAAATGATATTTTAAACTTTATTCATAGTCAAATAGGTGCGCTAGACTGGTCTTTCAGTTTTACAAATGTTGCGGAAATATTAATTATTGTCGGAATTCTTTATGCATTTTATAAAAAATTTATCAAAAACACTCCGTCAGAAAAATTTGTAAAAGGGCTTTTTATACTTATATTTTTCTGGATGTTCGGCGAAGTTCTGGTAAGACTTGATTTAAGAATACTGGGTATGTTTCTCAAATCTGTTGTAACATTAATATCATTGAGTTTGATCGTAATTTTCCAGCCGGAACTCAGAAGATTTTTAGGATTTTTGGGACAGGTTGATTTTATATCAAGAGCATTTAATTCGTCTTCACATGCATCAAAAAATCCTAAAATAGATGTTATAAAAGAATTAATAGAAGCCGTAAAATATCTCTCAAAATCACACACAGGCGCATTAATTGTGTTCCAGAGTGATTTGAGCAACACATATAACGATGTAGGGACAAAATTAAATGCAGATCTTTCAACGGAATTACTATTGACAATTTTTTATCCTAATACACCATTACATGACGGAGCCGTCGTGATAAGCGGTTCAAAAATTATCTCAGCCGGTGTCCTGCTTCCGCTGACAGAAGATCCAAAGTTAAGCTGGAAATACGGAACCCGTCACCGTGCGGCAATCGGTATGAGTGAAGTGAGTGAAGAAGCGGCCTGTCTCGTTGTATCAGAAGAAACCGGCGATGTATCAATTGCAATTGACGGTACTTTGAAAAAATATGATGATCTCGTAACACTTAAAAGTGACCTTGAAAAAATTCTTGGTATTAAAGATGATAGTGATACTGAAAAGAAAACAATTTTTAAAATTAACAACTTTATGACAATAAAAAAATCAGTTCACAATAATACACCGAAAGGAAAGTCAAATGTCTGAGGCATCATTGCGTACAATGTTTTTTAGAATTCTGAAGAAATTCTTTTTTCTGACAATCGGCCCTTTAATTGCAGCGTATGCTCTTGAATGCTTTTTAGTTCCGAATAATATCATTGACGGCGGTATTATTGGTGTAAGCATTATACTTGCACATATAACAAAATATAATCTGGGTTTATTGATATTTGTATTAAATTTACCCTTCATCCTTCTTGCATTTAACAAAATAGGAAAGAAATTTGTATTACAGACATTCTATGCTATAGGTATTTTGTCTATTGGAACAAACTTTTTTCATCATATTGAGAATGTGACAAGTGATTTGCTGCTTGCGACTGTTTTTGGCGGAATTATTTTGGGGCTTGGCGTCGGAATCGTATTGAAGAATGAGGGGTCAATGGACGGTACAGAAATTATGTCTCTTGTTCTTTCAAAAAAATTCGGGTTTTCTATCGGTGAAATTATAATGGGCTTTAACGTTATAATTTATGCGGCTGCCGGATTCGTGTTCGGAGCGGAAAAGGCGATGTACGCTATTATAACATATTTTATTGCGTCTAAAATAATTGATGCTGTGCTTGAAGGCTTGAATAATTCAAAATCAGTCAGAATTATCAGCGATAAATCTTATGAAATAGGTCAGGCGCTACTGGAAAGACTTGACGTTGGAGTTACATACCTTGACGGCGAAGGCGGATTTTCCGGTAAAGAGAAAAAACTTATTTATTGCGTTGTCGCGAGATTGGAGATGGCAAAGTTAAAAGAAATTGTTAAAGAAATTGATCCGGCTGCATTTGTTGCTGTTGTTGATGTTCACGAAACCTATGGCGGCAGAATAAAAAAATAATGGACAATTTCTAAAAAATGTATTATAGTAATTGTAAAAGGAATTTAAGGATTAAATCATGGCAAAAAATATTGATACTGTACCTATAGAAGTTTGTATATTAACTGTGGATCATGACATAAAAGGTGTTGTGCATGTTTCAAAATATACGAATACAAACCGTGAACTTACAGATTTATTGAATGATAAAGAAAGAAGATTTCTGGCAGTAACGAACGCTGAAATTTATCCGCGTAATACAAACCAGCCGCCAAGAAGATACAATTTCTTAGAAATTCACATGGATTATGTTTTGATGGTGCATCCGTCATCGCAGGCAGTATTTAAAGACAGCGGTAAAACTCAGGAAGATGTAGCGAGATTCCGTGAACTGCGTATGAAACTTAATCAGACAAAGCCGTTTTAGAAAATTTATCGCATAAGAAAATTCTTCTTATTAGTTATTTATTTGTGTTATTGTGTATTGGTAACAAACAGCAGAAATGCTGTTTGTTTTTTTATTCTGCAACAATAGTTTATGCAGCTTTTATAAAATCAGGCACTCTGTTTTTAGCTGTCTGCATTACAAGATATTGCTCTTTTAACTTTTCTTTTTCGGCATCAGTTGCCGATTTAGCCTGTTCATTCATCTGTGAGTACAAATCTTTCTCTATTTCATTGCCTTTGATATAAACATCCATGTCTTTAGTTTTAGAAAAGGTATTTATTTTAGTGTCATAAGCAATTTTTGGCGCTTTGTACATAGTATAGAGAACAGCCATGCCTGCAATAAATAAACCTACAAGCCCGATGCTTGCGCCGAGCCCCGCTACAAAACGTTTATTCAAAGATGCGTTTTTGAAATTTTTGTTAGCAACTTTTTCTCCAGCATTAAAAAGATGTTCTATTGCAAAATCACCATCCAGAAGTTCAACAAGCATTTTTCCGCCAAATCCTAATCCGGCCATAAATGTTCCAAGTATTAATTGTGAACGCTCGCCGCTTTTTGTAATAGGATTTTTAGAAGTATTGCTTACCGCAGGCTTTGCAGCGGGTTGTTCCGCGGGTTTTGAGTTTGTAAAATTTACATTACTCTTATATATACTATTATTAATTCGTAAACTCATATAATTTAAACACCTTTTATAAGTAATCCGGAACCGTTTGAAGCCATCTGCATTGTTGCATAATGGTTAATTTTCTGCTCCAATGGAACCTCTTCATCTTTAACTTCTTTATCAACTTCTGTTAAAAGATTAGATTTCAATTCTCTGTCGCGTGTAAAGACATCCATTTCTTTTTGGCGTGTGAAGGCTTTGAGTTTTGTATCGTAAAGTTTTGCCGGTAATGTCAGTGCCATTGTAGCTGCCATAACAGCAAGTCCTATAAAGCCTGCTTTTGCATATCTGTGTTTGGCTGTTTCTTTGATAAAACATGTTGCAATACCGCCTGCAGTTGCTCCAACAAGTGCACCTGTTCCAATAGAGCCCCAGATTGTAAGCCCTTTTTCGGTCTTGCGATTAACCGGATTTTCATACTGAGGTTTTTCACCGTTTGAGCTAAAGTTTACCTTAGGCGAATAACTTTTGATTGCTTGAATATTCATATACACACTCCTTAATATTTAACCCACCTATATTATAAATCGGAACAAATATTTTTTTGCCGGTTTAATAAGAAAAATTAACATAAATCCATAAATTGTAAAGTTTATTTGAAAAATATAAATTTTATGGTATTATTACCCTATAATCAGATATTAATACACTTTAGAAAAGGGGAAAGATATGATTTCAGTAAACGATTTAAAAACAGGCCTTACATTGCAGTTAGACAATGGTTTGTGGTCTGTTGTAGAATTTTTACACGTAAAGCCTGGTAAAGGCGCTGCATTCGTAAGAACTAAACTTAAAAACGTTGAAACCGGACAGGTTATTGAAAAAACATTCCGTGCCGGCGAAAAAGTTGCAAAAGCAATGCTTGACAGACGCGAAATGCAATATTTATACAAAGAAGGTAAAGAGTTCGTAATGATGGATATGGAATCTTATGAACAATTACAATTAACAGAAGATCAGGTTGGCGCAGGCGTAAAATATCTTAAAGAAAACATGATTGTTCAGGTATTGATGCACGATACAAGAATTATCGGTGTTGATATTCCGGCTCACGTTGAATTGGAAGTTGTTGATACTCCTCCGGCTGAAAAAGGTAACACTGCTCAAGGCGGTACAAAACCTGCTAAGCTTGAAACCGGAGCTGTTGTTAACGTTCCGTTCTTCGTATCAAATGGTGATAAAATCAGAGTTGATACCAGAACTAATGAATACTTAGATCGTGTATAATTCTATCAGGAAAGGCAAAACACATGAAATTTGATACAGATTATATAGAAAAACTAGCTAAAATAATTTCAGACAATTCTTTGACTGAAATATCACTTGAAGATGGTGAACAAGCAATCACAATCAGAAAAGATTTACCGGAAGTGATACAGGCCGTAGCACCTGCAGTACAGGCTCCGGCTGTCCCTCAGGCTGCGGCTCCGGCACCGGCTGCAGCACAGGCAGAACAAAAGCCTGCAGCTAAAAAAGGTACGCCAATTACATCGCCAATGGTAGGTACTTTCTATAAATCACCTTCACCTGATGCTGCTCCGTTTGTTGAAGTCGGACAGACAATTAAGCAGGGTGATGTTGTTTGTATTGTAGAAGCTATGAAATTGATGAACGAGATTGAATCCGAGGTTTCCGGCAAAATAACCGAAATATGTGTTGATGACGGTCAACCTGTTGAATTCGGTCAGGTTCTTATGTATGTGGAATAGTGAACGGTGAACAGTAGGTCGATTTACTAAGCCGACAATAAAAACTGTTGAATATAGGTGGGCGACTACGGGCGCTTAAGTAAATTAAGGTTTCTTGTGTTGCCTAAAATAACCGTTCAGCGGAACTCAAGGGAAAAGATTATGTTCAGAAAAGTATTAATAGCAAACCGCGGAGAAATCGCGGTAAGGATAATAAGAGCTTGCAGAGAAATAGGTATTCCGACTGTTGCAATTTATTCGCAGGCGGATGCGAATTCACTGCATGTAAGACTTGCAACCGAAGCATACTGTATAGGACCTGCTGCAAGTTCTCAGAGTTATTTGAGTATTCCGGCAATTATTTCTGCAGCACTGGTATCAGGCGCAGATGCTATCCATCCGGGGTACGGATTTATGTCTGAAAGAGCCGATTTCGCTGAAATTTGTGCTAAACATCATATCAAATTTATCGGGCCGACAGCTGATTCAATGCGTAAAATGGGTGATAAGGCTACGGCAAGACAAACTATGATTGAAAATAATGTGCCTGTTACTCCGGGAACAGGTATATTAAAAACTCCGCAGGAAGTTAAAGAATTTGCTAAAAAAGCGGGATACCCGATAATCCTTAAAGCAACAGCAGGCGGCGGCGGAAAAGGTATGAGAATTTGCCGCAGTGATGAAGATGTTGAAACTAATATGAATCTTTGTCAGGCGGAGGCTCAAAACTTCTTTGGTAATCCTGATGTATATGCAGAAAAATATCTGGAAAATCCAAGACATATTGAAGTTCAAATTCTTGGAGATCAGTACGGAAATGTAGTTCACTTAGGCGAAAGAGATTGTTCAATCCAACGCCGCCACCAAAAATTAATAGAAGAAGCTCCTTCTCCTGCTATTGATGAAAAAACTCGTCAGGAAATGGGTGCAGCCGCTGTAAGAGCTGCAAAAGCTATTAAATATGAAGGGGCCGGCACATGTGAATTTCTTCTTGACCATGACGGAAAATGGTACTTTATGGAAATGAACACACGTATTCAGGTTGAGCATTGTGTAACCGAAATGATATCAAATGTTGACCTTGTTCGCGAACAAATTATGGTTGCTGCAGGGGAAAAATTAGACTTTACACAAGAAGATATCGTTCTGAGAGGTCATGCTATAGAATGCCGTATTAACGCTGAAAATCCGGACAAAGACTTTATGCCTAATCCGGGGCAAATTACAGGTTATGTAACACCGGGCGGTTTTGGTGTAAGAGTTGATTCTCACGTATATCAAGATTATTCTATCCCGCCGTATTACGATTCTATGATAGGCAAATTGATTTGCTGGGGCAGAAACCGTAATGAAGCAAGACGCAGAATGTACCGCGCCTTGAAAGAATACGTTATAACCGGTATTGAAACTACTTTGCCGTTCCATCAGGATATTATTGAGGATCCGGTATTCATTAGCGGTAACTTCAATACAGGCTTTATTGAAGATTACTACGAAAGAACAGGCAAACATCACAAAAAATAACATCAAGGCCGGACATAAAATCCGGCCTTTTTTAAAAATATGATTACATTTTTAGCTGTCTTAATACGAATATTATCAAACTCTATGTCAAATGTTTTCCAGAAACAATTGACGCAAGAAGCCATAAAACCGTATGTAATAAATTTCTTGACATATCTCGGGCTGTCTCTGTTTTGCCTGCCTCTTGCAATAGGCCGCGATTTTGGTTTTGGCATTGATGTCTGGCAAAACGCTATTCTTGGCGGACTTTGCGGCGCACTTGGCAATAATTATTTAATCAAGGCGCTGGAAAATGGTGAATTATCCGTGCTCGGGCCGATTAATGCTTACAAATCGGTTGTGGCGATGATTATAGGTATATTTTTACTTAAGGAAATTCCTTCCTTAACAGGATTACTAGCGGTTGCCCTGATAATTTGGGGAAGTTATTATGTGTTTGACGCGGCAGGAGAAAAATTTTCTTTTTCATTATTGAAAAAGACGGCTATACGATACAGAATTTATGCACTTGTTTTTACGGCAATAGAAGCAGTATTTATAAAAAACGTTGTTTTACACTCTGATGTAGAAATCGCATTTTATTTCTGGTGCTGGTTCGGGGCTGCATTCAGTTTTTTGAATGTAATAAAGCACCGGGAAAAACTGCCGCATTTTTCGGTGAACACGCTGAGCAAACTGGCCGCGTTAATCGGTTGCGTCGGAGTTATGCAGTATAGCACGAATTTTGTTTTTAACAGAATAAATGTAAGTTACGCGCTTGCACTGTTCCAGCTTTCAGCCGTATTGAGCGTAATTTTAGGCTGGAAATACTTTTCAGAACACAATATTCGCAAAAAATTAGCAGGATCCATTATTATGGTAATAGGTGCAATAATACTGATAATTTTGAAATAATTCTTCACAAATATTGCAAACCTTGAAATAATATGCTATAATTGTAGTAGAAAGTGTGTGTAGGTGTAATTATGATGAGAACAGATATCTTTAACAGGTTTAGTAATCCTTTTCAGATGCGCGATCAGCAAAAAGAACAGCAGCACGCGCAAAAAGAAGCGCTTATCCGTAAAAATTATGCGGAAATTTATGCACATGAAAAAGCACACCAAAATGCGGGCGGAGCACTCGCAGGCCCTATTGTAATAGAGAAAAACGAGGAAGGAATTCCTGTTGGCGGACACGTGAATATCAAAATGCCGTCATTAAACCCTGCTGACCCGCAAAAAACTATTGATGACGCGAGTACGGTAATCCGTGCGGCAATGGCTCCAAGCGACCCGTCAGGTCAGGATTATGCCGTAGCAAATCAGGCACAGGGAATTAAAATGCGTGCTCAGGCAATGAAAAAAGAAGGTCAGGGAAGTAAATTAGATATTCAAGCCTGAATAACGCGATTTTGTTAAATAGCTTTTTTCTGCTAAATCATATAAATGAACAAATACAAAGCATCTCAAAATATGAGGTGCTTTGTTGTATTGTCAGTTTTCATTATATTTTTATTGTTCAACTATAATTCGTGCAGGAAAATTATTACGTAAGAGTTCATTAGCGGCAGTCTGGGCTTTTTCGCGTGAAGAGAACGAGCCGACCTGAATAGTATATGCCCCGCCTATTTGCTTTACAAAAGGATTAATATTTAATCCGGCATCCATTAATATACCTTTCGCAACCTGCGCCTGCTCTGCTGTAGCATAATATCCGACAACAACTTTTGCATTCACAGGCGTTGTTTCCTGCGGCTTAACTTCGGGCTGTTCTTGCTGCGGAACAGATGTTGGGTGTTCTACTACATTTTGAGAAACAGCTTCTTTTCTTTCTTCTGCAGTAGGAAGAGGATCATTTGGCGTTGTTGCTTCCTGCTCTGTATTTGCCGGTTCTTCATTTTTTGCCTTATCCGGTAATTTTACGCGTTCTTCTAAACTTTCATCAAATATTTCAGAATCACTATTGCCTGACATACCGGCATCTTCCATCTGGATAAGCTTTAAACGCTCATCTATAGATGATTTTGCATAATCTTCGGGATCAATTGTATCAGAAGTCGTTTGACTTTCATCCCCGCCTATTGCTACATCTACATCAGGCGAAATCTGTTTTGCAATACCTAAAAACAGCAGAAGCATTACAAAAAATGCAGATATAAACATTATGACACTTTCGTTAGGATTTTTTGCAACTTTTTTAGAATATTCTTTATAATTTATATGTGTTGGCTGCTCCTGTTCAAATAAATCTTCATTATCTCTCATTATTAAACCCCTCTTACTTTTGTACTTGCTAACACTATATCGTCTAATTCTTCGGAATATTTAGATAGGACTTCACCGGCGAATTCTTTGATATCTGTAATATGTAAATCAGTTGTCAGACCGCTTGCTTTTACCGGTGCGCCGTCAGAAATAATATTTATGCCTGTATGTATCAATATTGATGTAAGTGATTTTGTTGCAATGGATACCGTGAGCTTTTTGTCATTTACAAACAGATCATCTCCGTTTCGTCTGATTGTAAATCCTCGTCTTTCCAGAGCTTCTTTGATAATGCAGATTAATAATCTTTGTCTGAAAACTCCTTCTACAAGCCCGACATTAAATTGTTCGGATATGAAATTCAACATTGACTTGCTGTATATTGGTTCATTGTTTATCACATCTTCAATATCAACCATTTCTGAAAGTTTTACATCACATTCACCGATAAATGCGACAGTTGCGTCTCCCTGCACATTAAAATTCTTGTATATCCAGTGTGGCGAAAGCTGCCAGCCTTCGTATTTTATTTCTTTATCGGTAAAAAATGCTTTCATCATATTAAATTTATGTCCCTTTAAAATAATTTACTTAAATAGTATTCATTGTTATTTGCAATAAGAGCTTTTTTCAGCCGCATACAAGATTCGCATAATCCGCAGTTTTTTTCACTATTTTGATAGCAGCTTCTGACGTATTCAAGCGGAATATTGTTTTCTAACGCCAGTTTTACAATATCATTTTTTTGACAATTAATCAAGGGGGCAACAACTTGAGGATTTTTGCGTGTAGAAAATTTAAATTCGACATTAAGACTGTCTATAAATTCCTGCGTGTTGTCCGGAAACGTTTGACCTTCTTCCTGATTTGCACCTATAAGTATATAGTCATAGTTTTCTGCATCAGCAAATGAGGCCGCGATATTCAGAAAAAGTCCGTTACGATTTGGCACCCAGACAAGTTTGGCTGATTCTTCGGGATTGTCAAGGAGCTTGCCTGTCGGCACATTTTCATCAGAAACCAGAGATGTATGCGTGATTTTTTTCAACCAGTTTAATTTTATTACTTTGTGCTTAATTTTATAATACTTACAAATATTTTTTGCGGCCTGAATTTCCTGCGGCGAAGATTTTTGGCCGTAATCAAATGTTATGGCGAGTTTTATATTATATTTTTTAATCCCGAGTCCCAAACTAACCAGAGAATCCAGTCCGCCGGAGAGTAAAATTATTGATTTCATTGCTGATTATTCCTGTCATCTCTGTATATTTCAACGACTTCATCCTCGTATTCATCAATCATGGACTGTGCCTCATCTTTCAATTCTTTTGAATAGATAGGCAGACTGATTATTTCATCAAGAATTTCGCGGCCGCCAAGATTGTAAAGCGCAATAAGCGCATTTTTTTGCACTTCAAAATCGTCATCTTCCGTAAGACAGCGTTTTATTGTCTCATAAGCGCGTTCATGTTCACTATCCATAAGCGCTTCAATTGCATTAATACGTATCTGCGGAGATTCATCAAGCAGTGATTCTTTCAATGCGTTAAATACGCGGTCGTTATTGCTAATACGCATTTTGCCAAGAGCTTCAATAACGCGTTCTTTTAAGAATGTAAACTTGTTCCAGATACCTTTGTTTGATTCAAGTATACTAACGAGTGGCTCTATTGCCCGCAAATCCCCTAGCATTCCCAGAGCAGAAGCTGCAGATTCTTTCAGGTATACAGATTTTTCTTCTTCATCTTTTACAACTTCTATCAGCGGCGCGACAGCGTATTTGTCCCCTATTTTTCCGAGCGCATCAGCACATGCCAAACGTACTTTGTAGTTTTCATCCTTGTTGTTAAGACAGTACAAAAGCGGTGTTACAGTGGCTGTATCTTTGTAATTAGCAATAGCTTTAGCGCACATTACGCGTGTATTTATAAATTTTTCTTTTACATCTGCCCCGCCGGTATTTTTCATCAATAAAATATCTAAAAGCGGGGATAGGGTAGAATGGTCTCTAAAACGATCGGCGAGTCTTATAATGTTCATTAATATATCGGGATTGGTTGAAATCGATAGAAAATAGTTATAAATATTTACTAAATCACCGCTCTGAAATGATTTATCCAGATCAGTAATATTACGGACAACCACATCCGCCGGTAATTCACTAAACAAACCGCAGTCATTGGCTAAAGATTTTAAATCAAGATTTTCTTTGTTATCCATTAGCTGCTCCGCTTATAAAGCCACCCTTTTAGAGATATATATACTATAAAAGCGATTATTTGACAAGTAGCGAGATAGTGCTGGTGTGAACAAAGGCAGACGAAGATGGACACAGTCCACTCTTTCATACTGGAGACCCGTTGCAATCTAACATGCCCCGTTCCGTCATACCGCAGCGGGAATGTGTGCGGTTCACGTTAATTGACGCCTTGCGGTATCTCAAATATAATTATAAAATCTATTGTCACATTTCTTTCTCTTTTGATTGCGAGGCAAAAGAGAAAGAAACGCGACGCCAAAGAAAGAGAAAAGCGCGAGTGAGCGGAAGGCGTAGGCTTGACGCCAAAATGGCAAAGCCATTGTCGGCGTCAACCGAAGACCTGCAAAACGCGAACGAGCAAGAGACACGCGATTGAAATGAACGAGTGATCAGGAACTACGTTCCCGAACCCTCCTTTAAAAAATAAGGTAATGCGCGAGTTTCACATAGCCTAATTATGTGTCATTGCGAGCCTTTAGGCGAAGCAATCCAGCCAATAGAAAAAGCAGGACAAGGGAAATAGAATAGGGGATTAATTCATGTAACGAACTTATTCCCTTGTCTTGGATTTGCTCCACGCTCGCAGAGTTTCGCCTGTTGTGCTTACGCACAAGTCGGCTCAATCTGCTCGCTATCCGGATTTGCTCACTTCGTTCGCGTCATCCGTCCGCAAATCCGCTATTTCCTCATTCCCTTATTCCCCTAAAAAGAGGCAACGTGTGGAAGCTCACATTGCCCTATTTTGAAATTTACTTAATCACTTAGTCACTGTCTTGGATTTGCTCCACGCTCGCAGAGTATCGCCTGTTGTGCTTACGCACAAGCTGGCTCAATCTGCTCGCTATCCGGATTTGCTCACTTCGTTCGCGCCATCCGTACGCAAATCCGCTATTCCCTTATTTCCTTATTCCCCTAAAAAGAGGCAACGCAAGATTTATGCATTGCCTGATTCTATTAACGAACTTATTCCCTTATTCCCCTATTTCCTTATTCCCTTCGAACTAAGAGGCCAAGCCTCTTAGTTCGACACACATATAGCGCGGCCGCCGCTGTCGTCCTTGTAGCGCCAGTAACCGTCACCGCCGTCCGTGTAGGAAGTGCCGAAGCGCCGGTAGTACGCGGTATCCGCACTGGTCTCCTCACTGGACCAGTAGAGGTAGCCAAGAGTAAGTGGAGGGTTCTCTTGGTATTCGTCCTTTACTTTTAGGTTAGATTTGTTTTCTGTTGCTCCTATAGTTACTTCGTTTCCACTGCTATCTACATATAGATTGCTTGCTAGTTGTGCTAGTTGGGCTCTCGTAGGAAGTTCCATGTCTTTATCTTTACATGCTTTTATTGC
>CALVEB010000025.1 GCA_944326465.1 Candidatus Gastranaerophilales bacterium | reverse complement strand
ATACAAATTAGGGTTAACATGGCAAGCATTGTCTAACTCAAGCCACCATCTATGTATCATACGATTAAATCTTTTTCCTGTGGTTTCAGCCATTAATATCCTTCCGGTATCACTTCCTGCTGTATTCATATTTCTATTATACCCTACCTTCCAAAATTTTTCAAGGTTATGCATTGAGAATTTTTACAATTCAATTTTTATTGCGCCCTGCCGGAAAATTTTTCCGTTAATGATGAATAATTTTTGTCATATAATAATCTTATGAAAAAATATATCGTAAGCCTTTTATTAATCAATATTCTTCTGTATGGAAGCTTTAATCAGCATGCCGGCGCTTTTGGCGAAATCCCTGCGGCTACCTTGCAGGCGGCTGTAGATTCCGTGTATAACTCCGAAATAACAAGCGTCCCGCGTTCTCCCGTCGTACGTGTTGGTATCGGCAGCGCGAATTTCGGGACCTATGTGTATTCAAATATAACTATTTACGGAACTTCTGACATTCAGGTCTATGATAATAACAAATTTTTAAAATTTATGCCTGCTTACTCTAATATAACTGTAAAACGGAATTTCGGTACATACGAAATAACATTTGCTGACGGTACAAAACTTACCGCGCAAGGCCCTGTCAGATTTACCTGCAACAGCGGGCTTCTGGGTATAAAAGATTTGAAACGTGCAGGTAAACCCGCACTATATCATGGTGCTTTTGAACTCGCCAAATACAACAATGATAAATTTAATCTGGTAAACCTTATTGAAGTTGAAGATTATTTAAAAGGGGTTGTACCGAATGAAATGCCTGTGGATTTCGGGCTTAACGCATTGAAAGCGCAGACAGTTGCCGCAAGAAATTACGTGCTTTCGCCGCGTGTCAAATCGTCTCCGAATTACGATGTTGTAGATTCTGTTGCAAGTCAGGTATACTACGGTGCAAATACAGAAAAACCGCTTGCGACTCAGGCAGTCGAAGAAACAGAAGGTGTTGTTGCGTTATATAATTGGGATTTAATACTTGCACAATACAGTTCTACTGCAGGCGGATATACAGAAGATTTTTCGCTTGCGTTTTCAGACCCGAATACAAAAGAATTCCCGTCAAAAGAAAAACCGTATCTGAAAGCGAAAGCTGATATTTTAACCCAAAAACCTCTAAACAATGAAGACGCTGCAGAAGAATTCTACAAATCCCGTCCGGATTCTTTTGATATCCGTTCACCTTATTACCGCTGGGAAAAGGATTGGACAGGTCAAGAATTACATGACGCTTTACAAAATACACTCGTTGCGCAATCTGCAACAGGGTTTGTAAAACCTGCGTTTAACAAAGGTGATAAACTCGGGAATCTTCAGGCGTTGAACGTAAAACGCCGAGGGGATTCAGGAAAAATTGTAGAGCTTGAAATTGTAACAGATACGCAAAATTATATAGTGCAAAAAGAACTTGTGATAAGAAGGCTTTTTGTAAATAAAGGTAAAGCCCTGCCAAGTGCCAATGTTGTTTTTGAATGCGCGCAGGATGATTACGGAAACATAGTTTCAGTCAAAGCTTATGGCGGAGGTTACGGACACGGGGTTGGTTTAAGCCAATTCGGGGCCGGTTTTATGGGGTCTGAATTAAAAATTCCGTATGAAAAAATACTCCAGCATTATTACACGGGTATTGTCTTAGGCACAAAACCGGTTACACTGACGCAGCCTAACCAAAATGTGACGCAAAATTTCTATACAACAGGAAAAGAAACAAATCTCGTTGTAGATAATTATTCTTCTGATACGACTTTAAAATGTGTAATTAACGGAAAAGAGGTATCTCTGGATATTGCGGGCGCAATTTTTTCTGACAAACAGTCAAAAATAGACATTTCTAAATATATCGATAAAGGACGGAACACAATAACTTTTATAGCGCCTGAGGGGCTGCCGAACGGAAAACATATTAAACTCTATGTGGAATTGGTGAAAAAAGATGACTTCAAATACAATTGGTGATGATGGTAAAACAACAAGTGTTTTAAGAGCCGCGTGGATGATTGCGGTAGTGACGATTTTTAGTAAATTAATAGGATTTGTAAGGGATGTTGTGATTGCAAATTATTACGGGGCAAATACCGTATCAGACGCCTATTTTTATGCATATCAAATCCCTTCACTTGCAATTATATTACTCGGTGGAGTTGGAGGCCCCTTTCATAGTGCAACGGTTGCCGTGTTTACTAAATTAATACCTGATTTGAAAGCTAAACCGACTGAATTTGTAAATAAACTTTACAATACATTTTTAACAGCAAGCGTGATGTTTTTTACGCTGCTCGGGCTGATATTTTTTATATTTTCGGATAAAATCATGCAGATAATAATTTCCGATTCAAACCCTGAATTACTATCGCTTGCGGCGCAGCATTTACAGATAATGACGCCTGTTTTTATTGTCGGCGGTATTGTCGGAATTTATTACGGATTATTGATTACTTATAAAGAATTTATGCTGCCGAATTTTTCACCAATTGTAATGAGTATTGTTATAATTCTTATGGTTATGTTCACAAAACATGACCCGCACGGATATGTTCTGGCTGTTGCAACAACAATCGGTGCGATTTGTCAGTTTCTTTTACAATTCCCGAAGATCAGACAAATAGGGTTCAGGTTTAAGCCGAATTTTAATTTCACTAATAATCCGGAGTTTAAAAATATCTGTGAACTGCTTTTTCCTGCGATATTAAGTTCGACTGTTGGGCAGATACATATTTATGTGGATATGTTTTTTGCCTCTTCACTAAGAGAAGGGGCATGGACGGCTGTGGGTTATGCAAACAGAATATTTCAATTTCCGGTCGGAATACTTGTCACAGCATTTCTTGTGCCGTTGTTCCCGATTTTTTCAAGACTTGTTGCGGAAAATGATATGCAGGGCATAAGAAAGTATTTTAATAAAGGTGTGGGTGTGCTGTTTTTCGGTGCCATCCCTATAATTATCGGAATACTTGTTGTTGGTTACGACGGTGTAAGTTTGATTTTTGAACGCGGGGCATTTGATGCAAAAGCAACATTTATGGTAACAGAGGCATTGTGGTTTTTGTCTGTTTCAATCCTGCCTTATGTATTCAGGGATTCCATAACAAGGGTTTATTATTCGTTCAATGATTCTAAAACACCGTTTGTTATTGCATTTTCCTCTATTATTTTGAAATATCTGCTGAATGTCTTATTCTTGCGGGTTTTAGGTATGGGAATAGGCGGTATAACATTCTCTACATCTCTTGTAACCCTGTTTAATGCAGTTGCGTTAGGTGTTTTGATACAGAAAAAGCTGGATATGAATTATAAAGAATTGTTTGTGAATTTATGCAAAATGATTTTTGCGGGAGTCGTTTCATTTGTTTTGTGTATTGCAACGGCTTATGTTCTCGGACATTATTTGACCATGCCGAAAACTTTACTTGAAATAACAAAAATAGTAGTGGTGGGTGTTGTTTGTCTTGCAACATATACAGGTTTGAATATTTTACTTGGTATGGATTACGCAACTGAACTTGCAGAAAGATTGATTAAAAAAATAAAATGAGATCATAAGAACTTGTTTCAGGATCTCCAACAGCATAAAACAAACTAAAAGGACAAGAAGAATGATAAAAAACAGAGAAGAAATAAAGCGCGTATTAGAAAATGACGGGGTAATAGCCTTTGTCACAGACACAGTCTGGGGGCTTGGGTGTCTGCCGACCTCTGAAAGAGCCGTTAAAAAAATCTACGAAATTAAAAAACGTGAAGCTCAAAAACCGCTTATACTTATGTCAAACGAGGTTTATCATCTGCTGAATTATGTTCAAATAATCCCGAAAATAGGACAGAAATTAGTAAAAAAATATTTTCCGGGTGCATTGACTCTTGTCACGACAAAATCTGATGCGACCCCTTATTACATAACCTCAAATATGGAAACAGTCGGTATTCGGGTTCCAGATAATGAGGTTTTTAAAGAGATATGTGAAATTGCCCCGGGACATGTTCTTGCAACAACAAGCGCAAATCTTTCACACCAACCGTCCGCAAAAACTTACGAACAGGCGCTTGAAAATATGGGGGGATTAGCAGAACTTGTGATAGAAGATTACGGGCATTACTGTAAGGGGCTTGAATCCACTGTTGTCGGCGTGTTCGGTGATGAAATGAAAATATTCAGACAAGGCGCTATAAAAATTGAATTATAAACGTAATTATTACTTATCTGCAGTTCGCGGTTTCGTCTAACCTTATTTTTTGTGTTATAATATACAGGACGAAGCCGGATATATGGAGAAAAAATATGGTAGAAATAAGACAAGAATTTATAGATCAAGCAATTAAACTTTCCCGCGGAGCAGAGGTTTTACCGGGCGGGATTGAAGAATTGGCAGTTAAATTACAGCATGCGCACGATACAAACACCCCGCTCAGGGTAAAGCTCGGTATGGATCCGACAAGACCCGATTTGCACCTCGGACATACTGTTGTTATGCGTAAATTAAAAGAGTTTCAAAAACTCGGGCATAAAATTGTTCTAATCGTAGGTGGCGCAACCGCTATGATAGGTGACCCTTCAGGCAAGTCTGAAACTCGCCCTTCTCTTACTAAAGAGCAAGTGGAAGAGAATGCAAAATCTTATTTTGAACAGATGTCTATGGTTCTTGATGTTTCTAAAGCCGAAGTCGTTAACAACGCTGACTGGCTGCATAAAATGAATTTTACGGAATTATTAAAACTAGCCGCTCAAATCACTGTTGCGCAAATGATGACCCGTGACGATTTTGCTAAACGTTATTCAGAAGGCAGACCTATTTCTATCCATGAATTTTTCTATCCGTTGATGCAGGCATACGATTCTTATGTAATTGATGCAGATATAGAATTAGGCGGTACTGATCAAAGATTTAACACGCTTTTGGGACGCGATATTCAGGCGGCCTATGGTAAAAAATACCCGCAAATGGTTATGTTGCTGCCTTTAATAGAAGGAACTGACGGACTCGTTAAAATGTCTAAAACTTATCCTGAACACTGCATTTCACTCACAGACAGTGCAAAAGATATGTTCGGCAAGCTGATGAGTATTCCGGATACTTTAATTGTGAAATATTATACGCTTTTGACTGATATTTCTGATGATGAATTGAAAACTATAGAAAAACAATTAGAGGACAATTCAGTCAATCCGCGTGATATCAAGTTAAAATTGGCCTATACAATTACCGAAGAATACCATGGCAAAGATGGTGCTGATAAGGCTCAGGAAGAGTTTATAAATGTTGTATCTCATAAAGGTATTCCGGAAGATATTCCAGAGGTTAAAGTAGAGAATGGAAAAGGAATTCTTGATTTGCTTGTGGAATTGAATTTTGTTCAAAGCAAGGGTGAAGCAAAACGTCTTATACAGGGCGGCGGTGTAAAGATTGACGGTGAAAAAATCGCCAATATGAACTATACCCTAAACTTTGATGAAAGTGTAGTATTACAAGCAGGCAAACGGAAATTTGCAAAACTGGTAAAATAATGTTTAAAATATTAAAACGCGGAATAACAAAAGTTAAAGAAGATATACAGGTTATTTATGACAAAGATCCTGCTGCGAATAACCTTCTGGAAGTTATATTGTGCTATCCGGGGCTGCATGCGCTTATTGCATACAGATTTGCGCACAGATTATACAAATGGCATATCCCGTTAATCCCGCGTATTATATCTTACATAACAAGGATTATAACAGGTATTGAGATACATCCTGCGGCAAAAATTGGCAGAAGATTTTTTATAGATCACGGAGAAGGCGTTGTAATCGGCGCAACCACCGTAATTGGAGATGATGTGCTTATATACCAGCAGGTAACACTCGGCGGAACTGGTAAAGAACAGGGGAAACGGCACCCTACTTTAGGGCATGGCGTAATTGTCGGGGCTGGTGCAAAAGTTCTCGGAAATATTACACTCGGGGATTATGTGCGTGTTGGCGCCGGCTCCGTTGTTGTTGAGGATGTTCCTGAATACTCGACTGTTGTAGGGGTTCCGGGGAGAATCGTTCACCGCAAAATCCGTGACAAAAACGGTGTTTTAATGCACAACCGTATTCCGGATCCTGTGAAATGCGAGTTGAACAGGCTTAAATATGAAGTGCAGGAACTGAAAGAAAAAGTCAGATTAAGTAATGAACAGTGAATTGTATAGTAATATTTATTCTTTGTTAAAAAATTTTTGATGTAAATCTTTTATGAGTGCGATAATAAAAATAATTATAACATTACTCGTATAAGATGTATAAAATATATAGAAATTTTTACTATAATAAATCGGCAGGTTAGATGAAATAAAATATTTATATAAGAAAGTATCGGCGAGTATTGCAGCTCCCAATACTATGCACGCAAGTGAAAGCTTATTATATATCATGAATAATGGAGAAGATTTTATCCATTGTAATTTTGAAAAATATGGTAAACAAATAAGAAACCATTGAAATTTAAGTAATGTTATACCAAATATTACTGTTGCAGATATTATATATAACATATCAAGCAAACCTGCCGGTTCAAACTCTATGATATTGCTGAAAAATAGATGTACGACAATTAACGGATAATATACAACAAATAAGAAGTATAGTATTAGAAATACAGATGATAGTAATTTTTTCATAAAAAGCCTCTAATAATTATTCGTGTAAATATAGTATAAAATTGCATAGTTTTCTAGTAAATATTTCTATTTTAATCGACATAAAAAATGTTTCAAGTCCACGTTTTCATGTATATGAAAACATGTAGATGAAAATACCTACACCAAGTGGTCCAAAAGCTTTAGTATCAATGTTTTGAGAGATAGATTTTTTATCCAAAAACTCGGTTTTAAATAAATACGTCTTTCTATGTATTAAAAATTCTGTCGCCTGCATCCCCCATGCCTGGTACGATATATCCTTTTTCATTCAAATGATCGTCTACTGCCGCTGTAATTATTTCTATATCCGGATAATGTTTTTGAATATTTTCAATACCCTGAGGGGCTGCAATTATACAGATTACCTTGATATTATCTATCGGAATACCTTTGTCAGCATAGAGCTTTATTGCTTCAATAAGTGAATTTCCGGTTGCAAGCATCGGGTCTGTGATATAAATATAAAATTTTTCAGGATTTGGAGCTTCCATAGGAACTTTGTTGTAGTACCATACAGGCTTTAAGGTCTTTTCATCCCTGTACATTCCAATGTGTCTTATGCACGCCTGCGGCAAAATATCTATTGCTTCATCCGTAAAAATTAATCCTGCACGTAAAATTGGGGAAATAATCAAATTTATGTCAGGATCAATAGTTTTTGTTGTGAATGTTGTTAAAGGCGTTGTGACTTCTGTATCTACCATCGGCAGATTTTTTGATGCTTCATAAAGCAGGCATCTCGTAATCTTTCTTGTCGCAATTCTAACCCCCTGACTGTCCGTATTTTTGTCACGCATTGTGCAAAGATTTTGACAAACAACCGGTGCTGTAATTACGCGTACTTTTTCACTATTCATGTTTCCACTCCTTCATTTTTTTATTTATTTTCTCTTTTTCTAATGTTAGATCGTCAACATATCTGTCCGCTGTTTCCACATTTTTTCTTATGTCATTAACATTTATAACAGGAACAGGATTTGTACCCTGTCCAACTCCTGCTTCACGCGCAAAATACGAAAGGCGTGATGTGATTGAACCTATTTTATCAAACATATCGTTCAAAAGGCCAAGAGAATCGTGCAGACGTTTCGGACTGTTAACTACTATTAATTTATCGGTTGCTATGCTTTCTTCATCAGGCGGATAAATCTCCAGAGATTTTGACCCGCCCAGCCCGCTAAATTCAACCGTTGCAATTGAACCTTTAGGAAGCTGCATACCCTTTTCAGTTATTACAAATTTTATATAAACTTCGTTTGATACTATATTAATCCGGTTTATATAACCTATTTGTACACCCATATATTTTACAGGAGACCCGACTATTAAACCGTCAACATCAGACATAAATATTTGATATGTATTGAATTGCTTTGCCTGATTGTATCTGTAAATCCGGATTCCGGCGATAACAATACTTAAAAGAATAAACCAAATCGCAAATTCTATCCAAACGTATGTATGAATTTCACTGATTTTCTTCATAGTCCCTATTATATCATGGAATAAATGATTTTTACTACTTGCCAAAATTTTTTTTGTATATTATTATATATTTGCACTAGAAAAGAGGAACAAAAATGGATCAAATTATAAGAGTTGCGTGGGACTTAAACGAAAACACAGATAACAGATACCAGTTAGTTTATGAAATCGCAGAACTGGCTAAAAAATTAGTTGATGAAACACAGGCTAAAAAAGCACGTGATGATTTTAATTTTGAAGAAAACTATGACGGCGCATACAAAAAAGAAAATCCTGTAGAGCATGCTATCATGGTAAAAGCTTCAGAAGCAGACGACAACAGACTTGTCGGTTAATAAGTTTTATAGAAGGAACCCCGTGTATTATCATGGGGTTTCTTGTGTCTGAAAAGGGGTTTATATGATTAGAGAAACAGTTGATTATTTGAAAGAAAAAATAGGCGCATTTGTGCCGGAAACAGGCATAATTTTAGGCTCTGGACTCGGTGAACTTGCTGATGAATACTGTGATATAGCTATTCCTTATACAGAAATTCCTAACTTTATTAAATCAACTGTCAAAGGGCATAAGGGCAGACTCGTCTTTGCGGATATCCACGGAAAAAAAGTCGTTATGATGCAGGGACGTAACCATTTTTATGAAGGTCATTCTATGTCTGAAATTACTTATCCTGTTAAAGTAATGAAGGCGCTCGGCGTAAAGACCTTAATTCTGACCAATGCTGCAGGCGCAGTGAATGAGAGTTTTAAACCGTCAGATTTGATGATTATAACAGATCATATAAATATGATGGGCACCAATCCGTTAATCGGAGAAAATGATGAATCTTTAGGAGAACGTTTTCCTGATATGACGGAAATTTATAAAAAGTCACTTGTAAAACTTGCTGAAAATTGTGCTAAAGAATTAGCTATTGATATTAAAAAAGGTGTATATCTTGCCAATACCGGCCCGAGTTATGAAACTCCTGCTGAAATTAAAATGGCAAGGCTTCTCGGGGCAGACGCTATCGGAATGTCAACTGTTCCGGAGGCAATTGTCGCAAATTACTGCAAAATGGATGTGCTTGGAATAAGTTGTATATCTAATACTGCAAGTTCTGCTGACGGAAATAAGCTTTCCCATGAAGAAGTTATTCAGACTACTAATCATGCTAAAGAAGGGTTTAAAAAATTAATTCTGGAAGTTGTTAAAAGAGCTTGAACTTTGTTTAGAAAAAACTGTAAATATAAAAAATCCCGCTGTTCTTACGTGAAATATTAATTTTTTGTTTATTTTTTTCATATTTGCCTTAAAGAGTGTTATAACAAATATATAGATTAATGCAAATTGATTTAAGGTAAAGGAGATAAAAATTATGGCAAAAACAATTGGTATTGACTTAGGTACAACAAACTCAGTTGTAGCCGTTATGGAAGGCGGTAAACCAACCGTTATTGCCAACGCAGAAGGTTCCCGCACAACCCCTTCTATTGTTGGTTTTTCTAAAAACGGCGAAAGATTAGTCGGTCAACTGGCAAAACGTCAGGCAATTCTTAACCCTGATAAAACTATTGCGTCAATCAAAAGACACATGGGTGATGATTACAAAGTAAATATTGACGGCAAAGATTACACTCCGCAAGAAATTTCAGCTATGATTTTGAGAAAATTGGCTGATGATGCAAGTGCTTATCTCGGTGAAAAAGTAACCTCAGCAGTTATTACAGTTCCTGCTTACTTTAACGATGCACAAAGACAGGCAACTAAAGACGCCGGTAAAATCGCAGGTTTGGACGTACTCCGTATCGTAAACGAACCGACTGCCGCAGCTTTAGCTTACGGACTTGAAAAAGAAAAGAGTGAAAAAGTTCTTGTATTCGACTTAGGCGGTGGTACATTTGATGTTTCAATCCTTGAAATCGGCGACGGTGTTCACGAAGTTCTTTCAACTTCAGGTGATACTCACTTAGGCGGCGACGACTTCGACCAGAAAATCATGGATTGGATGTGCGATGAATTCAAAAAACAGGAAGGTATTGATCTTCGTAATGATAAACAGGCTATGCAGCGTGTTAAAGAAGCTGCCGAAAAAGCTAAATGCGAATTGTCATCAGTTATGGAAACAAATATTAATCTTCCGTTCATCACAGCTGATGCTAACGGCCCTAAACACTTAGATTTAAGCTTAACAAGAGCTAAATTTGAAGATTTGTGCCGAGACCTGTTGAACAGATGTAAAACTCCGGTTGAAAACGCATTGAAAGATGCAGGTATTACAAAAAATGATATTAATGAAGTTGTATTAGTCGGCGGTTCAACACGTATTCCGGCTGTTCAACAGTTAGTAAAAGAATACACAGGCAAAGACCCTAACCAATCAGTTAACCCTGATGAAGTTGTTGCGGTTGGTGCAGCAATTCAGGCAGGTGTATTAGCCGGTGAAGTTAAAGATATCGTCCTGTTGGATGTTACACCTCTGACACTTGGTATTGAAACTCTGGGCGGCGTTATGACACCGTTGGTACCTAGAAACACTACAATCCCTGTTTCTAAGTCTCAGGTATTCTCTACAGCAGAAAATAACCAGACTGCAGTTGATATTCACGTACTTCAAGGTGAAAGACCAATGGCTAAAGATAACAAATCTTTAGGTATGTTCAGATTAGACGGTATTCCGCCTGCTATGAGAGGTCTGCCGCAAATCGAAGTTACATTTGATATTGATGCTAACGGTATTGTTAACGTTTCAGCTAAAGATAAAGCTACAAATAAAGAACAAAAAATTACAATCACAAATTCTTCTAACCTTTCAGAAGCTGATATTGACAAAATGGTTAAAGAAGCAGAAGCTAATGCAGCCGAAGATAAGAAGAAAAAAGAAGAAGCTGAAATTAAAAACAATGCTACAAGTTTAATCGGTTCTGCTGACAGAATAGTTAAAGACTTTGAAGGCAAAATTGATGAAGCAGATAAGAAAAAACTTGATGAACAAAAAGAAGCTTTGCAAAAAGCTCTTGATGAAAACAAATCTGTTGATGACTTGAAAAAATTGTCAGAAGATTTACAACAGACAATGTTCAGTATTTCTCAAAAAGCTTATGAAGCAGTACAGAAGGAAGAACAGTCAACCGCATCAAGTGAAAATGCATCATCAAATGATGATAAAAAAGACGGCGGAGATGATGATGTAATTGATGCCGAATATACTAAAGAATAATTTTAATTATGTATATTGAAAGCGGGATTTCTCTAATGAGAAATCCCGCTTTCTGCATAATCCTGTTTTGTTACGAAAAGTTACAAAAATATTAGCTGTTGAAATTACTGCTCAAAAATAGCGTTATTATATATAAGAGAGTAAAAAACAAGGATTAACTATGAGCATTGTCATTGATTCTAATCTTGAATATTTACAGCGGCGATTGAATATCAGTTCAGTAAAGTTCAATGAAGAATATGCTAATTTATCTGTTGAAGAGATTATTGAGGCCGAGGCTGCATCCGGCAATCAGGAAGCGATTAAACTTGCTAATGAACTTTTGAATAATGTTAATCTTGTTATAAAGTTGTTTAACCTTTCAGATTCAAACAATAAATATGAAATATTGCGTGAAATGACAGCGCAGCAATTGCAGTTGTTTTTACCGCAAATGGAAGAAAAAGACCTTGTTCAGGGATTGTATTATTTTTCCGAAGATAAACTTATGACCATGCTGGAAGATGTTCCGCCGGAACAGCTTGTCAAGGTTGTATTTGAAATGTTTTCTAAAGAAGAAGTTGTACAGCTTTTACCTGATGAACAACTGGATAAATTCTTGACAAGTACTGAAATTGATAAAAATAAAATTCTTAAACACATGCAGTCTATTCCGGAAGAGTATCTTATTCAAGTATTGGAAAATGTGACAGGACAAACTCCGGAAAGCCAGAAAAGTTTTGATTTAGTAAATCAAATAGGCGATTTAGGCCCGTTGGAATTTGTTGATGTTTTGAAAAGCTTACAACCTACCCAGAAACAGCAGCTTGTATTATCACTGGGAAAAGAGCATCCTGAATGGTTTCAGTTATTTGATGCTAACGCTTATACAGATATGATTCAGACAAATAAACAGAAGCCGGATATGGTTAAATCAATGGCTGTATTAGAACAGGAAGAATTGATTAATATGACCGAAGAATTACCGAATGACCTGCTTTCTGTTGTTATAACACAGATTGATACTGAAAAGTTCGCGGAAATCCTAATGGACAGAATGCCTGAATTTATTGCTGAATTTCTTCTGAAATAATATCATAAGCCATTTTTAGCGCAAGATTTGCAAAGCGGTCTTTCATCTGAGCTTTGGTTAATTTTTCTTGGATAAGGAAACGTTCTACCGTAATACAGCCTTTAAATGAAACACCTATATAGATTAATCCGACAGGTTTGCCTTCATCCTGTAAAGGCCCTGCTATTCCTGTTGTACAGATGGCAAGATCGCAGTCTGTTACCTGTGCAAGCCCTTTTGCCATTTCATAAGCACATTCGCCGCTTACTGCTCCATAAGCTTTTAAGGTTTCTTCTTTTACGCCTAAAACTGACTGCTTTGCTTCATTTGCATAAGTTACATAGTTCAATTTGATATATGCCGAACTTCCTGTAACATCTGTTAATTTAGAACTCAAAAGCCCGCCGGTGCAGGATTCTGCTGTAGCCGCAGTTAATTTATGCTCTATTAATAATTTCCCGAGTGCTTCTTCTATAGTTTGCATAGACCTACTTTAGTGCTTATTGAATAATTTGTCAAATTTTTTTTGTAATAATGTTTAATCATGTATTTTAATTCGATTTTCATTCAGTTATCATGATTTTACATAAATTGGAGATAATCATGCCGGCAACATATAAAACAAAAGATAATAGTCTGGAAGCAAACCTTTTACCGCAGAATATTGAGGCTGAAGAAGCTGTTCTGGGTGCAATACTTGTAAACCCGCAGGTTATCACAAAAGTTGTTGAAACATTAAAACCTGAAAGTTTTTATAAACCTGCCCACAGGTATGTATATGAAGCAATGCTTCAATTGTTTAATCAGAATGAACGAATTGATATTGTTTCAGTTTCCGATGTTCTGAATTATACCCAGAAACTGGAAACCGTTGGCGGCAGAGCATTTATAAATGATTTAAGCTATAAAACAATTACGACATCCAATATTGAATATTACGCAAGAATAGTGCAGGAAAAAGCTATAAAAAGGGCTTTGATAAACGCCGGTTCAGAGATTGTAAGCTTTGGCTATGATGTTGACCCGATAGATAGTTCTTTAGACAAGGCGGAAAAACTTATATTTGATATTGCATCTAAAAAAGCAACATCTGATCTTACACACGTTAAAGATCTTGTACTTGAGACTTACGAAAAGATTGAATACAGGTATGAACATAAAGACGAATTAACCGGTATTCCGACTAATTTCTATGAGCTTGACGCAATACTAAACGGCTTGCAAAAATCTGATTTAATAATTCTTGCAGCGCGTCCGGCTATGGGAAAAACTGCATTTGCACTTAATATTGCGCAAAATGTTGCACTCAAGGCAAATATTCCGGTCGCAATATTTTCTCTTGAAATGTCAAAGGAGCAGTTGATGCAGCGTATGCTGTGTTCAGAGGCAGAAATTGATTCCCAGAGAGTTAAAACAGGTAATATGCAAAGCAAAGACTGGGAAAAACTCGCAAACGCAATGAATGCATTTGCGCAAGCACCTATTTACATTGATGATACATCAGGATGTACGATTACTGATATCAGAGCAAAATGCAGACGACTTAAAATGGAAGAAAAAAATCTCGGGCTTGTACTTATAGATTATTTGCAATTAATGGAAAGTTCAAGCCGCGAAGATCGTATGCAGCAGATTTCAGCAATATCACGCGGTCTAAAAATCCTTGCAAGAGAATTGGATGTTCCTGTAATAGCATTGTCACAGCTTTCACGTGCTGTAGAATCAAGAACAGATAAAAGACCTATGCTTTCTGATTTGAGAGAATCAGGCGCCATAGAACAGGATGCCGATATTGTTATGTTTATTTATAGAGATGAATATTACAAAAAAGCCGAAGAAGAAGATGAAGTGACAAAAGCTTCTTCAAAAGGTGAATCCGAAATTATTATTGCAAAACACAGAAACGGGTCTATCGGTACTATAAAACTTCTGTTTCAGGGCAATATTACAAAATTCAAAAACCCTATTAAAACAGATGCTTTTTAATCCTGAGAACAATTATCATCTTTGTTTAAAAAACATGCGCTGAAATGATTTTCGCCGACATAATACACCGGCGGAACAACATTTTTGCATATATCCATACATTGACTGCAGCGCGGATGAAATTTGCAGCCATTTATAAACTGTTGAATTGTCGGCGGCTGACCTGTAATAGTTTGCAATTTTTCACTGCGTTTTGAGGCAGGCATGGATTTTAACAGGGCAAGAGTATATGGATGTTCGGGCTTGTTGAAAAATTCATCAGCAGGTGCTTTTTCAACAATACGTCCCGCATACATAACAGACACATAGTCTGCATTTTCGCCGACAAGCGCTAAATCATGGGTTATTAACAGAATAGCCGTATTTGTATCTGATTGAATATTTTTGAGTAAAGACATGATTTGAGCCTGTATGGTAACGTCTAAGGCTGTTGTCGGCTCGTCCGCAATAAGAATTTCCGCATTGCAGGCCAGCGCCATTGCAATGATTGCCCGCTGCTTCATTCCTCCTGAAAATTCGTGCGGGTAAGCCTTTAGTCTTTCTTTTGCGCACGGAATTTGTACAAGTTCAAGCGCTTCAACGGCCTTATTAAAAGCATCTTTGCCTTGCAGCCCTTGATGTATTTTTATGACTTCCAATAATTGGTCGCCTATTGTATATAGCGGATTTAAGGATGTCATTGGATCTTGAGGTATAAGTGCGATTTTAGCCCCGCGGAGTTTTTGTAAATCGTGTCCGGACATTTTTAATATATCTTTACCTTTGAAAATTATTTCTCCGCCGGTTATATAAGCAGTTTTAGGCAGGAGTTTTAGTATACTCATGGCACTGATTGTCTTACCGCAGCCGGATTCACCAACAAGTGCATGCATCTTCCCGCATTCAAGCGAAAACGAAACATCATACAGCGCCTGACGAAATCCGCATTCGCATTCAAAACCTAAATTCAAATTCTTAACTTCTAATATACCCATTACAATAATTATACACAATACAAGAAAAATATCATAGCCGGATGGGCTATATGTGATTTAAATTAGTAAATTAGGAGATTGTTAACAAATGTAAAGATAATTTTTTGCCAATATAGCAATTTTTGAAGACACAATTTTTTTATAAAAGCATAGGGGATAATTAAATGGCTTTGATAGAGCCACGAGGAAATTTGAAAGGGGAAAAAGAAATGGCAGAATTTGCAATTAACGGCAACAATGCCTTGCAGACACAAGGAAATGAAAAACTTTACAAAAAAGTTGTTGTCAATGGTCAAACCCAATTTGTTGAAGTTCCAATCGGAAAACCGGAAGCAAAAACAAATCTGACAAAAGCAGCAGATCTGGAGTTGCAGCCGTTTGAGGAAACTACTCAGAAAGAAATTCAAAAAGCAAGAGGATTTCTTGACAGTAACGACAAAAAGGTCAGAAAAGGTGCTGAAGAAACAATGAAAGATTTGTATCAGCAAGCCTTTATGGAACAGGGTAAAAGCGAAAAAGAAGCTAAAAAACTGGCAAAATTAGCACTGAAAGAGGAACAGGCAGCTATAAGATTCAAGAACAGAAAAGTCTTTATTGATAAAGATGAATACAAAAAGGCAAAAGCTGCAGATAAAGAAAACAAAGATGATTATGAATTGTTAAGCCGAAAATCACGTAAATTTGTAGAAGCTCATAAAGACCAGTTCTATGATGAAAACGGTCAATTCTCAAGTGATAAATACAAAAAATTCATGAAAAATATCGCAGCAGAAGACCATCAGGCCGATCTTGTTGAATTGGATAAGGCTGCCGAAGAATACGATTCAACCCGTAGAATAATGGGACGTGCCGCAAAATCAGCAGGGCTTGATAAAGAGAAAGACAAAACAGCCGGTAAACGTGCATTACACGTACTTGCATACACCGGTATAGGCGCAGCAGCCGGTGCAGGTCTCGGTGCAGGTATCGGTTATGCAACAGGTAGTGTAACTAACCTGAAAGACATTAACCATAAACACGTAAATGTAAATGATCCGAATTTTGATGTAACAGTTGATTCTAACTGTGACCTTGAAGGTAAAATTGATACAAGAAAATCTTCAGCAAAAACAGGCGCTTTAGTTGGTGCGGTAACAGGCGGTCTTGCTGGATTGGCAGCAGGTATTAAAACAATGAAAGGTATCAAAGACAACGGTGAAGGTGAACATACACAACGTGAAGAGATCGCAGGTATTATAGGCGGTAATGAACAGCCAACACCTCCGACACCAACACCAACACCAACACCAACTCCAACGCCGACTCCAACGCCGACCCCGACACCGCAGACACAGTGCAGGGAAGAAGTTACAGAAACTCCAATTATAGAAGAAAAACCGGATCTTGATTACTGTGAATATGCTCCAAGAAAAGGTGAATGCTGGAGTGATGTTGTCAGAGACAAATATAATCTTCAAAAAGCTGACCACAAAGAAGTACTTGCAGTTGTTCACAAACTCAAAGATTACCACGGAATAAAATACAGTGAAAACGTACAGCCAAAAGTTTTGAAACTGTATGATAATATTCAGATAGGTGATAAAGTTTACAGACTTGATTGTGACAAAGAAGTAAACGGTACAGTTAAGGAATATGATAAAAATCAAAAAGCATATACCGGAAAATTCAATCCGAGAATGACTGAACAACAAACCGGAACTGAATATACTTACAACAGATATGAAACAAGACCTGGGGAAAAAGAACAACTGGTAGACAGTCAAAAATTCACAAGCCAGTCAGAACTCGAACAATACATCCTTGAAAATGGATGCCAATAATAAGCAAACCCGAAATTCTATAAAAATTAAAGCCCTCTTAAATGAGGGCTTTTTCATATTAAATTTCTTCTATTGATAGATAAGTAATTATTTTTCCGCCGTAATTTTTCTGCTTTATGAAGTTTAGTCCGCAATAATCCACATCCGTAATATGTTCTAAAATTATTATTCCAGATGAAATATTTTTTACAGCCTCAATACTTTTTTCATAAATACCTGAAAAATAAGGCGGATCAATATAAATTACATCAAATTTTTTATTCAGTCTGCCTGCGATTTTCAGGCTGTCCCCGACAAATAATTCAGGTTTATGTTCAAATTTTTTAAAGTTGTTTTTTATAATCCCTGCGACTTTGGGATTTTTTTCAATGCAGCAGGCATATTCAAATCCTCTGGAAAGTGCTTCAAGCCCCATGATACCAGAACCTGAATACATATCAAGAAAATTTTTACCATCAAAATCAATCATTGACTGCAATGTGTTAAAAATGCCCATACGTACCTTGGAAAGCGTCGGGCGGGTAATATTTTCGTCCGGCGCGGTAATTTTTTGTCCTTTATATTTACCGGCTGTTATAATCATATAACTATTTTACAATGAACAAGATTTATTGTATAATCATATTTAAAGAGGAGTTTTAATATTTATGACAGAGCTTAATAATAAAACAGATGTAATAGTAGTAGGCGGCGGCCCTGCCGGCATTGCTGCTGCAATTACAATTGCGCGCGGCGGAAAAAAAGTAGTTTTGATTGAGCGCGGAAAATTTGCAGGCAGTAAAAATGTCTTTGGAGGGGCTATTTATACGCAGCCTACAAAAGAAATTTTCCCTGATTTTGAAAAATCTGCCCCGCTTGAAAGACGTAATGTTGAACATAAATATGCAATTCTCTCTCAAGATGATGCAACTGTTGTTTCCTATCGTGACAAAAAATCAGAAGAATACGGAAGTTATACGGTTATTCGGGCAAAGTTTGACCGCTGGATGGCTGAGCAGGCAAAAAAAGAAGGCGTTTATATTGTAGAAGAAACCGTTGTTCGCGAATTAATTACCAGTAACGGAAAAGTAACAGGGGTAAAAACAGAACTTGAAGATTACTACTCTGATATTGTTATCCTTGCAGACGGCGTAAATTCTTTACTTGCAAAATCAATAGGACTCAGAAAAGATATTGAATGCAAAGATGTTGCTCTGAGTGTGAAAGAAGTTTTTAAGCTTGACAGAGAAAAGATAAACGACCGATTTAATATTGCAGATGATGAAGGCTGTATTTATGAGATTTTTGGCGGCTCAATGCTTGGCAAACTCGGACTCGGATTTATGTATACCAATAAAGATTCAGTAAGCATCGGCCTTGGCGTGACACTTGACGATTTGACAGCAGGTAAAGCTAAACCGTATGAATTACTGGATGAATTAAAAGCACATCCGGCAATAGCCCCATTGTTAAAAGACGGGGAATTGCTGGAATATTCGGCGCACCTTATACCTGAAGGCGGATACAAAAAAATGCCGCAGCTTTATTCTGACGGGGTTATGGTGACAGGTGACGCGGCTATGCTTGTTAACAATCTGCATTGGGAAGGTACAAATCTTGCAATGATTAGCGGCAAATTGGCCGGTGAAACCGCACTTATTGCATTAAAAGAGAATGATTTTTCCGCATCTATGCTTTCAAGATATCAAAAGAAACTTGAAAACTCTTTTGTCTTAAAGGATTTAAAAACTTATAAAGATCTGATGGATGTAATGCATTCAAGAAAATCCTCTTTCTTAAAATACTATCTTGAAAAAATTAATGCATTTTTCAAAATGTTTGTGTCCGTAGATAGTATCCCTAAGCGTAAAAAGTATCTGGATTTTATAAAAAGTATTTTTACAGATCGGAAGATGTCAGAATTGTTTAAAGACGCGGGCAGTGTTATAAAACTTTTATGGAGTATTTTAAAATGAGTATAGACGATAAACTTTCTACGGTTAAATATACAAGCGACATACATTCGCATCTCAATCCTGATTGTAAAGAATGCTTGAAATGTTCGTCAAAATGTTGTACAATTGTTTGTCCCGCAAATGTCTATGCGTGGGATGAAGATAATAAAAAGTTAATCGTAAACTACGAGAACTGTCTTGAGTGCGGTGCATGCCGTATCGTGTGTGAACGGAAATGTTTAAAATGGGAATACCCGCGCGGCACAAAAGGCGTCACTTTTAAACAAGGATAATTTTTTTATATAATATAAGGAGAATAACAGATGAAAGAAGTTTACAGCAACAACCAACGCCGCTGGTATGACAAAGATCCGGTATTATCACAGGCAGTTAAAACGTTAGAAGAAACTGATGATGAAACCCAGATTCGTATAGCGCTGAATTTAATTAAGATTATCATTGAACACAATATTGAAGAAGAAAAATTTGAAGCAGTAGAAGATATCATTAATGCCGTCGGCTCGGGGCTTGACGATAACCGCAAAGGCCGCTGGTATGATATAGATTCTACTCTCCGTACAGCAATGAACATGCTTCACAACTGTCCGGAAAGAACACAACACATCATCGCAAAAGAAATGGCTAAAATGGTCGTTGATAAGATAAAAGTTAATGAAGATGATGAAGATGAAGAATAAATGATTTGCTGCGCGGGCGCCTGTGGCGCCCGCGCCTTATAATTGTGTAAAATAGTTGAAATATTTAAAAGTAGTCATTATAATATAAAATATGAACGACTTGGATGACAGCAAACTCATTAATTTAAAAAATCGGGTACACGAAAAGCTTGAAGAAACATCATTGTACGAATTTAAAGGTACGGTATCCAAATTGCTGGGACTAACTGTAGAAGTAAAGCTGCCCGGGTTAAAAATCGGGGATTTATGTTATATAGAAACCTATACCGGCGAGAAAAAACCTGCGGAAGTTGTTGCGTTTAAAGGCGATGCGGCCCAATTGCTGCTTTTGCTTGACGGTGCCGGCATAGGACAGGGGAGTCTTGTAACTTCTACCAGAAAACCGATTATTATTCCGGTCGGTGACTTTTTGCTGGGCAGACTTATAAATCCTATGGGTGAACCGATTGACGACAAACCTATGGATATAACAGGCGCAACATGGCGTTCAATTGAAGGCCCGCCGCCGGGGCCGTTTGAAAGACCGATTATTACAGAACAGTTTTCTACAGGTGTCCGTGCAATTGATGCATGTATGACAATGGGCTGCGGTCAGCGTTTGGGATTATTTGCCGGCTCCGGTGTAGGTAAAAGTACGCTGCTGGGTATGATTGCGAGAAATTCCGATGCTGATGTAAACGTTATGGCGCTAATCGGAGAACGCGGACGTGAAGTTAAAGAGTTTGTAGAAGATTCACTCGGCGTAGAAGGTATGAAAAAATCAGTGCTTGTCTGCTCAACCGGCGACCAGCCTCCGTTAATCAGACAAAAAGCTTTACTTACAGCTACTGCTGTATGCGAATATTTTAGAGATCAGGGCAAAAAAGTTTTCCTTATGACAGATACTGTTACGCGTTGCGCAATGGCAGGACGTGAAGTAGGCTTGTCAATCGGAGAGCCGCCTACTATGAAAGGTTATCCGCCTTCTATATTTTCATGGCTTCAAAAGGTTCTTGAACGTGCCGGCAACAGCCCGAAAGGCTCTATTACAGCTCTTTATACCGTACTTATGGAAGGTGACGATATATCAGACCCGATTGTAGACACAGTCCGCGGTATTGTTGACGGTCACATATTTTTGTCAAGAAAAGTCGCGGAAAGTAACCATTATCCGGCAATTGATGTATTAGGCAGTATCTCAAGGTTGATGTCCGCAATTGCAACACCTGAGCATAAAGAGGCTGCCTCCAAGATGCGTAAAATTTTGGCTATGTATCGTGAAAACAAAGACTTGATTGATGTAGGTATGTATCAGCCCGGTTCCAACCCGAAACTTGATACCGCAATTGAGATGATGCCGCAGGTTAATGCATTTTTACAGCAGAGAACCTCAGACAGTGTATCTATGGAAACTACGATTCAAACTCTGATAGATATGATGCGCGGGGTTGATATATAAAAAATTAGATTAGTAGATTTAAACTGCGTCTTGCATTTTGCTTTTTTTTGTTGTTGAATATTCTTACAGCAAAAATTATTTTGCGAGTTCTAAAGAAAGAAGACAATTACAAATTGCCGAAAAATATTACACTAGCAAAGCTTGCAGGGTTTTGTTACGGAGTAAAAAGAGCCGTAGAAACCGTTAAAAAATTAAAAGCAGAAAATCCTGATAAACATGTTTTTGTCCTCGGTGAGTTAATTCATAACTCTCAGGTTATTAATGAATTAGAAAAACTCGGGATAAAAACACTTACAGAAATCCCGCAATCAGGTGAGGGGATTTGTGTTATCAGAAGTCACGGTGAAAGTCCGGAAGTTATTGAAAAAATTAAAAATGCCGGCTTTACTCCGGTTGATTTAACCTGTCCGGACGTAAAAAAAGTTCAACAAACCGCAATAGAGCTTGCAAAAGACGATTATTTTGTTGTAATTGTCGGAAAATCTGAACATCCCGAAGTTATAGCGATTAAGGCAAATGCGGAATTATGGAGTAAGAATGTAGTTGTTGCCGCGTCTGTTGAACAGCTTAAACCTTATGAAAATGAAATAAAATCGCATAAACGTGTCGGAGTTGTTGTCCAAACAACTCAAAGAATTACAACATTAAATCATATTGTTGAATATCTTACGGCCATTTCAAAAGAGCTTCATATTGCAAACACAATTTGTGCAAGCACAGCAATGCGTCAGAAAGAGGCAAAAGAACTTGCGCAAAACAGTGATTTAATGATAGTCGTCGGGTCGAAAAAAAGCGCAAATACAACACATTTAGCCGAAATTTTGAAAGATATAACAAAAACTGTTCATATAGAAAACGACGATGAACTCGACAACTACAAAGATTTGATTAATAATGCACAAAATATCTCAATAACAGCCGGAGCGTCAACTCCGCAAAACGTTATTGAAAGAGTACTAAATAAACTTGAAAAAGGAGAATAAATTAATGACAACAACATTAGAAAAACCATCAATGGATGAATTTGAAAAATTATTAGAAGAATCTTTCTCAAAAGGCTATTCAGTAGCTGATATTGTAGAAGGTACAGTTATCAAAAAAGAACCGGAAGGATATCTAGTAAGCGTTAAAGGCGCAAAAACAGAAGCATTTTTGCCGGAAAAAGAAATTTCAGGTGTAGAAGGCGCAGAATCTGTTGAAGTAGGCGATGTAAAAGAATTTTATGTTCTGAAAGAAGAAAATGATGAAGATTGTATGCTTTTATCATTAAAAAGATTATCTTTTGCTCAAGCATGGGCTCAGCTCAATGATGCAAAAATTCAGGGCGACACTATTCTTGCAAAAGTTATTTCTATTGTTAAGGGCGGCGTACTGGTTGATGTAGCAGATTTGAAAGGCTTTATTCCGTCTTCTCAATTGAGAACAGGCATACCGTTTGACGGTCTTATTGATACTAAGGTAGAAGTTAAAGTATTGGAAGCTGATCCTAAGAAAAATAAATTAATCCTTTCTCAAAGACTTGCAGTTGCCGAACAACGCGATCAGGTTGTAGATAATATTCTTTCAGAATTGGAAGAAGACCAGATTGTTAAAGGTGAAGTTGTAAGAATCGCTGATTTCGGTGCATTTGTTGATATCAACGGAATTGACGGCTTACTCCCTATTTCTGAAATTTCATGGTCAAGAATTAAACACCCTTCTGATGTTATTAAACTCGGTGAAACTATTGAAGTTAAAATCATTAAGATAGATCAAGAATTAAAGAGAATTTCGCTTTCATTAAAAAGAATGGGAGAAGATCCATGGCAGCAAATTGAAGGTCAATTCAGCGAAGGGCAAATTATCCCGGGTATAGTTAATAAAGTAACAGGTTTCGGCGCATTTATTAACATTTTCCCTGGAGTAGAAGCGTTATTGCCTGTTTCTGAAATGGCTGAAGAAAACGTAAATCCTTTTAATAAATTTAAAGTTGGTGACAGTGTAGAAGTTCTTATCAAAAAATTCACACCACAAGAACACAGAATTGCGCTGAGCATCAAAGATATTAATAAAACTGAAGAAACTGTTGCAGCTGCAGCAACAGAAGCATAATCAGTTTTTTATAGATATTTATAAACAGAGCGGGCGGCTTATTTCTCAATAAGCCGCCCGCCGTTTAAAACGATATTTACGACTTGCGTAAAAATTAGAATCACTGTACAATAAGACTTATGAAAATTATTGGAATAGATCCGGGGATGGCTATAGTTGGCTACAGTATTGTAGAATTTGACGGGGAAAAACCTGTGCTTCTGCATTCGGGTTCTGTCAGAACAGCAAAAGAGAATACTGAATCCGCGCGCCTTCTGGAAATTTTTGAAGATATGACAACAATAGTCGAAAAATATAAACCGGATATTGCATCTATTGAAAAACTTTTTTTCTTCAAGAATCAGACAACCGTAATGCCGGTTGCGCATGCCAGAGGGGTTATCCTGACTGTTCTGGAAAAATTTAAGATACCTATTTTTGAATATACACCTATGGAAGTTAAACAAGTTTTAACAGGTTACGGCAGGGCTGATAAAAATGAAGTTAAACAGATGGTTAAAATTGCACTGGATTGCTCAGAATTACCTAAACTTGATGATACTGTTGATGCCATAGCTATAGCAATTTGCCACACACGGAATTGTTTGTGATAATATTATTTGCGGAGATGTGCTTATGAATAAATTATTATTAAAACAGGTTAGCATATTGAGTATTATTGCAGGAATAATTCTTGCATTTTTAACATTGATACCTGTTATCGGTCAGCTTTCGTTTATTATATTGATGGTGCTTGTTTCAGCAATTATAATAGTTTTTATGACTAAATTTGACCTTATAGATGTTATGGAAATACGCGAAAGTGTTGTGTTAGGGGCTTTAATAGGTTTTGTATCGTTTCTTGCATTTGCTGCTGTATTCTTACCGGCTGCTTGGATTTTAGGCAGATTTTTCAGTTTACCGTATCTTTACGGGATATCTATTATATTGAATGTCGGTAGTTTCGGCGTTATTTTTTTGCTGACTGTTTTTGTTGCTGTTTTAAGCGCAACAATAAACGCTTTCAGTGCTTTTATAACATTCTATATACTGGAATTTCTAAAAACACTTGACAAAAATGATAATGATAGATTCAAATTATAAGGATAATAAAATGACAGAATTCAAATCTAAAATTAAAACAATAGAGTGGGTTGATACATATTCAAGAATGGTGGATCAAACCCTTTTGCCGGAAGAGTTTAAGTATGTAAACATAACCGGCGGCAAACAGATGTATGATGCGATAAAAACAATGATAGTACGCGGCGCCCCTGCCATTGGTGTTGCCGGCGCGCACGGGGTTGTTCTGTATGCTCAGGAACTTGCAAAAGAAAATTTATCAAGAGATGAATTTATAAAACAGCTTAATGAAAAGGCTGATTTTATCGCAAGTTCTCGGCCTACAGCCGTAAATTTAATGTGGGCAGTGGCAAAACAAAAAGAAGTTATAAATAATTCTTCATCCGGCATTGCGGGTATCGTAGAAGAGTTGAAACAAAAAGCTATACAATTGGAAAATGAAGATATTGAAATCAATAAAAAGATAGGTGATTATGGTGCAGAAGTTGTACCGGAAGGCGCAACAATTTTGACTCACTGTAATGCAGGAGCGCTTGCGACAGTAGGTTACGGAACAGCGCTTGGTGTTGTGCGTTCTGCTTTTGCTAAAGACCCGACAATTCAAGTTTTTGCTGATGAGACCCGCCCGCGTCAGCAGGGAGCAAGGATTACAACTCTTGAACTCACAATGGATGGAATTCCGACAACTCTAATTACAGACGGTATGTGTTCCTACTTTATGAAAAAAGGTATGATTGATATGGTTGTAGTAGGCGCTGACAGAATTGCTGCTAATGGTGACACTGCAAATAAGATAGGCACTTATACGGTTGCTATTGCCGCTAAATACCACAATGTACCTTTTTATGTTGCGGCTCCGCTTTCCACAATTGATACAAGCATAAAAACAGGTGATGAAATAGTAATAGAAGAACGGTCACACGAAGAAGTTACTCATATAAACGGCAAAATTATATGTGCTCCGCAGGTTAACGTTATTAATCCGGGATTTGATGTTACTCCGCACGAATTGATAACCGGTATTATTACAGAAAAAGGTATTTTACGTCCTGATTATAAAAAATCTATTGCAGAAGTCTTTAACCAGGATTTGAGCTATAGATGCAAGCATTATTAAGGATGTTAAATTCTTTTTGTATTTACATTTTAATACTTTAATGTTAAAATAGTACAAGTAAAAAGTGAGGAACAGATGGAAGTATTAACAGCAATTTTTGACCCTACAATTATTATGCGTGTTCTGGCTGCGACTTTATTAGGATTTGCTATTGGTCTTGAGCGCGAGATCACTAACAAATACGCAGGCTTGAGAACTAATATACTTGTCTGCGTCGGAGCTTGCGTCTTTACTGTACTTTCTATTTACGCGTTTCCAACAGTTGTTACTGACGACTATGCAAATGGTATTCGTGATACGGCCCGTGTTGCTGCACAGGTGGTTACTGGTATCGGTTTTATAGGCGGCGGTACTGTTCTCAGGCACGGTGCTAATGTTTTTGGCTTAACAACAGCCGCAACACTATGGATGGCCGCAAGTATCGGAATGGCGTGCGGCGCCGGTATGTACGGACTGGCTGTTATGGCAACAATTATTTCAATTCTTGTACTTGTGTCTGTTCGTTTCTTTGAAAAAAGCGTTCTTGTCTCAAGCACAAAAAATACTAAACGCCTGCGTTTAAATCTCTGTTGTGAAAATGCTTATTCCGATGAAATTTACAATATGATTATTGATAAGTATCCGCGTTTGTTTGAAATGTCTAAAAAAATAAGTAAACAAAACGAAAATCTGACTAAAATTTCCGTTGTACTGGAAGTCGTATCAAGAAAACCCGTTGAAAATTTATATAAGGCGTTTCAAAATATTAAAGGCATAGATTCTATCGCTATACAGGAATGTCTAGATTAGTTTACAGGTAATATTATTTCAAATTCTGTGGATTCTTCATCAGACTTGTTTAACTGTAATTTTGCATTCTGATTTTCAAGGTTTGTTTTACAGATGTGCAGTCCGAGCCCGCTTCCGGTTTGTTTTGTAGTAAAACCGGCTTCGAAAATTTCTTTTTGTTTTTCCTGACTTATTGCATGGCCTGTATTAGATACTTTTATATGCGCAACGCCCTTTTCTTCATAACACTTTATGTAGATTTCCCCCTGCAAATCTATTGCTTCTATTGCGTTTTTTATTAAATTGACGATACAGGCTAAAAATTTGTTTTCATCAATTTCAGCATAGATATTTTCTTGCAGCGAACAGTGAATTTTTATATCTTTGTCGCAAATATATGCAGTAGACATATCTACAGCGTTTTCCAGCAGTGTTTTAAGATTCTGGCGCGAGAGGCAGAAATTGTTTAGTGATTTTAGATCAATTAACGACGTACCGATAATTTTCAATGATTTCTGAATGCTGTTTATTGCATTTTCAATAGATGCGTTTTTAATCCCTTCCTGCGCAAGTCTTTTTTTTATGATTTCAGAATAAAGTTCGCATATAGAAAGATGATTGCGTATTTCGTGCGAAATGCAGCGGGTTTGTGCTTTATACAGTTCTAGTTCTTTCATTTTAATCCTCGTTACGATAAAAGGGCCGGCATAATTGACGACCCTTTTAATAAAGTACGTTTCTGTTCTTAGGCTGTTAATTTAGCTTTTTTTCTGCTTGCAAAACCGTTGTTAAGCGCATAGAGAACAGCTTGAGTTCTGTCATTAACCTGTAATTTTTGGAATATATTGTTTACGTGTGTTTTAACAGTAGTTTCTGATATAAATAATTTTCCCGCAATAGTCTTGTAGTTATTCCCCTGAGTTAATAAATCAAGAACTTCTTCTTCACGTCCTGTCAAATATGTAAGAAGATTTTCTTCATCAGATGCTCCGGATTCTTCTTTATATGAGGATTGAAAGTATTCAAAGAATCTTGATGATAAAGCTGATGGAAGATATACTTTGCCCGCTGCAATTTCATCCATTGCATGAATAAGTTGCGCTGATGCCATTGTTTTTAAGATATAACCTTTAGCGCCGAGTTTCATTGCTCTGAAAATCAAATCAGAATCATCATATCCGCTTAATGCAATAATACGGCATCCGAGTTCAAGTTTCTCAATTTCCTGAATGGTTTGCAACCCGTCTTTTTCCGGCATATTTATATCCATAAGGATTAAATCAGGCTGATATTTTTTAGCAAGATTAATGCCTAAATTTGCACTTGTTGTTGCACCTACTACCTCGAAACTGCTTTCAAGAGTTATTAATTCTTTAATCCCTCTCAGATGGTCTGAATTGTCATCGATTAATAATACCCTTGCTTTTCTTTTGAACTCTCTCATTTTATCTCCCTCTTTATTTTAAAAATTTAACTTACCCTCTACATTACACATACTACACTTTTTGTACGGTCTTTTTCATCCATGCCCTGATTGATATTAGGCATGGATGAGTTCGGGATTGCGGTGTAAATCTTTAGATTGAGGAAATGCCTCAATCATGCTCTACACCATGCTTTGCCGCATGGTTGATATTTTTTGTAAAAAAATTTTCTCTAATATTTTTAGTCTAGTGCAGCTGTGGTATAATTGAATAAAAAGTTAAGGAGTAAGGATGGAAATTCTAATATTTTTAGCGGGTTTATTTGCGGGAGTTTTGTGTACAACAATTTATTTTGTTGTTTTAAACCGGAATACAAAAAAATCTTATGATTCTATGCTTAATGAGATGAAATTGGCTTTTGAACTGACTGCTAATAAGATATTTAAAGAAAATTCTCAAGAGTTGTCCGTGCATAATAAAGAGAAGTTAGAGGAATTTTATACGCGTTTTAAGGATAGAATTGAAAATTTTGAAAAACTTGCAAAAGAAAATTTGGATAAGGAGAACGAAAATTTCACAAAATTTGACAGCAATATTCAAAATTTCTTGGCGGCTGGCAATAAGATTTCGCAGGATACAACATCGTTACTAAGTCTTATGCGCGGTGATAACCGGACGCAGGGGAACTGGGGCGAATTGGTGTTGGAAAAGGTTTTGCAGACTTCAGGCCTGCGTGCCGGTGAGGAATATAGTATACAAAAAAGTATGTCGGAAGGCCGGCCTGACGCAACAGTTTATCTTCCGGACGGAAGATGTGTTTATATCGACAGCAAAACCTCATTTGCAGCGTGGGATGGATATATTAATGCAGTTGATGACGCGACAAGAAAAACTTACCTGAAAGAATTTAAAACATCTACAAAAGCGCATATTACAGGGCTTGTTAAACGTGATTATGCGTCTGATGCTGCGGCACCGGATTTTGTTTTGATGTTTATTCCAATAGAAAGTTGTTATTCTTTGATGTTTTGTGATGATTGCGAGTTATGGGATTTTGCGTGGAAAAATAACATAATGCCGGTTTCTCCGTCGACATTGCTTGCAGCATTAAAGATTATAAATTCTTTTTATTTTGTGGACAGGCAAAATAAGAATGCGAAGCAAATTTCCGAATTAGCAAGCAGAATGCTGGATAAGTTTGTGGAGTTGTATAATGAGTTGTTGAAAGCGCGGGAAAATTTAGATAATTCAATTAAAAAGCTTGATGGCAAAGATAATATTATGAGGCAAATTGAGCGAATGCAGGAATGCGGTGTTAAAATGAACAAAACAGTTAATAAACTGCAAGAAGAGCAAATGTAAGTGGAAAAAGTAAATGTATGGTGCAATTTATTGAACCAAATTATTTTTTTAGAAGGGAATAAGGGATTAAGGAAATAAGGGAATAAGAGTTATCAA
>CALVEB010000024.1 GCA_944326465.1 Candidatus Gastranaerophilales bacterium | reverse complement strand
CTCCAGCACATGTCACCTATCGGGTTATCGCAAGTGGAAAAGGCTACACCTGAAGATAATTCAATATCTTTGCCAACTCTATTCGGGCCCTTTTTACCGTTAACATCTACCATGTATGCCATGCAAGATACTTGAGAGCCTGTATCCTCTATTGGATCAGCATAAGGACATTCTGGCTGGTATGCCATAATAACCGTTGTTCCGTCTGCAACCACAAAGCTCATGGTATTTGTATTAGTTTGCCATTCCTTTAAGCCCATGCTGCTTGCAGAAGTGAGCGTTTCTGTTTCTATGTCAAGAGGCGCATCATCTTTACCTGTTGTAACTATTTTAGGAGAATAACATTTGTTGATGTCATCCTTGTCGCAGGTTTTAATAACTTTCATGTAGTTTTTGAAAGTGTTCATGAAGTCCTCTGTAGAATCGTGACCTGTCATAACTCCGTCGACGTTCATGCGTCGGACGGTTTCAGTTAACTTCTTTTCCCACAGGTCTTTTGCAGTTTTCCATGCTGTCTCATTGTGGTTCTGGATAAGACCCGGAAGGGTTAACGCGGCAACGATGCCGATAACCGCGAGGGTGATTAGGACCTCGGCTAACGTAAAGGCGCAGCGTTTACAAGGGAATAAGGGATTAAGGAAATAAGGGAATAAGTGAAGTGGTCCCCAAAAAGTGGACAGCTAAGCCGCGAGTAAACTCAAAGCGAACTGTTTAGGCGACAATTTGTTTTTATTCCACTGCGGTCTGTTATTGTAATCATACATGTATTTGTCTACAACCGCAACAACATCTTCAAATGTTTTACAATTGTTAAATTCTACATAATCCTTCATATGCCCGAAAAAACTTTCTACCACCGCATTGTCCAAAGGGGTTCCCGGACGAGACATTGAATGTAGTTTTTTGTATTTATTCATTAAGTCATTAAATGCTTTGCTTGTATATTGACTGCCTCTATCCGTATGTAACATCTTTATTCCTCGTTCCTTCATAAACAATCGCTCTGTTGAGTTTAGGATAAATTCTTTATTTTGGTTTGAGGATAATGCATATTCTAGGACTTCACCTGTTTTGACATCTATATACACATTTAAATAACATTTATTATTTTGGTAATATATATATGTAACATCTCCACAGGCAACAGTCTTTACTCCTTGGGATTTAAAGTCGCGGTTTAATATATTTTCTTTTATATATTCTGCTTCTCGTAAACATTGATTAATTCTTTGTTTTTTACGGATTTGACATATTAAATTCTCTTTTTTCATTATTCGTTGTACCTTTTTTCTATTTATAGTTAGCCCATAATGTTTTAATGCTATGAGTTTTATTTGTCGTGAACCTACTTTTGCTTTATTTGAATAGAATATTTCTTTTATTATTAACTCATCTTGTGTACATTTTTCTTTTTTTTTAAGATTTTTAAAATAACCGCTTTTACTTACTTTTGCTATTTTGCACAATAAAGTTATTGGGAAATATTGAGATAAAGCTGTTATTATTGAATATTTGTGGATAGATTTTAATTCTCTATCCCCTTCAACTTTTTTAAGAGTTTATTTTCTTCCTCCAGATAAGCAATTTTAGCGAGTAAGAATTGGTGTTCTTTGGAGTCAAAATGCATTTTTTGAGGAGAAACTACCTTATTTTTTTGAGCTATCCATTGAATTAGAGTTTTGCTGGCATAATTTTTGTTAGAACTTATTTCTTCTAAAACGAACCCGGCGTCCCTAAAGATATCTTTAGGGTGTTTGCCCATTTCGTATTCATATATTGCTTTTTCTTTAAATTTTTCTGTGTAATAAATCATTGATTGATACACTGCTTTCACATTTTCATTTTTTCGCAAACGCTCTTTTAATTCTTTACTATACTTCATTTCTGTACCCTTTCTTTTTCTTTTTAACATATTACTTCTTTCTTGTCTACTTTTTGGGGTACACTTCAGTTACAAAAGTTAGACCATGTTGGATTTTCAACATGGCCTAATTTTTTAAAAGTCATCCTGAATTTATTTCAGGATCTAGCCACCGTTGCAATTCACGGGTATTCAAAACAAATCCTGCAAGGTCGCAACATGGGCCAGACCCTGAAACAAGTTCAGGGTGACATGTCGGTGACCGCTGGACTTTTGCGGGTGCCTAATATGTAAGAGCGGACTTCGTCCGCCCGCTATTTTCTAAATATTTATTAATTTTTTTGACACGCAGCTTAAAATTTACTATAATAAAAGAAATAATACAATTTTGAGGTGATAAATGAGAGAACTTTTAGAAAAAGACAGACGCATTACAGTTGTACCACACGATTTTCGGAACGCTAATAAAGGTACGATTACTGAAGTTAGCCCTGAAGGCTTTACGGTTGAACTTGATTACGATTCTGTCGGCATGCTAAAACACAACTATTGCGAATTTTATACCCAGACTAAATACGGGACTCTATTCTTTACATCTTATCCTAAAGAAATTCAAGATAGAGTAATCCGCGTTGCAAGCCCTGCCAAACATAAGTTCCTCCAGAGACGCCAATACAGACGTATTAAATATATGCATGAGCTGGATTTGACAACTGCTGATACTGCTCATAAAATCACAACTCTTGATATCTCTGCAGGCGGTATGAAATTCAAAACGCGCGAAAATATTAATATTGAAGGTGAATATACTATTGTATTGCCGCTTTCTGAAATCCAGAGCGTTGAATGTCGTTTTTCACCTATCCGTATAGAAAAAAATAATGATGGCTCTTACACTTTATCCGGACGATTCATCTTTAATTCAAATATTGATAAAATGACGCTTATACAATACTGCACAAAAAGAAGTATAGAAATAGATAATAAATAAAATGAGCCTTATACATTTATTCAGAAAACAAAATCGTAAAACACTATTTACAACGCCTTCGCACGGACAGAAGTTTTTTGTTTTTCATAAATTTATGCAGTTTTATAAACATGACATATCAGAAACTGATGCTCATGATCCTGTTAGCGCGCTACATAACGCTGAGAATAAGGCTGCTAAAATTTACGGGACTAAATATACCAAATTCTTAACAAACGGCTCAACAAGCGGAATAATTGCCGCTGTTCTTGCGTGCTCTAAAAAAGACGATAAAATTCTGCTGTGGGAACAGGCTCATCCATGTCATTTGAACGCTGTTAAATTAGCGGGCGGGATACCGGTATTTTATAAGGTGCCGCAAATTGAGGATTGGGGAATTCCGGCTGCTGTCACTGTCGATATTCTGGAAAAACATCTTTGTAACAGTGATATTAAAACCGTTATTGTAACTTCGCCAACCTATGAGGGCATGACATCCGACATCATAGCAATTAAGCATTTGTGCGAAAAATACAATGCAAAACTGATTATAGACGAAGCACACGGGGCACTTTATCCGTTTTCCGACAGACTGCCGGAATCCGCGGTTAAAATAGCTGATTTTTGTATTCAATCATTACACAAAACAGCAGGCGGGCTAAATCCGACAGCACTTTTACACAGCAATTCTATAGATCCGGAGCCGGCACTGCAAATGATTAACACAACTTCACCCTCCTACCCGCTGCTTGCAACTATTGAGGCAAATATCAATTTTCTTAACTCCAAAAGAGGTAAAAATATTCTTGACAAATTGCTGGATAACATTGAAACAATCAAAAATACTGCTAATTGTGAGTTCTTCGGGGATGATATAACCAAAATTAATATTAAAAAAAACGGACTGACAGGATACGAACTTTCTGAAAAACTTTTTAATGAATTTGACATAGAAGACGAGAGAACAAACACTAAATCGACAATGCTATTATGCGGTATTGGGACAGATAAGAAAAAATTACAAAAGCTCGGTAGAGCGTTAAAAAATATGTAAACATTCTGTAACAATTCACCATAAATATTAAAGAATCAAGAAAAAAAGCCGATACCATTAGTAAGGAAAACTAAGTAACTTGAAAGGCGATTTACTATGGGTATGGCAGCATCACAAGCTAGACTTTTATCTATCACGACTCGTATGTCGGATAATGAGCTGCGCTCACAGTTGATTAACAACCAGAAAATGCGCCTTGCAACAGAAAGTTCACAGGTTAGTGAAAACTATATTAATGCTTTGAATGAAGCGCAATATATGTTTACTAACTACGATGCTGATAACAAAGCGTCATATCAGCAATTAACATTTAATTCAATGACAGCATATAACGAATACAACAATCAGTACGGTATTTCTAATGCTGCAGGCCAAATTTTAGTTTCAGAAACAGACGCAAAACGATTTGAACAGGCAGACGGAGATCTCGCGACCTTCTTAAATTCTTATGGTTTGGAATACAGAACCTCATACTTTGAAGAATTAGAAAATCTTTATGGTACAGGAAATATTAAACTTGATACTGTCACCAATCCTGACGGATCAACAACTACAAATTATTCAAGATACAACGCTGAACAAATTCAAGAAATTTATGAAGGTAATCAGGATGATGGCGGAGTTCACGCGGGCTACGAAAACTCTTTGATGAGTACGGATTTTAATGACTATTTAAAACTTGAAGACACATATCTTGATGCAAAAGAAAATTATAATAAAGTCATGGAAAACGTAATGCGTGAATATGCAAACGGATTTACCGTAAATGTTCAGGGCGTCGGACAACAGACTTATGAACAAATACTTGCCTACGCAAGAGGAAATGACTCAAGCAAAGGTATTGAATATTTCTATGCATTCAAAGATCTTGTTAGCCAAATGGATGCTCAGAATAAATTTTACAAAGATGCTACCTACGAATATGTTGACATTAATGGTAATCGTAGTTATTTGAGCTTTGGTGATTATATAGATAAGCTGTTTGAGGATTGTATATATATAAATGACACTACAAAGAGATATACAACCGAGGTAGATTACGACGGAGATACCGCATACATTGATTTAAACGGCGATGTCGTACGTGTAACAAGAACAGAAACCACACCGGGCAGCGGAACTTATACTTATAATTATGAATTAGTAGATGACGAAACCGGCACATACCAACCTGTTGCACAGACAGAAGATGGAGAACAGATTTGGTCAGGTGATCCAAGCGGTAATATTAACTTCTGGGATGAAGGCGTTAACACAGAAAATATCAGATATAATTTCACCTGGGGTAATAGTACAGTATCTGTTACTGAAACTCTTTTAAATGGTCACAACAAAGAAGTATATTTCAATAACTTACAAAACATTATTGAATACTTTGATGATGCAATGGTTAATGCATTTGATCCTTCACAGTTCAATTCTGTTGCGCAGGGCAGTGCAAATTATCAGCAATACTATAATGATTATGTAGCAGCATCACAGGCATTATCACAATTTATCTTTGGAAGTGATGTTGGTTTTGATAATTATGCAAATCTTGATGATTACAAATGGTGTCTTGATAAAGGCGGAACATCACAAAGCTATCAATCAGTTGCCGATGTAAAAGCAATAGAAGAAGTTTTTGCAGTATACGGTGAACCTAAGTACGCATACATAAAAGAAGGCGACGGTGACGCAAACGCTGATGCGGAAACCGAATGGTATACAAATCTATTCAACCGTATGACCGAAGGCGGATACAAAGCTATTGAAAACGGTCTTGCTTCAAGCGCAGAATGGATGAGATATGCATTAGAAAGCGGACTTGTTAAAATGGAACAGGTCGACAAAAACAACAAATGGAATCCGATTACATTCACAAGTTGCAGCGATATTACCGAACAGACAAACGATGTTGCTGTGACAATAGCAGAAGCTGAATATAATAAAGCAATGAACAAAATTGAAAACAAAGATAAAGTTTACGATATGGAATTAAAGAATATTGATACAGAGCACACAGCCTTACAAACAGAATATGATTCCATAAAATCAGCACTTGACAAAAACGTCGAAAGAAACTTTAAACTCTACTCATAGTGCAGTTAACAGCGTTAATTCAGGGTCCCATCTACAGGATGTAGCTGGGACCCTGTGCATTGAGAACATATAGAAGAAAGCAATCCAAAAGCCACAGGGGTTGTATTTTTTCAAGACATACGCTATAATATATATGTGAGTATAAAAGAGGATTCTTAATGGCTGAAACCGCAAGAAAAAGATTTGATATAAACGAGAAATTCAGCACTAACCGTAGGGTGGGCAAAACGGATTTCCGTACGGACTGCACAAAGCGAGCGCTCAATGTTGCCAGAATTGATAAACAGAATACGGGACTAATTCATGATACGAACCTATTCCCTTATTCCCCTATTTCCTTATTCCCTTTGCCTAAATGGCAATATGCCCAAAACCCTTGTCCCATAAGGCTTTCAGCAGGGGGGGGGGGGGCTAAATCCGCTCCACATAACACTTTCAGGCGGACGAAGTCCGCTCTTACACTCCGGACAAACGCTAAAACACAACTACCACCTACAGGTCATCCTGAACTCGTTTCTGGATCTCCAACAAAATTCAACACAAGCTAATGGCTTGTGCAATATAGTATAAAAATAAGTAATTCGTTATCATAGACAGAAATACTACTTAACAGGAACTATGAATGAGAAAAAGATTTAAAATAAAAAATTTAATAAGGAATAACCGTTACACATTCTTCTCCAAGGGGGAGGGTGGACACAGTCCACTCTTACACACTGGAGACCCGCGAAAATCCAACGGGCACCGTTACATTCCTTCCCCCCTTGGGGGGAAGGTTAGGATGAGGGGTCATAAGGGTATCGTGGAGTCTCGCCAACACCGCTACGCATTCCTCTCCAGGGGGGAGGATAAGAATTTGTTAGCGAATGAAATGAGCTTACAAATTCTAGGTGGGGGTCAATTGTGCGCATCCAACGAACTAACCCCCTCCCGAATTTCTAAGTTCGCAAGCTCACTAAGAAATTCAGCCCTCCCCCTCGGAGAGGGACAGACGAAGTCTGGTGGACACAGTCCACTTTTACACACTGGGTACCCGCAAAAACGCAACGGCCACAGACATGTCATGCTGAACTTGTTTCAGCATCTAGCCACCGTCGAATTTCACGGGTATTCGAAACGCCTCCCGCAGAGGCGCAACATTGGCCAGACCCTGAACCAAGTTCAGGGTGACATGAAAATGTTGGACTGTACACCCGCAAAGGTTCAACGGCGCCCGCTATACATTCCTTCTCCCCCTGGGGAGAAGGTGGCCGGAGGCCGGATGAGGGGTCAAAACGGGACTTTGAAGAATTCCAAGGACCCCTCACCCCTGCCCTACCTCTCACAAAAACAATCCACCGGAATGTTTTTGTTCGGCAGAGTCCAAGGGGCGAGGAATAAAAGATAAGTACTACATTTAACGCCGGAGGTGTCCGGCAGAAAGCAGAGGTTACAATGACCAAAATGAAGAAAGAAAAACTTAAGAGAAAGGAGTTTAAATTATGGTAAAACCAACACAAAACAATTTGTTAGCGGAATTAGAGAAACAGAATGCGGGACTAACTCCTGATACGAACTTATTCCCTTATTTCCTTAATCCCTTATTCCCTTGTAAACGCTGCGCCTTTACGTTAGCCGAGGTCCTAATCACCCTTGCGGTTATCGGCATTGTTGCCGCTCTGACCTTGCCCGGCCTAATCCAAAATCATAACGAAAAGGCATGGTCTACGGCTAAGGACCTCTGGGAAAAGAAACTCACTGAAACAGTTCGCAGAATGAACATTGACGGAGTTATGACAGGACATGAGTCTACAGAAGACTTTATGAACACTTTCAAAAACTACATGAAGGTCATTAAAACCTGTGACAACACGGACATTAACAAATGCTATTCACCTAAAATAGTACAAACAGGAAGCGAGTCAGAACCGGAAGAAATCCAAACTTCTGAATTAACTACAGCTGAGAACTTAGGTAACGATTGGGGTACTAACACCATGTCATTTGTTATTGCAGATGGTACAACAGCAATATTTGCATATAATCCTAATTGTGCTTATGCAGATCCTATAGAAGATACAGGGTCTCAAGTATCTTGTCTTGCATACATGGTGGATGTAAACGGAAAGAAAGGCCCTAATAGAGTAACGCAAGATATAGCCTTAGTAGGTCAAATAGCACTATCAAATTGTGATAACCCTATTGGTGACATGTGCTGGAGTACTGATTTTGCACCAACAGCAATAAACACTTGCAGCGACACAACATGGGATGACCATGGAACGGATAATTCATATTGTTCAACAAATTACTGGGCAGGAGCGAAGAAAGCATGCTCAGACATGGAAATGGAATTGCCAACGAGAGCGCAACTAGCACAATTAGCAAGCAATTTATATGAAGACAGCGATGGTAATGCAGTAGAGATAGCATACAACGAAGATAAATCAGGACTCAAACTCAAAGACGAATACAAAGACGGCAAAGAGCCCCTTACTCTTGGCTCCCTCTACTGGTCCAGTGAGGAGCTCGGTGCGAATAACGCGTATAGTCGGAGTTTCAGCACTACGGGCAGTTACTGGAGCACCAACAACAAGGGCAACGGCAACGACCGCGCTATCTGTGTGTCGAACTAAGAGGCTTGGCCTCTTAGTTCGAAGGGAATAAGGAAATAGGGGAATAAGGGAATAAGTTCGTTACATGAATTAGTCCCCTTTCCGATTTTCCTAGTCCCGTTTTTTCAATTGGCTGGATTGCTTCGCCTTAAGGCTCGCTATGACACATAATTAGGCTATGTGAAACTCGCGCATTACCTTATTTTTTAAAGGAGGGTTCGGGAACGTAGTTCCTGATCACTCGTTCATTTCAATCGCGTGTTTTTCTTTTTCGGTTCACTTTTTCTTTTTGCGTCGCAATCAAAAAGAAAAAGTGAACATTCTATTTGTAATTAAAATTTATTTGAGAACCCGCAAGGTAATAATACCCGTCGGACGCATACATGCCCGTTGCGGGATGACGGAACGAGCGCCGTTATCCTTTAGCAGATGTCCAGTGTATAAGAGCAGACTTCGTCTGCCCGCAAGGCACCGGTTCCCTCAAGTCGCAATGAAACTGCTGCGGTATGACGGAAAGGTTTGTGGGATGCGAACAATTAGCGGGTACCAATTTAAATACAGCAAGGCAATGCATTAAAATTTTGCATTGCCTTGTTTGTAAATACTAAAACATCCGTCCGGCGGATTGGTAAATCGCTCTACATAGACTACATGCACAAGCCGAATAGCTGCGCATTCCTCACTGGACGGCCGCAACTTACGCTTGAGCAGCTTCTTCTGCCGGAGCTTCGCTTGCTGCTTCTGCAGCTGCTTTAGCTTCTTCTTCAGCTTTTGCCTTTGCTTCCGCTTCAGCCTGTGCTTTTGCCTGCGCTTTTTTAGACAGTTTTACGGTTTCTGATTTTTTGTAGTTCAATGTACCGTCATCATTGCAATTTTTGATTAAGTATGCAACTGTTTCTGTCGGTTGCGCACCTTTTTTAACCCAATCTAATGCTGCTGCTTTATCTAACTGCATAACTTTAGTTTTCGGATTGTAGTGGCCTAATTCCTGAATAGGTTTGCCTTCACGTTTTGTTGTTGAATTGATAACAATAATTCTGTATGTAGGAGCTTTTTTAGCACCTAATCTTTTTAATCTGATTTTTAACATTATAATTTTCCTTCTCTTTATTAAATTTAATGACATTCGGCTTCACAGCCGCCGCTTGCTGTAAATCCTTGAACAAGGCTAAAGAGGAATTACCTGTTCCAAATTTATCAAAACATAAACGGATTTTATAATCAAGTCATATTAAAAAAGATTACAGACGGTATATTTAATAATTTTCGTGTTAAAATTAAACTATGGACAGAAAAGAATTTATAAATGCTAAACGTATTGTTATTAAGGTCGGTACAAATGTTTTAAGAAGTGACGACGGGCATATATCCCTGCCGCGGGTATTTTCTTTTATCGAAAATATGGCGGCACTGGTTAAACAGGGTAAAGAAGTTATTCTTATCACATCAGGTGCAGTCGGTATGGGTAAAAAACGACTCGGACTTGAAAGCACTGAAGGCATGGCTATGAAACAGGCCTGTGCAGCTATCGGACAAGGGAAATTGATGTCTGTTTACGAAAACGGATTTGATGCTTACGGGCTAGTTGCGGCGCAAATACTTCTAACAGAAGATGATTTCTCTATTCGTCAGAGATATTTAAGCCTCAGAACAACATTAAACAAACTACTTGAATTAGGCACTATCCCGATTATTAACCAGAATGACACGGTTTCGACTCTGGAAATTTCTCAAAGATATGAAAATAAACTTGTGTGTTTCTCTGACAACGACAAACTCTCAGCGCTTGTTGCAAGTGAACTGGATGCCGATTTATTGATAATACTCTCTGATATAGAGGGGCTTTATGACGCTAATCCGAAAGAAAATCCTGATGCAAAACTTATAAAAGAAGTTCCGGAAGTGACAGATGAAATACTATCTCTCGCGCAAGGGGTATCTTCCGGCGGCCGCGGCGGTATGTCGACTAAACTTGAAGCAGCAAGGCTCGTAACACGTTTTGGCGGCAAAGTCCTTATTGCAAACGGAAAAATCCCGTATGTTATTAAAAAAATATTCGATGGTGAAGATTTAGGTACAATGTTCCTGCCGCAGGGTGAATTCTTATCAGATAAGAAACGCTGGATTGGCTATGCAACTAACATTATCGGTAAAATTGTAGTAAACAACGGCGCAAAAAAAGCCCTTATTGAAAAACGCAAAAGCCTCCTGCCTATAGGGGTTTTAAAAGTTATCAATAAATTTGACAAGGGTGATGTAATTTCTATTCTTGATGAGAATGAAAAAGAGTTTGCGCGCGGGATTGTAAATTATAATTCAGAGGCTTGCAAAAAAGTTGTAGGCTGTCATTCTGACAACATTCTTGAGATATTAGGGTTCAAGAACTACGATGCGATTATTACGCGTGATAATATAACGATTTTATAAAAGGACAAACTTATGGATTTTATTAAAATAGCCGGCACAGCCAAGCAAGCCGCACTTGAAATCGCCGATATTCCGACAGAACTGAAAAATAAAGCATTAATAAAAATCGCGGACGCTCTTGAAAACAGCAAAGAAGAAATTTTTCAGGCAAACCGGCAGGATTTACAAGCCGCAGAAACACTTGTTGAATCAGGAGAAATTACAAAATCAACCTATAACAGGCTGAAACTCGACGAAAACAAGATGCGTGATATGATATCCGGTATCCGCGATGTTGCTGCTCTTGAAGATCCGGTTAACAAAACTCTGTTAACGCGTGAACTTGATAATGGCTTAATTTTACACAAAGTATCCTGTCCTATCGGAGTTTTAGGAATAATTTTTGAAGCAAGACCTGATGTTATCGCGCAGATTTCCTCGCTTGCCATAAAATCCTCAAACGCCGTAATACTTAAAGGCGGTAAAGAATCTATCAATACTAATAAAACAATTCTCGGTATAATAAATTCCACGCTGAACACAATAGAAGTTTTTCCTAAAAACGTGTTAAATCAGGTATTTACGCGTGATGATGTTGCCGAAATGCTTAAATGTGACAAATATATAAACCTGATAATTCCGCGCGGCGGCAACAAACTTGTTAAATTTATCAAAGAAAACACTAAAATTCCTGTTCTGGGGCATGCTGACGGAATATGCCATATTTTTGCGGACAAATCAGCAGAATTAGAAATGGCAAAAAAAGTCATCATTGACGCTAAAACGCAGTATCCAAGTGCCTGCAACGCCGTAGAAACACTGCTTATTCATAAGGATTTTCCGTCTAAAGATGAACTTTTAAAAGCACTTGAAGCAGCAGGAATAAAATTAGTATTCAATCCTGACAGCTGGGCGTTTGAATACGGTGACAAAATCCTCGCCGTAAAAACTGTTTCGTGTCTTGATGAAGCAATTGAACATATTAATACATACGGCTCAGGGCATACTGACAGTATTTTGACAACAGACATTCAGAACGCTGAAAAATTCATGAACAAAGTTGACTCAGCAGGTGTATATTTCAACGCCTCAACGCGTTTTGCAGACGGGTTCAGGTATGGTTTCGGGGCAGAAGTCGGCATTTCCACAAATAAAACCCATGCCAGAGGCCCTGTAGGGCTTGAAGGTCTGACTATTTATAAGTACAAACTCAAAGGTTCAGGACAAATAGTCGCTGACTATGTCAGCGGTAAAAAACACTTTACGCATAAGGATTTGTAATTCATATTTCTTTATAATTTGTTTTTTATTGTTTTTTAATTTATGATTTCAGTATGGAAATTATAAAGATTAAAATTCAAAATTTGATTAACAAAAGACAATTAGCAATTCAACTTTTTGCAATAGTTATGGGTGGAATTATCGGTTTATTACTTATACCATTAACGATAAAAACAGAAGTGCTTATTGTTATTGGTTTATATTATAGTTATGTTCTTTTAAATAATTATATTAAACTTGATTCATTAATACAGCAATTAATAAAAGATATGGAGGATATGCAATGTTACAGATAGCCTTATTGATAGTTGTTGGTATATTAGGAGGATACGCTCTTAATCGTATGACAAAACCTCCTGTAGATGGTAAAAATAAGATTTAAGATTTATGCAAAAAATCGGGATAATAGGACTCGGGCTGATTGGCGGCTCTATATTTAAGGATTTGACAGCACTCGGATATGATGTCAAGGCTGTTTCACACTCTCAAAATGGTGAAAAAATCTATAAATCTTACGAAGATTTGAAAGACCGCGAAGTAATTTTTGTCTGCTCTGCAATGAACAAAACACTTGCTGTTCTTGACGAATTGGAAAATATTTTGCCTGCTGAAACAATAGTTACAGATGTTTGCAGCCTTAAAGAATTTGTCAGCAAAAAAGAACGCCCTTATATATTTATTCCGTCACACCCTATGGCAGGTACCGAACATAAAGGTTATGAAAACTCATTTTCAGGACTTTTTAAAGGGGCGAAATGGGTTATTACAAAACAGTGCCCGCAAACACAAACTTTGACCCAAATAATAAAACAACTGGGGGCAACACCTGTATTTATGAGTGCAGGAGAACATGATGAGGCAGCAGCTATGATATCGCACATGCCTATGGTTGTTGCTCAGGCTCTTTTTCTGGCTGCCTCTAAAAATCCGAATAATCTTAAAATTGCTGCAAGCGGATTTCGCGACATGACACGGCTTGCACTTTCGAATGAAGAAATGGCCATTGATATGGTTACTATGAATGCTGAAAATATTCAGCAGGCAATCCTTAAACTATATCAGGCGCTCGGCGAATTAACAACGGGAGACTATCATGAAATAATCTCCCGCATAAAAGAAGAACGAACAAAAATGTTTAATCAACTCTAAGCATTTTTAACATCTGTTTTTAATACGTTATATGCTACTGCTGCCGTAAAGCCTAAAAATGCGCCCAGTCCGACAAACCCCGGACGGATACGTTTAGTAACTCCGACTTCATAAGCTGTCACGTAACGTTTATACATTTTTGACGCAAAATCGTTTACACTCGCCACAATATTTCTCAGTTCCAATTTGTCTTCCGGAGAAAGATTTTTCATAAGTTTAATTTTTGAAGCTGCACTGAACATACTTTTATCCGGCGGCACTTCGACACCTTTCATATTCAATACTTTGTCCGGCATAGGAGCGGCCTGAGCATCTACCATTTTGATAAAAGTATCCTGAGCCAATGTTTTATTAGGCAAATTTCGTATTTTTTCAATTACAACACCTTTTACATTGCTCGTCTCTTTTTTGATGATATTCATCGCGGTCTGATATTCTTTTGTTTCCTTTTCGGGTTCTGTCACAGGCAAAAGATATTTGGAAACATAACCTGTTACACCGCCAACTGTAACCCCTTTAATTACATTACTCAACATAGAGTTGTCATTTTGATGTACTGCACTTACTGTCGCCATAGCTAAACCTCACTATTTAACTAACACCTCGTAAACATATACGTATAAGTTCAATTTTTATAAGTAAAACTAAACTTACTAACCGTATAATATAGCAGATTTACACTTAAATATTTTAAAACCCTTGTAGCAGAAAAAACACTAAATTTTAAAACTGAGTAATTAAATCCAGTAAAAATTATATCAAATTTTTATTTTTTTGTCAATACTTTTATGAAGTTTAGTAACAACATTATAATGACAAGTACAGCAATAGCTATAAAATAGTACTTTATAACCCCCACAAACAGAGTTGCCATTGCACCGGCAATAATTGCAAAAGAAGCAAGTATAACAACTGTTTTTTTCTGTGAAAAACCTGCATGGAGCAATTTATGATGAATATGTTCCGCATCGGCAACAAAAGGAGATTTCCCCTTCCATATTCTTCTTAAACTGGAATATGTTATATCCATAATCGGTACGGCAAGAACGACAAAAGGTAACAATATCGCAAGCGTTGCGGCTTTCATAACACCTGTAATAGATATTGCAGCAAGTAAAAATCCTGAAAATAGTGCGCCTGAATCTCCCATAAATATTTTGGCAGGATTATAATTGTAAGTCAAAAATGCAAGCATAGAACCAGCAAGAATAAATCCGATAAGCGCGCTAATAGGGCTTGAAGGATGGATTGAAACTGCAATAATAGCCAGAGTTACGGCATTTATCGTTACAACAGAGCCCGCAAGTCCGTCAACTCCGTCAATAAAATTAAACGCGTTACTGATACCCACAAGCCACAACACCGTAATTGGATAAGACCACAAGCCTAAATCCAACCCGCCGAAAAACGGTATGTGACTTATTTGTACACCCAGCAGGTAAACAAGAGTTGAGATTGCTATCTGTATAAATAGTTTAAATTTTGCATCAAGATTGTAAATATCGTCCACCAGCCCGAGCAAAAACATCAATGAACTTCCGAGCAATATACCTGACAGCAGGCTGCCGTAAGGATAATAGCTCAAAAACACAAGACATAAAAATGACAACATTGCGCTGAGCCAGATAGCGACTCCGCCTATTCGGGATATTGGTTTAGTATGTATTTTTCTTTCATTCGGAACATCAACCAGTCCTTCTTTTTTGGAAAAGCTTATTACAAGCGGCACCAGAAAAACGCCGAATATATACGCAATTACCGTACCCAGAATATGTGCATGTGTCAGTTTTATAATCATCTTTTAACCTTCTTTATTCTTGATAAAGCGGATATTTTTTACAAAGTTTTAAAGATCGTTCTCTTAAATTTTGTAATCCTGCTTCATTATCTGATGAAAATATAGCAGATGCAATAATTTTTGCAACTTCTGTCATATCATCTTCTTTAAATCCTCTTGTTGTAACAGCCGGAGTACCTAACCTTATACCGCTTGTCACAAACGGGCTTTGCGGATCGTTTGGAACAGTATTTTTATTAGCGGTAATTCCGACGCGCTCAAGGACATTTGCCATATCTTTACCTGTCTTACCTGTTCTTCTCAAATCCAGCGTCATCAAATGGTTTTCTGTCATGCCGCCGACAATATCCATACCTTCATCCATAAGGCCTTGAGCCAGTGCTTTTGCGTTTTTAATAATTTGTTCCGCATAAGTTTTAAATTCAGGTTTTGACGCTTCCAGAAGCGCAACGGCTTTTGCAGCAATAATATGTTCCAGAGGTCCGCCCTGCATGCCGGGAAAAACTGCCTTATCTATACCTTGAGCATGTTCACTTCTGCACATAATTATACCGCCACGCGGGCCTCTTAAAGATTTATGTGTAGTTGTTGTCACAAAGTCCGCATAAGGCGCAGGTGACGGGTGTAATCCGGCAACAACAAGACCTGCAATATGTGCGATATCTGCAAGTAAATATGCGCCGACTTCATCCGCAATTTCTCTGAAGCGTTTAAAATCTATAATCTTTGAGTAGTTACTTGCACCGCAAATAATTAATTTAGGCTTATGTTCACGTGCCATCTCAAGAACATTGTCGTAATCAATATTGCCTTCTGCATCAACCCCGTAACTTTTTACATTAAAATATAATCCTGAAAAATTAACAGGTGACCCATGAGAAAGATGTCCGCCATTCGACAAATCCATGCCAAGAACATTATCCCCCGGTTTTAAGCAGTACATGAATACTGCCATATTAGCCTGCGCTCCGCTATGCGGCTGAACATTGGCATGCTCCATGTGGAAAAGCTCACAAGCACGTTTTTGTGCTATTTCTTCAATGATATCAACATGTTCGCAGCCGTTATAAAATCTTTTATGCGGTTTACCTTCAGCATATTTATTTGTTAAAACGCTTCCTGCAGCCTCCATAACAGCCTGAGAGGTAATATTTTCGCTTGCAATAAGTTCTATTGTTTCCTGTTGTCTTTTCAACTCCTGTTCAATTTGTTCCGCAACAAGCGGGTCAACTTTTTTAATATGTTCTAAATGCATCATCTTACCTCCCTTGCTTAATTATAAACTATAAAAATATTACATGAAATAAACTCTAAAAACAAGAAAGTTAAAGAAGTTTAAACAGTGATTCGCATTATACTGTTTCTGAATTATTTAGAACAACTGTTAAATTACGACTTTATGCAGCCCTTTTGGCTTATCAACATTACGCTTCAACAATGTTGCGATCTCCAGCGCAAGCAGCTGGCAAATCACGACTATTGCAAATGATTTTATCATTTCACTCTCTATTTCTATATTAATATTATATTTTACATTAACTTTGTCGTTAGAATTCCCGATAATACAAACCGGCGGATTATAATCATCTATGATCTTATTTAAATTCTTTATAGCCGTATAACTCAAATTATTCACTGAAATATATAACAATGCTGATTTATTGTTTAATATAGCAACGTGACCGTGCATAAATTCGCCCAGAATATTGGCTGACACGTTCAAATATGAAGTCTCTTTAATTTTTAAGCAGGCCTCTTTGGCAAGTGCATAAGAAATTCCATCTGCAGTTATTACTATATTCTTATATTTAGCCAAAAATTTTGCTAGTTCTTCTATCTGCGGTCTGCGTTCAAGGGCCCTTTTAACATTTGCGGCAAGCCCGTGCAAATCCTGAATATAATTTGATATATCAATTCCTTTAAGACTTGCGTATTTGAGAACAATCAATGCCAGACAAAGCATTTGTGCAGTTAAGGATTTTGTCGCGGCAATACTTGTTTCCTGTCCTGCATGACAGTTGACTTTGAAATCAGAAGCCTGCCAGATACTTGAATCCTTTTTATTTGTAATACAAAGTGTTCTTACTCCAAACTGCTTAGCCTTGTTCAGCGCTTTATTTGTATCAGAAGTTTCACCGGACTGTGTTATAAAAATATACAAAATATTATCCGCATGCGGCACCGCTGATTTTAACAAAAACTCACTGGAATATATGGCGCGCGCTTCCAATTTTGCAACATTTCCGAACAAATCTGCGGCAAAGCGCGCGCTATGGTATGATGACCCGCTTGCAACCAGCACAAATTTATCTACATCCGATGGCACATCAAATAAAATATAGTTATCATCGTTTATGTAATTTTGAACAATATGGTCAAGAATTTCCGGCTGCTGAAAAATTTCGCACTCCATACTTGTCTTACTTTTCTTTTTAAAAAACATATAAAATCCTCTTTTAAAAAACAGCGGAGAACGCCATAAATCGTCCGCCGCTGTTTATAAAAATTATCCTAAAATTTCTTTAAGTAATTCGTTAACTGCTTTCGGGTTAGCGCGGCCCTTGGTTTCTTTCATTACCTGACCTACAAAAAATCCGAGTAACTGTGTTTTTCCGCCGCGGTATGCATCAACCTGCGCAGGATTTGCATCAACTACTTTCTGAACAATCGCCTTAATTGCGCCTTCATCGGTAATCTGGCTCAAGCCTCTGTCCTCAACGATTTTTGAAGCCATAGTACCGTCTTTCATCATATCAATAATAATCTGTTTACCGATATTGTTTGAAATTGTATTTTTTTCAATCAGACTGATTAATTCTGCGAGATTTTCAGGTGTAAGTTTTGTATCGGCGATTTCGATTTTTTCTTCTTTCAGGTAAGCTGCGATTTCGCCCATAATAAAGTTTACGGCAATTTTCGGAGATGCGCCGAGTTCCAAAACTTTATCAAAGAAGAGAGCAAGTCCCATCTGTTCCACAATAACATTTGCGTCATATTCGCTTAAACCTAAATCCATATATCTATTACGTTTTTGAGAAGGAAGTTCAGGCATTTTATCTTTAATTTCCTGTACCCATTCACGTGATATCTTTAACGGCATCAGATCCGGTTCTGGGAAGTAGCGGTAATCGTGAGCATCCTCTTTTCCTCTCATTGAGCGGGTTTCGCGGGCATTATCATCCCAGAGACGGGTTTCCTGAACAACTTTTCCGCCTTCTTCCACAATTTCTATTTGTCTGTCAATTTCGTATTCAATAGCGCGCTGCAAAGCTGAAAAACTATTTACATTTTTAATTTCTGCGCGTGTTCCGAATTCTTTTGAGCCTTTCGGCATAATAGAGATATTAGCATCGCATCTCATAGAGCCTTCTTCGAGGTTACCGTCGCAAACACCGATATATCTGACAATATTTCTCAATTCTTCCATATAAGCGCGTGCCTCATCAGAAGATCTCATATCCGGTTCTGAAACAATTTCCAGAAGCGGAGTTCCTGCGCGGTTCAGGTCAACAAGAGAATAGCTTGAGCCTGCGAGTCCGTCAGCGCCTGCGTGTACAAGTTTTCCGGCATCTTCTTCAAGGTGTGCGCGGGTAATACCGATTCTTTTGCCTTTTATATCAAGATAACCGTTTACGCAAATCGGTTCATCATATTGGGATATCTGGTATCCTTTCGGCAAGTCCGGATAAAAATATTGTTTACGGTCAAATTTACAGCGTTCAGGAATTTCACAATTCAAAGCCAGTCCTGTCAAAATCCCCATATTAACAGCTTCTTTATTCAACACAGGCAAAACACCAGGCATGCCGAGTGTAATCGGGCTTACTTCAGTATTCTGTTCCTTACCGAACTCTGTACCGTCCGGCGCAAAAATTTTAGATTTTGTTTTTAACTGAGCGTGAACTTCCAGCCCTATAACAACTTCATACTTATCTCTTAAATTTTCCATAATATCTCCTTGTCTCTATGTGATTATTATAGCATAAACAAACAGCACAGGCATATATTGAATAAATAAGGGGCACTTTTTCAGTGAAAAAGTGCCCCTTTAATTTTATGTTGTTTCAAACTAGAACATCAAGCCAGCTTCACGGGCAGCGTCTGCAAGAGCAGCGATACGGCCGTGATACAGGAATCCTCCGCGGTCAAATACAACGCATTCAATTCCTGCTTTTTTAGCTTTTTGAGCTATAGCTTCACCAACAACCTTTGCAGCTTCAATGTTTCCGCCGTGAGACAATTTTTCTCTCAAGTCTTTATCATTAGAAGATGCACTAGCGATTGTTACGTGTTTTTCATCGTCTATTAATTGTGCATAGATGTGTTTTGTGCTTCTGTAAACAGCCAATCTAGGGAACTCTGTTGTTCCTGCCAGTTTTGTTCTGATTGCCTGATGTCTTTTTTGTACTTTTGGTTTTCTGGTTTCTTGTTTAATCATTTTATTATCCTTTCATTTTTTACCCAAACCTTCTTAAAGAACCACCTCTAAGGGTTTATACGGGCTGTAAATTTAGATATCGGGAAGGCTCGCTAACGCTCGCCAACTTTCATCTTTTTTGATTTTCAATTTTCAATTGCTATCCCGAAACAAGTTCGGATTTGATGTCCGAGGGCCACTGCGCTCACCGCCGAACAGATCCCGAAACAAGTTCGGATTTGATATCCGAGGGCCGCTGCGCTCACCGCCGGACAGATCCCGAAACAAGTTCGGATTTGATATCCGAGGCCGCTATGCTCACCGCCGGACAGATCCCGAAACAAGTTCGGGATAAGATATCCGTAAGGCTCGCTAACGCTCGCCAACGGCTATCTTATTTCTTACCAGCTTTTCCGGCTTTACGTCTGATGTGTTCGCCTTCATATCTTACACCTTTTCCTTTGTAAACTTCTGGCGGACGTTTGCTTCTGATGTATGCTGCTACATCGCCTACAGACTGTTTATTTGAACCTTTTACGCTGATCTTTGTGTTAGCTTCAACAGAAATCGTAATTCCTGCCGGCGGTTCAACAATTACAGGGTGAGAATAACCAAGTGACAAATTGAGGTTTTTACCTTCCATTTGCGCTCTGTAACCTACACCTTGTATTTCAAGTTTCTTCTCAAAACCTTCTTTAACACCGTGTACAGCATTCGCAACTAATGTTCTGAACAAGCCGTACAAAGCATCGGTTTCTCTTGAATCACCTACTTTTGACATTAAAATGTGGTTGTCTTCAATTTTAACAGCAATTTCAGGACGTACAACTACTGTTTCTGTACCTAAAGGCCCTTTTGCTGTAACTGTTTGACCGTCAAGAGTGATTTCTACACCTTGAGGGATTTCAATCGGTTTTTTACCAATACGTGACATAATTTTTCTCCTTATGGGTATATTAACTACAATTACGATAAAACCTTAATATTTCGGCTGTTAGTTTTATCCACGGATCTTTCTACCAATTACATCCGCGTATATAATCTTACCACAAATCTGCTATTTGTCAAAAATATAATCCTTAATAGTTAGTATAAATTTACATTTCAAAGCTGTTATGCAGTTACACATAACAGCTTTCTTCTTTTAAGTTAATTATTCTACATGAACATATTATGGATATTTTCATAAAAATCGGGCGGAATATAATTCCGCCCGATTCTTAATATCTATTTTGAAAATTAATATACGTAGCAAAGAACTTCGCCGCCGATATTTTCTTTACGTGCTTTTCTGTCTGTCAAAAGACCTTTGCTTGTTGAGATAATAGCAATGCCCATACCGCCCAACACTTGAGGCAGGTTTTTAGCTTTGCTGTAGCTTCTCAAACCAGGTTTTGAAATTCTTTCTAATTTTGAGATAATCGGTTTATGTTTTGCATCATATTTCAAAGTGATTTCCAAAACTTTGAATTTACCGACTTCTTTTACATTGTAATCAGAAATAAAACCTTCTTCTTTTAACAATTTTGCCAGTTCAACTTTCAATTTTGATGAAGGCATTTCTACAGAAGGGTGTGCAACCATACTTGCGTTTCTGATTCTTGTAAGCATATCTGCTATTGGATCTGTCATTGACATAATTTTCTTCCTTTACTCTTGCGGACTTGCCAAATAATGATTTATTTATCCGGCAGTATCCATATACTACCTGTCACTTGTCGAATTAATGGTGCCTGACTCAACTTCGCAGGCTTATTTCGATAGTCTGACAAAATCAATATATCAAAAACACTCTTCTATTACAAGTACATTTTTACAAAAAGTTAAAAAATCAATTATAAAATTACGCGATTTACAAATTGTCCATACTTGTTAAAATTTGTAACAAAAAAAACAAATATTTAACAATTTTAAATATTCATATTATTTACAATACGAGTGTAGATTATCTTTATGAAAGGATTGGTATTATGAATTTAAACTCTATTTCGTCACAAAGTTTTGCTGGAAAGTATTCTCTCAATGCGAATCAAGCAATGCCAAATCAGGATGCATGTCTAAAACGTGATACTTTATTAGGTTTTTGGACTCAAAATGCAAAAAATGGTGATAAGGTATATAAACAATTAAGTGATTTTTACATGAACGGTTATAACAAAAACCCGAATGCTCCTCTAAATATTGTTTTGGATATTCCGGATTCTGAAGATAAAAATTTTGAAGCTAGCATGAAAGCTGTTGGACAAAATTTTTCCAGATTAGCATAGAATTTTGATTATATACAAAAACAAAAGACTGTATCTCGCAGTCTTTTGTTTTTATTATCTACATGTGCTGACAATTTAAACTGTAAGGTAAAGTAAAACTTTCTTATACAACACCTATTATATCTCATTTTACAAAACTTCTGCAAAACTTGAGTGTTGAAAGAGTAAAATACTACCTACCAGCTAGCTTTTGTAACACCAGGTAACAATCCCTGATGAGCCATTTTTCTAAGACAAATTCTGCACAGGCCAAAATCTCTGTGGAAACCGTGAGGTCTGCCGCAGATGCTGCATCTGTTATGCAATCTGACTCTCGGGTATTTGCCCTTTGCTGCCAGTGCTTCTCTTTTTAGTTCTTTGTCTATCATCGCTTTTTTAGCCATGAATTTCTCCTTTATATCTTATAATTATTTACTTTTTATTTTGTTTTGAAAGGCATTCCGAGTAATCTTAGTAATTCTCTTGCTTCATCATCTGTTTCTGCAGTTGTGATGATAGAAACGTTCATACCTTTTACAAGATCAACTTCTTCATAAGTAATTTCAGGGAACAATGCCTGTTCTTTCAAGCCCAGAGTATAATTACCGCGGCCGTCAAAACTTTTTGCGCTGATACCACGGAAGTCACGTATACGCGGAAGTACTACTGTGATTAACTTTTGAAGAAAATCATACATTCTTTCACCGCGGAGTGTTACCATAGCACCAACCGGCATTCCTTCTCTTAATTTGTATGATGCGATTGATTTTTTTGCTTTTGTGATTACTGATTTTTGACCCGCAATTTTTGTCAATTGCGCTTCTATTGATTCAGCAATTTTTGAGTTGTGAGATGCTTCACCTACACCCATATTCAAAACAATTTTGTGCAGTTTTGGAATCTGGTGGTCGTTTTTGTAACCGAATTTTTCTTTCAAAGCCGGTTTTACGTCGTCTTGATATTTTGATTTTAAGTTCTTAGTTAATGTCATTTTTCTTGTTCCTTAATTCTCGGATGATAGTATTATATTACAAAAATACTATACATCTAATTGTTCACCACATTTTTTACAAACACGAACTTTTTTGCCGCCTACGACATCGTGTTTGATCCTTGTCGGTTTTTCGCAAGCAGGGCATACAACCATAACTTTTGAAGAATCCATTGGAGCTTCAAGTTTGATTAAGCCGCCTTGAATACCTGCCATTGGCTGAGGTTTCTGAGCTTTAGTAACCATGTTTGCGCCTTCAACAACGACTGTTCCGTCGGTTGGGTTAACTTTTTTTATGTTACCGATTTTTCCTTTATCTTTGCCTGCAGTTACGATTACTCTATCGCCGGTTTTTACATGCAAGCTTTTTTTGTTTTGTTCTGTCATTTTTTTCTCCTGCTTTTTCAAGCTTTTTTTCATGGACTGACCATGAAGGTCTATTACATGTGTTTGGTTTTAATTTATATGTCTAAACACGCGCTTACACACCTGTCAAGAACATTCAATCATTCTCATCTGAGATCCCGAAACAAGTTCGGGATAATCTATCTCTAAAACTTGCGCTTACGCGCTCGTTAAGAGCCTTTTTAGATTTTCAATTTTTCAATTTTCAATCTTTTCTCATCTGAGATCCCGAAACAAGTTCGGGATAATCTATCTCTAAAATTCGCGCTTACGCGCTCGTTAAGAGCTAGATTACCTCAGGAGCCAAAGAGATAATCTTCATATATCCCTTGTCTCTTAATTCACGGGCTACAGGACCAAATACACGGGTTCCGCGAGGGTTACCGTCTTTGTTGATTATTACTGCTGCGTTTTCGTCAAATCTGATAACTGATCCGTCTTCACGTTTAATATCATGTTTTGTTCTGACTACAACAGCTTTTACAACTTCGCCTGCTTTAACTGTCTGATTCGGTGCTGCTGCTTTTACAGTTGCAACGATTTCATCGCCTACTGCTGCAAATTTCTTATTTGAACTGCCCATTACACGTATACATAACAGTTCTTTTGCACCTGTATTATCTGCTACTTCTAGTCTTGTTTCTTGTTGTATCATTTTTATTTTTCCTTTTTATTTAAAGAACTTTTTTACTTTTGACAGCGCATTATTTGTTTAATGATGTCCATTTTTGCGAAAAATACAGTCTCCGCAAACCTGAAATAAATTCAGGAAACACCGTTTCTCAATTCGCTTACGCTCTTTAAGAATTAACGTGCTTTTTCTACAACTTCAAGTAAAGACCAACGTTTGCCGCCTGATAACGGACGGGATTCTACAATTCTTACTGTATCACCTACATTACAAACATTGCCTTCATCGTGTGCTTTGTAGTTTTTATTTGATTCCATAATCTTTTTATATTTTGGATGTGGTTCATAATCAGCCACTTTTACGACAATTGTTTTATCCATTTTATTACTGATTACTACACCTTGTTTTTCTTTTTTAGGCATTTTGTACCTCCGCTTGGCTATTCGCTGCCGCTTTTTCTTTTATTACTGTTTTTGCTTGTGCGATGAATCTCTTTGTTTTAGATATCAATGCTGTGTTTTCCAATTTATGGGTTGAAAGCTGCAACTTGTAGTTGAACAAATCTTTTTTCCAGTCAATGATAGCGTTTTCTAATTCATCGATAGATTTTTCACGCATTTCACTTAGTTTCATCTGTATTTTCCTTTTTTATTTTTGTTCACATTTTGCTTTTTCAACTATCTTAACTTTGATAGGCAATTTTTGTGCTGCTAATTCTAATGCATGCACTGCAACATTTCTGTCAAAGTAATCCAGTTCAAAAAGAATTCTGTTAGGTTTTACAACCGCTACCCAGTATTCCAAATTACCTTTTCCTGAGCCCATACGGGTTTCTGCAGGTTTTGCAGTAATCGGTTTATCAGGGAATATTTTAATCCAAACGTTACCGCCACGTTTGATTTCACGGGTCATTGCACGACGTGCTGCCTCGATTTGACGGCTGGTAATCCAACCCGGTTCTAATGCTTTAATCGCATACTGGCCGAATTCAAATGATGTACCTCTAGTTTCAGTACCTTTCATTCTGCCTTTCATCATTTTGCGGTATTTTGTTTTTTTAGGCTGTAACATTATATTTGCTCCTGTTATTTTTTACTAATACCTTACGCCTCTGTTGTTTCTATAGGACGGCGTCTTGAACGGCGTTGACCTTTGTTGTCGCTGCCTGATTTTTCATTTTTAGCTTTGATATTCTGGTCTGCTTTTTCACCAGGCATTAATACACCTTTGAAAATCCAAACCTTAACACCAATTTTACCCATTATAGTATCTGCTTCTGTAAATCCGTAATCTACATCTGCTCTTAATGTTTGAAGCGGAATTCTGCCTTCTTTTGCCCATTCTGAACGCGCAATTTCTGCACCGCCCAAACGACCTGATACCATAACTTTAATACCTTGAGCGCCGGATCTCATTGTACGCTGCATAGCCTGTTTCATAGCTCGTCTGAATGCTACACGTTTTTCAAGCTGTTGTGCAATTGATTCTGCTACAAGTTGAGCATCTGCATCAGTTTTCGCAACTTCTACAACGTTGATAATAACCGGTTTACCAAGATATTTAGTAACATCTTGTCTTAATTCATCAATACCCTGGCCGCCTCTGCCTACAACAATACCCGGTTTTGCCGTTACAACAGTAATTGTTGTATTCTGTGCTTTTCTTGCTATTAATATCTTTGAAACACCGGCTGCATATAATTTCTTTTTAACAAATTTTCTGATTTTTGCATCTTCTGCTACAAATTCGCCATATTCTTTAATTTTTGCAAACCATGTGCTTGCCCAAGGTTGAATTATTCCTACTCTAAATCCGGTTGGATGTGTTTTTTGTCCCATTTTATCTACCTTTATTTGCTTTGTGTATCACTAACTTTTAATGTGAGATGAGAAGTGCGTTTAAGTCTTTTGTACATACGACCTTGCGCTCTTGCTCTTGCTCTTTTGTATGTTGTGCTTTCATCAGCGTAAATTTCAGAAATCTTTAAGGATTCTGCTGATACACCGTATTGTTCCTGTGCATTAGCAACAGCGGCTTTCAAATTCTTTTCTACCACTCTTGCTGCAAAGTAAGGCATAAAACGCAACATATCTTGAGCTTCTTTAACAGCTTTTCCTCTAACTTCGTTGATTACTCTGCGAAGTTTTCTTGCTGTCATTTTAATATCTGTTTGTCTTGCTTTAGCTTCCATTTTATTTTTCCTTATCTTTTTTGTTATCTCTTTTCAACGAGATCCCGAATTTTACGGGAGAAGATATACTTTTATGCGGCCTGCTTATTTTCTTTTAGCTGTTTTATCTGAGCCAGCGTGGCCTTTGTACATCCTTGTAGGTGCAAACTCACCTAATTTGTGTCCAATCATTTGCTCTGTTACATATACCGGAACGTGAGTTTTCCCGTTATGTACCGCAATTGTATGTCCTAACATATCAGGTATTATCATTGATGCCCGTGACCAGGTTTTAATGACTTTATGCTCTGAATTTGCATTCATTTTTGCAATTTTTTGTTGTAGAGCTTCTTCTACGTATGGACCCTTTTTTAATGAACGTGCCATTAATTTTTTCTCCTTTGTATTTTATATTTTTGTATTTTGTTTTTGTTACTGCCCCGGAGGACAGATACGAATTTAATTCGTATATTTGTTCTAGATATCCGTCGGCTGCTTTGCTCACCTCCGGCCAGATCCCGAAACAAGTTCGGGCTTGATATCCATCGGCTGCTTTGCTCACCTCCGGCCAGATCCCGAAATAAGTTCGGGCTTGATATCCATCGGCTGCCTTGCTCACCTCCGGTCAGATCCCGAAACGAGTTCGGGATAAGACATCCGCAAGGCTCGCTGACGCTCGCCAACGGCTATCTTACTTTTTGCGTCTTCTTACAATAAGTTTGTCAGAAGCTTTACCTTTTTTACGGGTCTTGTAACCAAGTGCCGGTTTACCCCAAGGTGTCTTAGGATGTCCGCCAGGACCGGTTTTACCTTCACCACCACCGTGCGGGTGATCGCAAGGGTTCATTGTAACACCACGTACGGTCGGTCTGATACCAAGATAACGTTTTCTTCCGGCTTTACCGATTGATATGTTCTTAAATTCTGCGTTACCAAGTGTACCGATTGTAGCCATACATTCTTTTCTTACCATTCTCATTTCTGATGAAGGAAGTTTGATTGTTACATAATTGCCTTCTTTTGCCATAACCTGCGCTGCATTACCTGCAGATCTTACCATTACGCCGCCACGCCCAGGGGTAAGTTCTATGTTATGAACAATTGTACCAAGCGGGATTAATTCTAAAGGCAATGCATTTCCGTTTTGTACAGGTGCTTCAGGTCCTGATACAATTACATCACCTACATTTAATCCTTCCGGTGTTAAAATATATCTTTTTTCACCGTCTGCATAATATACAAGTGAAATTCTTACGTTTCTGTTCGGATCGTATTCAATTGTTTTAACTGTTGCCGGTACGCCGAATTTTTCACGTTTGAAATCAATCACGCGGTAAGCTCTTTTTACTCCGCCGCCTTTATGACGACATGTAATTCTTCCGGTGTTGTTTCTGCCGGCTGTCTTTTTCAATTTTTTTAGTAATGACTTTTCCGGAGTTTGAGTTGTGACTTCTTGATAATCACTCTTTGTCATTCCTCTTTGTCCTGGAGATGTCGGATTTATTTTTCTTATTGCCATTTTTATTTTCTCCTTTTTTGGCTTTGTTGTATCTTATCGGGACTTGTGCCTGACGCCCCTTTTTAAGGATTATTTAATCCTTATGCACCGGTAAGTTCTTCTATTGGATCACCTTCAATTGTTACGATTGCTTTTTTTGAAGAATCCGTTCTTCCGAATTTATATCCCATTCTCTTTGCGTGTGAAGGCATATAAACTGTCCTTACCTTTTTAACTTTTCTTCCCGGAAAAGCTAATTCTACTGCTTGCGCAATTTCAACTTTTGTAGCATCTTTTACTACTTCAAAAGTATACTGACCCAATGTAGTAGCACCTACTGACTTTTCAGTAATCAACGGCTTTTTAATTACGTCGTATAACTTTTCTGTATTTGTTCTGTCTTTACTCATTTTTATGTCCTTTACTGTTTTCCGATTTTATGATTAGCTTAATCTTTCAGTTATATCTTTTACAGCAGATTCTGTAACTACCACAAAATCAGCTTCCAATAAATCTTTTACATTCAAGTTTGAAGGCAAAATAATTTTTACGCTAGGGATGTTTCTTGCTGCCAATTCCAAATAATTGTTTTCAGCAGCTTTAACATCAGCGATAACTAAAACTTTACCTGATACATTTAATGATTTCAGTGCAGAAACCATTAATTTTGTTTTTGGCTCTGTGATTGTTGAGAAATCTTTAACAACAACCAGTTGTTCCTGTCTAGCTGATAAAGCAGATTTCAAAGCCAATTTTCTTGCTTTCTGCGGCATATTGAAACCGTAATCTCTTGGTTTTGGTCCGAAAACAACGCCGCCGCCTGCAAACAATGGAGAACGGAGAGAGCCTGCTCTTGCACGACCTGTTCCTTTTTGCTTCCATGGTTTTCTGCCGCCACCGGATACTTCTGCTCTTGTTTTACAAGATGCTGAACCTTGACGCGCATTGTTTAATTGTCTTCTTAATGCCAGGTGCATTACATGTAAATTTGGTTCTACACCAAACACACTTTTTTCTAATGTAATTTCACCTAATTTTTCACCATTTGTACTTAATATTTCTTTTGACATTTTAGTTTTCCTTTATTTTTCTGTTACTGCCAACCCCTTGCGATAAAGCTTTATATGGCGGGTCAGGATTTTTTAAACTTGTCTGTTCGGTTATTTTATTTTTGGATTGTTGCTCCAGCGGATACGCTATACTTTTTATTTTGCTTTGACTTACTTTTGCCTTTACCACATCCGGCTGAATTCACTATCGCTCACGCGGCGATTTGCGCAAAATCCGTTAATTCCATTTTGTTCTTGTTGGAACGATTGTTACCAATCTGCCTTCACAACCAGGTACTGAACCTTTTACCAGAACTAAATTGTTTGCTGAATCAACTTTAACCAGTTTCAATTTAGAAATAGTAACTCTTTCATTTCCCATGTTACCGGCCATTCTTTTGCCCTTGATAACACGTGAAGGAGTAGTACCTGCACCGATAGAACCCGGTTCTCTGTGGTTTTTTGACCCGTGAGCCATAGGCCCTCTGCCAAAGTTCCATCTTTTTACTGTACCTTGAAAACCTTTACCTATTGATTTTCCGGTTACATCAACTTTTTCTACATTATCAAGAACTGATAATTCAATTTTGTCGCCGACTTTATAGTCTTGCGGATTATCAATTCTGAATTCCTGAAGATGTCTGTAGTTGTTTAAGTTATTTTTCTTGAAGTGACCCAGTTGAGCTTTAGTTAAATGTTTTTCTTTAGCTGCCACTGTACCTACCTGAATAGCATTGTAGCCGTCAGTTTCTACAGTTTTAACCTGAGTTACAACCATTTCATCTACTTTAATAACTGTTACAGGGATAGCCAATCCTTTTTCATCAAAGATTTGAGTCATACCCAGTTTTTTACCAATTACACCTAGTGTCATATTTTTACCTTTCTTGCAAAGTCAGCATATTTTTCAGAGCATGGCCTGAAACCTTTGCCAATCCTTGCATTTTCACTTGCGAGCGCTACGTCTTGCCTTTTGTCCTTACCTTAATTGAGGATTTTCACCTCTACAACCTTCCGGTTGTCCCGATTGCGCCTGAACTTATTTCATAGCTGTCAATCGGCCGCAGTTCACATTATATGCATAATGCTATTAAATTTTCAAAAATACTCGGGGTTGATTTTGAGATTTTGGCTTGAACTACCGTTATAGATTTCTACGCCGTGCGCTCAAGCCTTATATAATTATAATTTAACTTCGATATCAACACCGGCAGGTAAATCTAATCTGCTTAACTCTTCAGTAGTCTGTTGAGTCGGTTCGTATATATCAATAATACGTTTATGAGTTCTGATTTCAAAGTGTTCACGAGATTTTTTATCAACGTGAGGTGAACGTAAAACACAATATATACGTCTTTTAGTAGGTAAAGGAATAGGGCCGGCAACTTTAGCGTCAGTTCTTTTTGCTGTTTCTACGATTTTGTCTGATGATACATCAATCAATTTGTGATCATACGCTTTCAAACAAACTCTGATACGTTGTCTTTTAGTGCTTGCCATTTGACATTCCTTTTTTCTTTTGTGTTACTAAACTAAACGGGGTGAAAGCTGCGTTATACTTGAACTTTGAGCCCCTGCTCGGGATAATGCTATTCAAAAATATTTCGGATATTTGTAAATACTATATCTCAAGCATAACAATACTAAGACAAACAAAAACAACTGTCAACAAGGGAATTAAATAATTGTTTAGAAATTGTAACATAATAGAAGAAAGAAAAAGTTATATGAAATTTTCAAATATAGGGTTGCAGAAAATCAAACAATACGCTATAATATATGTATGAGTACACGTGAGGATTCTTAATGGCTGAAACCACAAGAAAAAGATTTAATCGTATGATACATAGATGGCGGCTTGAGTTAGACAATGCTTGTCACGTTAATCCTATTTTGTATAGATGGTGGCTTGAGTTAGACAATGCTTGTCACGTTAATCCTATTTTGTATAGATGGTGGCTTGAGTTAGACAATGCTTGTCACGTTAATCCTATTTTGTATAGATGGTGGCTTGATCTAGTTTATGTAGGTCGGCTTTACCAA
>CALVEB010000023.1 GCA_944326465.1 Candidatus Gastranaerophilales bacterium | reverse complement strand
TCAGCAGTTGAGGGCTTTGTAGGCGGTGCTATTATGTCACCACTTATAGGCGGAGGTATGAAGGCCGTGGGTAAAGCAGGACATGAATTGGGTAGCAAGCTGCATAACGAAGCCACGAATACGAAGGTCCCTGACACTGTTGCTGAAAATACGGGAAGCGAACCATCAGGTATCACTGACAAATTAGCCACTACGAGATCCAGAGAAGATTTTGCAGCAATTGAAGATGAATTAAAAAGTTATAGGGACGAACAAAAAACAAGAATAAAAAATAGTTATAAAAATTCCGAGAGTTTAAAAAATAGAAAAAATTTGTTTTCAGGGGTTAAATCTTTTAATGAAGAGAATAAACTTTTGAAATTGTTTGACGATCCTGAATTTTGTCAATTACATAAAGATATCAGCGATATTTTGAGTAAAAAGTTTAGTGCAAATGATATAGACCATATTTTTACAAGTGGTGAAACTAATGATATTTTAGCAATTAAAACAATGTGGAATTATTTAAAAACTAAACATTCTGATTTGTTAGAGAAGGATATAAATAAAGCTAATATTTTACGTTTTCTTGAAGGTACAAAACATGAGAATGTTGAATATCAAATGAAAGCTATTGATCTAATGAAAGATAAAATAGGGATATTCTATGTAAGCTGCATTGAAACAGAGCAGAATTATAATTTTTTAGCAAAAGCCATAGAAGATGATATGCCCGAACAAACTCTACAAATGGTGCTTCATTATAATGATTTAATGAATTTATATTTGAAACTCAGAGATTTGGACTGCATACCAAAAGAAGATTTAAGTGACATTATATCTAAAGCTCCCAGATTAAAAGAGCAAAATAAAATAGATGATTATTTAAATCTGGTTAAAAAAATATACAATAACGATAATTGTGAACATAAGTTGAAAGCAAAAATGTTAAATGCAGTATATAATTTTAGTCTTTATGATAAGAAAAACATAGATGATCTTATGACTTTAATTAATGATAAAGATTTTCCAGATAGTGTAATTATAAATCTTATAGATAAAGTTCAAAAGATATTTATAATTAATAGTTCTAAAGAATCAATCAATGATGTTCGTTCCGTACTGGAACTTTGTAAATCATATAAGGATATTGGTATAACACCAAATCAATTATTAGCTCATTATAGTAATTTGAGTAAATTACCTGTTGAAGATTTACAAAAACAATGTAAAATGTTAGGTAAAGATACTATAAGCAATATGTCTGTTACAGATGTTGCTATTACTTGCTATTTACAAAAACTAAAAGATGTAAAAGATATAAATGAGCTTTCATTAGAAGAACAAAAGCTGATTTTAAATAAATTAATTTCGGGTTTTGATGATATGTTCAAAATATCTGACAAAATGCATGAACAATTCCGATTAATACCAAGAAATACCGATGATTATTGTTCGTTAGTTAAATCTTTAGCACAGTCAATCGGTATTGAATATAATCCACTTTCAAGTATTCAAAAAACACTATTACCTAATTCTCTTGATAATCTTACATCTTTACTTAAAAAGTTCTCAAATGCGGAAATATCAAATTTGAAATTATCTCAAGAATATTCAAGAGAAGCTTTTATTAATGATGTACTTCAAAAAACACAAGGCTTGTCCAAACAAGAACAAAATACAGTATTAAGTTACTTTGGATTTAAACTTACTCCGAATAAAAATAACCCGACAGGATATACAATATCGAGATATCCTGTTAATGTGGAACGAAAGAAATTAGAAATAGAAATTCCGGATCCAAAATTAAGACAAATTGCTGAAACACTTAAAGAAAATGTTTCTCATTTTTCTACTAAAAACCAAATTAAATGTGATAATCCTGAAATTCAATCTTTATTGAATCAAATAGCAGATGTTTTACCCGAAATTCATACAATGGTTGGAAGAAAAAATATTGAAGGTAATGATATCCTTATATCATCATTATCAACACTAAACTCTATTTCTAAAGATCCTAATTATTTATCATTGAGCCAAAATGATAAAAAAATTCTTCAATTATCAAGTTTATTACATAATATTAGTGAATTTGAAGGATTTAAAGATATTACGCATACTCATGAAAGTTCATTTGATGCTTATCATATTACTGATAAATTAGATTTACCGAAAGAAGATAGACTTAAATTATATAACATAATTAAAAATCATGAATGGATAGATTATATAAAACAAGCAAAATCGAAAAAGGATATTACTGAGCGGTTCCAATCACTTGCTTATGATTTAAAAGATAGTAATACTCTTGATATGGTCTTGATGTTAAGTAGAGCAGAGTTAAAAGGTGATGACTTAAAATTATTTGATAAATATAGTAATGTTTTAAGGAAAAATATAACAAAATTAAAAACAAATCAACCTGTTCTGCCGGCAACAAAAGTACCTGAAGCAAGCGAAATAAAAAAAGCAATAAAATCTGTTAATGCAGATGGTTCCGTAATTGGTCATGATGGGAAAATTATAAAAGGTGTTTATCAAAATAAAGACGGCTTAGTTATAATTAAATATAATGAGGTTGAAAATTGGGAACAATTAGGTTTTCCAAAAGGCACAAAATCCAGAGGTGTAGATATAAGTAATATCGAAAAAAGCGAATATTATTCCCCGGATGGTAATATAGATATGGATACAGGAAATATAAAATTCTTTGTACATGCGTTTAATTCAGATGTGGCTTTAGCTAAATTTAAAAAATTCTTAGAACCGGATTCTGATGTTGTTCTTTCAGTTAGTTATGCGCAAAGACCCGAAAGCCAATATAATTTCTTTACCGATGAAGGGATATTACTTGATATTCCAACTCAAAATATTCATGCCGGTGGTTTTACTGACATTGGTTCCGGCTGGAGAAAAACAATAAATAAGATAAAAGAAGACTTTATTTTTGATGGTTATAGAGTGGAAGACAGAGATCGTATTCCTAAAGCAATAAAACAAGCAACAGGAATGAGTGATAGAGAATATATTTCTTTTGTAGAACAGTTTAGTGATAGACCAATATCAGATATTCAGCCAAAAGAATTACAAGATAAAATAGTATACGCATTATCCACGATGGGCGGTTATAGTACTACTTACAATGAAATACTCTGTTCAAATCCAACTGCTATTACAGGTGCATTTATGACAATTGTTGATAAATATGATAATCTTGTTGATTGTGTCGATAGCAAAACACGTTCTGAATATTTGAAAAAATACGCACTTGAAAATGATTTGCCGTTATTTATATTTGGTCAATAGTTATTTATAACAATTTATATAAACAAACTTATACCTGACGTTCACAGTATTTCTTTAACGTTCAACCAGAGTATAAGGGCGAACAGTGACCATCTTTGTCATCCGCTGTGATATGACAGGTTGCCAGTGATCGTTGGGTTTAGCGGGTCTTGGGAATGGTGGACAGGCAAGTCTGCGTCAGGCTACGTTTGTTATCTGTCCGCCTGTTAGCTGAAAACACAATGATTTTTTTAAGCGTTTTCCTTCAAGAAACCTGTCATTGAAGGTTTTTGTGATGGCATAACATTGCTTAACATATTCTTTAAGTGTGCTATAGGAGCCTTGGCTGCTTCTGCTGCTTTCGCTGCTTTTTCTTCGGCCACACGTTTTTTCGTCATGTTTTCACAGTATCTCGCAACGCCTATCATAAACAATGGTACAAGTACTATTGTTGACAAGAAACCAAATGCACTGTTGCAGGTCTTAGCAATATTAATAAATTTGTTATTTGGACCGAATGTTGCATATATTTTCTGCATTGCAGATGCTTTTACGAAATCTAAGCTTTTTAACGATTCATCATTCGTTACTTCAGATACCTTCTTCAAATCATCAAGTGATGCTTCTTTCAATGGCTTGAGAAGAATTTTTTCAACTTTCGCACGTAAACCATTGTCCATATTCTTAATAAAATCTAAGACTTTTAGCAATCCATCATCAGCCGCTTTCAATTCCTTTTTTAAGTCATCAATTGATACTTCTTTCAATGGCTTACCTAGAATTTTCTCAACTTCGGCACGCAAACCCTTATCCATATTGAATACTTTCTTTGCATTACCGTCATTGTTCTCTAAGAAGTCGACAAAACCTACAATTCTGTCTTTATAACCTTCAAGGTTGCTGTATTTAGAATCTATTTGTGCACCCTTCAATACATCAATACCTTTACCCGGGGTTAAGTAGTTTTTAACCTGATGGAAGATTGATTTATTATGATCTTGCGGTTTTACATTAAGAACAAGCCCGAAGGTTTTGCCGAAAGCGTCGGATGTCAAACGTGACAATGCATTTGCACCAAACAAGATTGCTGAAAAACTTGAAATATCACGTACAAGAATTTCTTTACGCTCTTTATCACTCTTTGCATTTTGATAACGCGGAGGCAGACAGAAACCGAATAGTAAAGTTAACATTGCCGGTACTGACATTGAAGGCCCGTTAAATTCAAATTTATTGACTGCTTTTTTAACAATATCACTGCTGTCTATTGCTTCACCGAGTCTACGGCTTGCAGTCTGGAAAGCTCCGGTAAATGCCACAGCATCCTTGTTCGCAGCCTGTTTATCAGTGCTTTCTGTTTTATCTGTTTTCACTTCTGTTGAAGCTGTATTTTCGGCAGGTTTTTCAGATTTTACCTCTGCCTTAGCAGTATTTGCTGCCGGCTGCTGGGGTTGTTGTGTATTTTCATCTTCCAATCCTGCCAGTCCCGGATCATGTTTCAATCCTAAGTTATAAAGCTTCGGAATAACTGTATAGAAAGCTACAACTGCCGCAAACATAGAGGCAATAGAGGCAACTCTGGTTCCGATACGGCGATGATTAAAGCTTTTCAGGAATTTCTGTAAATCCTCAGTGCCGTTTGTTTCAACGTACTTTTTAGAATTTTTAAGTACATCGTTAGAATAATCACTTAAACTTGATAATACTTTACTGAAATTAGTTTTAACGGTTTTGTTGGTACCTTCTACCATAATGCCTGCATCCATTTCATTTATGGAAGATGGCAAAAGCCGTTTACGTAAATTCATATAGCGGTCAGCCAGATCTCCTTGCAAATCTTCGGCAGAACCAGGAACAGCTTTGCCTATAAATGTTTTCCAGTGACCCTTAGATGGTGCATTTTCTATTTTAATATATTCTTGCGTAAATTCTTGCGCTGTCCTGTTAAGTTCATCTCCTGTAAGTTTGTTTTCCAGTGATGTGCTTAATACATTTTTAAATACTTTTTCATAGAATTTCTCTTTTGCTTTTGCTGTATCGGTTAATATATCCGCATTAGTTTCGGCAAAATCCGCAAAACTCTTCCCTAAAGCATTAATATGGTCAACATGGACATTGTTTGCAGTACCTGACCATTTTTTAATACCGGCAAGCATAATTGCAGGGATTATGAACGCACTCGGACCGCTCAAAACTTCACGGATACCTTCACGTCTTGCAAATTCCCAGTTCAGAGGGCCTGTTTTTTTACCTGTTTCTTCACCTGTTACAGGGTCTTTTTCACGTTTACGGTTACGATTAAGGCCTTCCCAGATTCTCGGAGCAACCATGCCGATACCGTCCTGCGCTATAAATGATGCAGCAAATCCGCCGCGGTCAATCGCATCCATAACAACTGTTATAGGATTCCCAAACCCTTGAAATGACGGGGTATAATGTTTATTTGTATTACTGTTTCTGTTTTGATTGTTGTATTCGCTATTTATTTTTAGCGACTGATTAATTGCTTTTACTGCCATATCCCTACTTTAACTTTGCCACTAACTATATTACACTTTTACTTTTTACTTATATATAAATATATAAAACCTTACGGGGTTACTTATTGCCTGTTTCTATCTGTCATGTTGCAAAACATTTACAAAACAAATAGTGAACAAGTGTATTTATCATACTTAATCCAAAACTATTTTTCAAGTCTTTTACTACAAATATAACAACAAATGAAATATTTCTTAATACAATTCTATTTTTATTTAAAAATCTTATGAGTTTTGAAAAATTGACTTGTGGTTTTGTGTTTGTTAAAGTAAGATATATGAAAGTTAAAGTTTTAGGTGCCGGACTTGCCGGCTCAGAAGCTGCATTACAGCTTGCTAAAAGAGGAATTGAAACCGAATTATATGAAATGCGCCCTCTTAAAACAACCGGTGCGCATAAGACTGATAAATTTGCAGAATTTGTCTGTTCAAACAGTCTGGGGTCTTTTGATACCGGAAATGCGTCAGGACTATTAAAAAAAGAAATGGAATTGCTAGGCGGCGAACTTATAAAAATTGCGTATGAGTGTGCTGTTCCGGCCGGTAACGCTCTTGCGATAGACAGAGAAAAGTTTTCACAAACCGTTACGGATAAAATAGAGGCAAATTCGCTTATTACTGTAAAACGCGAAGAGATAACAGAAATACCGGATGGCAACGTTATAATTGCAACCGGCCCGCTGACAAGTGATAAACTGGCAGAAAATATCAAGAATTTTACTCAAAGCGAACATCTTCATTTTTTTGACGCAATTGCCCCGATTGTAGAAAAAGACAGCATAAATTTTGATAAAGCGTTTTATGCAAGCCGTTATGATAAAGGCGAGGCATCTTACATAAATTGTCCTATGAGCAAAGAAGAATATGAGCGGTTTTATGATATTTTAATCAATGCTCCCAAAATAGAGTTAAAAGAATTTGAAAAAGATGCAAAATTTTTTGAAAGTTGTCTGCCAATAGAGGTTCTGGCATCAAGAGGAGTTGATACTTTACGTTTTGGCCCTATGAAGCCGGTCGGGCTTGTTGATAAGCGGACAGGAATTGAAAATTATGCGGTCGTACAACTCAGACAGGACAATTCAGCAAAAACTTTATATAATCTGGTTGGTTTCCAGACGAATCTGAAATGGGGCAGCCAGAAAGAATTATTACAGGCTATACCGGGGCTTGAAAATGTAAATATTGTACGATATGGCGTAATGCACAGAAACACGTTTATAAATTCACCAAAACTCCTTGCAGCGTCGCTCCAAAGCCGCAAACGTTCAAATCTGTTTTTCGCAGGACAAATTACAGGAACAGAAGGGTATACGGAATCAATAGCTTCAGGCTTGCTGGCCGGTATTAATATGGCGAGATTTATTCATAATCAGGAATTGCTTGTTTTGCCAAAAATAACGGTATTAGGGGCCTTAACTAACTATATAAGTGATGAGGCGCATGACAAATTTCAGCCTATAAATTCCAATTGGGGAATTCTTGAGCCTGTCGAATTAGCAAAGAAGGAGCGCAAGAATAAGAAATTAAAGGCTGAAAAAATGTCTTTTCGTTCAATTGAATATTTAAAGAACCTTGAGCATATGATATAAATACATCAAAGTCTTATGATCACGGTTTATAGCTTTAACAATTTCGTTTTTCATCATTTCAACGGATTTTGTTTCTTCAAACAGGAAAAACTCGTAAACTGAAACTCCTAAAACTCTTGCAATTGCTTCCAGATTATCCGGAGAAGGGTAGTTGTTTCCTTTTTCTATTTTGCTGATACTCTTCGGGTCAACACCGATAATTTTGGCGAGTTGTTCTTGCGTCATGCGTTGTTTTTTTCTGATTAATTGGATTTGTTTTCCTAATTTTTCTTTTAAATTCATATGCCCTCCTAATTTATTAAAATAGCAGTAACTTCTGAATTACTTAACTGGCTAATAGGCATATTTTCATTAAAAATACGTCTTATAAATAGATTTTATTTAAACAATCATACAAAATTAAAATAAAAAGTAAATTAGACATGTATTTAATATTAATAAGATTTTTTGAAGATATTTATCTAAGGTGCTATAATAGCAATGAAAAGACATAAGGAGCATGTAATGAAGGCATTAATTCAGCGTGTTAAACAGGCTTCAGTCACAATTGACGGTGCTTTATATTCTGAAATAGGTAAGGGAATACTTGTGTTTCTCGGAGTAGAAAAAAATGATGAATGTGTAAATGCTGAACAATTAGCAGGTAAAGTGATAAATTTAAGGATTTTTGAAGATGCAAATGAAAAGATGAACTTATCATTAAGAGATGTTAAAGGCGAAATTTTAGTAGTTTCACAATTTACTCTGTGCGGGAACTGTAAGAAAGGCACCCGTCCGTCATTTGATAACGCAGCTTTGCCGGAAAAAGCACTTGACTTATATGAATATTTTATTAAATGTATTAACGAAGCAGGATTTTCGGCTAAAACAGGTAAATTTCGGGCAATGATGGACATTGAATTAATAAATGACGGGCCGGTAACTTTTTTAGTTGAAAAATAATTTTAAAAAAACACTTGAAAAATAATAATTATTATGTTATAATAATTGTATTAGCATAGAATTGTTTTTATGGAAAGAATATTTTTGCACTGAGGAGAAAACCTTATTTTATTTTGGAACCCATTGTATTATTTTAAATTAAGAGGCTTATTATTATGTATGTAAACAAGTGTATCAAATGCGGTCGTGAGTTTGAGACTAAAAACCCCAAAAGAGTTATTTGCCCGGATTGTTTATATCCGGATAAAAGTATGATGATAAATCCGTCATCACCTGACGGTACAGGTGCAGCTGCCGGAGAACAGAATAAACAGCTTCAGTCATACAGCACACCTGATGAAGCACCTAGATATTACAGCGCAGGCGGCAATCCAGAAAACGCTCAGCGTTATAATCGTCCACAGCAGCGTCCGAGATCCGGTTACAGTGCCGGAGGCGGATACAACCGCGACAACCGCGGCGGATACGCTCGCCCTTCATATAACAGAGATAACAGAAGACAGGGCGGTTATCAAAAATCCGGAGGATATAACCGTGACAACAGAGGCGGTTTTTCTCCGAGAAGGCCGGGTCACAAATTTAATAACAAGCGTCCGGCAAAAGCAAAAGCACCAAAGCAATTATTAGTTACTAAGGAGCAGATGGAACAGATTGAAGTTCTTTATAAAGCTATGCTTCCGCTGCCTAATCCGGATTGCCATGAAGTTATCGGAGAAAAATTGGGAATTGAACCTAGAAAAGTGTTCTTCGGCATTAATCTTGTGAGACAAAAACTTATGCTGCCGAAACTTCCGTTCCCTAAACGTAAACTCGCAATATCTCCGGATCAAATTTTTGCTATCAAAAATCTTTATGAACCACTGCTGCCGCTCCCTCCAATCGGATGCCATAAAATTATTGCGGCACAATTGAAAATGGATGAATGGCGTGTTCACGTTGGTATTGGTTTAATCCGTGCTCAAATGGGCTTAAAGAGATGGAATCAAGACCGTCCTGATGCTCCGGAAGAATATAGAAAACCGCAAAGAAAACCTAAAAATAAAAAAGCAAACGAAGAAGTTGAAGTTACTCAGACCGCAGAGACTCAAGCGGCAGCCGAAGGTCAGCCGGAAACTGCTGTTGCGGAAGTTGTTGAGGCTGAAAAACCTAAAAAAAGCAAAAAAACTAAAAATGCGGAAGAAACTTCTGAAGTATGAATGATAAGTTGATATCAGTCGGTAAGATTTTAAACTTTCACGGGATTCAGGGTGAAGCAAAAGTTGGTTTTTCTAAAAATCAACAGGAATTTTTCTGTTCGCTCAAAGAGATTTTTGTTAAATCTGATAATAAATATTTGCCCCTGAAGATCGTCAGGGTAAGAATTAGCAAAAATTGTGCTATTGTTAAGTTTGACGGAATAGACACAATTAACGACCTGTTGCCTTATAAAGGGTCTCTGCTTTTTGTAACAGAAGAAACTATTCGTAATAACCTCGAAGAAGACGAATTTTTGATTGATGAACTTGTCGGGATGGAAGTTTTTGATAAATCCGGCAATAAATTAGGTTTTGTAATCGGAGTATCTAATAACGGCGCAAACGATCTTTTGTCTGTTAAAACAAAGTCAAAAAAAATATCATTAATTCCTTTTGTAAAAGCTATAGTCACCGAAGTTAAACTAAACGAGAAAAAGATTGTTATAAACAATCTGGAAGGACTGCTGGAATGAGATTTGATGTTTTAACGCTTTTTCCGGAAATGATCGAGCAGTTTTCAAATTTCAGTATAATGAAACGTGCAAACGAAAACGGCGTGTTTGAATTAAATGTAATAAATCCCCGTGATTATACAGAGGATAAACACAAAAAAGTAGACGACACACCTTATGGCGGCGGGGCAGGCATGGTGCTTATGGCGCAGCCTTATGTAGATGCATACGAAAGTATTGATGCCGCTGAAAATACAATAACAATAATGATGTCGCCGCAAGGCGAACCGCTTACGGATAAAATAGTTAATGAATTAGCTGTTTTTAATCAGATAATAATACTTTGCGGGCATTATGAAGGGTATGATGAACGTATAAGAGAAATAATCAGACCCCGTGAAATTTCTGTAGGCGATTTTGTTTTGACGGGAGGCGAATTGCCGGCACTTTGTCTTATGGATGCAGTCAGCAGGAAGCTGGACGGTACTCTCGGCAAAATTGAATCAGCAGAGGAAGACAGCTTTTCTAACGGACTTCTTGAATATCCACACTACACAAAACCGCGGGAATACAGGGGGTTAAAGGTACCGGATGTGCTATTAAACGGCAATCATAAAATGATAGACGAGTTTCGATATCAGGAAAGTTTAAGGAGAACAAAAGAAAGACGTCCGGATTTATACGAAAAGTTTATTAGAAATTCTTTTTGAAATAATTAGGGTGACCAAGACCGCAAACATCTTTCAGGAACTTAATAACGCCATAAGCGGCAAGCCCTATTCCAAATCCGCCTGCAACCTTGTTGTTTTTGGAGACAATAGCTCCGAGGCCGAGGCCTAACGGTACAACGGAATTAATAAGCATTGAGCCAAAACCTTTGAAATATCCGATAGCTGAATTTACAAAATGGCGGACATTATCCTGAATTTGTAAATCTAATAAGAAATTTTTAGCCTTAGATGTTGTGATACTCGGGTCAGCCATAAACATGGTGTTGTTATAAGAATTTATACAGGCTTTTGCATCCTGAGTTTTTGCGTAGGCATCAGAATTTATTTTGCCGAGAGTATGAGAATCATAGGCAACAATACCCAGTGCCAGCGCACCGGCACCTTTCGCAAGATATTTTCCGTAATTGTTTTTTATTGCGTTAATTATTCTCATAACAATGTCATCACCTTATTAATGTCTTCTGTTTTCTTCTTTTTCTTATCTTTGTCAGTTACTTCAAATTCTTTTTCTGTTGTTTGTCCTGACATTTTGAGCAGGATATTTGCAGCCATAAGCGCATCTTGTCCGTAACCGGATGTTGAATTTTGCATTTGTTTAAGTACATTTACAGTATAATCGTCACCGGTTATATTCCGTGAATAGAGCAGACTTAATGCTAAGAAACGAACTTTTAGATCCGGATCTTGCAGCATTTTGTTTACTAACGCAGTAAGAGCCTTATCATTTTTTCTTGAAGGATCTTCAAGCGCACGTGCGGCTACTTCTTTTGCCCCCATTAAGCGTACTTCTTTATCCTGACTATTTAAATAGTTTTCTACATTTTTTATGTAATCATCTGTTAACATTACGATAGTTCTTTTTTCTGTTTTTTTACCGCTGTCACCAGAAGTTGTTTCTGTTGCTGTACTGGAGGATTGAATTTGTTGAGCACTCTGACCGGCCTGCGGAACTGTTTGTGATTGAGTCTGCTGCGGCATATTTACAGCAGGATAAGCCGCCGGATTTACCGTAACATTTTGGTTCTGGGTAACACCGCCGTTAATTGATTGTCCCGGAATATTGGCTGCAGGATATTGCGGATTGCTGTATCCCTGCCCCCAGTTAGTTGTATAGTAATTTGACGGGTAACATTGTGCCTGATTTGGGTTTGTGCCATAAGCAGGAGCATTAACATTGTAAACAGGCGCGGCTCCCGGCGCACCTACAGAAGGATTAAATATCTGAATATACACTCCGGATTGTGTCCCAGGTATGGCAGATGCCGGCGGCTGCGGTACACATGCCGGTTGTGCCTGCTGCATTGGCTGGGTTTGATATTGTCCTACTGAATTTTGCATGACTAAACCTCTACTACTACTTATATTATAAAAGTTCAAAATAAAGAATTTATTGCCTTTTTAAAAAGAATTTTAAGAAATGTTAAGATAGTTAACTTTTTCCGGCATGAAGTTTTATAATATAGATATGGATTCATACGAAAAAAATTATTTAAATAAGCGTCCTCAAGACTTGTGTTTAATGTGCGGGAAATGTTGTCGTGTTGTAACAACGGGAACATCACACGATGAGCTTTGCGAATTAGCGCGAAAAGGTGATGTATATGCAAAGGAATTTTTGGAGATATTTGAGCCGTACGAAACAATTGAGGAGGCCCGTAAAGCTGATGCAGACACCGTAGACAATATTTTTATGCATTTAAAAAATGATAAGAAAGCTGTAGAGGGGTTAACTTTTTATTACTGTAAGTATTTGCAGGAAGATAATAAGTGCGGCCGTTATGAGGACAGGATGACATTGTGTAAACATTTTCCGAGTTCTCCTTGGGCAATAATCCCGCCGGGGTGTGGTTTTGCCGGCTGGCTGTTTTTGCGTCGGGAGCAGGATAAAGAGCGTGTCCGAAAGGCCAAAGAAGAGTTACTGGATTTGCAGGTGCTAAAAACTAAAGTGACCAATAAGGAAACTCTTGAAAAATTAACAATGGTAGAAAAAAAATTACATAAAACAATAGAATTATATAAAAAATACGGCTCAGAAGATTGGTAGATTAAAGCGAAAGCCTCAAGGAGCGGACACAGGTGGACACAGTCCACTTTTACATACTGGACACCCGCTAAAGAATAACGGCGCTCGTTACTAATTCCTCATTCCCTTATTCCCCTAAAAAGAGGCAATGCTTAAATTTTGCATTGCCTGATTCTATTAACGAACTTATTCCCCTGTCTTGGATTTGCTCCACGCTCGCAGAGTATCGCCTGTTGTGCTTACGCACAAGCTGGCTCAATCTGCTCGCTATCCGGATTTGCTCACTTCGTTCGCACCATCCGTACGCAAATCCGCTATTCCCTCATTTCCTTATTCCCTTCGAACTAAGAGGCCAGAAGCCTCTTAGTTCGAAACACATATAGCACGGGTGTTGCCGAAGTACTTGTAGTCGTACATAATGCCATCGCCGAGCGTGTAGGTATCGCGGAAGGTTCGAACATACACGCCTTTCACACCTGTCTCCTCATTGGACCAGTATTGGTAGCCGCCAGCGTACGTGATTGGAGGATTATCTTTGTATTCGTCCTTTACTTTGAGGTTGCTTTTGTCTTCGTCGTATGCTATCTCTACTGCATTACCGTTGCTGTCTACGTATAATTCACTCGCTAATTGCGCAAGTTGGGCTCTTGTTGGTAATTCCATTCCCATGTCTGAGCATGCTTTTTTAGCTCCTGCCCAGTAGTTTGTTGAACAGTATGAATTTGCTGTTAGGTTATCATCCCAAGTTGTATCGCTGCAAGTATCTATTGCTGTTGGATAGAAATCTGTACTATAGCACATATCTCCTATTGGATTGTCGCAGTTGGAAAGAGATATCTGACCTTTCAATGCTATATCATCACCTACTTTATTAGGCCCTTTCTTGCCGTTAACATCAACCATATATGCCATGCAGGATACTTGAGAACCTGTATCTTCTATAGGATCTGCATAAGCGCAATTAGGGTTGTATGCGAAGATTGCTGTGGTACCATCTGCAACAACAAAGCTCATTGTATTAGTTTCCCAGTCATTACCTAAGTTTTCAGCTGTTTTTAAATCAGATGTTTCAACTTCAATAGGTTCAGAATCACTTCCTGTTTGTACTATTTTAGGAGAATAACATTTGTTAATGTCGCTGTTATCACAGGTTTTAATAACTTTCATGTAGTTTTTGAAGGAGTTCATGAAATCTTCTGTAGTATCGTGACCGGTCATGACGCCGTCTACGTTCATTCTACGGACGGTTTCAGTTAATTTTTTCTCCCACAGGTCTTTTGCCGTAGACCATGCTTTTTCATTGTGGTTTTGGATGAGCCCCGGAAGGGTTAACGCGGCAACTATTCCGATAACCGCGAGGGTGATCAGGACTTCGGCGAGGGTAAACGCTGCGCGTTTACTACAAGGGAATAAGGGATTAAGGAAATAAGGGAATAAGTTCGTATCAGGAAGTAGTCCCGTTTCCTGTTTTTCTTGTTCCGCTTTTTCAATTGGCTGGATTGCTTCGCATTCTTCTATGCACATTAGCATACGGTTCGCCAGAGTGCGGCTTATTAACTCTTTGTTACTTGTCGCCATAATTAGTTCTCCTTTTCTTTTTTCCTTTTTCATTATTTCATGTAACTAATTACTTGACATGTACAGCAATGACGTATTGGCGTCGTTGCGCTTTTGCAAGTCCCTGAGTGGTGGTGCAGGCTAGCCTGCCTTCTGCTAACGTAAATGCCAAGTTATTTTTCATGTGTACCTCCAATATACATGTATTTTTGTTTAAAATTACAGTTTAACTTGATATAATTATAAGTATATCTGTAGTTTTTGTCAAATATACATTTATATATTATGTTTGCTTGAACTCTTGTCTGCTATCCTATACAAAGAGGTTATTATGAAAAGTAACAAACAAATGCTCGGGCTGCGTATTAAAGAAATACGGAAAAAGAAGGGGTTAAGTCAGGAAAAACTCGCTGAACTTGCGCAAATTGAACCGACATCCTTGAGTAATATTGAAAACGGGTACAATTTTCCGTCGTTTAAAACACTTGAGAAACTATTAGAAATTTTGGGAACCAATTACCTTGAAGTATTTAATTTTGAGCATCATAATACACCGGATAACCTGATAGCAGAAATTACAGGCATTCTTAAATCCAACCCTGACAAATTGCAGGAATTTTATAAGATAGCACGCGCTCTGACTACTTAACACCGGTCGCATTATGATTTAAAAATGTACTCTGTTGTGTTGATGAATAGTGTTTATATTTAGGATTTTTTCCTGATAACAAATTCGTACCCCAAAATATCAAGAATAGTTTTTATTTCACTGTATTTAATTGTGTCACGTTTTAATTTACCTGAAATATTGTGTATTGTATAAGGTTTTTTTATACGTTCACTCATACGCCTGCACAATTCAGTCATCGTCAAATTATTTAAAAGCAGTAAATGTTTAATCTGTTGTTTGGTGTCCATAGTAAAAATTATAATGTATATTTGTTATTTAGCTTGACTTTTTAACTTTAACAACTAATATTTAATTATAACGACAAATTAAAGGAGAATGATTATGCATTCAAAATCTTATACCATGACAATTGAAAAATCAGCTTTCACTCTCGCAGAAATTTTAATAACTTTAGCTGTTATAGGTGTAGTGGCTGCCCTGACCCTTCCTGGTCTCATCCAGAACCACAATGAGAAAGCATGGTCTACTGCTAAGGATTTAACAGAAAAAAAATTTGTAGAAGCAACCAGAAGGATGAATGTAGATGGGGTTATGAGTGGTGCTGCAAATAATACTGAAAATTTTATGGAATATCTAAAAAAATATTTAAAAATTATAAAAACTTGTGATAACACCGAATTAAAAAATTGTTATGCACCTTCAATGATATTAACAGGCAAGAAAGAACAAAATATTGATATAACTTCACTAAAAACAGCAGGTAATCTTGGACAAAAGGAATGGAATACAAATACAATGGGATTTGTTATTGCAGATGGCACAACTGTTATTATGGCTTATAATCCAGCATGTCCGCAAGTGGATATTTTTAGTTCTGAAGCACAAAATGGTCAATTAGATTGTTTAGCACTTTTAATTGACGTAAATGGGAAAAAGGGGCCAAATAAGATTGGTAAGGATATTGTACTTGAAAATGCCATGATTAGTGATTGTGATATTTCCTTAGGAAGCTTAGGTATCTGTATGGGCGGAAGTACATTTTTTCAATCAACGTCAATAAATACTTGTTCAAATAGTGCCGATAAAATATATGATGACGTGCAAACAGGTTATTGTGGTGAAAATCGTTGGGCTGCTGCAAAGAAAAAGTGCATGGCACAAGGAATGAGATTACCTACAATGGCTGAACTTGCGCAAATCGCGACTTATATATATGCACAAGAGGACAATCCCATACAAAGTACAGAAAGTAGGAATGTTTCTCCTAATAATAATCGTGTAAATGAATTAAATTGGGTTGTTAAATCGGATAACACAGCACAATATTTTTCAAATGAAAGATTAAATGACGGTTGGGTTAATGCACGAAGATTTATGACTAGAGAAACATCTATTAACCATACAGGAATATATACTGTAAATTATGCAATATGCGTAAATTAATAATTAGATTTAGATTTAAGTAGTGCAGCCTACAATTGCACCGCTCAAATACTAAACTCAAAGAATCACGCTGCTCATTTTATTTACAATACTCAAATTACTTACCTACTTCACTTAATCACTTCTATAAAATCATAATCTACAAGATACGGTAGGTGTTCTTTTGTAATCAATTCCCCTGGGAGAAGTACCGCAATACCAGGCGGGCATTCTGCTATAACTTCTCCTGAAATACGGCCTATAGCCTGTGATTTCGGTATAGTTTCTTTTGGTGAGTAAAACGCATCACGCAAACTCATTTTTATAATCGGCGTCAACATCGGCATGTGTTTTTTGTTTTCAAGGTGGCAAATATCTGAATAGTGAGATTTGTCAATTATCTGCAGACATTTTACAAGATATTGCATATCCGCACGGGTATTGCCGATGTTTGAAAGTATCAATAATCCGGCATCTGATGCGCTTTCAACCTCTATGTTAAAATCAATTTCAAGAATGGATTCAAGCCGTTTGCCGGAAAGACCGTCTGCTCTTATAAACACCTTTGTTATATCTGTTTTATAGCCGAAATCCGGTTTTAAGTGGTGAATATGTTCCATTTTATCAATTTCACGGCGTAAGAATTTCGCATTAGCAATTGCGCGTTCAAGCTGTTTTTTGCCGCGCGGACTTTCTAAATTTGCGCGTGCCGCGTCAAGACTGCCCAGAAGCATTAAGGAAGGGCTTGTTGTGTGTAATAGTTTCAGTGCTTTTTCAACAGCATCAACATCTATTTTTGAATTTTCTGCTATGTGCAGCATAGAACTCTGGCTCATGCTTCCGCCGGTTTTGTGCAGTGAATGAACAACCGCATCCGCGCCAAGCTGCAATGCTGATGTAGGAAGGTGACTGTTAAAATTCCACAGGCATGCATGCGCTTCATCTACAATTAGCGGAACATCGTACTTTTTGCAAATTATTGCAATTGATTTTATGTCTGATACAACGCCTTCATAGGTCGGGTTTGTTATCCAGACCATTCCGACATCACCGTGGTTTTTAAGCATTTGCTCAACACTTTCAGGTGTAACATTTCCCCAGATGCCCCATTCTACAAATCTGTTTGGAATAAGCCACAGTGGTTCTGCTCCTGAAATTATCATGCCTGTCAAGACAGAACGGTGACAGTTTCTGTTTGTAATAATTTTCTGGCCTTTTTTAGTCAAACTCATTGCAATAGCAAGGTTTCCGGCAGTAGAACCGTTGATTAAGAAGAATGTTTTTTTAGCCCCGAAAGCTTTTGCGGCTAATTCTTGTGCTTCTTTTATCGGGCCGGTTGCAGGGTGAAGTGTTCCGAGATTGTCAAATTCATCGGTTGTATCAACTGTCAAAGCCTTTGCGCCGATTAGTTTTCTAAATTCCGGCAGAGTTCCGTTACCTTTTGTGTGACCCGGAATATGAAACTGGTAAGTGGGGTTTTCGTAAGCTTTTTTTAGTGCTTCGACTATTGGGGCTTTTACCTTAATTGTTTTGTCATTTTTTGTTACGTTTGTCATAATTAGTAATATACTATAAAAAAATCATTTTTTGCAACAATTTTTGTGTTATGATTAATATTTATGAACAGGACTTTTTTTCTTACAATTTTGATTATACTGTTAACCCCGTTTTCACAGGCGTTTGCCGTAGAAGAAGAGGTTGTTCTTGATCTGTCATCAAAAAAATCCGACAGTAAAATAGAAAGTAAAATAGAAAGAAATAATGTTACATCTGAATCAGGTAATTCTTCTCCTGACAGAAAATATATACGTGAAGCTATCGACAACACGGAAGTTGAATTTTCAATATTTGACAATTTGATTGATAAAGATAAAACTTCTGATCACCCGTTTAAAATAGAGGAAGAATCCCTCTGGGGTAAAATTTACAAGATGAGAGTGGAACGCACATCAATTCCGACATTTCTTTTGAAAGATGAATTGAATTTCAAAGTAGATAAAGCCGGAATAGATAGAGTGCAGTTTTACGGAGCTTATAACGGGAGCCTCAGCAGCTTGTTCACAAATACCGATTACGAGAACGATTATGATACAAGTTATGACTTTAACATAATGGAAGCCGGAGTTATCGGTGATTTAAAAGACAAATATACAGATTTCAAAATACAATTAAACTTTAAACCGACAAACAGCCGGAGTTATCTGCAAAATCTTTTTACAGATGTATATATAATGAACACCCGCATTCCGCATCACAAAATAATAGTCGGTAATTCTCGCAATCAGGTCGGCGTAGACGGCGGCGCTTCTTCATATACCCAACCTTTTGCAATGCGATCACAAATTGGTCGTACATTCGGCAACACAAGAGCTTTAGGGGTTCGTGTTGTCGGCGATTATCCTTATGTTGATTACAGTTTAGCCGTTAACAGTTCTGACAGATTTTTTCGCGACTTTTTCCCGGGGGCAGAGTTTACAGGCTGGGTCAATGTAAAACCTTTGAGTAAAGTACAGGAAAAATATGGCAACCTTGTTATAGGCGGCGGGCTGAATGCAGGACAAAACCATACTGATTACAAAGTTGCAGGTGCATATATAGGGTATAAGCACAAAAACTTTACTGCTAATGCCGAATACTCTATTGCTGACGGTTACAATGGCGTTAATATAAGTACAGACAAAGCTTCAGGATTTTATACGACTTTAGCTTATAAAATTACGCCTAAACTGCAGATTGTGGCCAGATATGACCAGTTTGACCCTAACAGAGATATAGCAAACAATGACCGGCGTGAATATTCTGTCGGATTAAACTATTTCATAAAAGGTCAGGCTTTGAGGCTATTATTAAACTATGTTTTTTGTGATTATGAAAACTCTGAAAAAAGTCACAGAATAATAATGGGTACACAAATCTTACTCTAAAGGTTATTTAATATCGTCTTTGATTACAATCAGGTTATTAATAATCTTCATTGCGCAGGTCGGCAGAACAACATCATTCAAGCCGGTGGCAATGCTTATTATTTTACCTGCCCCTAAAACAACTTCTTCACCTTTGTAGTGAAATTTGTAATCATCTTTTCTATCTGAACGTATTGTAACCTTGTCCATTTTTTTACCTTTCAATAATTATCTTTTATACGGCTAAGCCTTATAGAATTTATTTTTTAATATCTTTTAATCCTGCAATGTTATAAAAAACTCCATTTTTCATGACTTCTTTGTAGAGTTCTTCATCATCTTTAAACTGTTGTTCTGTATACGGATACAAATCAATGCAAACCCCCAGATCAGTTTCTATTTTACCGATAAGCGGCCAAATTTCTTCGCGTTTAGACTGATCTTCAATATCAAATAATGCAACCAGTTCAATATCTTCGTCTTCATGCGGTTTTCCGTCTAGAAACGTTCCGAATAAATATATACCTTTAAAATCTTCAAAGCGTTTTCTAAAGGTTTTTGCAAGTATCATAATAACTTCATCAACTGTTTTTGACATTTTCTAACTTACTCCTTAAATCTTTTCTGTCGATTGTTTCCTGAACAGCAGTATCAAGATTTTTGACAGACACCTGACCTTTTTGTATTTCATCTTCGCCCAGAATTATGGCGTATTTTGCGACTTTAGATGCTTTTTCAAGCTGCTTTGTAAATTTTTTATTACTCAAGTCAAATTCCACATTAAATCCCTGTTTTCTTAATTCTTCTGCAAGTTCTAAAGCATCGATTGAAGAATTTGATACAATATAGGCATCGAGTTTTGACAGTTCACATTTTGGCAAAAGAGCGTTAAGTCTTTCCATGCCCATTGCCCAGCCGACAGCAGGGGTATCTTCGCCGCCTAAATTGCGTACAAGACTGTCATAACGGCCGCCGCCGCAGACTGCATTTTGTGATCCTAAATTGTTTGATTTTATTTCAAAAACAGTTCTGTTGTAATAATCCAAACCCCTTACCAGTAATTTATTTACAGTGTATTTGACATTCATTTTGTCTAAATATTTTTTCAATTCTGCAAAGTGCTGTGCACAGTCTTCACAAATAAAATCTGATTGGATTACTTTTTGTATTTCCGGTTTAGCAAAGATGGTCTTGCAGGATTCTACCTTGCAGTCTAAAAGCCGGAGCGGATTTTTTTCATATCTGTTCTGACAATCTTCACAAAGATTATCAAATTCAGGTTTTAAAACTTCTTTTATTTTCTTTTTATATTCTTCACGACATTCAGGGCAGCCCAGAGAATTTATCTCTACTTCCAGATCATTTAATCCGAGCGCATTGAGATAATTTACGGCGAGCAAAATAACTTCGGCATCGGCTGCCGGTTGTTTTATACCGAACAATTCAACGCCGACCTGATGGAATTGTCTCTGGCGTCCTGCCTGAGGGCGTTCATAACGGAACATAGGGCCTTTATACCAGAGTTTTACAGGCGGGGAAAGTCTTGACATACCGTTTTCTATATAAGAACGGACAACTCCGGCCGTATTTTCAGGACGTAATGTCAAAGAACGGTCACTTTTTTCGAAAGTATACATTTCTTTGTTAACAATATCGGTAGTATCGCCGACACCGCGGGCAAAAAGTTCGGTTGCCTCAAAAATCGGTGTTCTTATTTCCTTATACCCGTAACTTGTAAATATTTCCAGTGCTTTCTGCTCAAGATTGTGCCACTGCCCTATTTCTTGAGGTAAAATATCTTTTGTACCTTTTATTACATTAATAATTTTCGCCATAAAACAATTATATTAAGCTGGTATTAAATTGTCAACTTGCCATAATGAAAAACAATGCCAATATGACTTCAATTTTTTTCAATAAGAAAGTAAGCCAGATTTTGTCTGTTACAAACTTATTCTCAGACCAAATTGTAGGGCAATACCGTTTCGTCCGCCATTTCTTATCATGGCTTCCAGAAATCCGGTAAATCTATCGCCATAGCGTTTTTGGACACCTACGCCATATTGTACAAACGGTTTAACAGACAAATCAGGCAGGTAGACATCATTTGCCTGAAACCTTGCGTGATCAATGATATTCCAAACCATTGATACTGCAAGATACGGCTGTAAATATTCTTTGAAATTCCCTATTAATTTTATCTGTGGTTCAATTTGCAGCGCGTGCAACGGTTCCGTATTTATATTTACACCGCCAGGTGCTGTGTAATTAAAGGTATTTATAAATGTATAAGATGTTAAAATACTTGGCTGAATAATTAATCGGCGTTTTAAAGTTTCAAAATTATAACCTGTTTTCTGCGCGACGCCTGCGTTTAACATTGAAAAATTATCACTGCCGAAATTAGTTGAGGCTTCGGCTGAATTAGCGCCTGCATTAGCTGTCCATGCGCTAAAAAATCCTCCTTTATAAAATACAGCATCTACACCGAGTAAGCCGCCGTTATTATAAATACTGTTGCCGTCAAACGCCTGATGGGAACCGTTATAAGATGCGTAGCCTCCGTACAGTGTGTACCAGCCGTTTTTCAATTCTGTTAAGCCGCTTTCTACACCAAACATACTGCCGTAACTTACGTTACTTACTTTAGGGCCGTTATCAAGCCGGACATTTTCAAATGTAGAATAAGGTTTAAACCAGACGCCTTTACGCTGTTCCGGCATTAAAAAAGGAGAAAAAGCAAATGTTCTTCCGTTCATTGCAACTTTGTTCTGCGCCGTAAACCCGCCGCGGGTATCAGGAGGCGTAATCATAACCATGTCAAGATTTGAAAATACGTTTTTGTATGTGTCAATCATCGTAAGGTAGCCCGCTAACTGTGCGGCAACCTGTCCGGATAAAATACCTGAGTTAAACCCGCCTCTTGAAAAATTAAAATGTCCGTTTGCGGAATCATAACTCGCTGTATAATTATAAAGCGGAGTTCGGACAGTAGAAGAATTATATTGCACATAATCTTTTAAAACATCATTTGCAAACGGTATAGATATAAAACTTCCCTGCGGAGTACCCTCTAAAGAAAGATTTGGAACAAAAACTGATCCGTTTCCGGTTACATCCGTTGCGCTGATTGTATCCATTGTGTTTGTACTAAAGTTCACATCAGGGAAAATATTGGCTGTCCCGTTCAGGGTTAAACTGTTCAACTCAATATTATTTATCTGACCGTTTTGCAAATTAAGGTTTACATTATCTCCGAATGTTGCATACTTTGACCCGAAATAACTGCTGTTTGCAAGAAGATTTACAGTTCCCTGTTCAAAATTAAATAACCCGTTAAACCCCTGATTTATACCGCCAAGGTTTAATGTACCGCTATTCTTTTTATTTATTATACCGCCGCCGCTGATACCGCTTAGGATATTTGTTGTTCCTGTTGTATCAAAATCAATTGTGCCGGTTGAGTTGTTCATAATATCATTCAACTGACCGTTCAAATCATAATTATTTCTGAAAGTCGCATCTCCGATTATAAGTTTATTTTCATTATAAATAGCGCCGCCGTCGCCATAGGGTGAATCTTTCAGGCGGTTATTTTCAATAAGCGAATTATTGATGGTTAAAGTTCCGGCTGCCCCGTTATAAATTGCCCCGCCGTCAGCCGTGTAGTTAGATGTTGCGTAATTATTACTTATAGTTGCGTTATTAATAGTTAAGTTATTGTTATTATAAATAGCTCCGCCCCGAACAATTGTATCACCGCCGCCTTCGGCGTAGTTATTGCTTATTGTGCCTCCGTCAATCGTCATCTCGCCTGTATTATAAACAGCGCCGCCGGCTGAATAAATACTGTCATTACCGTTTACATAATTGTTGTATAAACGGGTGTTGCTCAAATCCATTGTTCCGTTATTGTATATAGCGCCGCCAAGTGGGGTTACACTGCCTTCAACATGGTTATTCAGGAAAGTACTGTTGCTTATAGTTGCAATACCGGTGTTTTGTGTTTGGTTCCCGTTAGCAAGTGCTCCGCCATAGGATGATGCGCCATTTGCATAATTGTTTGCAAAAAGGGAATTGTTTATATCCATTGTTCCGTTATTTAAATTGTAAACAGCACCGCCAATCCCTAAGTTTAAGCCGTTGGAATCTACAAAGTTATCATTAAATGCAGCGCTTTCAATATTCAATACACCGCCGTTATTAAATACGGCTCCTGCGTATGTAGAATTATTATAAGTCTGGCCTTTACAGTTTCTTACTCCTACTTGATTGAATTGTGTTTCCTGATTAAATACAAAGCCGGAAAAAATATTTCTACCGTCTATATAATGATCATTCCCGTCAAACAACAAATCCGCTCCTGCAAAATTGTTTCCTATTGCTTCTGTTGATGTTAGATCTGCATTAATATCTATTGTGTCGCCATTTTGCGGTGTAATTCCCATTAACTGTGAAAATGTTGACACTGAATAGTCTTCGGCCTGAACATTTAAGCCGGATAAAAGTAATATTGCTGTAATTAAAAGTTTCTTAGAATTTTTCATACAGTCATAATAAAATTTAGAAAATTTACTTGTATTCATCGGCCGGATATTAATTTTTAACTCTGATATATTATCTGATTTATTAATTGATATAATAAATGTTTCCTGTTTGTTGTATAATATTTTTGAGGGTAAATAAAGGAGAAAAATTATGACAACAAAAAGCTCTGTAATAAAAACAAGTTTTTCAGGAGTAGATTTTTCAAAATACGCATCAAAAACTTCTGAATTTGTAAGAGAATTAGCTTCCCGCGCAAACCAAAAAGGCCAGTTTTTAAACTGGGTAAATCTGCCGCAGGAACAACTTAAAAGAGTTGATGAACTGTATGAAATGGTTGAAAAATTTAAAGCTCAAACAGGTGTTGAAAAACTTGCAGTTCTCGGTATCGGCGGTTCTAAACATACCGTTGAACACATGCTTGGAATTAACGGTTTAAATATCAACGGAGATACTGTATATTTCTATTCTGATGTTGATTCTGCCAGCCTTGCAAGATTTTTGAACAAATTGGGCGATATCACAAAAGTTAACTATATGGTTGCATCTAAGTCCGGTTCAACTTTTGAAACAAAAGACGGATTTTTGAGAATACAGGATATGCTTATTGATGCTTACAAAGCTCAAGGGTTATCAGAAGAAGAAGCAAAAAAAGCAACCGCAAAACATTTTATTGCAGTTACTGATGCAAATGCAGAAAAAAGTGAACTCCGCCGCACATCAATTGCTGACGGCTGGTTAGGCGACTTATTTATCCACGATGACGTTGGCGGAAGATTTTCAGCGTTTGATGATCACGCTATATTCACACTTATCTTTGCAGGCATGAAAAAAGATGATCTGAAAGCTTTATTAAATGCCGCACAAGAAGTTTCAACACTCTCATTATCTGACAATCTTGAAGATAACGATGCATTGAAAGAAGGTATCTTCTGGGCTGATGCTAAAATTAACGGTATTCAAGCATCTGTTCATCAGTATATGGGTTCTATGTTTGAAAACACTGTTTACTGGCATGCTCAAATGCAAAATGAATCCGTAAAAGATACACTAAAACAGGTTGCAAAAGTTCCTGACGCAATGCACCACAGTGCAGAAGCACACTTCAACCCTGCGAACAAACTCGTATTTGCTCTGACTGTTCCTGTTGATAACGGTGTATGCCGCGAAAACGCAGAAAGCTATATTGATGCGCTCACAAAATCTTACGAAATTACAGGCGCATTCTTCAAAGAAGAAGTAGAAATGTCTGCACTTGGTTTAACTCCGCAAGCAGCAGGCGCAATGACACAATTGAGAGCATACGCAACTGTTTATCAGGAAATAGTTGAAAAAGTAATGGCAGGTAAAGTATTGCCGGAAGTCCTCGACAGTGTATTACAACCGCACGTAGAATTTTATAAAAAGAATTTGAAAGGCGGAGTTGTCGTCCCTGGCAGAATTTCTAAATAGTGACTGAATGTTTGTTTATATAAGACCGCGGATATCCGCGGTCTTTGTTTATTTACATTGTACGCATCAAAAAATTATATTAAAGCAGACAAAATATATTCTGCTAATTTAGTTGCTATAATTTGATGAGATTCTTTAGTATAGTGAATCCCGTCGAATTTTGACGGACTTGTTAAGAAATTGAAATCAAAGTAATAATAATTGTTATCTCTGGCAAATTGTTCAAATACAGGCATTACATTTTGTATTTTTTCTATAGAATTTTTATCAAACATTGCAGCAAAGCCGCTATTGAATAAATCTTGCGTGATTTTTACAGGTGGAACAATAATGATTTTCGTTTTCGGATTTATATTTTTTATCACGTTAACAAGATTTTGTAACCCTTTTTCTACAACTACTTTATCCAATGGGTAAAAAATTTGGGCATCATTTGTCCCGAGATTAAGAATACAAATATCAATATTTTTGTGATCTTGCAGATATATTGATAAATATTCACTGCCGCTTTGTTTTAACCCTTCCGGATTTTTAAAAAATGCGGTGCGGTTATTCATCCCTTCTTCAATTATTTGGTAATTTTCTTTAAGCAAATATGATAAAATCCCGCTCCAGCGGGTATTTTTATCATATCTTCCACCTGTTTCAGGATTATAGCCGAATGTATTTGAATCTCCGTAGCATAAAATCTTTTTCATAAATTTTAGTACCACAGATATTTTAGTTTTCCTGTTTCAATTGTGCTATTTCCTTAAACTCAAATCCCTGATTTTTATTATAAGAAATTTCATATTTCTTTTTAGGTTCAACGTTAACCTCTATTTTTTGAGGATCATAAGTTGTTCTTACCCATTTATGAAGGATTCCCGGTCTTTGTGTTTCATATTGCAATTCCAAAACATTAGTTCCCGGTTTCAGGTAATAAGCAACCTGCCCATAGCCGGCCATAATCTGTTCTTTTGGTTCACCGTTTACAGAAAGACAGGTTAGAGTGTTTGTAAATCCCAGCGGGTGCCATTTGCAGTCTTTTACTATCATCATTGATGCATCCGGATTTTCACTTTCAAATTTTTTCTTGTGCATTGAGTGGATATAAATTCCAATGCCTTGATAAACAAAACTTAAAACAATAATCCCGCCTACTATAAGAATGTATTGACTCATGTCCATTTGTAATCTCCTTATCTTTTAATAGTTTCTACTTTTACCGGTTCGGCATCCTGATTTTTTGCCCCTAATATTGTCAGTAATTCTTCATAATCATCACTGCTTAGATTAGTGCAGTCAATAGAAGCCTCCTGTCCGGACTCTTTATTTACATAATAAATATCCTGATCATCAGCGTCTTTTGTATTGGAATATTTAGAATATTCAGACCAGATGTAGCTGTCTATACTCAACGCTTTAATAATTTTACCTAATCTTTTTATCAATAGTTTTTTATCTTCTGTCAGTATTATAGTAATAAAATCCATATAAAAAACTTTGTAAAAGAAAAATACAAAAATAACAATTCCGGCAATAACAGCAAATAAGAAATTGTGTGTAAGCCTTCCGACCAGATTGTAAACAAACCATGTTGCGGCAAGCCCCAAAAGTGATTGAAATATCATTGTCGTAAACTTAGATTTGTATTCTTTCATTAAACCCATACCTCCAATCTGAAAAATATCTGACAATTTTTGATGTTTCTGTTTGGCAAACCTAGGACTCAGTCATTAACAAACTTCAATTAACATCAGAATGTCATTAGAATTATTAAATCAGTATACTTTAAAAACACATATCGTAAATACTAACTTTAAGAATTATTAAATCAAATGATTTTATTTAATATAATCCCCTTAGTTTTTAATTAAATTTGTTTGTAATATAGTAATAGTATGCAAAAAGTTTATGACAGGGATAATATAACCTTATTTCATGGGGATTGTATTGAGATTTTAAACAAAGCAACTCCCGAATCTATTGATATGATTTTTGCAGATCCGCCATATATGTTATCTAATGGCGGAATTACCTGTCATGCCGGAAAAGTTGTTTCGGTGAACAAAGGCAAATGGGATGAGAGCAAAGGAATTGAAGAAGATTTCAAATTTCATCAGACCTGGATTAATGCCTGTAAACGAGTTTTAAAACCTAACGGAACAATATGGATTTCAGGAACTTACCATTCAATTTATGCCTGTGGTTTTGCTTTGCAGACAGCAGGATTTAAAATTCTAAACGATATCTGCTGGTTTAAGCCTAATGCCTCGCCTAATATGAGTTGTAGGTATTTTACGGCAAGCCATGAAACACTTTTGTGGGCAAAGAAAGATAATAATTCAAAACATACATTTAATTATGAAGCAATGAAAAATGGCAATTGGGAAGAAGATTTTATAAAAAAGCCTGATAAACAGATGCGTTCTGTATGGGCAATAGGAACACCAAAGCCTTCAGAAAAAGTTTTCGGCAAACATCCGACTCAAAAACCTTTAGAATTGTTAAGACGGATAATCCTTGCCTCAACGAACATTGGCGATATAATTCTTGATCCATTTACAGGAAGTTCCACAACTGGTATAATGGCATTAGAGTTGGGACGAAAGTTTATCGGTATAGACTTGGAACAAGAATATTTAGACCTTTCAGTCAAAAGGTTTGAGCAGCAATTTCAAACAAGGAATTAAAATGGCAGTAATTTTAGAGAAGTTAAAAGAGGAAACATATCCTATAGTCAAATGGGTTGGCGGGAAACGTCAGCTTATGTTTGAACTTCTCAAAAACATGCCTGAAAACTACAACAGATATTTTGAACCATTTATCGGAGGCGGTGCGTTGTTTTTTGAATTGCAGCCTCAAAACGGCTATATCTCTGATATGAATGAGGAATTAATAAATTTATACTCTGTTGTGCGTGATGATGTTTATGAATTAATTGATGATCTGAACAAACACAAAGTTTCTAAAGAGTATTTTCTGAAAATAAGAAATCTGGACAGGACTGAAAAATACAATAAATTATCCGATATTCAAAAAGCAAGCAGGTTTATTTATTTAAACAGAACCTGTTTTAACGGAATGTATCGTGTAAATTCACAAGGGCAGTTTAATGTGCCGTTCGGAAACTACAAGAATCCCAGAATTGTCGATGCTGAAAACTTGATTAATTGTTCTAAATTATTGAAAAATACTGAAATTTGTTGTGCTGATTTTTCAGAAATTTTAAACAAAGTACAAAAAGGTGATTTTGTCTACTTTGATCCGCCTTATGTGCCGCTGAATGAAACCTCCAGTTTTACATCCTATACAAAAGACGGTTTTGACCTTGATATGCAGTTTAAATTGAGAGATGTATGTGATGAACTGGATTCAAAGGGCGTAATGTTTATGCTTTCTAACTCAGATACAAAACTTGTAAATGAATTATATTCAAATTATGAAATTAAAAAAGTTTTTGCCTCCCGTGCTATAAATGCCAACGGTAATGGCAGAGGTAAGATAACTGAAGTTTTAGTGAGGAATTATTAATGATTAAAGACGGTATTGGCGGTGGAAATACTACAACAGGTTTAGTATTTGAGACAAAAGCGGATTTAAAAACTTTATTGAACGGCATATCTAATTATAGAGTTGATGAAGAAAACAATGTATTTTTTAAAGATAAGCTAGTAGGCATGATCTTTGTAAAACATGATTTATATAGATTTTTAGAGAAAAACGGGGTAAAATGGCAGGATTATTTGTCAAAAAAATTACTTCCGGATGATTCAATTTATGTGATTTTAAATAATACATTTTTTATTATTGAATGTAAATACCAGCAAGTAGGCGGTTCTGTTGATGAAAAATTACAAACCTGTGATTTCAAAAAGAAACAATATAAGAGATTATTAGCCTCTTTGAATTTTGAAGTTGAATATATTTATATACTTAACGATTGGTTTAAAAAGCCTGAATATAAAGATGTATTAGCATATATTCACAGTGTTGGGTGTGATTATTACTTTAACTATATTCCGCTAAAACGTTTGGGCTTACCTGTTGAGGGTTAAAAGTACTTGATTTTTACCCACTTTAAAATCAACATTTTTCATCAAGCCCTTTTTGGTTCCTTTTGGACTATTGTAAATTTTAACGTAGACCAGATTTACAAATCAGAATATGCTTCCAAAAATTTTTTGTAGCATTCGAGATAATCAGGACTTTTACCATGTCTTTTAATTTGCACGTTCTGTACAAGTGTAAAAGTTTGATAAGAAATAGAATTATCCTCACAAAGTCCAACCTTTCTCCCTGCTATATGACATTTTTCAGCTATATTTCTTGTTTTTGTCATAAGTTTCAATTTGTCATTTTGAGAAAGTGCATCCAAATATTCTGAATGCAAAAGGGAATCTGTCAAAAGATTTATCATATCCTGAATACAATTTGTTTGAGGCTTGATAGGAGAAAACATAGCCGGATCTTCATCAAATAAATCAAAATAAGTAAATTTTTTATTTTTATTATCAACAGCTAAATTATTAGGATTAAACATATCCACTTTAATTTTTTTATCATTCAAATACTTAAATTGTTTGGCTAAATCTATATAAGACTCTATGGGAAAACTTTCAATATTTTCAATTTGGGATAGAAAAACCTTGGCATCTGATTCTGGAATTTTTTTGTTACTATAATTAACTCCCAAGAATTTGGCTGTCCAATCTTTAATTCCATAAGTAGTACCAAAAATTCTTCTCATAATTATGAAATTCGCATTATTTCCGCCTATCGGCTGAGAAAAATTAAACTCTGGAAAAGGATCCTTATAAGGATGAAATTCGGCATTTTTATCTGCCTTTTTAGACTTTAAAAACGCTATAACATAATCATTAATACCATCAATACTGTAAACTTTCTTCTTTGCACCTTCCCCCAATTTGTTTTTTTCAATTGAAACTAATTCATAAGCAAAATCTTCAAGCTTTTTATCAGGAAACGTTTTTTAAACTGAGAATAAAAATCATTCCAAAGAGGGTTTATATTTCTGCCGGAGAAAGAAACTACATCTTTATATAAAGGAGCCAGACGAGTCGTAAAATGTTTATTATCAGGTAATCGTAGAATAGTCGATGGTTTATTTATATGTGAATTATACGAAATTCTATTGTTATTATTAAACCTATTTATAGCACCAATATACATATTGCATCCTTCTTTTTTCTATGTATTGTAGTAAAATGTATGAATATAAGAATTTGCTAAATTAGTAACAAATTCTATAATAATTAGTTAACAATTTAAATATATTCAAAAAGTTTGCAGAAAAAAGGGTTTTTAGTAAGATTGAAAAGATACTGTTGTAAATTTATTTATAACAAGGAATAAAGAGAAAATATAAAAACCGACAATATCCTGGAAAATATGACAACAAATAGCGCCACAAAGAATGTGAAAGTAGATAGGGTCAAAGAATAAGCAAAGAAAACATTTTAAAATGAATTAGAAATAAAATAATATAAATTTTGAGAATAAAAAAATAGGAAGTTTTAAGATAGTATAAATTCTTAAATTTGAGTTATTTTTGAAATTTGGAATGTAATAGTAACCTTTATTAGATTTTATCATATTTTATACTTAACCATTTTATTGACTTTGAGGCGTAGACGTTTCGCATAGTTAGGTCCCGAAATAATCAAATTATTCGTACAAATCAAACTGGACCAAAAGGTACACTCATTTTTGCAGTTCGGGGATAGGGCGGAAATGCACTAAAAAAGAGCCTTTTCAGGCTCTTTTAAAATAGAGGAGGAGGTGGGATTGTCTTGCTCGGCGGCGATAAACGGGTCTACGGTTGACGACGTCAATGCCGTTGGCATTTTGTCGTCAAGCCTCCGCCCTCTGCTGCAAAGAAACACCTTAAATGATTATTTGTAACAGCTAAAATGACTATCGCTATTTGTTTATTTTATAAGTTTTTTA
>CALVEB010000022.1 GCA_944326465.1 Candidatus Gastranaerophilales bacterium | reverse complement strand
TCAAATTCAACACAAGCTAAAAACTTGTGACGTACATTATAAAGGAATAAAATTCACATTGATAAACAGATTTAGCATAAAATGGTAACTAAAAAGGAGAATTAGCTCATGAAAAACAAAAAAATTGAAAAAGACGTTAATCGTCACAGAACAACAGGCACTAATTCCTGTAACCACTTAATCACTCAATCACTTAGTCACTTAATCACTTCAAAAGCGGCCGCGTTTACGTTAGCCGAGGTGCTCATCACCCTCGCGGTTATCGGAATAGTGGCAGTACTGACCATCCCAAACCTTATGCAGAACAACAATCAGAAAGCATGGGATACAGCAGCAGATGTCTTCAATAAACGCCTAGAAGTCGCAGCCCGTGTCATGAATACACAGGAAACCTTAGCAGGTTATTCAAACACCAAAGACTTTGTTACAGAACTAAAAAAACATATCAAAATAACAAGAATATGCGATAATGATGAATTAACAAAATGTTTCCCTGAAAAAGTATTCTGGGGCGCAGAGCAAGAAGAAATAGATGTAGAAAAGGATATAAAAAACGCTAAAAACATGGGACAGGATAACTGGGGGACAGAAGTTATAGGTGCACAGTTTGCAAACGGCATTGACGCACTTATTGCTTATGACCCGAATTGCACCCAAGACCCATATAACAACCAGATTCAGGCATCTAATTGCATGGCAATACTTTATGATGTGAGCGCAAAAAAGAACCCGAACAGCTATGGCAAAGACTTAAGAGCTAACGGCAACGTTCTTTCTTTAGGTGGTATTGAATGTGCCTTTGAGGTAAATGGCACATGTTATACAAATCCTGCATTGCCAACACCAATGACACTTGCAGAATGTGAACAGGCTGTACAAGAAGGTACTTTAGGAATAAAAGAATGCCATTATGACAACGATTACTGGGCAGGAGCAGTAAAACACTGCGGCGGAGTCCAGAACATGCCAACACCTGCACAACTAGCAGAGATAGCAACTGATTTGTATGGTGATCATGGATTTAGTACAAGCGGCTACGAATACAAAGATGGCTTAACCATGGACAAGACCAAGTCCTACGTATCAATTCTTGATGCAGTATACGGCGACTCAGTATCAGGCAGACCAAGCGGCGAATTCGCTATTTGGTCAGGGCAGGAGTCTGTCGGCCGCTACGCATATGGACGTGAATTCACCTCTGACCGCACGAGCGCGAGCGACGGCACCCGCCGCAAGTACCTCGAACTGGCGGTTTGTCTTGGTGATTAGCTCACCTATTCTCCCTTTCGGGGCGATTTTTTCAGAAAATCGCCCCTTTGAAACCGGTACAGCAGAGAAGAATTGTAGGATGCATCGTTTCAACGCACCGGTTAATTTTTCTGGCGGATTGGTAAATCCGCCCTACATAGAGTGCCTTTTAGCTTGAGATCCCGCAAGGTGACAATGCCCGCTTTATGCACACATGCCCGTTGTGGGATGACGGAAAGGCGTTGGTGGGACATGCACATTTGACCCCCACCCGAAATTCTAGTTCGCTATGCTCACAGAATTTCGACCTCCCCCTTGGAGAGGTATATGTGACGGGCTCCATTGGACTTTAACGGGTGCCTAATATGTAAGAGTGGACTTGTCCACCCCCCACCTAGAATTGCCCGAATAATAAACGCGCGCTTCGCTTGCGTCCCCCACCTCGAAATCAAAGATTTCGGTCCTCCCTCAAGGGGAGGACATAAAGCTTCATCCCCCTCGGAGAGGGTGGACACAGTCCACTTTTACATACTGGATGCCCGTAATTTTTGCGTGGGCTAGTGTGCAGGAGCACACTTTGTGTGCCTCTAGCGGGTGCCCAGTGTATAAGAGTTGACTTTGTCCGCCTGACTGTGTCTGCCGCTTTTGTATGCTCTTTAGTTTCATGATATAATTATCCACGTAAACAAGGAGAAGATCATGAAAGCTGTAGTATTTGACAAAGAATTAAAACTGGTTGACAATTACGCAAAACCGGTTCCGCAAAAAGGCGAAGCTCTCATAAGAATTACGCTCGCCGGTATTTGTAACACTGATTATGAAATAACTAAAGGATATATGGGGTATGCAGGTATCCTCGGGCACGAAGCCGTAGGTATTGTAGAAGAAATTAATGACGACGACAAATCACTCTTAGGTAAGCGCGTCGTCGCAGAAATCTCTTACGGGTGTAAAGACCCGCAATGCACCTATTGTGCTGAAAAACTCTACCGTCACTGTCCTAACCGCCATACTCTCGGTATCTGGAAAAAAGACGGCTGTTTTGCTGAATATATGACTATGCCGCTTGAGGTCCTGTTTGAAGTTCCGGACAATGTACCCGATGAGCAGGCTGTTTTTGTAGAACCGCTTGCCGCTGCTTGCGAAATAACAGAACAACTCCACATAAAACCGTTTGAAAAAGTCGTTGTACTTGGCGACGGAAAACTCGGACTGATAACCGCTTTAACCCTCAATGCGCAAAATATCGACGTTATTCTGGTCGGTAAGCACCAAAATAAGCTTGATATTGCAAAAGCTCAAGGGGTTAAGACATATTTGTTAAACGATTTTGCTATAGAAAAAAAATACGATGTGGTCGTGGAAGCAACAGGGTCTATTTCCGGTTTTGAAACCGCTCTGGCGCTCACAAGACCGCGCGGGGTACTTGTTTTGAAAAGCACTGTTGCCGCATCAAAAGAATTTAATCTTGCACCTATCGTTATAGATGAAATTACGGTATTAGGTTCCCGCTGCGGACAGTTCGGCCCAGCTTTAAGGCTTTTGAAAAACAACCGTATTGATTTTTCACCTTTAATTTCTGCAGTCTATAATGCCGACGATGCAATTGAAGCGTTTGAAAAAAATAAACAAAAAGATGTATTGAAAGTTTTGTTAAAATTTTAAATATATGAAATTAAGTGGCGCGGTTGAAATTCAACCGCGCCACTTATAAATTTATTCAAGAAAAACTATTTAACAGCATCTTTGAATTTTTTACCTGCTGTAAATGCAGGAACTGTTTTAGCAGCGATTTTCAAAGCAGCACCTGTTTGAGGGTTGCGGCCTGTTCTAGCTGCTCTTTTACGTGGTTCGAAAGTACCGAAACCAACTAATGTAACTTTTTGACCTTTTGCAAGAGTTGTTTCAATAGTGTCAATAGTTGCTGCAATTACGTCAGCAGTTGCTTTTTGAGAAACTTTTGCTTTTTGAGATACTTCTTTTACCAATTCTTCTTTGTTCATTACGAACCTCCTTCTTTTAATTTGCCTACGGTAAATAAAACCATTCTCTCTCCCGCATGCATTTTGTATTCGACAAATTTATTATAACACTTATTTTTGTTTTGACAAGGGGGTTTCGGATATTTTATAGGACTTTAAGCCTTATATATAAAGGATATCAGCCGGTTAAGCAGTATTTTTCCTTGATATTACGCGGGTTTCAGCTATTTGTAATATTCCGGATTCAGTCTTGCGAAGGTAACATCTTTGTAAAAATATTGTAAAATTTGATATGCGTTATAGCCTTGTTTTGCGAGGTTATTGGCACCATGCTGTGACATGCCGACCCCATGCCCGTTCTTTTTAACATTGTCGTCGAATGACGGCACAGAACGCAGGTAAGGTAAATTTCCGCCCCATACATCGCTTGCAGAAACACTCTGACCGCCGGCGGATGCGGAATAATATGCTGTTATAACTTTCATATCGTATGTCAAAACTATACCTTTTGTATCATCAACAGCCTTATTTGTTTTTGCGGTTTCTGCTGATGCGCCGCCGTATGCCTGATCTTCCGGCGTATCTTTCAGGTCAAAGCCTAAACTCGCACGTTTGCCTAGATTCGCTATTGCGTAACTTCTCGCGGCCACAGCCTGTGCCTTATGGGCTTCCAACTCCCAGCCGGAAGGCATTTCCGCAGGAACTACACCTTTTATATAGTCTTCAATATCTACATCATTTATGACAGTTAATTTTCCGCCTTTGTTTTGTACAATCAAAATCCCGCGGTACCATTTGCTCTTTGTGCAGACATAACCCGAATCTAGAGTCTTTATAACTATATTATCGGAATTGATTTTATAAAACTTACCGTCTATTTTTATTGCAATAACATTATTATATGGTTTAAGCTCATATCCTTTCATTGATTCCGTTTCCAGAACCGTATGATTTGTATTGGCATCAATAATTGTGCCTTTTACAGATGTTCCCAACGGTACATCTTCAGTATCAATAAGTAATCCGATTTTTATGGCAAAACTCGGATTTGCAAGAAAAAATAGAGCTAATAATAACAATAATATCTTTTTCATATTGTTATTATAACACGTGGTATCCAAAAATACCTTAGGCTACATGATTGATTTTTTGGTCGTTTTCTTCTTTATCGGCCTGCGCGGTCAGTGTTTCAATAACTTGATTGAGCGTTTTTTCGTCATTTATTTGCTGTTCATTTTGTTTGCTTTTTACATATTTTGCAGTTTTATCCCCTGCAATATGGCCGATTTCATAAGCCGTCATAGATGCAGTCAGGAAAAGTAAACCTTTAATTACAGCTCCTGTTGCGCCTCCCCAGTTTTTCTTTTTAAGAAAATCAAAAACAGGTTTCAGATATTTTTGTTTAGATGCAGATTTTAATAAATTCTGTACATTATTAGAGTTAAGAATTTTATCATAGTGTTTTTTAACAAGTGCTTCACCGCCAAACATTGTAGCAAGAGCCGCGCCTTCTGTAATTGCAGCAGACTGCTTGTCGTCAGACATAAGCACTTTTACACCTCCGGACAAAGCAATCAGCGGATTAACATTATTACTCGCAAATTTTGCAAATTTACCGGCATAGTTCATAACTTTATTTTCTTTTGAAAGCTCACTAAACACAGATAATACATTTTTTGCGGTGAGTGCTGCTGCATTATCATATTTTGCGACTTCACCAAGCACACCTACGGCCTGTCCCAGTGCAACAGGTGCCCTGCCGATCTCGCCGTTTTCGGTTTTATCTATATTTCTAAATGTGAATATTGTTGAAGCTACCGGACTAAACACAATAATCTAACCTTATAAAACTACACTACACTTATATAAAGTATTTTTTATGGATGAAATTACCTAAAGTAAAAAAATGTTTACAAAAATTTGCAATAAAAACAGAAAATTATATGTTAATATTTGTAACATTTGAACCTGATTATTTAAAGAATTGGCACTAAAAAACCGTAGTACAACATGTATACTCAGCTAATGTTACTAAGTTATATAAAAGCTTGAAAGGATATCAGGTAAAAAATGGGATTAGCAGCATCACAGGCAAGATTACTAACCATAACATCCAGAAAGGCTGATTGTGAATACCAGTCAATGAGACTGTCACATCAGAAAATTGCGCTGTCCCGTGAATTAAACGAGATATCCAATGAATATCAAAATTCTTTAAATCAAACTAAACTATATTACGATTTTTATGGCAAAGGCGATACGTCAAATCCGCTGAATTATAATTTGTTAATGACGCCTTCTGCATTGAACGACTACTTCCCTACATTAATTCTCAACCAGCAGGGCAGAGTTGTTGTCGATTCAAGTATTGCAGCAGCGGCGCGTGCGGCAGGTATTCCGCAGGAAGGTATAAACGGACTTCCTAGCAGCGATATGCGTAATGCATTTGTTGAAGGTTTATTCACAAGCGGTGTTATCTCTAAGAAAACAAGGGATTCTATTCTGTCAACAGTATACAATCAGGCTGCCGGTGTCGGAAGTACAGATATGCTCTCAACGCAATATGTTGAAACAGATCTTGACGGCTTGATTGACGCATTAGGTTCTTTGTCAGTTTATGTTAATCCGGAAATACAAGATTGCTCTTATATCGGAGCGGCTTCTAATGCCGCTGATGGTTCTAAACAAAGTGAGTTTTATCTTGCAGACTTATTGAACGATCAGGAACAATATTTGATCTTAACTGATGCACAAAAAGGTGCACGTTATCCGGCATCAGCAGCAAAAGCCATCGCTAATAGTGTTTCTGCTGACGGAGGATTTATTGATGAGATGTATGAAGCATTTTCACAAGTACTTAATGTAGATCCTGTAAGCGCAAACGCCTTAGCTTATGCTCGTAACATGACAAAATCTATGTTTGATACATCAGATGTTGGCGACAACAGTTACGGACACCACGATGGCGGCAGCCACGGTATTGAAAATATCGGTACTATTGGAAAAGGCCTTGACGGTAAATGGGATAGCGGCAACAGAGGTAAAGGCAGCGACTATAAAGATAAAATTAAAAATGAAGCAGAAAATTATGTCGGTATTGTTTATACACATACATACAGAGGCGGTGTAATGGGTTATAACCGTAACATTAACCATGCGGCTTTGAACCTGAACAACGTAGCAAAAGCATTCCTGACATACTTTGCTCAATATATGGAAAGATTGGCTATTCAACCTAACTATAGTGCTGTGGTTGCTCATAAAGATGAATCAAATCTTGTAACAGATGATCCAACTTATATATACAAAATTAATGCCGGAACAACAGTTTCAGAAGAAGATGCTAAAATCGGCTTATTCTACGATACTTTATTCAACCAGTTATGCTTAAACGGCTGGACTGAAAACGCTGAAATCATTGATCAGGAATACTTACAGGAAATGCTCAAAAGCGGCATGATGTTCATTTCTACAATAGATGATGACGGTTACTATTATCAGGAAAATTACACTACTAATACATTTATAAAAGAAGTTTCTGATGACAGCGCAATAGCAGAAGCAGAGGCAAAATATACAAATACAAAAGCACGCTTAAACAGCAAAGAAGAAGAACTTGATTTGAAGATGAAAAACCTTGATACTGAAATATCTTCCCTCACAACAGAATACGATAGTGTTAAATCAGTAATAGATAAGAATATAGAAAAATCTTTCAAGCGATATAGTGCATAATTTCTAAAACTCCTCAGTATAAGAGGAGTTTTTTATACACCTGATTGTTTTTTAACGTCAATACGTTTCAAACGCTGTTCAATCATTCTATACCATTTTAAATGCTGTTTAAAAAGAATTTTATAATTAGAAAGATCACCTGATGCTATTTGATTAAACTGATCATCACAGGTTTTTTCAAGCGACCTTTCAAGCAGATGAGTAAACTCTTTACGGTTAATATTCGGGGTATCCAGACAAATTTTATCCCCGAATCTTACAAGAACTTCCGGTCTATTGTCGCGCAAAAACGTATATTCAATCCCGACCGGCACCAGATTAACTTTTCCATAGCGTTTAGCCGCATTTTTAGCAATATATGCAAGTCCTGTCTGAAATTCTATCGGTCTGAAATAAGGTGGTCTGATAATTCCCTGCGGAAAAATTCCGAGTATAGTATTGGTATTTCCCAGTACTTCAACAGAATAATTTAAAGCCTTCATAGCTGATTGCGGTGATTTTTTGTTTACACTGAAAGCACCGCCGCGTCTTAATAGAGGGAAGCGGTTAAGTTCTTCTACCATAAGACGTATTTCTTTACGAAAAATTCTTGTTGTAATGTTATAGAGAACAATTCCGTCCCACCAGTTACAGTGCGGAGCAAAAATTACGGTCGGAATATTTTTATCTTCTTCACTAAATTGCTCCATGCCCGTATATCGGAAAGCACTAAACCTGTTTTCCAACATATTGAAAAAGAAGAAACTGGCAACATGTACCCAGAACCAGCTTGTTTTCGCCGGTTTAAATTTCTCCTCTTTATTCCTCAACTTGGTTGGAGGGATGTCAGAATATAATTGTTCTTCCTTACTCATAGAGCTATTCTACTCCATTAATAGAAAAAATTAAAGATTGTAAAGCCGTATTTTAAGAAAAATTAACTTTTATACAGATAAATTTATCAGGTGGAAAAATCTTTTATATTAAACCCAGCCGAAAATTCCGGCGACTATTCCGGCTAATGCAGAAATTCCCAGATAAAACAGAGGATCACGTTTTTCTATCAGGCTTAGTCCAAACAATATCAACAGCAAGAACATGCCCAGAACATTTGTGCTGTTTACAAACATATCAACGCCAACTGCTGCCAGAAGCGCACACCCTGCGGGTTTTAGTGTATAAATTATCGACCTGACATATTTATTCTGTTTAAATTGTTTCAATAATCTGGATATAATCAAAACAAGTATAAATGACGGCAAAACAATAGAAGCGGTTGCAACCATTGAACCGATAATTCCTGCGGTTTTAAAACCTGCAAAAGTAGCCACATTTATCCCTATAGGTCCCGGTGTAATCGATGATACAGCTATCATATTTGTAAGTTCTTTTGCTGTGTACCAGTGTCTGAATTCCGCAATATGATACAAAAACGGAAGTGTTGCGTACCCGCCGCCGAATGATAGCAATCCTATATGAAAAAATTCAAAAAACAACTGTGCTAATATCATAAGGCCTCATCCTCATCTGTATCTTCCGAAGTTTCAATTTTTATTGCGTCAACACGCCTTTTGCTTTCCCTGAAAATCCCTAAAAATATAGCTGCAACAATCAATATCCCCGGAGATACCTTACAGCAGGCTGACAAAATAAACACAAAGAAAAATACCCAGCTTGTGAATTTATCCACAATACTTTTTTGCCACATTTCTTTTACTGCAAGGAATATAAGTATAAGAACACCTATTCCGACACCCCAGAATATACTCTGGATAAATTTTAACCCGACAATCTCATCCAGCATTCTTGCAATAATTACAATTGCCAGAAATGACGGCATTACAATACCGCACATTGCAGCAAACGCGCCTGACACTCCACGTAAATGGTAGCCCACGAACGCTGACATATTAACTGCAATTACCCCCGGAACACTCTGACCTAATGCATAATATTCACAGAGTTCCTCATTATCAACCCAATTTCTCTTATCAACAAGTTCATTTTGCAAAAGCGGTAATATAACATATCCTCCGCCCAAAAGCAGAGTTCCGACTTTGAAAAAGGTCTTAAATATGTTATAAAATGATTTGTCCATAGTTATTTATTCAATGTTGCTTTTAATCTCGCCATAGCACGTGCAACAGCGGCTTCTGCACGCTTTGCATCAATTGATGCATCAGCTTCTGCTAATCTTGCCTGCGCTCTTGCCAGCGCTGCTTTTGCACGCGTAACGTCAATCTCGTCGCCGCTTTCTGCAGTATTAGTTAATATTAAACCTTCGTTATTCTTGAATTGAAAAACACCGCCCATAGTTGTAAAGTATTTTTCCTGTTCGCCCTGAACAACTTTGGTTACACCGATATCTAAAGACGCCATGACAGGAACGTGATTCTTTAATACACCAAATTCACCTTCTGTTCCTTTTGTGTAAATTGCATCAACATCTTCGTCAAACACAACTTTTTCATGAGTTATTATTTTCAAATGCATATAATTAAGTCCTTTTTTACTGAATAGCGAGCGGGCATGCCTGTATTTTTCGGTAAGCCCGCCAGACTTTTCAATTGTTATAATGTTTTAGCTTTTTCAACGGCTTCTTCAATTGTACCAACCATATAGAAGGCTTGTTCAGGCAGATCATCATGCTTACCTTCAATGATTTCTTTAAAGCCCTTGATTGTATCTTCAAGTTTTACGTATTTACCCGGAATACCTGAGAACTGTTCTGCTACGAAGAACGGCTGTGACAGGAATCTCTGAATTTTACGTGCTCTGTTAACAGTTTCTTTATCTTCTTCTGAAAGTTCATCCATACCGAGAATTGCAATAATGTCTTGTAACTCTTTGTATTTTTGGAGAATTTCAAGAACTTTTCGTGTTACATTGTAATGTTCTTCGCCGATAATATTCGGGTCAAGTACGCGGGAAGTTGATTCCAGAGGATCAACCGCCGGATAAATACCTAAGGATGCGATCTGTCTAGATAGTACGGTTGATGCATCAAGGTGAGAGAATGTAGTTGCCGGAGCAGGGTCTGTAAGGTCGTCAGCAGGAACGTAAATCGCCTGAACTGATGTAATAGATCCGTCTTTTGTTGATGTAATTCTTTCCTGCAACTCACCCATTTCGTTTGCGAGTGTCGGCTGATAACCTACAGCTGACGGCATACGGCCGAGAAGCGCTGATACTTCGGATCCGGCTTGCGTGAAACGGAAAATGTTATCAATAAATAAAAGTACATCCTGTTTTGAGAAATCTCTGAAATACTCAGCCGCAGTAAGAGCAGATAAACCGACTCTCATACGTGCTCCCGGCGGTTCATTCATCTGACCGTAAATCAGAGCAACTTTATCGATAACGTTGGATTCTTTCATTTCATTCCAGAGGTCATTACCTTCACGTGTTCTTTCACCAACACCGCCGAATACAGATACACCTGAGTGCTCCATTGCAATGTTATGGATTAATTCCATAATAAGAACTGTTTTACCAACACCGGCACCGCCAAACAGACCGATTTTACCACCTTTTTGGTATGGCTGCAAAAGGTCAATAGCCTTAATACCGGTTTCAAGAATTTCGATATTTGTATTCTGATCAACGAGTTTCGGGGATTCTCTGTGAATCGGAAGATATGTATCTGTTTCAACAGGCCCCATCTGGTCAACCGGCTGACCTACTACGTTTAAAATTCTGCCAAGAATAGGTTTTCCGACCGGAATTTTAATCGGTTCATTTGTATTAATTACCTTCATTCCGCGTTTCAAACCGTCAGTAGATGCCATTGCAACAGTTCTTACACGGTTGTTGCCAAGCATTTGTTGAACTTCTGCTACAACATAAGACCCGTCATCTTTGTAAATATTTAACGCAGTATAAATTTCCGGCAATTCTCCCGGCTGAAATTCTACGTCAATAACCGGCCCGATAATCTTGGTTATTAATCCCTCATTTTTTGCTAATGTCTCCATAGTATTCCCTCTCCTTTGTTAAGCTAATTATACTACAAGAAAAAAAATAACGCAATTAATCCTTAAAAAGCTTGCTATACATCATTTAGAGGAAAACTTTTGCAAACAATTCGTATATAATACAGTTATGAATTTTTTACAAAAAATAATATACAAATTGCTTGCGGCAAAAGAAAAATCACTAAAAATCCGGCTTGACAAACATTTGAAGCGCAGTGCAACCAATGCAACCTCAAAAACAGTCATGTCAGGTACCGCTACCCTCACACTTTCTACAGAAACTCAAAAAAATGCAGAACTTGTGCGGGAAAATGTTTCGGCAATTGTCAAAAAAACAGGCGGGAATCCGCTTGAGCTTTTAAATTTTATCGAAAGTAAAGGTACACCTATATACAGACCTGCCAATGCCGACAAGTTTTTAAATTTAATCGGGGAAGAAGAAGGTTTTATTACAGAATTAAAAGGCAAGCCTGCTTTGCTTTTGAATTTGTTTACCGGTAACGGCATAAGTTTCAAATCAAAACCCATGTTTGTCATGCGGGAAGGCAACATTGACCCTTACTATTTTCTGCACCATTTTTATAAATGGTATGCCATGCGCTATAAATTACCGGGGTTTGACTACACCGCACAAAAGCTGCTTAAAATATCTTTGAGAAACTCCAATGATAAGAGGCTGAAAAACTTGACGCTTGACGAAATGTTAGCCCTGAAAGAAGCTATAGCACGGGACAACGAAGCCAGCGACTTTGTTATACAGCTTGCAAAGCATAAAGACGGCAGCAAACAGGTTCTGAAAAAAATGCAGGACGGCGGCGCCGATATCTAAATAAAAACATTAAAATTTATAGACTCTGTTCTTAGAAACTATTAAGTGAATCCTCAACAGCATCTCTATTCATTTTGTCAGCCTGATTAAATTTTTGTATTGTTTTCTCTTTACTGAAAAGATTTATTGCATTGCTTTTAAATTGATCCATATCAACATTATTGTATGCCCAGAACCCTGCAATAACAATAATTACCAGAAATAAAAATCTTATCATAATAAAAACTCCTTTCTTATTTTCTCATTAAAACATTCATACCGGCTTTGAAATAGTTTCTGAATTCAGTAAACGAACGAATACCTAAAAGCATTCTCCAGATGTATCTAGGCCGTAAATAAAAACGTCTTATAGCAAGTTTATGTAATTCAAAAACTCTTTCTTTTGTAAGGCAGTGTGTGTCAACAGCCGGATAGTAGTAAGCATTTTCAAACGATGTTTCGTTATCTAACAATCCGTTTTCCCGCGCATAATTGTAAAATCTTGTACCCGGAAGCGGTGTTGCGGTGTAAAAGCTTACAAAATCGCTATCCAGTTCACAGGCAAAATCTATAGTATCTTCAATGGTTTCTTCATCATCCCACGGCAAACCTATAACAAAATAGTTATAAATTTTTATATGTGCCTGCTTAAATACTTTTACGGTATTTCTCACATCATCAAGTGTAATTTTTTTGCCGATTTTATCCAATATATATTGCGAACCGCTTTCGACGCCGATACTTACAAGACTGCATCCTGCTTCATACATCATATCGGCCATTTCCTGATCAGCAGTATCTGCGCGGGTATTTGCAGACCATTTTATCTCAAGTCCGCTGTCAATGATTTTACGGCATAAATCCATTACCCATTCTTTATCAATATTAAAGATATCAGACCAGAATATAAAATTACGAATATTGTATTTTTCAACGCATTCTTTAATTTCTTCCATAACATTATCGGTACTGCGTTTTCTGACTCTGGAACCCGAAACCGGTGTTGCAAGGCAGAAGAAACAGTGATATGGGCACCCGCGGGAAACTTTTATAACAGCCTGAACTTCATTATTATCAGGGCGTCTGTATTTTTTATTGTTAATTAAATGACGCGCAGGAAAAGGCAATTCATCTAAATTTTCTATCAAGCGGCGCTTACCGGTGAATTTAATAAGCAAATCTTCTCGATAATATATTCCGGATATCCAGCGTTTTGATTTACCGGAAACAATTTCGCGCAAAGTTTCTTCAACTTCACCGATAATTATAATATCCAGATCTCTATGATTTGCCAGCACTTCATTAGCAATAGTTAAGAAAGCTGCCCCTTTTGCAATTGTTACGATATCAGGGCAAATAAGTTTTGCTGTTGCAAAAACCGACAAATCGTTTTCCAGAGTCGGAGTTGCGACATTTGCGACAATGTAATCAGGCTGGAATTCACGCAAATCATCTTCCAGTGAGCCTTCCTGACTATAATCACGAATTTTTGCTTCAAGTCCTGCCTTTTCTGCAACTGCAGCCATATACATTAAATCAGTAGGCGGCAAAGGCGGAATAACTATCAGTTCCTTTGTCGGCTGCTGACACCTGTCTTCTCTGTTCAAAACAGGTGAAGGCGGATATATTAACAAAATCTTTTTCTTAACTTCTTGCTCTGCCACTTTTATTATTCCTTTTCTTTTATTGTATTAGTAACCAGTGTTGCAATAGCCAGACACGCTGCGCCTATTAAAAAAGCATATTCCCAGTGGTAATTTACAGCATCTGCGCCCTGCACAAATGAACATTTTGAAATAATTCCGGCAACAAGAGTACAAACAAATATCTGCGGGCCTGCGATGAAAATATTGAAAAGCCCCATCACAGAACCTTCTGTACCCTTTTTAATATACTGTGATAACATTGCAAACGGCAATGCGCAAATACTTGCCCAGCCTATACCGGCCAATCCCATTAATGCGGCAACCGCTCTTATATCTTTTGTAAATGCCATTCCCAAATATGCCAAAATCATTGTGATTAAGGACACGATATGTACTTTCTTATTTGTATATTTTGCAGAAAGAACACCTATAGGAATTGCAACGATAAAACATATAAAGTTAAATATCGCGAAACAAATTGAAGAAAAATTAGTTCCGACCAGTGTTGCGTTTTCGTATAAAGCTTTAGCTTCATCCGATACAGTAGACAAATCAGGCACTTCAAAAATCGTGTGAACAGAATACTGTGTAAAGAATATGAGCATACACATTACGCCAATCCACGTGAAGAATTGCATAAGACAAATTTTAGACACTTCCGGAGAAAGTGCAAAGAAATCTTTCAATGATTTTATAAAAGAGGTTTCTTCTTTTTCTGCAATCGCAACATCTTTAAGTTCTTCGCGTCTGGTTTGATGTTCTTTTATAGTTACACAAGTCCACAACATAGCAAGCGCAAATGCAAGCGCGGCCATTATGAATTGTGCTGTTATGGACATCTGATAACCGAAAGCCCATTTTAAAAACGGGGCAGTAGCTGCTGCAACAACAGACCCCAAACCGATAGCAAGACTCATATAAGAATTAGCAATTGAATATTGTTCTTCGGGAACAACATCAGGCACCAGTGCTCTGTAAGGGCCCTGCGCAATATTTATGCAGGCATCTATAATCCAGATCATTACTGCAGCAATGAATAATGCTGTTAATTCAGGTAAATGTGCGCCTGTAATATTTTGAAGCCAATCGGCAATATTTGCAGAATTAGGAAAAATCCATAAAGCAAGAGCAGCGATTAATGCGCCACCCAACAAATATGGTCTTCTGCGCCCGAAAGGTGAAACCGTTTTATCTGATAATGCCCCCACCAACGGCTGAACGACCATGCCGGTAAAAGGGCCGGCAAGCCAGATTAAACCGTACAAAAACGGCGAAGCACCGAGATTTTCGGTAACAGGCCCGGACAAAATTATTCTCATCTGCCAGGCGAATTGCAGACCAAAAAATCCTAAAGCAAAGTTTAGAAACATCGGGGTAGTAAATTTTTTTAGTTGATTATCTTCCATTTTTTCTCCATAACAACAATCTATACTCTTCTGGCAGCCGCGTCAATCAGACCTTTAAACAACGGATGCGGTCTTTCCGGACGTGATTTAAATTCCGGATGGAACTGAGAGGCCACAAACCAGTCAAGCTGAGGTAATTCAACAATCTCAGCAAGCATTCCGTCCGGTGACATACCGGAAAATACCAGTCCTGCATCAGAAAGTTGTTTTATATATTCACTATTAACTTCATATCTGTGGCGGTGGCGTTCCGAAATTTTATCTGTCCCGTATGCTTTTGCCGCAACTGACCCTTTTTTCAGACAGCAGTCATAAGCACCCAATCTCATTGTGCCGCCATATCCTTGAACATTCTTTTGTTCAAGCATTAAATCTATAACCGGATTTTGTGCATTTTCATCAAACTCTGTTGAATTTGCACCTTTTAATCCGACTACATTACGCGCATATTCTATAACCGTACACTGCAATCCAAGGCACAGCCCTAAGAACGGCAGGTTATTTTCACGCGCATATTTAATCACGTTCAATTTACCTTCAACTCCGCGGACGCCAAATCCACCCGGAATTACAACAGCCTGAACATCTTTTAATAAGTCTTTGCACTTTTTCTCATCAATACATTCTTCTGAATTTATCCACTTAATCTCTATCGCTGCATCATTTGCATAACCTGCATGTTTGAGAGATTCAACAACTGATATATATGCATCAGAAAGTTTTGTGTATTTACCGGCAATAGCAACTCTGATAGTTTTTTGCGGGTTCTTGATTTTTTCAACAAGTTCTGTCCACAATTTTAAATCAGCAGTCCGTTTTTCAACACGGAGCATGTCAAGCACAACATTTGCCATATTCTGATCTTCCAGTGCAAGAGGAACTTCATAAATACTCTTCATATCACGGCATTCAATAACCGCATCTTTCGGAACAGAACAAAATAGCGCAAGTTTTTCTTTCTCATTTTTCGGGATAGGCTTTGTTGTACGGCAAACCAGAATTTCCGGCTGAATACCGTAACTTCTTAAAACATTTACACTATGTTGTGAAGGTTTTGTTTTTAATTCACCGGATGTCGGCAGATACGGCAGGAGCGTACAGTGAATTGAAATAGCGTTCCCGATTCCTGCCTCGGCTTTAAACTGACGAATAGCTTCAATAAAAGGTAAACTCTCAATGTCCCCGATTGTACCGCCGATTTCTATCAGTTGAAAATCCGGTTTAAACTGTTTTGTAGCGCCGAGAATTCTTGATTTTATTTCATTTGTTATGTGAGGAATAACCTGAACAGTGGCTCCGAGATAATCCCCGCGTCTTTCTTTTTTTATTACATGCTGGTATACGCTTCCGGAGGTTACATTATTGTATTTACCTAAATTTGTATCAGTAAATCTTTCGTAATGCCCTAAATCAAGATCTGTTTCTGCCCCGTCATCAGTAACAAAAACTTCGCCGTGCTGGAACGGACTCATTGTTCCGGGATCAACATTAATATACGGATCAAATTTCTGGTTAATAACCGAAAATCCGCGTGCACGCAATAATTTTCCCAAAGATGCAGCGATAATTCCCTTCCCCAGAGAACTCACAACACCGCCTGTAATAAATATGTATTTTGTCATCTTTTTACCCCTGTCCTATTCCCCGACTCCGTTTACAGTCAGTATTTTTCTTCTTTTTTGCGTCCGGATTTTCTAATTAATCTTAGGTACCTTAAAGAAACCGTTTTCTTCTTCCGGAGCATTAGCCATTAATTCTTCTTTGGTATGTTCGTAATAAACCTTATCTTCACGCATAACATTATAAAAATCAATAACCTGAGTCATAGGTTTTACATTTGACGTATCAACTTCGTTCATCTGGTCTACGTATTTCAAAACATCACCTAATTGTTTTGTATAAAGTTCTTTTTCTGCCTCTGTTAATTCCAGTCTGGCCAATTTTGCAACATGTTCTACATCTTTTATTGTAATCATATTGATATAACTCCCTTAACTTTTATCTTAATTGTAACATAAACAAACAAATTGTGCGTCATTTTACAAAACAATTTTAAAAAACTTTTATTTTTAACAAAATTATGCTATTATATGTGTATATTAAAAGAGGAGATTTTTGAATTTGACCGAAGATTTAACAAAATCGACTAATCTTGACGAGCTTTTAGCCGCCTACAAAAACTGTACTGACAAGAAGAAAAAACGTATGCTTCATATAAGTATAGTACAGGCTGCAATGTCTTTTGTTAAAAAAATTGCGAACAGCATATCGTCACAATCCGGAATTTCACACGAAGATCTTGTTCAGGTCGGCTCTATTGGTCTGATTAAGGCAATTGAATTTTACAATTCCGAAAAAAACACCAAATTCAAAACCTATGCCTCATATTTTATTAAAGGAGAAATAAAGCATTATCTCAGAGACAAAGCCTCTCTGATAAAAGCCCCGCGCGAACTTCAGGAACTCGTGTTTAAAATCAGCAGCACAATAAAAAGTTTAAGCGAAAAAGGCTTTTCAGACCCTACAGCAAAACAAATAGCTGAAGAATTAGGCTTACCGGAAAAGAAAATTCAGGAAGTTATGGAGATTGAATACTGCAAAACAACTCTCTCCCTTGACCAGAATCTTACACAGGAAGACGATGATTTGTCTCTCATTGACAAAATTCCTTCCGGTGACTATCAGGAATTGATGAATTCAAATGAAAATAAAATTATGCTTGCAGCTGCAATAAAAAAACTTCCTGATGATTTACGGCAAATACTTGAATTAAGTTATTACGAAGACCTTAATCAGCGCGAAATCTCAGAACGTATAGGCATCTCACAAATGCAGGTCTCAAGAAGAATTAAAAAAGCATTGAGCAAAATGTACGAAATAGTAAAATACAATTAAATCAGAGGATAAAAAATGAGTGTAAATGATATTTTAATCATAGCAGGTTTTGTTTTTATAATCGGGCTATGTATCGGCAGTTTTTTAAATGTTGTAATTCTAAGGGCTTTGTCCAATGAATCCATTGTTTTTCCGCCGTCAAAATGTCCGGTTTGCAGCAACAGATTAAAATGGTGGCACAATATCCCTGTGCTGTCTTACATTCTTTTGAGAGGTAAATGCGGATTTTGCGGCTGCAAAATAAGTATTCAATATCCCATTGTTGAACTGGTAACAGGCTTACTGTTTACAGCAGTGTTTTTAAAGTACTTTGTTGTTGCGCTTGCAACTTCGGGTGTTAATTTAGGAACATATTTTGCAATTCTGTATTCTTGGATAATAATCTCTCTGTTAATCGTGATTGCAGTTACAGATATCAAAGAAAAGGTTGTTTTTGACGCACACACATATACCTTAATAGGCATGGGGCTATTGCTCCATATCTTAGGAACAGGATATCTTATACACTATATCGCAGCTTCAACCGGAAGTTTTCATTTAAGCATTGCTTTTTTATTAAATAATCCTCTGACAAATTCATTAGCCGGAATTATACTGGGCGTAATAATAATGGAATTGTTAGCGCGTTCAGGATATTTATTTGCAGGAACAAGAGCCTTCGGAGAAGGTGATACCTATATTGCAGCAGGTCTAGGGGCAATATTCGGCTGGCAGAAAATTCTCTGGGCGCTTGTTTTAAGTATAGTTATTCAGGTCGTGATAACATTACCAATACTACTAAAAAAACTGTATACAAACAAAGATTACAAAACCTTCACAGCATTGATCGGATTTTTTGTTTATGCAATTCTATATTACTTCTTGAAAGATAACAGTGTATTTTCAATTTTAATAATTCAATTATTATCCGCACTGATACTTGCCGGCTCAGGAATATATGTTTGCGTACGAATAATAAAAAGTATGCGTGACGGTAATCACGAAAATATGATTTATTTACCTTTTGGCCCTGCAATGGCAATAGCTGCATTGTTAATGACAGTTATTTAAAATACTGTACAAATATGTTTTACAATTTTTGTACAGAAACGTTATTTCGCCTCAAGTACAGTGCCGTCTTTGGAATCCTTAACTAAAATTCCGCATTCATCAAGTGCTACACGGATTTTATCCGCAACAGCCCAATTCTTCTCTTCGCGGGCTTTTTTACGGTACTCAATCAGATCATCAATATTCGCGAACTTTTCACCAAGCACCTGTGATACATGTTCAACTGCTTTTTGCAATTCATCATCAGATAGTGCGGCTTTTTCAAAGCTAAATCCTAAAACAGAAGCCAGTTTATACAGAATTGTAAATGCATCTTTTTCATCTTTATTAGCACGGTTGGCAAGATCAAAGAGAATAGCAAGCGCCTTTGATGTATTTAAATCATCATCCATTGCTTCAACAAATTCTTTATAGCTTTCTGTTTGAGTAATGTCCAAATCCTCATTAATCTTTGTCTGCTTAGCATTCATCAAGCGTTTTACGCCTGCCTGAGCGCTTGCCAGAGCTTCATCAGAAAATTCAACCGGCATCCTGTAATGATTGGTCAGAATGAAAAATCTGATTGTATTTGCATCATACTTTTTCAATAAATCGTCAATAGTTAAAAAGTTACCGAGAGATTTTGACATCTTTTCTTTATTAATTGTCACAAATCCGTTATGCAGCCAGTAATTTACAAATTTACAGCCGTTAGCGCATTCTGATTGAGCAATTTCATTTTCGTGATGCGGGAATATCAAATCAGCTCCGCCTGCGTGAATATCAATAGTTTTACCGAGGAATTTACGGCTCATTGCAGAACATTCTATATGCCAGCCCGGACGTCCTACGCCCCACGGGGAATTGTAACCGAATTTTTCATCCTTCTTCCACAATGCAAAATCAAGCGGATCTTCTTTAAGCTCGCCAACCTCAATTCTTGCCCCGCTTTCAAGCTGATCAATCGGCTGTTTGGAAAGATATCCGTATTTAGGGAATTTTTTAACCCTGAAATATACGTCTCCGCCGGCTTCATAAGCATAACCGTTTTTGATTAAATCCTTAATTATAGATATCATTTCACCTATTGTTCTGGTTGCAAAAGGTTCAATATCCGGTTTCAGGTTGTGAAGAGCATTCATTGAATTTGTAAACTGTTTATACCAGTACTGCGAAACTTCTTCCGGTGTTTTTCCTTCTTTTTCGGCCTTTTTTAAAATTTTGTCGTCAACATCTGTGACATTACGGCAATAAGTTACATCATACCCTTTAAACTTTAAGTATCTATATAAAACATCCCATGTAATATAACATCTTGCATGGCCCAAATGTGCGTAATCGTATACTGTCGGCCCGCAAACATACATTTTTACTTTATTCTCTTCTATTGGTTTAAATTCTTCTAACTGGTTTGTGTATGAATTATGTAATCTCATTGCTTTCTATCCTCTTTTACAATAATTCTACAACAAACAATTCATTTATGCATAAAAATCCCCCTTGCGGGGGAATTCTTTATTTTAACCATTTTTTTATATCATCATTTGTTACGGCTCTTTGATAACCTGCATGATGGTTGCCATATCTCCTTTGTGCTCTGATATCTGCAGCTTCGCCTTCAAATTCAGGATATACTTCATACCAGCCGATATCATTCAAATAAATTTTGGTATCTTTTGCAATTTTGTCATCGTCTTCCAACGATTCTCGATTTGTTTCGCTCAAAACACCGGCGGGAATACCTAATCTCTCCCTCAACTGTCCATAGGTCATCTTGTTATCACCTTTAAAAATAATGTAATCATCACCCCAAAATGGTATATTTAATTCAATATTACCTTTGTAAGCTTTTAGACTTTGTTCAACTCCTTTTTGAGTATTTTGTCTGTTGATAATTTCATCAACATTGCCATACTGGAAAGTAATATCACTATTTGCACCTGCGACTTCTGAGGTTGAACTTAAAGGTGAATTCATTTCTACATTTGATAAAGGGCTAATTTTCATTTTAAGTATCTCCATATTTTGTTATACACTTCATATATACTTATTAAGTATACAGTGCATACAAAATTGCAGAGATATTACGGAATTGTTACAATAAGCAGTCGAATATTTCAAAAACCGGTTTTACAAGGTCATCTTGCGGACATTTTTCATCCAGTTCAAGAGTAATTGTTTTGATCTGCCGCTCAACGCCTGCGTAAGTTCCGAAACTTCCGGGTGTCGGGTAGCCGATATTAGGTTCAACCGGATAATTTATAATTTTAGAAATCTTTTCAGCAAGTTGTTCTGCCGGCCCGTCATAGTTTACCACCTTAAAAGGCGCATGGAGTGTAAGTATTATTTCGGGTTTATATTCATTTATTATATCTATAACGAATTGTGTTTCTATTTCACTTGCGGGCTTTTCACCGCCGAAGAACTCATTTTTTTCAGTTAAAGCCCAATTTTTAGTCGGGAAGTTGCGGTTAATATCAACACCGTTGGCATTTGTACGTTGCCCGAGTTGAAGCCCGTCGGGATTAAGACACGGGATAAAAAGTTTGCCCCCTCTCCCCCACCTCGAAATCAGAGATTTCGGTCCTCCCTCCAGGGGAGGACATGCTTTTAATAAGGATAAAATATAATTCACAACTGCATCTATATTTTCATAAATATAATTATTCCATATTCTAACAACATTAAATCCGGCTTGTCGTAAAAAATCATCTCGTTTTACATCTTTTGCAATATTAATAGATGTATTATGTTGCCCTCCGTCAAGCTCAATAATTAACTTTCTTTCAAAACATACAAAATCAACAATATATCTTCCTATTGGCTGCTGACGACGGAACTTATAACCTAATTGACTCTGTTTTAAATATTGCCATAAAATAACTTCTGGTTCTGTCATATTGTTTCTTAACATTCTCGCAGTAGACAATAATTTTTTATTATACCTATGTCCTCCCCTGGAGGGAGGACCGAAATCTTCGATTTCGAGGTGGGGGACAAGAGGGTTGCATGGCGGTTCTGTCAGGTATTTTTCTATCAAGTATTTTCCCTGAGGTTCGTCGCCGTGAAAGACCCCGATAACAAGGGCTTTTGCGCTCTCATCTCCGGTTAAATATATCTCATTTCCTAACTTTGTTTTTGCTGTTCTTAATTTATTCAAACAATGCCTCTATAAATTCATTTGCATCAAACGATTTTAAATCTTCCATCTTTTCACCAACACCGATAAGTTTTACAGGAAGTTTCATTTCTTTTGCAACGGCCAATACAATTGCGCCTTTTGCAGAGCCGTCAAGTTTTGTCAGGGCAACAGAGGTCAAATTTACAGCTTCTGTAAATACTTTTGCCTGCTGTAAGCCGTTCTGGCCTGTATTTGCATCCAGAACAAGTATACATTCACGTAAACTTTCTGGTGCTTTTTTATCGATTACAGCTTTAATCTTTGCCAATTCTTCCATTAAGTTGAATTTATTTTGCAACCGGCCCGCGGTATCAACAAGAATTACATCATAATTTTCACGCTGCGCTTTTTCTATTGCTTCATAAACAACTGACGCCGGATCAGCCTTATCCCTGCGAACAATATCGGCGCCTGCACGTTTTGACCAGATATCAAGTTGTTCTTCTGCAGCCGCACGGAAGGTATCGCCTGCCGCTATCAAAACTCTTTTGCCTTCATTTTTGAATTTATATGCGAGTTTACCGATAAGTGTTGTTTTGCCGACACCGTTTACACCTGTTATAAAATATATGTTTAATGCATTGTCAGCGTAATTCAAAGATGTACTGCCTGCTGCATTCAATGTTTTTGTGAACTCATCTTTTAAATACGTCCGAACTTCAGACGGTTTAATTTTTGTTTGATCGCGAAGATTATCCACCAGTTCAGCAGCGTAATTCACGCCGAGATCTGCGCTGATAAGCAAATCTTCCATATCTTCCAGCACAAATTCTGAAAATTCTTCTTCTTTTTCAACAGAATTTACGACATTCCCGACAAGCGCCTGCGCTGTATTGGAAACTGCCTGTTTCAGGTTATTGAATTTATCTGAAAAGAATTTAAACATTATTTTATACCGTAATCAACAATGACTTTTGCAAGAATACCGTTGATAAAAGCTGCGCTGTCATCGGTTGAATATTTTTTAGCAAGTTCAAGTGCTTCATCCACAACGACTTTCATTGGCGCATCTTTCACGTAAAGCAGTTCTACAATAGCTATACGCAAAATATCTTTATCCATTTTTACAAGGCGTTGAATATCCCAGTTTTTAGAATATTTTTGGATAATTTCGTCTATTTCTTTGTGATGTTTCTGGAAAAATTCAGCGATTGTTATTGCATAATTTTTAACATCATTTTGTGAATCCAGTGTTGTAAATTCAGCAATTTCCAAAGCCAGAAGTGCTTTTTCCGCAATATCTATCATCTGGTCAATTCGTCCGGTCATATCAGATGTCATAGGTAACGGAACAGGAATATTTGCGACACCTAAAGGGCGCTGCAAATTTTCTTCATGATTTGCTTCGTAATCATCTATCTGCGCTTTCATTTCTAACAGTGCTCCAACAGCTATTTCAAGTTCATCACTTGCATTACCTGTCAGAATTCTGACTGATTTCAATATAATATCTTCCAGATCCTGTTTAGAATAATTTGTTATCTTTTTATCAAACTGTGAAAATAATATAAAAGCCAATTCTCTGGCTGCTCTTCGAGCCTGCATATTTTTTTAACCTCTTATTTTATGTTTTACATAAGTGATTTTAACATAAAAAATTTTTATTTACAAATGAATAAAAATGATTATTGCCGCGTAACGCTCAACAACATATCATTAGGAATATATAAATCTTTGACGCCCATATTTGCATTAACAAACATAAATTCAAGTGTATCGCCGTCTTTTATATCTATATTGTCGAACGGTATCTTCAAATCTACGACCTTGTCGAACGCTGATGTAAAGTCTTTTGAAGATTGCAAAGCCCAGATATTATTCGGAAGCGCTTTTATTAAACGGGTCAATTGAAGTTCATTATTATGAATGGATATTTGCAATTCGTTATGAAATCTTTCTTTTGCCAGCGGTAAAACATGTTCTGTTTTATTTATCAGTCTTATTGGAGACAGTGAATGTTTTTTATTTGCATTGCGCATATAAACATACATCTGATAAGTCTGCCTGAATCTGGACGGATTTTCGCGAATATAGTCATTAAGATAGAATCTGAGATAAAAATTATCTCTGTCATACCCGAAGCATATTTTATCAAACATTTTTGTTTCTTTTAAAACAGGGCCGTCAGGTATTTCTATACAACCGGCATTAAGCCATTCGTCATTAGTATCATTTTCACCGTTAACAGAAGGTGTAAATTCGCCTTTCGGATAACGTGAAGGCTTTGCAACTGCAGAAGTTAATGCTGTTTCAAGATACTGCGGCGGCTCCAAACCTATATAGAGATAGATATTTTTTAAATGCTCTCTGAACAGATAATCAAAAATATTATCACGCCCCGAATCGTTTGGTTCTCCAAACCACCAGAACCAGTCACTTCCTTCACAAATAAACAATTCACGCATTGCAAGCGGAATATTTGGATCCAGCGGATTTTGCTTTACATAAGCCGAAAAATCATCTCTTGCCTGTTTTACATAAGTCCACGCAAGATTTTTTATCGGATCGTCTATCCATAATTTGAAATTCTGGTTTATCCATGAACCCGCTGTTATTTTATTTAAAACTTTCGGATGTTTTTCTTTTTCAACATAATCGCTTATCAAAACAGTTTCAATAGTCTCATCTTTTTCAATAAGAGAATAGAGAGTTCTGAGGAAAGTATCGCCGTCATTTTCATAATTTTCCCAGCAATTTTCGCCATCCATTGCGATTGTGACAAGATGATTTTCATCAGGTGAGGACAACAGTTTGCTCTGAATACTTTTTAATCTGTCATACAAATCATTTGCTGCATTTTTCGGATCATGGTTAGGGTATTCAAAACCAATAAGATTAGGCAGCACAGAATCCCTGAAAATAATTTTTATTTCTGAATTTTTGGTCTTGTAATTATAAGTTTTCAACAGACTGTAAGGATCCTCCAAATATCCTTTAAAATCTCTGACAAACTCCTGATTAATAGAATTTGCGAGAATTCCTTCATCAGAAATTGTCCACTCAACACCTAAGTCAGAAAACATTCTCAATTCTTTTGCGCTTACGCAGTGTTCAGACGGCCAAATTCCTTTCGGACGCTTGCCAAATAATTCTTCTATTCTCGCAAGCGCATATTCTGTTTGCAGTCTGGCATCCAACTCCATCTTCAGATTTTGCGGCAAATCTTCACTTGTTGATTTTTTAATACTCTTTATATCCAGCAAAATAGGTAAAATAGGATGATAATAAGGGCTTGTCGTAATTTCTATCTTACCTTTTTCCATAAATTTTTTATATGTTGGTATAATTTGTCTGATTATTTCCCGCTGTATATCAATAATTTTTATCCGGTCTTTGAGTGTATAATTTTTCCCTTTTTTAATAAGTTTTTTCAATTCCGGATATTTATTTTTATAAACGGGATCAAACCACGCAAGGTTGAACAGCGCCATAAGATCGCCGTATTCCTGATTTGTAAAAACATCTATACCTTTAGAATATTCAAGCTGTGCTTTTTGAAACAAGCGATTGTATTCAGGATAAGGTATTATCATTGACTGATAATTAGCGTCAAAAAAGTTATTCAGGATAAATTCTTTGTCATCATCTGTAAGTCTTTCAACATCTTTTATTGTAAGACGCGAGTGGATATCATGCAGATATTTTTCACCGTAATCTATCAGGCTGTCAAGCAAAACCGGCACCAGATTAAAATTCAACTTTATACGTTTAAATTTTTCAAGAATAGTCACCATATCAAGATAATCTTTTATGGCATGTAATCTGACCCACGGCATTAAATAATCGCCATTCGGACTAAGTTGATATACAGGCTGATGCATGTGCCAGTAGAATGCAACTGATAACTTTTTTGTTTGGCTCATCATAAATATTTACACCTAATTCCGTTTACATAATTATAATATCATTTAAATCTTTTTTGTCTATCGGATTGCAGGTAAAATATTCCGGATTCTGCCGGCAACTTAATAATTTGTATAAAAAGCAGCCTTAAACTTTTTGGAATATCATAACATACTCGTGTTTAAATACATAAAAACCGCCGGCAAGTGCTCTGTAACGCCATAAATTTGCGTTTTTACCTTTTGCACGTTCATTTCCCTGCATATCTTTTATTATTATTGCTTTGGTAATAAACCCTAATTCATTCATTCTTCTCATACATTCAAAACCGAGCGGAATATGTTGTGAATTTGCATATTTATCACCGATTATCAAAGCGGCAAATCTGCCTTTTTCCAGCAAATCATATCCGTTTTTCGCAACTTTTTTAAACAATTCATAAAACTCTTCTGTTGTTGCGCAGTTAGAGAGATCTTCTTTTTTATCAGAGAATTTGATAATATCATCGTAAGGCGGATGCAGGATAAGCAATTGAGCTTTTTCTTCACCCATAATATCAAGTCTTGCCTGAATTTTTTCTTTAGCAGCCTTGCTTGCGGAATCAGCACAGATAATATTTACATCAGTAACAAGCTGCTTTGGTGTAAATTTTTCTGACACTTTTTCTGCCAAATCATCCTTTAATTCTACACCAATACATCTTCTGCCCATATTTATAGCTTCAATTCCGGATGTTCCTGACCCGAAAAACAAATCCAGCACAACATCATTCTTTTTGGTAAATCTTTCATAAATCTGCTGTGCAATCTGCGGGATATAATTTCCATGGTATTCGTTAGAATGACCGCCTTCTTTCAGTCTTGACGGAAACTCCCACAAAGTATCTGTTTTGATATGAGGATATTCTTTCCATGCATTCAAATTTATATCACTGTATTTTGTTGTTTTAACCGGTTTTACGACCTGCAAATCAGCTTTTTTTGAAGGTTGTAGCTTTGTGTTAGTTTTTATTCTTCCCACTTATTTTCTCCCCATAATCAATTTGTATATGGTTATTCTATAGAAATGTTTCAAATTTGTAATCAAACATTTAGATGAATTTGTGTTTGTCTTAAAATTTCAAATATAAATATAAGAGCTTTCCGGGGTAAAAATGGCGAGAATCAAACAATTATCCAAACATTTAATAAACCAGATTGCAGCAGGTGAGGTAATTGAACGTCCTGCATCTGTTGTAAAAGAACTTGTCGAAAATTCAATAGATGCGGGGGCCGCAAGAATAAGTATAGAAACAGCCAATGACTGCCGCGATATACGTGTTGCTGATAACGGTTCCGGCATTCACCCTGACGACATTGTACTGGCTTTTTCAAAGCACGCTACAAGCAAAATCGCAACCGACGAAGACTTATATTCTATAACAACGCTGGGCTTTCGCGGAGAAGCTTTATCCAGTATAATATCTATTGCAAAATTAACCTGTACAACCAGAACAAGAGATTTTGAAACAGGTACAAAAGTTAAATGCGAGAATTCAGAAGTTTCAAAAGTGGAAACAGGCTGTGCCGTAGGTACAATAATGGAAGTAAAAGATCTTTTTTACAATCTGCCTGCACGTCTGAAATTCTTACGTAACCCGAATACTGAATTTTCATACATTCAGGAGCTTGTTCAATCTCTTGCTATTGCACATCCGGAAGTGGCCTTTGAACTCAAAAAAAACGGCAAAACAATGCTTCAGACATCGGGTCAGAATTATCTTCTCCAAACAATAAAAGAAGTATACTCTTCCGACATAACTTCACACATGAAAGAAATTAACCGCGAAGATAAGGATTTTGGCCTTAAGATCACCGGATACGTTACAACTCCTGATTTTACGCGTTCCAGCAAAAAAGGATACCACACTTATATAAATTCAAGAACAGTCAAGTGTCCGGTATTTCAAAAAGCAATAGATATGGCTTACAAAAACCTTATCGCAAGCGGTAAATACCCGCTTGTCGTGCTCAATCTTGAAATTCCGCCGGAAGATGTTGACGTTAATGTACATCCGACAAAAAAAGAAGTCCGCTATAAAAATACCAACCAGATTTTTAATTTTATAATCACAGCTATAACCGGCGGCCTGTCAAACATTGACCGTAGCCGGCCGGACAGTTTTGCGCAACAGGAAACAGTATTTGATAAAGAACCTGATTTTACAAGTAATTTTAAACCCGCAGTAACGGAATCTCCTGCAAAAAGTAATGTACTTTCGTTATCGCGCTACACGGCAGATGATGATACAAACTATTTTTCTAATATGAAAAAAGAAGGCTCTTTTGTCCCAAAATCACCGGAATTTACACCTCCGCCTGCCATCTCAGAACAAAAACAGTTTTTTACACCGGCAGAAGTTAAGCCGCAGGATGAAGAAAATATTATCGGTCAATACAAAAACACTTATATTTTGATAGAAAAAGATGACGGGTTGGAGATTGTCGATCAGCATATTGCAGAAGAACGTTATATCTATGAAAAATTAAAGAGTCAAAAAGAGCCGGCCTCACAGCTTTTATTTTTATCAGATCCAGTAAATATAACCCCTACGGAGGCAGAGCTTATCAAAGAAAATATAGATAAATTTGAAAAATTTGGATATGGCATTGAATTTACCGGCACGAATGAAGTTACTTTCCGTAAAGTTCCGCAAATGATAGCAAAAGTCAATCCGCGAGAAATTCTGGCTGACATTTTTGCGAATATAGAAGGTGACATTGATAATCTTGAAGAAAAAATCCTTATTACAACATCCTGCAAAGCTTCTGTAAAGGCGGGTCAAAAGCTTTCCACCTGGCAAATGCAGGAGATTATCAAAAAATGGCGTACCACCAAAATGCCGTACACCTGTCCGCATGGCCGCCCGATAACAAAAACAATACCTCACAAAGAAATCGCCGGTTTCTTCCAGAGAAACCAATAGCATTGACATAATGTCGCATATATGATACAATGTTAATATGGTTCAATACACAATCTATATATACACTGATAATTCAGGCAAAGCTCCATTTGTTTCGTGGTTAGACTCAATTAAAGACATAAAAATACGACAAAGAATAAAGTTACGTATCGACCGACTACTTGACGGAAACTTTGGAGATTGCAAATCCGTCGGTGACAATGTATATGAACTTAGAATGTTTTTTGGTGCCGGTTACAGGGTATATTACACTGTAGAAAATAATATTTTGATAATATTGCTGTGCGGCGGTGATAAATCAACACAAAGTCAAGATATTAAAAAAGCTAAATTATATCTTAAAGATTACAAAGGGAAATAATATGGTAAATCAAAAAAAGTTAATTTCATGGGATGAATATTTAAACAATTCACTTCAAAATTCAAGTGAAGCTATTGCATATTTAGAAACTGCCCTTGAAGAATATCAGGAAAGCGGGAACACAAAGAATTTAATGCGTGCAATACAAAGAGTTGCAGAGGCAAATGGCGGAATAACAAAATTAGCGCAGGATACTAAATTAAATCGCCAAAATCTTTACAGAATATTTTCCAATCAAACAAGTCCAAAATTTGATACACTAACCAAAATATTAAGAGCTCTTGGCTTTACACTGTCTATTAAATCCTTTGACAATATACCAGGTACATGCTAATTTAAATCGCCGGTTTCTTCCAGAGAAACCAATACTCAATACTGCATACTAAAAAATCCCGAATATCGGGATTTTTTAAGCTTATTCAACATTTGCAGATAAACAGGTTCTTTCATAATGCAGCCTGTTATTCATCTGATTAATACGTCCCATTACGTCCTTAAACATAGGTATTGGCAAACTCTGTTTTCCGTCTGATGAAGCATTTTCAGGATCATGGTGTACTTCTATCATAATTCCGTCAGCCCCGACAACCAGACCGGCCTTAGCCATAGGTTCAATTAAATATCTCTGACCCGTGCCATGGCTCGGATCAACAATTATCGGTAAATGTGAATATTTTTTTATAACCGGAATTGATGCGATATCCATAACATTCCTTGTAAATGCACTGTCAAAACTTCTTATACCGCGCTCACACAAAATTACATTGTGGTTGCCGTAATACATAATATGTTCGGCTGCCAACAAAAATTCTCTTATTGTACTTGCAAGTCCGCGCTTTAGTATAACAGGTTTATTACATTTACCAACTGCATGCAATAATTTAAAATTCTGAACATTTCTTGCTCCGATTTGCAATACATCAACATAATCACAAATCATCGGTAAATCCGCAGAATCCATAACTTCTGTCACTGTTAATAATCCTGTTTCTTCACTTGCACGTTTCAAATATTTTAATGCGAGTTCTTCATATCCTTGAAAATCATAAGGAGAAGTTCTTGGTTTGAACGCACCGCCGCGTAAAAATTCGCATCCCATTTCTTTTGCAGCCAATGCAACCTGCAAAAGCCCATCATAATCTTTTTCTACAGAGCAAGGGCCAACCATTGCAACAGGTCTGTTGCCGCCGCCTATTTTAACTCCGTTTGCAAATTCTATAACTGTATCTTCAGGCTGCCTGTCACGGGATGCAAGTCTGAACGGTTCTCTGATAACTTTTATCTCTTTAACACCTTCAAATGCTGAAAGACGTCCCGGAGTCAAGGTGGTTTTATCACCAAATGCATCAATAACCGTGTGAATTTCTCCACGATTTATCATTACACGAAACCCGTGTTCTTCCAGCGTACGGGTAACTTTTTGGATATTCTCTTCTGTTGCAGTGCGCTCCATTACTATAATCATCATTGTCTCCTGATTCTTCTAATCAACTACGATGAGTGTAACATAAACACTAATTTTATACAACAGATTGTAACGTTTTTTCTAATTTCACCGCCGGAAAATATTCGGGTAAAACTTTCTGACATGTCTTTGCGTAATGCAAAGCCATTTGTTTATTACCGCTATCAAGATACATGCATGCTATAAGATAATGCAATTCAGGATCGTTATAAAATGAGTCTTTCGCAAGATGAAACAGATATCCGGCTTCATCTTTCAGACCGTTTTTATAAAACACGCGTCCTATAAACTTGAAAATTTCAGGATTAATTTTACTCATAAAATCCGTATAATCCAGGATATTACGTACATACTCGCCTTTGCAATAAGTAATAAGTATATTTAAATCCGGTTCCAAAAAATTCCTTAATTCAAAATATGTCGGACAGATATTAGCATTACGTTGAATCATTGATACGAGATAAAGCCCCCAATGCGCTCTTATATCAATGTCTTTTACTATAGCAAACAATCTTTTTGCAGCATCAAGATTATCTGCGATCATCTCGCAATATCCAGCCTCAAGCAGATAACCGTTTTGAGCAAAAAACTCCCGGCATCCATTTGGCTGGCCCGCCAGAAAGTTTTGTTTTGCTGTTTGGTAATCTGAAATCATATAATTAGTTATTATTGTTGTTGTTAATTCCGAAATCCATTGATGGCATCATCTGCTGCATCATTATAGCCTGCATAACCTGCGGATCTATATTCTGCCCGTTTTGCTGCTGCATTAAAAACGGAAGCATATTCATCATATTATTATTGTTGTTATTATTATTTCCAAGCATCATGCTAATCTGTGCCATTTGCGGATCTGTATAGCCGCCCATCATAGCCGCTGCCGGATTAACAGGCTGCTGCGTTTGCACAGGCTGAACAGTCGTTTGTGCCTGTAAATTTTCTGCAGCGCTCAAGTCATTTGATGAAGTCACGCCGGTTACATTACCGCCTTGTGTATTTGAGGCTCCGGTTGGTGTAGCCTGAATAGAAACTTCCATGCCTGCCGCACGAAGTGTTTTTATTGCTTTTAATATTTCTTTATCACCTGGTTCTGCCTTTGCTATTTTTTCATTCAATATTAGTTGTGAAGAATTTTCACGGTCAAATTTTCTGATTTTTTCAAGATCTTTATTTTCAAGTTTTTCTTTTCTGTTGATTGTATCCTGAATTTGTTTCAATTTTTCTTCTTTAATTTGTTTTTCCAATTCAGGAGACAAACCATTACCGTAAGGTGATTTTATAAAGTCTTCAAGTTGTTGTTCTTTTGTCGGTTCAACTTTTGGTTCTTGAACTTTGTCTTCTTGTACAGCAGTTTCATCAGGCGTACAGGAAGGCCCGTAAACCAGACAGTTTTTTCCTTTTGTTGCATATTCAGATAATGTAGGGTCTTTAGCAAGCGCGATCACTCTTTCGTAAGCTTTTATTGCAGCCTTGCTGTCACCGATATGAGTAAATGACATTGCCATATAATAGTAAGCAACAGCATCATCAGGTTTTATCTGAACATAGGAGAATAATTCCTGAAGGCAGCCTGAATAATTGGATTTTTTGAATTTTTGTATAGCACTTTTTAATGAAGGATTTTTATAATACCTTGTCTTAGTATCAAGAGAAGAACCGAATCCGTCTGCTGACTGTTTTTTTTCAGTTTTAGACGAACTGTTGTCGCTAAAATCTAAAGGTTCAAGTTCGGCGGCTAAACATGCCGTTGTACTTAATGCTAACAATGCTGATAATACTAAAACAAATTTCTTATTCATATAGGCTTCCCTCTATTTAGTTATTTAATGATATTATATATTAAATCAACAATAAATAACATAATTCAATTATATGAAATTATTTTTTTAACAAATGGCGTTTTTTGTAAAGTATCACAAAGAAAAGTATAATCAAAATTGTAACGCCGAGTATAACCCATTCTATGTAGTGTTTTATAGCTTCGCCAAAAAGCATTAATACAATACTGACAATAAAAAATCTCAGTCCGCGGCCGAAAAAGCTTGCTATACAGAATTTCCAGAAGTTCATGCTCAAAATTCCGCTGGCAATAGTAAAAATTTTATAAGGAATAGGTGTAAAAGCGGAAAAGAATACAGCAAGAGAACCGTATTTTTCGTATAAACGTTCAACACCTTCAAATTGTTCATGCTTATTACGGAAGATAAAATTAAACACCGGCCGGCCGCCCCAGTATCCAAGAGCATAACCGAACATACCGCCCAAAAGTGAGGCTACCGTACAAACAGTTGCATAGAATAGGGCTTTTTCCGGTTTTGCCAGATCCATAGTAATCAACAAAAAATCCGGCGGCGGAACCAGAAAAAAGCTTTCTATAAAAGAATTCAACGCTAATCCGTGTACGCCCCAGCTTTGAAACAGGTCATTCATTCTCATAAGTAATTCGTGCATAAAACTCTCCCGCTAATCTGTTCTTTCATATTATATCACAAAAAATAAAAAAAACTCTCTGTCTAATGCGAAAAAAACAGAGAGATCACAAATAGAAATTAACTAATAAGAAAATTATTAAACACCTTTTGCAATAGAATTAGCAATAATTTCCATTTCATCAAGTGAAGCGTAAACTGCATGGCATCCGCAATCTACGTATAAAATCTGACCTGTTGTACCGGTTGACAAATCAGATGCCAGATATAAACCGGCTTTACCAACATCTTCAAGAGAAACGTTTCTCTTCAATGGTGCCTTGGAAACAGCAGCCTTCAACATCTTATCAAATCCGGAAATGCCTTTTGCTGCAAGTGTTTTAACAGCCCCTGCAGAGATACAGTTAACTCTGATACCTTTTGGTCCGAGATCTGCAGCGAGATATCTCATAGAACTTTCTAATGCAGCTTTCGCAACACCCATGATGTTGTAGTTTGCAACAACATATTCAGATCCCAGATATGTAAGTGCAAATATTGAAGCCCCTTCATTCAAGATAGGTTCAGCATGGCGGCATATTGAGATTAAAGAATAAGCGCTTACGCCCATTGCAAGATTCCAGCCGTCATGTGATGTATCAATAAATCTGCCCTGTAAATCTTCTTTTGCAGCAAAGGCAACAGCATGAACTACAAAATCCAATTTTCCGTAAACTTTTTCACATTCTTTAAAAACAGCAGCTACTTCATCTTCTTTTGTAACATCACAACTCATGATGATTTTAGCATCCATGCTTTCTGCCAGAGGTCTTACACGTTTTTCCATTGCTTCACCCGCATAAGTGAATGCAATATCCGCACCCGCTTCATACAATTGTTTTGCTATAGCATAAGCAATACCATGTGTGTTAGAAACTCCAAAGATAATCCCTTTTTTGCCTTCCATTAGTTTCATAATTATTTCTCTCCTTAAAAACTACAAACATTTTACTAATATAATCTTACCTTAAATATTTTTTATAAGCAAATTTTTATCAAAAATTTTACTTTTTAAAATTTGAAAATCTGTTTAAATTCCATGTTAACGAATGTAACAAATTCGCGACATGCTGAAATTAGGCCCTTTAAGGAGGTGTTTATATTTATAGAGAGATAGTATAACTACAGGAGAGCTTTGTAAAAATGGGCGTCGGTGGCGTTAATAATACGAATACAGACTTATCCATATATAAGAAGATTGGCGGACAGAACCAGGGTACAACGACCGCCAAACCTAACTATATGACAAAAGATGGCTCTCTTTGGGATGCACCGAGGGTCAAGAGTTTGTATGGCAGTTCATCAAGCTCTTCATCTTCGGGTATAACCCCTAAAACAGGTGAGCAAAAAACAACAGGCGGCGGAGTAGTCGCAACAGGCAGCGGAGAAACCTCCGGTGCCCAATCTGCTGATGACTTGATTAAAGGTAAAAGTGCATCAGAAGGACGCGCAGCAGCTAAAGAGGCAGAAGGTCAGCAGGCAGGTGTCAGAAGCGGTACAACAACAACAGAACAAAATACAAGTACAACTCAGGATATCACATCTCAAACGCAAGAAACTGCAAAACAGGTTAAAAAAGATAATCAAACCTTCAAATCTCAAAACCAGAAATCTCAATCTCAGTTCAACAAAACAAATCAGCAAATCAAAACTTTAAATCAAACCATAAATGCTGAACAAACTGAACTTGCCAGCCTGAATAAAGAACTTGACGCTCTTGTAAATGCAGACAAAACAGGTATTGGTTCACACAGTGCATTCAGTCTTGATTTAGCCGGTACAGCAGATCAAAGCAGCGGTGTATCTGATAACGGTGATGCAGAAAAAATCCAAGATTTAACAACCCGCATAGGCGAAAAAACAAACGTAATTAAGATGTACAACCAGAATGTTGTTGTATTAACAAAACAATCAACAGCATCTTTACGCTCTATGGAACGTGTAAATACAGCCTATGTAAAAACAACAAATGCAACACAAAAACAGGTTGAAAGCAATCAGAATGAAGTATCAGGCTTTATGAAATTTGCAAACGACTTTAACGAAATAGCAACTACAGTTAAACAAGTCGGTACAATGGTCAAATATGCAGGTACAGCATTTATCGCAATGGGCGGAATTCCAATAGTCGGTGCAGCATTAGCAGCAGCCGGTAATGTTATGAAACCTATTGGTGAAGCTACAGAAGCAATAGGCGGTTACGGTCAAGCCGCAGCTAATGTAATGCTTGCAGCCGGCAACATTGCAGAAGGCAACTTCACTGCTGCATTAGGTAATATTGCTACAGCCGTTCAAACAGGTGCGGCAGCAGTTAAATCTACTAAGGCTGCGACAAGCGGATTTAAGGCATTAGGCAAAGAAACTGAAAATATCGGTAAAGCCGCTGAACAGGTAACTAAAGAAGCTGATCAGGTAAAAGAAAAAGCAGAAGCAAAAGCACAGGAAGCAACAAGTCCTGCTGATATGGCAGAAGCAAAACCAACAGAATTACCGGATAAATTAGAAAATCCTGTTGGACAGGCTGCTGATGGTACTACTCAGGCAGCGGCCGGCGGAGCCCCTAAACTTGATCCGAATGCCCCTCTTGAAGCACCGAAAACCGATTTATCTGCAATGGCAGATACAAGCGGCATGAGTGATGCTGATGTAAAAGCAGGATTAGATAAATTAAAACAAAATGCAGATGCGATGAATGCTGAACGCGCTGAAGAATTTTTAAGAAAACAAGAAGCAAAAGCTGCATGGGCTGACTTAAAAGCTGATGCTAAGAAAATTCAAAGTACATTACTCGCAATGGGACAACAAGCAGAACAAACTACGGCTAATGCAACTCCTGAAGAAAAACAACAGGTTGAAATTAATTTATCAGACAGAGCAAAAGATATTATTGCAAAAGGTCAAAAACGACGTGCTGCTATTCAGGCTAAATACGGAGGAGGATCAAGTTATTCCAATCCGGTGTTCTATCTGCAAGGACGAAGAGTTGCATAATAAAAGAGGTTCAACAAATCAAGTTAAACCTCTTTTTTGTTATTGATTTTAATTATTGATTATTCGTTCCAGCTAAGTCCGTTTCCCAGATTTGCCTGAACTCCGTTTGCTTCTTCTAATAAGATGTTAACGTATAACAACTTGTTAGCAGTTGCACGGTCAAGATTTATAAATTCTGCCCCTGCTCTGTTCTGGCTTGCAGTTACAACTTTAACATCTGCATTGATATTTAAATCACCGCAAGAAATTTCAACCGGAACAACATCACCAACTTTTAAGTTATTGGTATGTTTTACAGCAATACCGCCGCGGGAAATATCAATCAAGTCAGAAACCTGAGCATTATCGTGTAATTCAATAGGTGTAGGTGCAGTATCTGCATCAAATCTCATATACTGACGTTTGTCTATTGACTGAATGCTGCCATTGTAAATTCTTTGCTTATAAGCTTCTTTACCTGTATTAACATCCAATCTTTCATCGTCATCAGAATCTGTATCGGTATCAGTATCAGTGTCCGTATCTGTATCACTGTCTGTGTCAGTATCGGAGTCACTATCTGTATCAGAGTCAGCATCTGCGTCTGTATCAGTATCGCTGTCTGTATCAGAATCAGCATCATCATCTGAATCAGTGTCAGTATCTGAATCCGCGTCACTGTCGGAGTCTGCGTCATCATCAGAGTCACTATCAGTATCAGAATCAGCGTCTGTATCGGAGTCTGCGTCAGCATCTGCGTCTGTATCAGAGTCAGCATCGGTATCACTGTCTGCGTCAGCGTCGGCGTCTGTATCAGAGTCAGCATCGGTATCGCTGTCTGCGTCAGCGTCGGCGTCTGTATCAGAGTCAGCATCGGTATCACTGTCTGCGTCAGCGTCGGCGTCTGTATCAGAGTCAGCATCGGTATCGCTGTCTGCGTCAGCGTCGGCGTCTGTATC
>CALVEB010000021.1 GCA_944326465.1 Candidatus Gastranaerophilales bacterium | reverse complement strand
ATACGACAGGATGGCTTTTGTTCTTTAATTTTTTCACAACTTTTATTAATTTTTGTTAATTGTTTTTAGGGGAATAGGGGATTTGCGGACGGAGCGCGAGCCGTACGCTATTCCCCTATTTCCCTTAAAACAGGCAACGCATAAATCTTGCATTGCCTGTGTTTTATTATCTTCTTCTGAACGGATTTCTCCGATATACGATACACAAATCTTTTTCAAATAGTTGAGGCTCTCGGGTTAACTATGTCTGAATTATTTGATTTTAAATTATAGCTTTTTCTACATACAAATGCCGCCGGTTTTGGTAAACCGGCGGCTTTGATATATAAAATAATACACATATTAACGTTTTGAGAATTGGAAACGTTTTCTTGCACGTTTACGGCCGTATTTTTTACGTTCTTTAACTCGTGGGTCACGGGTTAGTAAGCCTTCTAAACGTAAAACGTTTTTGTATTCTTCGTTTACCTGAACCAGTGCTCTTGAAATACCATGTCTGATAGCTCCGCATTGTGCAACGATTCCGCCGCCCACTGCTTTTACTCTTACATCGTATTTTTCCTGATTGTCAGTTAATACTAAAGGTCTATAAACTAACATTTCAATTGCAGGTCTGTTGCCGATATAATCTCTTAACTTTTTACCGTTAACAAAGATTCTGCCTTGACCTTTAACTAATTTTACAACCGCGATAGAGGTTTTTCTGCGTCCTGTTGCCATAAATTCTTTATTAGCCATTAGTTATTACCTCCTTCTTTTTCAAGAACAATCGGTTTTTGCGCTGCGTGAGGGTGTTCTGAACCTGTGTATACTTTAAGTTTAGTAAACTGCTGATCACCTAAAGTATTGTGCTGCAACATACCTTTTACAGCTTTTTCGATTAGTAATCTTGCGTCTTTTTCACGTAATTCTTTTACGCTTGCTGATTTCAAACCACCTGGATATCCTGTGTGGTGATAATAGATTTTATCAGTTTCTTTGTTACCTGATACACGAACTTTTTCAGCATTGATAACGATTACGAAATCACCTGTATCAACGTTCGGTGTATATTCAGGTTTGTTTTTTCCTCTCAAAATATTAGCAATTCTGGTAGCCAATCTTCCGAGGATTTCTCCATCGGCATCAATTAAATACCATTTTCTTTCTACTTCCAGAGGTTTTGCTGAATATGTTTTCATGCTTTATCTCCATTTATTTTGTTTTTAATAATCTACTTTTATAAGCGTCAGACCATAAGGACTGACTGTCTGACCGGCCTTGCGGCGATCTTTTGCCTCCAGAACTTCTTTAATATGTTCAGGCGGCAGGTTATGCCCTTCTATTTCTAAAAGGGTTCCGACGATTGTTCTTATCATATTATAAAGAAATCTGTTTCCTTTAATATCAATAATCACTCTATCGCCTTCTTTTTTGGCTTTCGCCTCCGTTATTATACATACTTTGCTCGGGTTTAGCGTTCCGGAACTTTTGAAACTCGTGAAATCATGTTCTCCCAGCAGATAATTTAATGAAGTCTGCATTCGTTCTATATTAATATCAAACTTCACTCTCAGCAAATCTCCATCAAAAGCATTGTGAGATTTTCGGGTTATAAATTCATATCTGTAATGCCGGCTTTTTGCTGATTTTTGTGCGTGAAATGTTTCTTCCGCCTGTTTCAAATCCGATACGGAGATGTCTGCGGGCAGTATTTCATTCAGTGAATAGAGAAACTTTGAAGCAACAAATTGTTTATCTGTGTCAAAATGAACTACTTGCCCGTATGCATTCACTCCTTTATCTGTTCTTCCGGAGAAGTATGTTTTTACAGGTCTTTTATCTTTTACGGAATTTCCGTATATCAATGTTCGAATTGCTTTTTCAAGTTCGCCCTGTATTGTCGGTACTGGTATTTCTTCACCATTTCTAAACTGTATCTGGCTTCCGGAATAATTTTTCCCGACATAATGAACCTGAAGTGCATAACGCATGGCGTTCTATACCAATTGGATTAATGCCATTTCTGATGCGTCACCGCGTCTTGGAGGCAATCTGAAAATTCTTGTATAGCCGCCGTTGCGGTTTTCGTACTTTTTACCGATTACTACAAACAGTTTTCTCAATACAGTTTGAGAAGCCAGTTTTTTGTCAGCCTGAGGTGCTTCAAAAACTTCGCCTGTAGCAAGGTCAATATAGCTGCCTGTTTCTTTGTTATAGATAAATTTAGCAGCTTGACGGATATTGTGTAAACCGCCTTTTTTTGCAAGGGTGATAATCTCTTCTGCGTATGGTTTTAATGCTTTTGCACGTGCCATAGTTGTTTTGATTTCACCATGTACAAAAAGTTCGGTAGCTAAAGAACGCAACAAGGCTTTTCTCTGGTCTTGCGCTTTTCCCAGCGTATGTTTTTTTGTCATGTGTCTCATTTTTATTTTCCTTTATAGTTATTTTTTATTTTATTATCCAATTTCTTCTTCTATTTCAGGGTTCGGAGCAAGGTCTAAACCGAAATGATGAAGTCTTTCGATTACTTCGTCTGATGATTTCTTACCGAAGTTCTTAATGTTTAACAAATCATGTTCTGATTTTTTCAACAATTCTGCCATAGAATTGATGCTTGCACGTTTCAGACAATTGTATGCTCTGACAGACAATTCTAACTCTTCAATTGTCATGCTCGGAACATTTGAATCATCTTCTTTTTCTTCTTCAATAGCAGCTATAGGCGAAATTGCCGGTTGACCTGCTATCGCTGAAATTTGCATAAAGTGTTCAATTAACAGATTTGATGCCTGACTTAACGCCTGAATTACATCAATTGAACCGTTTGACCAAATTTCCAGAGTCAATTTATCAAAGTCGATAGAATCACCTACACGTGTGTTTTCTACGTTGTAGCTTACACGTTTGATAGGCATAAATGTCGCATCTATCGGCAATACATCAATAGAAACGCCTTTTGCATCTCTAGGTACATCGTTAGCAACATAGCCTTTGCCTGTTTCTACGATAATATCAGCATGGAAGCTGCCGCCGTCTGCAACTGTACAAATCAACCAGTCAGGGTTTACAACTTTTACACCTGCAGGCAATTGAATATCACTTGCTAAAACAGCACCCGGTTTATCTACGTCTATACGCAAATGTTGTGGTTCTTTTGAATCTGTCTTTACAACAAGGCCTTTCAAATTCAACATTACATCAATTACGTCTTCTAAAACGCCAGGTATTGCAGTGTATTCGTGAGTAATACCTTCAATTCTGACAGATGTTACCGCTGTTCCTTCAAGGCTGGAGAGTAACACACGTCTCAGAGAGTTCCCGATTGTAGTACCAAATCCTTTTTCTAACGGCTCTACTACGAATTTACCATATTGTGAACCATCTGAACTTGTTGTCGTATTAACGCATTTAATTTTTAATTCCATGTTTTTTCTCCTGGTTTTTTAATTAACTGTTTCGGATTTCTCCATTTGCGGATTTTACTAAATCCATTTCCGGAATTCTGCATTACCTGCAGCTTTAACCGCTGAAGGCAGCGCCTAGCCCGTTATTTTGAATAGTACTCAATTACGAGTTGCTCTTTGAAGTTCGGATCTAATTCTTCTCTTTCAGGAATTCTGTCGAAAGTGATTTTCAAAGCTTCTTTATCTATTGTCATCCAGGCAGGAGCACAAGCCATATCAATAAGTTCAGTTACATTTTTGATAAACTCTGTACTTCTTGATTTGATTGTTATTACATCGCCTGCTTTTACAAGATATGACGGAATATCTACCTTCTTGCCGTTTACAAGAACATGACCGTGGTTTACGATTTGTCTTGTTTGCTTACGGGTAACACCCAGTCCTGCTCTATAAAGAACATTATCAAGTCTTGATTCAAGTAGCTGCAAAAGAATTGTGCCTGTTACGCCTTTTCTTCTTGCTGCTTCGTTATAATATTTCGCGAATTGTTTTTCGCTTACAAGATATGTAAATCTGATTTTTTGTTTTTCTGCTAAGTGAAGTGCATATTCAGAAAGTTTTTTTCTAACAGCACCGTGTTGACCTGAAGCAGTTTGACGCATTGAGACGGTAAGTTTTCTGTTTGACAAATCACTAACCTTCTTGTTGCGGAATAATTTGTTATTAGGTCCTGTGTATCTAGCCATTTTATTTATTCTCCTTTACTTTTGTGCGGGGCATCTACGGTTTGCCTTTGGCTTGAGGGCAAGCCCCCGCGGTTACATATTGTTTCATAAGCGGTCTTTCATCAGGCATAAATGCCTGCTATTTATATGTGACCGCAATTAATTTGCCGTATTATACACGGCGTTTTTTAGGCGGACGGCAGCCGTTGTGAGGAATTGGTGTTACATCTTTAATCAATGTAATTTCCAAACCTGCAGCCTGAATTGCTCTGATAGCTGTTTCTCTGCCTGAACCAGGGCCTTTGATATGTACTTCAACTTTTTTCATACCCTGATCAATTGATTTTTTAGCAACAAGTTCTGCTGCTGATTGTGCTGCAAAAGGTGTTCCTTTTCTTGCACCTTTGAACCCGGTAGCACCTGCTGTTGCCCAAGCAATAGCATTACCCTGAGTATCTGTTGATGTTACGATTGTATTGTTAAATGTTGATTGAATATGTACAACACCTTGCAATACATTCTTTTTTTCTTTTTTCTTTGTTTTTTGTGGTCTTGCCATTTTTATTTCCTTTATGTTGTGATTTTGTTTAATTTCTTTTATCTGCCCGAAACAAGTTCGGGCTTGATATCCGCCGGCCGCTTCGCTCACCTCCGGTCAGATCCCGAAACAATCAGGATAAAACATCCGTAAGGCTTGCTGACGTTTGCCAACTTTCATCTTTATTTTTCGTTTTCAATTTTCAATTGAGATCCCGAAACAAGTTCGGGATAAGATATCCGTAAGGCTCGCTGACGCTCGCCAACGGCTATCTTACTTTTTCTTAGCCACTGCGCCGTTTTTCTTTCCGCGGCGTGTTCTTGCATTTGTCTTTGTTCTCTGACCTCTGCAAGGAAGGTTGCGTTTATGACGCATGCCTCTGTATGATCCGATTTCCTGAAGACGTTTAATATTCATTGTTACTTCACGTCTCAAGTCACCTTCTATATGATAATTTGACAATTCGTTACGTAAATTTTTAATATCTTCTTCTGTCAAATCGTCTGTTCTTAAATCAGGTGATATACCTGTTGCTGCAAGAATTTTCTTACTTCTTGTAGGACCTATTCCGTAAATATAGGTCAATGCAATTTCCATTCTTTTGTTACGAGGTAAATCTACCCCTGCTAGTCTTGCCATTTTTAAATATTCTCCTTTGTTTTCTTGTTGTTAGATTTTTTTGGGTAAGAGGCTTAAATACTTCCTCTTCACCTGCCGTTTATAGCCCGCAGGTTCGGCTGAATTAAATTTATTATATGTGTTCCGCTCTGCGCTCGTTCGCTTTATTTCACTTCGTAAAATTGCCGCTCATTGCATCGCGCCGACTTGAGTTAGTTCGCTTACGCCAACTTCACTCAACACAAACCTAACCCTGTCTTTGTTTGTGTTTCGGGTTTTCACATATTACGGCTATTCTGCCTTTTCTTTTAATACATTTGCATTTGTCGCAAATCGGTTTTACTGATGATCTTACTTTCATTTTGTTTTCCTTTATATTTTATAATTATGTAAATTCTCCGGTTTATTTCAGGCGGAAGGTTATTCGCCCGCGGGTTAAATCATAAGGTGTCATTTCAACTCTTACCTTATCGCCAGGTAAAATTCTTATAAAATTCTTCCTGATTTTACCCGAAATATGTGCCAGTATCTCATGCCCGTTCTCCAGTTGTACTTTAAACATGGCATTTGGCATGGATTCTATTATCGTTCCTTCTATTTCAATAACGTCTTTTGACATATTTGTCCTCTTTTATTACAGCGCTTTTGACAATTTACACTGTTTTATTTGGTTTTCAATCTTCTGAAAGGGTAAATACCCTGCTTCGGCCGGTATAAATTTTCACTATTTACCATTCTATTTAAATCATACTTGCAAAATATTTGATTGCAAGTGTTTTCAGGCTTATTTCAGATTATTTTATAAATATATTTTTGATTGTTTATATAAAAACACCACACATTCAATAAACGCTTGCATGTTTCAGAACGGCTTTTTATGCAACTTTTCAAGATAATTGTAAATTTTTCTTAATATATTAAACATTTGCATATTTAATAAAACATTAAACATCTTGCAAGTTTTGGCTTGAAAACCTCCAATATATTTGATATTATTCTCATATTAAAATAACAGGAGCATACAATGAATAATTTCTACAAATTATTATTTACTACTTTAACTTTGATATACACTTGCACAACTGTAGCAGCGCAGGAAGCTTATACAAACAACGCAAGAAAACTTTTCACCGATAATAACGCGATTATATATGAAATTAATATCAGAACTTTTAATGCAAAAGACACCAATAATAATGACATCATTGATTTTGATTTAAATGAAGAAAGCGGAACTTTTATAAACGCAATAGACAGGCTTGATGAAATAAAAGACGCCGGTATAAACATGTTACATGTACTTCCGGTAACTCAGGTAGGAAAAACAAAAGCACTCGGCACAGCAGGTTCGCTATATGCCGCATCCTCTTTTAACAGGCTTAATGAACAATTAAAAGACAAAAGTAATGATGATATAAACAGTCAGGCTAAAAAATTTGTACAGGAAGCACATAAACGCAGAATTCGTATAATTCTTGATTTACCGGCCTGTGCAGCATACGATTTATATTTACAAAGACCGGAACTGTTTGTAAAAGATAAAGAGCAATTACCTGTAGTGCCTGCGGATTGGACAGATGTAAGACTACTGAATGCAGGTAGTGAAAGTGTTATTAATCCTGATGTTTTCGGGGTATATAAAGAATTTGTAGACCTTGCAATTGATGAACTCGGAGTTGACGGCATAAGAGCAGATGTTGCGCATTGCAAACCCGCTGAATTCTGGAGAGAATTAATCTCTTATTCAAGAGAAAAAGATCCGCAATTCCTCTGGCTTGCAGAAAGTTCTGACAGCTGGCACGATGCTGTTTCGCCATACGGGGTGTTCACATCTTATGATAAACTTCTGGAGGCCGGTTTTGACGGTTATTACGGCAGTTTCTTTAATTTGAAAGAATGGAGTTCGGCTGATAAACTGATTAATCATGTTTTATTTAATAAAGATCTTGCCAGACAATTTAATTCTCCGAAAAGCGTAATAGGAAGCTTTTCAACGCATGATGAAATTTCGCCTGTTTTAGTAAACGGGATTAAATACAGTACAATGATACTGTGGCTGAACAGTACATTGCCTGTTAATGCGTACTATGTCGACGGTTTTGCGACTGGAGACAATTATATTTATGATTGGGCAAATCAAAAAGCTGACATAACCTTTACTGACGATGATTATTACTTTGCTCACCGCGGTAAAATAGATATCTTCAACTTTTCACGCAAGCCGGCCGGCAGTGATAAAGAGTTTTTGAAAGAATTCATCCGTGCGAATAAATTCAGAGCAGAAATTGCACCGGTTTTAGCAAATGGAACTTTTATACCTTTAAAAAGCAGCAACGAACGTATATTTTCTTATGCAATGACTGATAATAAAACTACTGTTATTGTATTTGGCAACTTAAATTTTGAGAATAATGAAAAAACTGATATAAAGATATCCGGATTGAAAAAAACAAGCGGGTACCGTTGTATTAAGTCAACAGAAAACGAACCCGTTATAAAAAATAAAAAAATTACTATTAATCTTACGGCAGGAGAAACAGGAGTTTTAATGTTTAACAATTTAGAAATAAAATAATAGCAACAAAAAACGGATGTCCGATAAATTAATCCATCCGTTTTTTATGCTACACCATATCTTGTTGCTGTATACTCTTTACGTTTTTTATTTTTGCGTTGAATTTCTTTGAAACGGTCAGAGAGGATAATTTCGTATTCAGATTTTTGTTCTTGTTCTTGTTGTTGAGAGTCTTGCTGGTTATTCATTTGACTTTGCATAGCAAATGATGCAGCGTATGTAAGAGCCTGTTTTTTAGCTGCGTTTAAAGTACCTTTAATTGCAGATTTAGCGCCAGCTTTCATAGCTTTAGCAGTTGTTTCGCCGGCTGTTTTTTGAGCAAGCTGTTTCATACCTTCTTCGCCGGTAGCAGTAACAGCGGATTTAGCTGCTTCTTTTGCGCCCTGATAAGCTGCTGCTCTTGCCTGAGATGCTGCAATATTTTTACCCATATTCTGGAACCCTTTAACAGCCTGACCTGTAGCACTTACTGCAGAAGCACCTGCCATTACTGCTGAAGCTGCGCTTGTTAAAGCTCCGAGCAAATTACCTTGAGCAGCGTATGTTGCTGCTTTTGTAAGACCTGCTGCTGCAACACCATAGTTACCGATAGCTTCTGCAGCATGGCCTATAGGTGACATTACAGCACCGACTGCCGGAATCCAAGGCGGTAAAATTACTTTCATTAATACATCACCGGTTGTACCAACGATAAAACCTGCCATTGCAACTGCTGATGATATACTTTCAACTTTTGTTGCAACTTCAAGAACTTTTTCACTTCTTGATTGGTCTTCTTGCTTTTCAGCCTGTTCTTTTGCAACGGTTTTGTTATATACCTTGGTAGTATTATTCATTCTTTTGATTATTGTATCAGAACTTTTTTGGGTTTTAAGCAAACCGTCAGAATAGATTTTAATTACATTTGTTTTTTCACCGATTTGTTCATTAAGCGCATCTATTTCAGTTTGATTAGAAGCTGCATTACCGGTTGTAGCTGCGGTTGTTGATGCTGCTGCACCGCCTGCGATATTTTCCATTACGCTGAAACCTGCATGCTGCGGCTGTACAGGATTTAAAGGAGCAGCTGCACCGGTTGCTGATGAAGATTCTTGTTCTGCTGTTAATGTGTCAACTTCAAGTTGAAGAGCTTCTACTGCTACAATTTCTTCTTCAATTTTCTGCTGTGTTTCTTGTACTTCTTTTTCGTTCTTTTGTAATTCTTTTTCGTCTTTTTTAATATCTTTGCTTAATGCTTTGGAATCTTTTTGGAACTGCTTGTCTGATTTTTGAGCTTCTTTATCAACTTCTTCCATTTCATCGGTATTTTTTTCTGTTGTTGCGGTATCAGCTTCAACACCATCAGCGTCTTTATCAACTTGACTTGCTTCTGCTTTACCATTGTTTGCATCGACTTCTTTGCTGCTTTCTGATGATTTTGCAGCAGATGATGTTGCTGATGAAGCTGTTGAAGAAGCTGCAGATGTTGTAGTTGTACCTGTTGTTTTTGCAGCAGATGCAGTTCTTGTTGAAGCAGAAGTTGAAGAAGTACGTGTTGCTGAAGATTTTCTGTTATTACCGGAAGTTGCAGCGCCTTCACCTGTTCTTACGCGGCCTGCTGCATTACCTGTTCCGTCTGCATCTTCTTCAATAACAGTAGTTGAACCGTCATCAAGAAGTGCTGCTTCTTCATTTCTAGCTTCTAATGCTGCACGAATGTTTGCACGGCGTCTTTCACCTGCTGCAATTATTTCTTTTGCTCTGTCAGAAAGAACTATGTTCAATTCTGATTTCTTTTCTTCCGGCTGTTGGTTTTGAGATTGAGCCATTGTTGTCATTGTGTACATTAAAGCTTTTTGACCGGCTGCTTTAAGAGTTTGCTTAATAGCCTGCTTAGAAGCAGTTTTCATACTTTTAACCATGCCTTCTGCTGCCATTTTCTGACCGGTTTGTTTTAAACCTTCCATACCGGTTTTGGTAACAGCTTGTTTAGCGGTTTCTTGTGCAGCTTTCATAACAGCTGCTCTAGCCTGAGCCTGAGCTATGTTTTTACCTAATTGCTGGAATCCTTTAGCGGCCTGAGCAGTTGCGCCCAATGCTGAAGCACCAGCCATAACAGCCATACCTGCACTCATCAATGCACCCATCAAATTACCCTGAGCAGCATAAGTTGCCATTTTGGTAACGTTTGCAGCAAGTACACCATAGTTACCGATAGCTTCTACTGCGTGGCCGACAGGTGACATTACAGCGCCGATTACCGGAATCCAAGGCGGTAAAATAACTTTCATCAATACATCACCGGTTGTACCAACAATAAAGCCTGCCAGTGCAACTTTTGATGCTACACTTTCGATTTTAGTTGCTACTTCAAGAACTTTTTCGCTTGTTGATTGATCTTCTTCTTTTGCTTCCTGTTCTTTTTGTACGGCTTTGTTATAGTTTTTAGTATTGATATTCATTGTTTTAACAATTCTGCTAGATTTTTCCTGCAAGAATGTTAATTTGCTTGAATAAATACCAATAGTACCGGTTTTTGTCATGATTTGTTCATTTAAACCGTCAATTTTTGTTTGTGTGTCGTTTGAAGTACCTGAAGCCGCTGCCCCGCCATTCATTACATTATCCATTGCACTGAAACCGGCATGTGAAGCTTGAGGAGCAGCCTGAGATTGTGTACCGTCAGCAGCTGTTTGAGGAGCTGCCGGTGCTGCTGTTTGAGGAGCTGCAGCCATAGCCGGACCTGCTGCCATTTCTTCTGATGCAGTTAAGCTGTCGACTTCTGTTTGCAATGCTTCAATTGCTGCTGCTTCTTCTTCTATTTTTTGTTGTACTTCTTGTACTTGTTTTTCGTTCTGTGTTAATTCTTTCTGATTTTTCTTGATATCTTTATCAATTTTCTTAGAATCTTTTTGAAGTTGCTTGTCTGACTGTTGAGCTTCTTTGTCAACATTTTCCATTTCTTTTGCATCTTCTTCGGTTGACTTAGTGTCGCCTTTAACTTCTTCACCTTGTTTTTCAGCACTTGCTGCTGCATCTTTACCGTTTTCTGCGCTGATTTCTTCGCCGCTTTCACTTGAAGATGAAGATGCTGTACCTGATGCTTCGGTTGATGCTTGAGCCGGCGGATTAGATGCTTCACGCTGCATTGCTCTTGTTTGAAGTTCACCGTCCTGCTGGAGTTCTTCACCGTTATCTACAACTTCAATATTTTCGGCATTAGATGGATTGTTGCCTGTTTTTTGTACATATTGAGTTGACTTAGGAGCAACGGATTCCGGTAAACCTTTTGTAATTTCACTGACTTTTGCTGTGAATTCATTTTTAGTCTGTGCAATTTCTTGTGAGCGTTCCTGTGCTGCATTAGCCAACGGAATTTGTTTTGTTAATACTGAATTTGCACTGCTAACCTGAAGATTTAATACATCACCGCGGTCAATAGCGTCACGGCCGAGAGATTCACCTTTTTTACCGTATAATAAATCTTTTTGTCTTTCATCGTTAAGAAGTGCATAGAAGAATGTTTTCTTCAAATAGCTTCTGTCGCCGAGTTCTGATATTGCAAGCTGTTTACCGATTTCTATTGTTGCATTTGCAATATCTGCGCCTTGATTTGCAATACTCATAGCATAGTTGAGGCTGCTTCTGTAACCATTCAATGTGTTGATTTTTTCGTTAAGACCATTGACATAATTGCCATTGTCTTTATCTAAGTCAGTACTTAACTTTTTATATTCCTGTTTTTCACCGGATGTTAATTCTTCGCCATCTTTAAGCTTGTTGCAAAGTTCTTCATATTTTTTAAGTGATTTATTAACTTTAATTTCTTGAACTTTTCTCTGGAATTTTGATTCTTTGATAATGTCTTCAACAGATTGTTTAATAGGATCTAATTCGTTAACTGCTGCATCAATTTCAGCTGATCTTACATTACATTTTTGAATTTGTTCCTGAGTTTGAGCTTTAAGGTCATTACCGGATTCTTCACTGTTGTTTGTTCCGAGAGTATCAGACTCAACAGAAGAATCAGCGGAAGCTTCTGCAACATTTGTAGTTTCGGTTATGCCTGCATTGCCTGTTGCTGCCGCTGAAACAGGTGCAGCCTGTGCTTGCGCAGCAGATTGAGATGGTGTTGTAGTTTGCGTATTTGTTGCTGCTGTATTTTGTACAGCGCCTTCTGCATCTTGGACTTCATTTTCTACTCCTTCGGTTGCCTGATTTTCTACACTTCTTGTTTGAGCAGGAGAAACTTCAGGTTGTTCAGTTTCCGGAGCTTGAGCATTAGCTGTTATACTTCTTGTCAAATCAGTCATTGCAGCTAATTCGTTTAAGTCAGCCTGAACATCTTCTGTTTCCTGTCCTGTTGTTATAGTTGTTTCTTGAGCAGCCTGAGTCAATGTCTTAGCAAGTGCGCTGCTCATAATAATACCTACAATTCCGGTATAAGAACCAGGGGCTGTAGATACATTTGTAAATTTGTGATCTGCTTCACGGTTTGATAACTGTTCAGCCATTGAATCTGTTGCCTCAATTAACTCATCAGATTGTTTGGTTGTCTTGTCAAGTTCGCTTAATGCAGATGCGATTTCGTCAAAATCTACATCCAGATCACTCATGTTTTTCTGGTACTGCTTGGTTTCTTGATCAAGCAATGTGCTTAATTCATTAAATCTCTGTTGTTCGGTTTCGGATAAAGGGATATTTCTTTTAAGTTTGCTTTCTAATTCTTTGTATTCATCAACAATGCTCTGGATTTTAGCCAGAGAATCTTCTTGAAGTTCTTCTGCCTGGTTTAAAGTATTTTCAACATCTTTTCCCATTGCAGCAACTTCATCAACCTGATTTGCCATAGTATTCTGATTTGCTTCATTTTTATCAACTAAAGCCTGAGCACCTTTTTTAAGGTCAATTACATCAGAATTATTTGTATCATTTACTTCCTGTTCAATAGCTCCGGCATCTTGATCTTCAGATACCTGAGTTGTTTCATAACTTGTAGAATCTGCATCCTGCATAGAATGAGCCCATGAGAGCACTTCTTCAGGAATTAAAACACCTTCTTCTTCCATTCTAATCAGTTCTTCATAGGTAAATTTTGCCCACTCAGCATTTTCACCGTAGAAAGGGTCTAAAATACTTACATTACGAGAATAAATAGAGCCTATACGGCTATACATACCGCCTTTGCTTATTTCATTAGCAATATCGTACAGTTGATCCTCACTCAAGCCTGCATATCTTGAGTTGCCTTTCAATTGATTAAAAATATTATCAACTGTATTAGTACTCATGATTTCCCTTTCCGAACTGCATAATTTACTATTATGACTATAGTTTTTATCGGTAAAATCGCATGTTTTCTTTAAAAATTCAGATTTTAAACAAAGAAATTGTTACATAAATTTACATACGTAAAATTTCATATTTTAAGCGATTTTAAAAGATTCGTTCGAAAAAATGTAAGGTACAGTTAAATATTCGTTCGAAAAAGTGTCAAATCTCCTTGACATTCGTTCGAAAAAGTGTAAGATATAGTTAAATATTCGTTCGAAAAAATGTAATTCAGGATAAAATATGGATAGAGATGCATTAAAACAACTGACAGAATGGAAAAGCGGTAAAAATAGAAAACCATTGATTATTCAAGGCGCAAGGCAGGTTGGTAAAACCTGGTTGATGAAAGAATTTGGCAGGCTTGAATACAAAAATACTGTTTATGTCAGTTTTGACAGAAATGAACACTTAAAAACAGCTTTTTCAAAAAGTGTTGAAATTCCTTTTTTAATCTCAGCCCTTGAATTAGATTCAGGAATAAAAATTGAACCTGATAATACATTAATAATTTTTGATGAAATACAGGAATGTCCTGAGGCCTTAACAGCTTTAAAATATTTTAACGAAAATGCACCGGAATATCACATTGTTGCCGCAGGAAGTTTATTAGGTGTTGCTCATCACAGCGGAACAGGATTTCCGGTAGGTAAAGTTGATTTTATGACACTTTATCCTCTATCTTTTTTAGAATTTTTAGATGCAATTGGCGAAGGACGTTTCAGGAAAATTATCGAAGACAAAAACTTTACTCTTATTTCATCATTTGCGGATAAAATTATATATACTTTAAAACATTACTATTATATTGGCGGCATGCCCGAAGTTGTACAAAATTTTATTGAAGAAAAAGATTATAATAAAGTCCGAACTTTACAAGAAAATATTATTATTTCATACGAACATGATTTTTCAAAACATGCATCTTCAACGACTTCGGAGCGTATCAGAGCTCTATGGAATTCCATACCCTCACAGCTTGCAAAAGAAAATAAAAAATTCATCTATGGAGCAATAAAACATGGAGCAAGAGCCCGCGAATATGAAGAGGCCGTTAATTGGATGCGTGACAGCGGACTTATATATAAAATAAACAGAATTTCAAAACCCGGACTACCTATCAAAGCTTATGAAGATTTAGAAGCCTTTAAACTATACATACTGGACATTGGGCTGCTTGGGGCACGGTCTAATCTAAGCCAAAAAACTATCATTGAAGACAACCAAATTTTCACAGAGTTTAAGGGGGCTTTAACCGAACAATATGTTTTACAACAGCTAAAAAATAAAACAAATAAACAGATAAATTATTGGACAAGCCGTTCTAATATCGCAGAAATTGATTTTGTTTTACAGGTAGAAAATCTTATTGTACCAATTGAGGTAAAAGCTACAACGAATTTAAAAGCAAAAAGTCTTGCACAATACAGGAAAGAATACATGCCCCCAAAAGCTGTCAGAACATCTCTTGCAAATTATAAAGCAGACGGAGATTTGTATAACATTCCGTTATATATGATTGGTATATTAGAGACTTTGCTTGAGTAAAATAATTGTTAAATCAAAGCCGGCCGTGAACAAACATTCCGGCCGGCCGTATTACTTAAATACCTCTCTATATTATAAATGTTTTTCAATATTTGAAACAATAGTTGATTTTGGCATCAGCCCGACTAATCTTTCCAGTGCTTTGCCGTCTTTGAATACAAGAAGGCTTGGAAGTCCGCTTATTGAATAATCTTTTGCTGTTTTCAAATTTTCATCGGTATTTACTTTTACAAATTTTACTCTTTCAGAAAATTCTGTTGCAACTTCATCCAAAATTGGCCCGAGTTTTCTGCATGGGCCGCACCATGGCGCCCAAAAATCTACAACTACAGGAATTTGTGAATTTAAAACTTCCGCTTCAAAATTTGCATCATTAATATCAATTGCGTTTGACATGATATCTCCTTTAATTACTTTACAGTTTTATTCTAACACAGAAAAAATTTTTGTGCTATTATCTTAATAGCATATAGTAGGATAAGAAAATGGCAAGGAAAAAAATAATAGAAATTGTTCTCGATACAGAGACTACCGGTTTGGATTATACAAAAGAAAAAATGGTTGAATTTGCTGCAGTCAGGCTGGAAAACGGGAAAATTAAGGATGAATTTCAAACTCTTATAAATCCGCATCAACATATCAGAAAATCCAGTATAGCAATACATGGCATTACTCCGGAAATGGTTGAAGATGCCCCGTCAGAAGAAGAAGCTATGCCAAAAATTATGGAATTTATCGGCGACTATCCTATTGTTGCGCATAACGCTATTTTCGATTACGCTTTTCTAAACGAAGCGTCATTAAGAGTTTTCGGTAAAGAATTAACCAATCCGCGGGTAGATACACAACAGATGTTCAGAGAAATCTATCCGGATCTTGAATCTCACGGACTGGAAGCATTAACTAAACGTTTCCATGTAGAATTAACAAACCATCACAGAGCAATGGCCGATACAATGGGACTTGCGCTGGCGTATCCGGCTCTTAAAAAGCTCTATCTTCAAAAATACGACTGGGAAGTCAAGCAGCTTGACAATGTTGAATATCTGTTTGAACGTTATTTGCGTATTCAACAGGCAATTACAACTATGCAATCAGAACTTCAGGATTTGAAGTCAGTATTCAAGCTCTATTTTGAACAGGGCGGGACTCCTATTACTTCTCAAACCGGAGAAACTCTGGTTTACAATTCAAAACAATCCTTTGGATATGATCTTAATCAAATTAAGGATGTGCTTGAAGAAGTCGGCGCTCTGGAAAAAGCTGTCAAAGTCAATACAGGCTTTATAGATCGTCTTGTTGGAGGCGGAAGGCTTGATGAAGAAAAAAGAGAATTAATAAAAGACGCAAGACATGAACTTACCGAAACAAGAAATGTTCAAATAATAAAAGCAGGGAAATAATTATGTTGGAAAAATTATTGCAATTTTTTAAAGAACCTCCTGTAAAAGAGGTTACACTGGACTCCGAACAGATTAAAAAATCTTATGCGCACTGGAGATTAAGAATTTTTTATGCTTGTTTTATAGGTTATACAGTATTCTATCTGTGTAAAAAAAATATTGCGGTTGCACTGCCGGGGCTAAGTGCGGAATACGGTTATACAAATACCCAGCTTGGTATATTGGGTAGTTCCCTATATTTGACTTACGGAATAGGAAAATTTGTAAACGGCGTTATTGCTGACCGCGCTGATGTAAGAAAATTTTTACCTACCGCATTAATTTTAACAGCTATTGCGAATTTATGTTTCGGTTTGTCGGCCGTATTTATAACTCCGGGGCATGTATCATTCTTTGGCTTACCGGCAAATACAATTCTTTTATGGTTGTTTGTATTTTTCTGGGGCGCAAGCGGATGGTTCCAATCAGCGGGCTTTCCGGCTGTTGCAAAAAGCTTAACATACTGGTACTCAAACTCCGAACGCGGAACCAAATGGTCGTTATGGTCTTGTTCTCATCAGATGGGAACTTTTTTAAGCGTAATTATTTCAGGATTTCTGGTTGCGCACTGGGGCTGGAAAATGGCGTTTTTTGTTCCGGGAACACTTGCTATTCTGGTTGCAATATGGTTATATGACAGATTAAGAGACAGACCGCAATCCCTCGGGCTGCCGGATATTGAAACATATAACAATGAACCGGCCGCAAAAAAATCTTCTTGCGAAGATGATGACAAAACTTATATTGAAATCTTCAAAGAAAATATTTTGTTTAATAAAACAATCTGGCTTCTGGCTATTGCATACATTTTTGTCTACATCATAAGATTTGGGGCAGAAGACTGGATGATAAAATATTTAAGTGAGGCTAAACACAACAGTTTAGAGCTTGCGGCAATGAAATTAAGCTCTCTTCCTCTTGTCGGAATTTTAGGGACAATTTGCGCCGGTGTTATATCAGACAAAATATTCAAAGGCCAGAGAGCGCCTGTCAACCTCATATATCTTGCCGGTGTAACAGTTTGTCTCATATTATTGAAATTCAACACAATCAGCAGTATAGATTTTGTTTTGATAGGGTTGCTTGGAGCATTCACTTACGGACCGCAAATGATGATAGGCGGGCTGTGTGCAGTTGAATCCAGTTCCAAAAAGGTTGCGTCTGCCGCAACAGGATTTACCGGTACATTCGGATATGTAGGCGCTGTACTGTCTGCAACAGGTACTGGTTTTATGATTGATAAGTTTGGCTGGAACGGCGCTATCGCATTCTGGATACTATCTGCAATTATTTGTATAGTTATATGTTCAATTCTGTTTGTAAATGAAAACAAAAAAAGAAAAGCGGCACAAAAGTAATAATTAGTTCTTTTGCGGGATTGAAAACCAGAAGGTGCTGCCGTAGCTCAAACGCGATTTAAAATTCAGGTCTCCGCCATGAGCCTGTGCAATGGTTTTGCAAAGTGCAAGTCCGACACCGGAGCCCTGCTGGCGCTTCAACTGATTCCTGTTAACCTGCGTGAAAAAGTTGAAAATTTTAGAACAGTCTTTTTTGCTTATACCGTCACCTGTATCTTTTATTTCAAAAACAAATTCCTGTTTCTCATTCAGATAAGTAACAATTGTTATTTTCCCATTAATCTTATTGAATTTTATTGCATTTGAAATTAAATTGTATATAAGCTGTTTAAACCTTTTTAAATCAGCATAAATTATTATATCAGAAAGCGTATAACTGAATTCAATATTCTTTTCTTTTCTAACCTCATCAAATCCCCAGATAATATCTTTTATGACTTCTTTAGGCCTGAAATATTCGTATTTTAACTCCATCGGGTTTGCCTGCGAACGCGCCAGATCTAAAACATCCTGAATAAGACTCAACAAAAACTTTGAACTTTTAGAGATGTTATCAATATATTTCAAGTTAGTTTTTTCACGGCATTTTTCCTTTAAAACTTCTGAAAAACCTATTATAGAATTAAGCGGTGTTTTAAATTCGTGTGATATGCTTGCCAGAAACTCAACACGCTCCTTTAGCGTTTTTTCACTCTCCTCGTTAAGTGAAATAATCTCAAGGCGTGAATTTATATTCTCCAACAAAATTCCGACTAAATCACGGTAAGTTTTATTAAATGTATTGTCACAGCCAATCAATCCCAGAAATCCAAGAAGATTGTTTCTATAAATAACGGGTTCAAGAATTTTGTTATCTTTAGAGACTGCATCAAAGTATTCAAGCACTTCTTCAGTATCATAATTATTGGTCAGAAAATCCGCTGCTATAGTATAGATTTTTTCAGCTTCGTTATGCAATTCAATATTATTCAGCATGTTTTCAGCATAATAAAAACGCTTATACTCAACTTTTCCGGTCTCAAAATTTATAAGACAAATCCAGCAGACCTGTGCCTGACAAATGTTTACAAGCGTTGATGTTACTGCTTTTGCAAGCTCTTTACCGGTTGCAAGTGTATTAATTTTTCGCAAAAATTGATGTATTGTATTTTGATTTATCATATTCATTGTATAATTATAGTATGAACAAAAAATTATTTGTAATATCAGGATCATCAGGTGTCGGAAAAGGTACTGTTTTAAAAGGATTTTTGGAAAGAAATCCGGAATTTATGCTTTCTATTTCCTGCACAACACGCACACCGCGCCCCGGAGAAATTGACGGCGTAAATTACTTTTTTATATCTAAAGATGAATTTAAGGACTGTATAGAAAAGAATAAATTCCTTGAATGGGCAGAATTTGCCGGAAACTTTTACGGGACAAAGAAAAAATATATAAATCAGTGCCTTGAAGAGGGGAAAGACATCATTCTGGAAATTGAAACAAAAGGCGCAATGCAGGTAAAAAAACAGATGCCGGGAGCTGTGTTGATTTTCATCTGCCCGCCGTCTTACGAAACCCTTGAAAACCGTCTTCGCGGCCGCCATACAGAAGATGAAGCAACTATTCAAAAACGACTTGATGAAGTGAAAAAAGAATTAAAAGCCGCTGAAAATTTTGATTACCGGATAGTAAATGATGATTTGGAAACAGCCATTACAACTCTTGAAAATGTAATTAGAGGAGAAATGGAAAAATGTTAAGCGGGAAATCGGTCTTAATAGGTATCACAGGCGGAATTGCAGCGTATAAAATCTGTGAACTTATCCGCATGTTTAAACGTGCAAATGCAAATGTAAGGGTTATATGCACCCCGAATGCAATGAATTTCGTAACTAAATTAACCCTGCAAAACCTCAGTCAAAATGAAGTCGGCATTGAAGAATTTGATATACCTGACTTTAAACCGGAACATATATCCTATGCTGACGAAGCAGACATTATGATAGTAGCCCCTGCAACCGCAAACACTATTTCCAAAATGGCCAACGGTATATGTGATAACCTCTTGACTTCTGTATTCTGTGCTTTTTCAAAGCCTGTAATCATTGCACCCGCAATGAACTGCAACATGTGGAATAACAAAATTATTCAGGAGAACTTACAAAAACTTATCAGTTCTGGTTATACAATTCTTGAACCTGAAACCGGATTTCTGGCCTGCGGTTATGAAGGTAAAGGCCGGCTGTGTTCACTCGATAAAATATTTGACACTGCAAAAAATATACTTACAGAAAAAAAAACGCTTGCAGGTAAAAAAATAGTTATTACGGCAGGCGGGACAATTGAGGATATTGATCCCGTGAGATATATTTCCAATTATTCCTCCGGCAAAATGGGTATCGCGCTTGCAGATACAGCATACAGCCTCGGGGCAGATGTGCACCTTATAACAACGGTTTCGGCTCAAAAGCCTTACATTGTTGAAAAAGTTAAATCCGCTCTTGAAATGCAAAAAGCAATAGAAAAAGATTTTGCAGATGCCGATTGTGTAATTATGGCTGCTGCGGTCGCTGATTACAGAGTAAAACAACCGTCCGAACAAAAAATAAAAAAAACATCCGATGAGGAAATAACACTGACGCTTGTAAAAAATCCGGACATCCTGAAACATCTGTGCGAAATAAAAACACACCAGACTGTTGTAGGTTTCTGTGCAGAAAGCGAAAATTTAATTGAAAACGCAAAAGAAAAAATCCTGAAAAAAGGCTGCGATTACTTAATTGCAAATGATATTTCCCGCAAAGACATAGGATTTTCAAGTGACTATAATGAAGTTTCCATTCTTACTCCGAACGGCGTTGTGAAAAAACTTGAGCGGGCTGACAAATACACTATTGCACGCCAAATTTTTGAGGAAATTTATGGATAAATACGAGATTGAACAACGCATAGAGAGATTTGCGCCGCCTGAACTGGCAGAAGATTGGGACTGTTCCGGCTGGGGTGTGGAGGTTAAAGGGCATGACGAAATTCACCAAATAATGCTTTGTTTAACCGTCACCAATGATGTTGTAAATCAGGCGAGAAAAGCACACTGTGACATGATTATTTCACATCATCCGCTGTTTTATGTTCCGTTGGAATGGCGTGACATAAATATTTACAGCGTGCATACAAACCTTGACCGTACAGATGGCGGTACAACCGACACTTTAATCGCGGCTCTTGGATTTAAAGTAAGCGACAAGGAAGATTTTTTACGTTTTGTTGACTGTGAAATTTCTGTAGACGATTTTGTGGAAAAATTAAGAGAAATTTCGCCTAATCTGCGCTATGTAAATAATTTTGACAGCAAAATTCTGCATAGAATAGCATTTTGTGCGGGCAGCGGGACAGAATTTATCAATGCAGCACAAGAACAAGGAGCAGACGCCCTTGTGACCGGTGATTTGAAATTCCATACAGCACTTGATAGTGAAATAGTTGTCTTTGACATCGGGCATTTTGAAAGCGAAATATTAGTTTTGCCGGTACTCGCCTCTCTTTTAAGCGACGTCGAAATAATATACGCACAAGAGCACAGTCCGTTTATTTATTAAAACTTTAACGGGTAATCATCAGGAATTTTCCAGCCGTTTTTCATTATCCAGAGCGCACATAATGCACGTTCATTAGAAGGCATTTCTTTGGTACATCCGATAGAAGAATGACTTTTGATTGTCTCAATATTATTATATGTACTATTATCATAACCGTAAGGTATTAAACCAAACTCATTAGCTCGATACATAAATGTAAAATACTTAATACCACTCACCTCTTTATCTCTTATAATAACATCTTCATTGTTATATTCTTGTGTTGTTTCAGTATAATCATTCGCATTTGGATAGAATATCCAACTTGAGCCTGAAAAATGAGCCATACTTCCATCTAAAAAATAAATAGAAACTTTACGTTCAAAGTTCTCTGATGTTTCAACTTTTAATACTTTCAAATAATTTTTTAAATATTTATTATACCAATCTTCGGGAAGAAGAGCGTTGGTATCCTGATTTTCAGCACTAATATATAATGTTGCCCAGTATTCTTTAGGCCCGTTATCTACTTCTGACATTTTTAGAGCCTGATTTATCATTGAATAAAACCTTGCAAGCCGTGTTTCGACCACCCGTTTTTTGTATGATTGAACTAGGTTTGGAATTGTCAGAGCGGCAACAACACCTATAACAGCAAGTGTTATTAAGACCTCTGCAAGAGTAAAAGCCCTAAAAATATAATTAGATTTGTTCTGCATTTTGTACCTCCTTGTCGTCATTATATGACATTTAACAGCATAATGTCAATAGTTCATAAAAATTGAATTTTACATCCATTATTTTTACACAATAAAAAAATATAATAAATTAAAAGGAGCATAAATGAGTTATATAAAAAAGGGCTTTGGTACAAATGTAAAATTAATCAGAAAGTCGCGTAATTTAACACAGGAAAAACTGGCGGAATTAATAGAAATAGACCAGAGACAGATGGCGAGAATAGAAGTCGGAGAGAGTTTTGTCACAGCAGAAACAATAGAAAAATTAAGTGCAGTATTAAATGTTCCGGTAAAACTTTTATTTGATATAGAGAATATAGAAACGGATAAAATGACATTAGAAGTCATAGAGACATACAATAAAAACATCAAGAAACTGAAAAAGGTAATGGAAAAAGCTGCGTTGAGTAATGCGCAAACGGAATTAATATGCCTTGCGGCGGAAGCGCCGGAGCGGAAACTTGCGCGTGAGAGACTGCGCGGATTATTAACGGGATTAGATTTAAAATAAAAATATTGACAACAGAATTTCAGCATATAGAATAAAATAGTAGCCATTAATGGGGCGTCGCCAAGTGGTAAGGCACCTGATTTTGGTTCAGGCATCCGGAGGTTCGAATCCTTCCGCCCCAGAATTTAAAAGCCCCACAAGGGCTTTTTTTAGTATGCGGAAGGATGAGAACCACAAGGCAAAGCCTTGTCTCGTTCGAATCGCGCGAGGGAGCTGAGGCTGGAGCGCTTTTGACGGTGGAATACAATTACAACGGCAAAACGCGGAATGCCGTTACACGCGACCGAGCAAGACACTTCCGCCCCAGAATTTTAAGCCCGTGAGGGCTTTTTTTGTTGGCGGAAGGATGAGAACCACAAGGCAAAGCCTTGTCGGGTTCGAATCGCGCGAGGGAGCTGAGGCTGTAGCGCTTTTGCCGCTGTAATGAAATTACATAAGGCAAAACGCGAAATGCCGTTACACGCGACCGAGCAAGACACTAGAATAAACTTGTCGAAGATGCAAAAAACAGGCACTTATTGGACGACTATGACGCTTTGTTCACTTATATTACTGTACCCGGAACTGCGCCATCGTAAGAACTTTTGTCGGATTATCCTTTGAATATATCTTCATAACATACGTTCCTTTTTCATTTATGACAATATAATCATCGTAATAGTACATTTGTTCATCTTTCAATCGAACAGTGTTTCCGTAATACATCTTATACCCGAGTCTGTCATGTTCCCCTTCTTTCTTAATTATTTGTATATATGCATAACGGGATTTAATTGGTTGGGGAATTATAACAAGGTAATATATACGCATTCCCGGTGAAAAAACATTTGTTAATCTTGTTGCATTTTCTGCCGTAATAGGTGCATTGTTAAACAGAATTGACGGTTTTACTCTGTCGCAGGCACTCGTAAATAACAAAATTGATATTGTCAAAAATAAAAATAATATCTTTTTCATTTTACTTTTCCAGTGTTTTTAATTTCTCTTTTACGGCCTTTTTTGTTATGTCATCATCACTGTGTTCAAGAAACAGTTTATAATTTTGGATCGCATTTATATAATCTTTTTCGTTTTCATAAGCAAGCGCTAAAGCATAATATGCATATCCGTAATTCTTATCAAGCATCACAACACGATTAAATGCATCTATTGCGCCAGAAAGATTATTTTCGTCCGCATAAATTAAACCGAGATTGAACCAGCCGTCCCTGTAATCCGGATTTACAAAAATAGCTTTTTTGTAAAAGTTAATTGCATTTGCATTATCATTTTTTAGTTTATATACATAACCGAGTTTAAAAAGTGTTTGTTCATCACTCGGACGAATTTGAAGAGCTTCTTTATAATTTACAATACACTCATCATATTTTTTATTTTTAAGGTTTTCGTCCCCTAACTCAATAAGATCTTTATGTCTTTCAGAATCAAGTTCGGAGACTCTTTCAGTATCAGCGCCATCAGTAATACTAACAGCCGGAAGTTCACTGCCTGAAGCCGCTGTTTGTGCATCTTCAGCAGGTAATTGTTCACTATTAAACTTTGCGGCAATGAATTCTGCATATTCATTGCTGAATTTTGCGTTTGCAGGTTCAAGCGCAATAGCTTTCTCATACATTTCAGATGCCTTATCAGGCATGCTGCACCGGCGGTAAGTTTTGGCAAGAAGATAATAGCCAAAACCTTCTTCACTGCCTCTTTCAACGGCTTGCTCCAGATATGTTGCGGCAGTAGTATAATCCTGTGAATCATAACAGATCTGCCCCTGCGCGATTAAGGCCATAATCAGATTTTTTTGTACTTCTTTGTTATCAGGCTTTGTTTGAAGTAATTCATCATATATTGCGATTGCAGCAGGATATTTCTGCATTGCATGCAGCGCAAGCGCCTTATTGAGTTTTACATCATAGTTATCTTTTTGCACAAGCAGTATTTCATCATAGTATTTAATAGCGTTGGTATAATCTTTTTTAAGATGATAACATTGCGCCAAATCTTCTTTCAAATCAAAATCACGACAATGTTTTGCTATTGCTAGTTCATAGTTTTCTATTGCTTTATCAATATTATTCAAGCGTTTATACACAATACCGAGATTTTTGTAAGCAATAGCATTGTCCGGAAAATTTTTAATATAAAGATCGTATTGCTGAATTGCCTCTGCATTCTTACCCATATCTGCAAGAAGATTTGCATAATCAAGCCGCACAGCATGCAAATCAGGTTTTTGCTTAAACATTTCCTGATATTGCGCATAAGCCAGATCATTTTTATCCTGTTCTTGATATGCAAGCGCAAGAATTGAACGGGAATTCAAGTCATCCGGACGCTTTTCAATATATTTTGCGAGAATATCAGAGGATCTTGCATAGTCTTTTGTACAAAATAATGCATACCCGTATTTATCCAGATCATTAAAATTATTCGGGTCAGCAGAGTAAAGTTTATCATATTCTGTAACAGCTTTTTGCGCATCACCTGTTAAAAGATATGATGCAGCGAGACTTTCACGGGCTTCTTTGTGCTGAGAATAAGTTTCCAGAAATTTGTTATAACTTTCTGTGGCCGCCTTATAATCTTTTAATTGGTACTGTGCATTAGCTATATTAAGATAGTTAAATTTATATTCAGGGAATAAAATCATTGCCTTGTTATAAGAATCAAGTGCGGATTTGTAATCTCCTGTATGCTCGTAAATACTTCCCATACTAACGTAAATAAAAGCATCCGTCGGTCTTAGTTCAGTAACTTTTGCGTATGCAGCGAGGGCTTTATCATACTCGCCGAGTTCGGTATAAGCACCGGCAAGCTTAGTGTATAATTGCGGCTCATTACCTGAAAGCACAATTGCTTTTTCCAGAGCAGCCGCGGCTGATTTAAAATCCTGTTTATATTCATAAGTGCAAGCCTGTTGATAAAGACTTGTTGCTTCAGGCGACATATACGCTTGTGCCGGCATTGCCAGCGGCATCATTAATGATACAAAAACTGATAATAATAACTGCTTTTTAATTTTTCTGACCCTCAAATTGATATACGTACCAACATATTAGCAGAAAACTATATTTGTGTAAAGCTATGCGAATAAATTTTTCTGTTCAACAGGATATCTGCTGTTTTTATAATAATTTTTTGCTCTTGCGAATTTTCATCAAACTTAACATCTTCAAGTTCACCAAAATCAGCTATCATTTTTGCAAGCTTCAAGTATAAATTATCAATATCATTTTCAGGCGTATTTTTATCCAACATTTTCAAAATTCTGATTAGCTCATCATCTTTTGCATCAATAATTGCGGCATCTAAACCGGCTCCGGCTGCAAGCACAGCAAACACACGATTTATAAGCGGTCTTAATTCTTTAGGGGCCCCGTTTGAAACATTTGAAAGCCCAATAACAGTATTAACAGGCGGATCAAAACTTTCTTTAATCATCTGGATTGCCTGCAGGGCTTCTCTGCATTGTGACTGTTCAACCGTAACAGGTAATATTAAAGGATCAAAATACAATTTTTCACTTTCAATACCGGCCTCAATACATTTTTCATATATTTCAAAAGCAATCTCAAGACGTCCGTCTGCTGATGCTGGAATACCTGTTTCTTTACCCATGGTAAGCGCAATAAGATTACAGTTATATTCAGCGGCAAGCCCGCACATTGCAGAAAATCGCGGTTCATCTTTTGATGTACTGTTTATAATTGCTCTTTCACTATTTTTACAAACAGCCAGCCCGCGCCGCATCTCATCTGCATTAGTTGTATCAAAACAAATACATAAATCTGTTTTAGCTTCCGCCAGCCCGCAAAGCCACGGCAAAATATTTTCTAATTCACCCTTTGCAGGCCCTACATTTAAATCTATATAATCCAGATTTTTTTGCAATTCTAACAAATTGTTAACAAATGTTGCATCACGATTTATAAGTGCATCACGCACAAATTTAGATATAATGTGAATATTCTCGCCTATCAATCTCATAAGATAAATTTATCACAAAAAAATTCACATATAAAGAAAAGTATGCTAATATAAAAATATGGTTAGGGTTAATTCAATAAATTTCAACGTGAATTTCACAGGAAAAACTCAGCAAAAGGAAAAACAAGATCCTGTTATAAATGCTGCACTGGAAGAATTAAAAAAAATAAAATTCGACAATAATGATGTTAAATATGTCAAAAAATTGGGGGCAAAACCTCCGTTTAAAAACGGACATCAGGCATATAATTTTATAAAAGACAACAACATTAATGTGCAATTTATGAAACTTCCTTCTGATGATATTCATGCACAATGGGATGTGAATAATAAAACAATCAAAATCAATGAGAAATACCGTGATACCAAAAGTAAAGCTGTAATACTGGCCATTGCGGAATCCACACTGCATGAAGCCGGACACGCAAAAGACATGGATGGCGACAGTTCCATTCAGGAAGAAATAAACTGTTTATCTCTGAATTCTATGGCTCACAGAACACTAAATGCAAAAGACCCCGGAATATTTGAAACTAATGATGCAAACATACTCAAAAACGGAGTAAATTTATATTCAGCTATGTATTTTAACAAAGATCTTTCGGGTCTGATTGAAAAAGTCCGAAAATCTTACGGCAGCCTTCCGGCAGGCGATCGCAAACATCCGCCGTCAAATTTTGCAAATGCAATAAAAAGCGGGGCTCCTAATTTTACAATTACAGCTTAATAAAAATTTACAGCGAATTTGAGTTGATATATCGCGATTTTTTTACTTTATCAAAAAATATCCTCTAGTATTTTTATAGAACATGTGTTATAATATGTATATCTATTCTCGCTAATTTTTTACTAATATATATGCATCAAGGAATCAAAAAGGAGAAGGTCCAATGTCAACTTTAGTCAACGAAACGGTAAAAATGCCGAAAATCAAATCCAAATTCAACGATGAATTTGAAAATTACTTAAAAAATCAATGCCTGAAAACAACTTTTAACGGCGTTGAACTTGAAACTTTTAGCTGGTACAAAAAAGTACTCGGTCTCATATAGGAGTAAAGTAAAAATTTAATATGTAATTCACAAACCGACTCACGATAAAAGCCGGTTTTTGTGTTGCGTGAAATTGGTTACAGATTACACTGATTGTAACAAACTTATTTTTTTATACTATAATATTTCTATGGAAACAAAGAAGAGAAAAATTAGTATAATCGGCTCTACCGGCTCTATAGGAACACAGGCTCTGGAAGTAATTGAAAAATTACAGGATAAGTTTGAAATAATAGCACTGGCCGGCGGGTTAAACACAGAATTACTAAAGCAGCAAGCTCAAAAATTTAAACCTGAATATATTTATGCAGCCAGACCTGTTTCTGTCGCAGGTATTAAAACAGCAGAAACACTGGATGAAATATGTTCCAATAAAGAAAATGACATTATACTTGTTGCAGTATCCGGAAAAATCGGACTCAAACCGACTCTTACTGCCATAGAAAACGGTATTGACATTGCCCTTGCAAATAAAGAAACTCTTGTTATGGCCGGCGATATAGTAATGAAAAAGGCTAAAGCAAACGGTGTTAAAATAATTCCGGTTGACAGTGAACACTGTGCAATTCATCAGTGTATAAAAGATATTTCGCAGGTAGAAAAATTAATTATTACAGCCTCAGGCGGCCCGTTTTTACATAAGAGTATAGATGATATAAAAAATGCAACACCGGAACAGGCGCTTGCGCATCCTCGCTGGAATATGGGGAAAAAAATTACAGTGGACAGCGCCACATTAATGAACAAAGGTTTAGAAATTATAGAAGCACATCACCTGTTCGGATTTGATTACGATAAAATTGATGTTGTTGTGCATCCGCAAAGCATAGTGCATTCAGCTATTGAATATGCAGACGGAAGTGTTATCGCCCAGCTGGGATTACCGAGCATGCATATACCTATACAATATGCTATAACTTATCCTGAACGCTTTGAGGGAATTAAATCAAAAAGTTTTAGTTTTGCAGAAATTGCACGTCTTGATTTTGAAAAACCTGATTTTGAAAAATTTCCTTGCGTAAAACTTGCCTACGAGGCCGGCAAAACAGGAGGCTCTGCAACAGTCTGTCTGAATGCAGCTAACGAAGAGGCTGTTTTTGCATTTCTTGACGGCAAAATTAAACTTTATAATATATATGAAATAACAGCAGAAATGATGTCCCGACATAAAGTTGTGACAAATCCTTCAATAGACGAAATATTTGCCATTGATGAAGATGTACGCAGCCAAACCCGTGAATATATCAATAAACTTACGACTAAAGTGTATTAATATTTTTAGAAATGTCAATTTTTTATAATCAGGACATCAGAATTTGTATTCTCAAGCACGCGGCGGCTCACCGAACCGTTTAAAAACGAATCTATTTTGTTCTTGCTCTTTGTTCCCGTAACAATTAAATCAATAGATTTATCTTTTGCATATTTAAGTATTTCCTGGGCAGGTATTCCGACAAGTATTGCCGATTCTATTATAGATAAACCTCTTTCGTTTAATGCATTACGCACTTTACTTAAACGCTTCGCTGCATATTGCTCCTGATTTTTTTCTATTTGTATAAGCCAGTTGGAATCAATATTTCCTTCCAAAAATAAGAAATTCGGATCTTCATTAACCATGCATACATAAATCTCCTTATCAATAAGGTTTAATTTAGGCAGAAATCCCTCTATTGCTTCCGCGGCACTGTGATACCCGTCAATTGTTATCAAAAGCCGCTTTGCCTCATGAGGATTTTTGGATATGTATGTTGACGTTATATTATTATCCAGAACTTCACGCGAAACAGACCCTAGCCATTTTTGTATTCCTTTTTTACCGTGTGACCCCATAACAACAAGATCGTAATTTTCATTTTTAATCTGTTCAATTATGGCATCTACAACACCGCCGCAATGTTTTATACGCTCTCCTGCTGTTAACCCGACTTTTATAATTTCATCTTCTGCATTGTTTAAAATATTGTCGGCAATGTTTGCACAGCTTGAGGCAAAACCGGTATTTTCTATGCTGACTTCATCAGGCAAAAAGCTCCAGTCAATTACACATATTATATCTACAACCGCATCCTTTACCCAGTGGGAAAAGCTCCTTATCGCGTTAAAACTTATTTTTGACCCGTCCGTACAAAATAATATCTTCATATTGTTACTCCTTTTTAAAAATTTAATACAATATGTTAAGGAAAATTACATTGTCTGGTATTCTATAATTTTTTTTGCTAATATGAAATTAGGGATAAAAGCTTTTAAAAGGATTTTAATAATACCATGCCGGCCAATCAAAAGGTTAACCTAAGAGAATACAAAGATTTAATTGAAACGATTGCAAAAGTTGAATATCAAAAGTTTGCGACATCTCATCTTATTGACTTACCGGAACTTGTTAATATCGGCAATCACACTTTATACATATTATTCAAAAATAAATCACCGGAAAACTTTAACAACACCTACCTCTCAACAGCTATAAAATGGGCTATCAGAAACGAGGTTCGCCGCAGATACAAATGGTATTCACTAAAAAACAGAAAACAGGCAATGGAAGAAGATAACAATGAATTGCGTGTTGAGGTTTACAAAACCATATTGTCAATAGATGAAATGCAGGATGCGGAAATTCCGACTCAGATAAAGGCAGAAGACGCAACTCCTGAAGAAAATATTGAACTTGCAGAATTAAAAGCAGAAATCCTTGAATCAATGAAAAAGCTTTCCCCTCGCGAGAGAGAACTAATTGAATATAAATTTTTCAAAGAAAAAAAACTGCGCGAAATTTCAGAAGAATTTAATATTTCCCAGTCAAGAATATCGCGTATTATTCAGGCCGGACTGGATAAAATTAAGAAAGATTTAAAAAAACAGGGGATAATTTAGTGAAAACTATATTTGAAAAAAGTAACGGCGCAGACGGGGTTACGCTGTGTGATAGGACAGATGATATAAACTTTATCGACAAAAAATTTTTAAGAACTGAGCAGCCAGAACTGCCTGAGGTAAGCGAATTAGAGGTTCTGCGCCACTATAAAGAACTTTCTGATATGAATTTCTGTATTGAAAAAGGCTTTTATCCCCTTGGCTCCTGCACAATGAAATATAACCCTAAAGTCAATGAAATGCTCGCAAATCTTGAAGGGTTCACCAATCTTCATCCCGCAACAAATGATGAAGATGCACAGGGTGCACTGGAATTGATGCATAAACTTCAGGAAGCATTAAAAACGATTACAGGCATGTCTGCTATCACATTACAGCCGGCAGCCGGTGCACACGGTGAACTTACCGGCATGATGGTTATAAAAAAATATTTTGAAGTAAAGGGTGACAGACGTAAGAAAGTTATCATACCGGATTCAGCGCATGGCACCAATCCTGCCAGTGCTCATCTCTGCGGGTTTGAAGTTGTTCCGGTTGCGTCTAATGAAAAAGGTCAGGTCGATATAGACGCATTAAAAAGCCTTATTGATAAAGATGTAGCCGCAATAATGATGACAAACCCGAATACTCTTGGCATTTTTGAAGAAAATGTACTTGAGATATCAAAACTTATGCATGATAACGGTTCATTGCTTTATTATGACGGTGCAAATTTTAATGCAATAATGGGCTATACAAACCCGAAATTAATGGGATTTGATGTAGTACACTTGAACCTGCACAAAACCTTTGCAACACCGCACGGAGGAGGCGGCCCGGGAGCCGGCCCTGTCGCTGTCGTTGAAGAATTGAAAGAATTTTTACCTGCTCCTGTTATTGAGTTTGATGGTGAAAAATACTACAGAAATTATAATATAAAGCACTCAATCGGGCAGGTGAAAGGATTTTTCGGCAACTTTGGAGTTCTTGTAAAAGCTTATGCATACATACTTATGATGGGTAAAAACTTAAAACATGCAAGTGAAAATGCTGTTTTAAACGCAAATTACCTGAAAGAATGCCTAAAAGATGTGTATCATCTTCCATACGATGAGCCTTGTATGCATGAATTTGTACTTTCAGGTGACCGGCAAAAAGCTGAGGGTGTTTCAACCCTGAATATAGCCAAAAGTCTTATGGATGAGAACACTCACCCGCCGACAGTATATTTCCCTCTGATTGTACATGAAGCGCTTATGATAGAGCCTACAGAATCCGAAAACAAAGAGCGTCTGGATGATTTTATCAGAGTAATGAGAAAAATAGCAGAAGAAACAAAATCTAATCCTGACAAATTAACATCAGCGCCTCACACCACTCCTGTCAAAAGGATTGATGAGACAAAGGCGGCACGATATCCTGATTTAAGGTACAAGGACGCCGATAAAGAGGGATGAAAAGCTAGATATCCTGATTTAAGGTACAAGGGCGCCGATAAAGAGGGATGAAAAAGCTAGATATCCCGATTTAACTGGGGAGCTTGAACAAGACAATAGAAAGAAGTAAAAAATGGCACAGAAGAAAAAATTAAAAGTAGCATTCCCGCACATGGGTAATATATATATAGCATGGTCAGCAGCGCTGAAAAAAGTTGGTGTTGAACCTTTTATCCCGCCATATACAAGCAAAAAAACATTATCTCTCGGCACAAAACATTCGCCGGAAGCTATTTGTTTGCCGTATAAATTGATTTTAGGTAACTTTATAGAAGCAATAGAAGGCGGTGCCGACTATGTGGCAATGATTACCTCTCCCGGTATTTGCAGACTCGGTGAGTACGGAAGCTGTATAAAAAATGCACTGACGGATTTAGGGTATAACACAAAATATATAGAATTAACGCTGTATGACGGTATACAGGGCATGTACAATTTTTTAAAAGAAATAACCGGTAAAAATGACCCGATTTTGTTTATGAGAGCTATCATTATTGCTATCAGAAAAGTTTTCATAATGGATGATCTTGATGCGCGGCTTTCCTATTTGCGAGCAAGAGAAGTCACATCAGGGGAGGCTGACAAGCATTTTCATAAAGCTGTACACTATATTATGAATGCAAACACCAACCGCTCGCTTGATAAAGCAAAAAAACTCGCTTTTGAGGAATTGAACAAAACTCAAATAGACCCGAACCGCGAAGTTTTGCATGTTGACTTAACAGGCGAAATATATATTGTATGTGATGATTTTTCCAATCAGAATATAGTAAAAGAGCTTGGTAAAATGGGTGTGGAAGTCAGACGCAGCCTGACTGTCGGCAGTTTCTTAAAGGATGCCATAATCCCGAAGATTTTCAGAAAAGGCGAAACCCACCTCCAGCGTGCAAACAGAATGGCGAAACCGTATCTTTTACGTGATATCGGAGGTGACAGTCTTGAATGTGTTTCTGATGTGGTATACGCTGATATGCGCGGAATAGACGGTATAATCCACGTAAGTCCGTTTACCTGCATGCCGGAAATTATGTCTCAGAATATATTTCCTGCAATGCGTGAAAATTGCGATATTCCGATTTTGCCGCTAATTATGGATGAACAAACCGGTAAAGCCGGATATCTCACACGTCTTGAAGCATTTGTTGATCTTATGCGCAGAAGAAAAAGAAAATTGGCAATGGAAGAAAAACAGGCTGAATTGACTAAATAATCTGTAGCTTACATTATTAATAAAATGAGGTAAAAATAGATATACTATGCTTAAATACTTAAAAAACGCACTAAAAATAACTAACGAAAATGTAATAGTCGCAGTGCCGCTGTTAATATTTTATATACTAATAAATCTTTATCTCGGATACACAAAATATATGGCCGACACCCCGTTGGAAGCCTTAATTGCAATGTTAACCATAACATTTATGGTTGCGGTTTTCCTCGCCGGCTGGTTCTATATGATAAAAAAGGCCGTAGACTTGTCCAAGAAAATATTTGTGCTTGATGATGAAGCTGCAAGAGCGCATCTCGCTTTGATAAAAGAATTTCCGGCAGGTGTCGGAAAGTATTTCCTCACGTTTATCGGTTTTTTTGTAATTTTTATTATTCTGGTTATCCTGCTAAGTGCATTTATATTTACTCTGGGAATTAATTTTATAGGCAAGATTGATTTTACACCTGAACAAATCAATATGCTGACCTCCTCAACAAAAGGTCTACTTAATTTTGTCGAAACAATGCCTATTGAGCAATATATCCTGCTTGCAAAATGGAATTTTCTACTGATGGGCGCAAGTTTTGTATTCTCATACCTTTTAATGTTCTGGATACCGGAAATTATTTATACAGATAGAAATCCTTTAATTGCATTATTCACAGGAATTGGAAAGCTTTTCAAAAAGCCGCTTAAATCATTGTATTTATTTGTTATTTTGACGGTTATTAATTTTATACTTTCATTTATAATGACATTTACACTGCTGTTCCCTGTCTTGTATTTTGTCATGGCAACAGTATATCTTTATTACATTATTTATGTATTAATGCTGATATTCTCTTACTATGACGGAGAATTTATAAAAGAAAATGAAGAAAATTAAAGTAGTTGCTATTGTTGGGCCGACAGCAAGCGGAAAAACTTCATACGCAATAGAATTTGCCGGACAAAATAACGGCGAAATTATTTCTGCGGATTCCAGACTTGTATATAAAGGTTTTGATATAGGAACAGCAAAACCTACAAAAGCAGAACAGCAAGCGATAAAACATTATCTGATTGATATTATTGAACCAGTCTATGATTATTCGGTTGCGCAATTTGTAAAAGATGCAGAAAATGCGATTCAGGAAATTACATCAAAGGGCAAATTACCCGTAATTACAGGAGGCACAGGGTTATATCTAAAAGCATTACTTGAAGGTTACGACTTTCCGGATATGAAAACTGATTATCGCCTGCGGGAAGAGTTAAAAAAAATTGATGCCGATAAGCTATACAATGAGTTAAAACTATTAGATCCTGTATCAGCAGAAACAATTGAACGCAACGACAAGAAAAAAATAATCCGTTCACTGGAAATAATTAAATCTCTCGGCAAACCTTTAAGCGAAGTAAGAGGGGTAAAAGAACATCCTTATGAAGTTGAGTGGATAGGACTCAACTTTCCGCGAAACGAATTATATGAGCGTATAAACAAACGCGTTGATATAATGCTTGAACATGGGCTCGTCGCAGAAACGCAAAAATTACTCAATAAATACGGAAGAATACAAAACCTTGTCCACACAATAGGATATCAGGAAATCATTGCATATCTTGACGGAATAATGACTCTTGAAGAAGCTGCTGATAAATTGAAACAAAACACAAGAAATTACGCCAAACGCCAGTTGACATGGTTTAGAAAAAATGAAAATATCAAATGGAACTGCTATCCTGAAAAATTAAAAAAGTAAAGGTATTGCAATACTGAAAAAGATTATATATAATAATGTAGTCAGTTTAAATAAAGGAGAGATTTTATGTCATTTGAAGGTTTTAAGCGTGGATACGCTGACAATTTGAAATTTATTAATCCGAATATTCTGTCTGTATTGGCATTACTTGTTTCAATAGAAACAGGATATTACTTTCTGGATGCAAACAAACAAAAATTCCTTTACATCTGGATTGTTGTACTTCTGCTATTCAGACTAATACTTAACTGGACAACAAAAGCTATTATGGAAGCAAGAGAAGATGGGGCTTCTAAAAATGTTTATTATCAAATTGCAGATAAATATTCTGAATTATTTATCTGGGGCGGCTTTATGGTGTCAAGATTAACTAATTTCTATCTCGGATTTTTCACATTAATTTCAATGGTGCTTGTCGGTATAACAGGACTTATCGGAAAAGCGCAAGGAGTAGGCTGTGTTAAAAACGGGCCTATGTGTAAATTAGGCAGAACGCTTTTACTCGTCATCATTTTACTTGTAGAATATTTCTGCATGAAACATGGCAGACCATTTATGATTTTTGACTTAGAAACAGGCAAAATGTTCTCATGGCAGGATCTGGGCGCTGTATTCCTGATTATCCTTGCACAGTTGACAATATTCATCAGAATACTGGAAATCAGAAAACGTATTCAAAGCGACGAAAGCAAAAAATGGTAGAATTAAAAATCCGGCATTAATTGCCGGATTTTTAGTATAATTACTCTTCCTGAGTGAGACAGTCAATGCCGCCCTGCGCTGATAAAAACGGGGAGGTAGATACAAAATACATTTTATCAATACCTGCATTTTTGAAATACTTTTTCATTGCCTCATTAAGTTCCGGATAGTCAGATTTATTGGTTATATAAAAGGATTCACCAGTTTTGGATGTTCCACCTATACCGTTCATATAGTTTATAGTTGATTGGCTGTCGGTTGCAAAACACGGGATTTTAACGATTTCATATCCGGCTTCTGTTAATTTTTCTTCTGCTTGCAGACGTATTCCGGCGGTTTTGTCTCTCATTTCAGTCATTTTAGTAATAAGTTCCTGCTTTGCTTGCCCGCTCATACCTTCAATATTTGTTTCCTGTAATAGTTTAATTCCTTCATCATAATCCGGAACAGCCATCTGACCGTTATGAAACGGTCTGTATGCCATATCAATATGAAAATCATACTGTGGCATAAAGGTTACATTTTCGGTTTTTAGACCTAAATCCTCAGCTATTTGTTTTTTAGCGATTTCTACATTTTCTTCATTATTTTCAAGACCCATGGCCTGTAAAGTATATCCTATGGATTCCTCACCGACTACAGCAGCAGGAGTCCCGTCGGCGAGCTTTGTATTCAAAACATTTCCGCCTTCAAGATAACTTTTGGAGCGTACTAAATCCTCTTGCTGAAATTTCGCTTCGACTAAGTCAAAGTAACTCACCGCTGAGCCTTGACCGATAGTTGATATATTTTTTCTGTTTTGAATTATATGTTCACGATTACGACGATTAGCATCAACTCCGCCTGCAGCATCCTCCGATATAACAATCATTTTGCCATCAGAACGCCTAACACCGTAATCTTCAATCCATATTCCTCCACTGTTTAAAAGTTTCCAGTCATTGACCTCAAAGCCAACCTCTTTACCTATAGCTTCAAGTTCCTCTTTGATAACAGGGAACTGCCGGCTCTGCGCGTTATTTATGTTTACGGAGGAAATATTGATTTGACTGATATTACGATCAACGCCTTCTGACCAGGTAGATTTTGTGAGGTTAGAGCTTATTCTTTCAAATGTTTTTTCATCTATTTCATCTTTTATTGTACCATCCTGAATTTTTTTAGAAAGCGCTATCAGTTCTTCATTTTCTATTTGTTTATTGCCTTTAGTATTCTCAACTGATTTGTCAGCAACTTTGAGCAGCTTGTTAAGCATTTTTATTTCGTCTTTTTGAACAATACCGTCACCATTATCCACAAGTGTCCATAAGGAATTAAACTTTGCATTGTTAGTTTTCTTTGCTATTTCTGACCAGTTTTCATTCTTTTTAAATTTTATTTTACTAAGTTCAGTACCGGAATTATTCCAAAAAGAATAAGTCATACAATATACCTCTCTATATTTTTAAAGTGTTTTTATTGCATATAAAATAAAGATTATCCGATATTGATACAAAACTTAACAAAGCGGCACAAGGCTTACTCTCGTACCTTTCTGCCGGACACCTCCGGCGTTATCTATTACTTTCATTAGGGATTATGTGATTAAGTAAATGTAGGGTGCAATTTTTTGCACCAGTTATTTTCAGGGGCACTAGGGCACTATGGGGCTGAGGCACTAAGGAGTAAATGTAGTGTGCAATTTATTGAACCAAATTATTTTTTTAGAAGGGAATAAGGGATTAAGGAAATAAGAGTTATCAATTATTAGTCAACGTGATATGCTCACATAGCCTAATTATATGTCATTGCGAGCCTTAAGGCGAAGCAATCCAGCCAATTGAAAAAATGGGACTAGGAAAATCGGAAAGGGAACTAATTCATGTAACGAACTTATTCCCCTGTCTTGGATTTGCTCCACGCTCGCAGAGTATCGCCTGTTGTGCTTACG
>CALVEB010000020.1 GCA_944326465.1 Candidatus Gastranaerophilales bacterium | reverse complement strand
TCTCATTCATAGTTCCTGTTAAGTAGTATTTCTGTCTATGATAACGAATTACTTATTTTTATACTATATTGCACAAGTCATTAGCTTGTGTTGAATTTTGTTGGAGATCCTGAAACGAGTTCAGGATGACCTGTAGGTGGTTGTTGTGTTTTAGCGGTTGCCCGGAGTGTAAGAGCGGACTTCGTCCGCCTGAAAGTGTTATGTGGAGCGGATTTAGCCCCCCCCCCCCTTGCTGAAAGCCTTATGGGACAAGGGTTTTGGGCATGTGGCCGTTTAGGCAAAGGGAATAAGGGATTAAGGAAATAAGGGAATAGGTTCGTTACATGAATTAGTCCCGTATTTTGTTTATCAATTCCGACAATATTGAGCGCTCGCTTTGCTCGCGTCCCCCGCCTTGAAATCAAAGATTTCGATCCGCCCTCCAGGGGCGGACATGAGTATATTCCGTTTTTCACCGATTTCTTACTTATATTAAATCTTTTTCTTGCAGCTATCGCCATTAACTTCCTCTTGTTAATCTATCCATATAAGTATTATAACCTATCACTTTCAAAAATTCAAGCTCTTATTTATTTTTCTCACTGAAAAAAAGAGGTAACAAAGTTTGTCACCTCTTATATTTAACTATCTCTTCTTCTTTCCCGTTGACTATTGCAGAGGTGCTCTCCACAATGAGTCATTAAATTTGTTTTCGTTTGTATTAACATCTACGGACAAAGTTACGTTGCTTGGTGTGAATACAAATACCAGATCGCCTACTTTTTGCGGGTTGCCGTTGAGAGCGTGCGCTGCTCCGCAAACAAAGTCAATTGTTCTTTGTGATTGTTCTTTGTCCAGAAGGTGTAAGTTAAGTACAACTGTTTTTCTGTCTTTAAGATGTTGAGCAATAGTAGCAGCATCTTTGAATGAACGAGGTTCTATTACCATAACTTCATAATTTTTGTAGTTAGGGTGATTGATTACCTTTAAGTCATTATTTTTTTCCATTTTTGGTGTAAAAGAATAAGCTGGATCAATTGCGAGGTTGTCTTGTACTTCGTAATCTCCGTCAATTTCCTGAGCCATATCATCAAAGATGGTTTCTCTTGGTTCAAATCCTTTTACTAAAAAGTCTACTACTGATTTAATTTTGTCTGTTACTACTGCCACCGTTATATCCTCCGTTAATTATCTTACTTTGTGAACAATTTTCTACCTACTCTTAGCATTGTTGATCCGCATCTTGCGGCGATTTTGTAATCCTGACTCATACCCATTGATATCTCTAACATATTGCAGTTGAACATTTTATTTAAAGTTTCCTGAGTTTCTTTCACGTCTGTAAAAAGAGTTTCTATTTCTTTTTCTCCGGCGTTTAGAGGTGCCATATTCATAAGTCCGAGCACTTTAATATTCGGGAGTTTAATTATTTCCGGAAATGATTTCATTAATTCGGATTTTGAAAACCCGAATTTTTGTTCTTCTCCGGCATTGTTCAGTTCGAGAAGTATATTTTGAGTTTTATTAATTTTATATGCTTCTTCTGAAATAACTTGAACGAGCTTCAAGGAGTCGACTGAATGGATAAAATCGAAGTGATTAACAACTTTTTTTACCTTGTTGGTTTGGAGATGCCCTATGAAGTGAAAATGTGAATTTTGTTTAATTTCATCAGGCAGATTGTTAATCTTTGCGATAGCTTCAACGGCTCTTGATTCCGCAAAATCTTTTATACCGGCGTTGTAAGCCGCAATAATTGCGTTTTCGTCGAAGTATTTCGTTACTGCAATGATATTAGGTTTATAAGGTGCGATTTCTTCTTGTATTTGTAACAGATTTTGTTTAATAGTGTTTTGCATAAATCATCTTTTACCCCTACAAGAAAGACTTAAAAACTAAGTATAAGTTTATTTTACCTTATGCGTGTTGTGTGGACAACTGTTTTTTTTATTATCCTCCTCCACGTGTTCATTTATTACCCCGAAAGCATGATGAATACATGATTTCAGCCCGATTTAATATTTCTTAAATATTGGTAACATTTTGTAATACTGTTTAAAACTGTTAAGTTTTTGGGATGCCCGTGTCAATTTCAAGCAGTATTATCTGCAAAATGTCAGGTAATAAATTTAGTTTTCAAGTTGGATTTATATTAATAAGATAAACTATAACGGAATTGATTTAATCCTGTATTTGGATGAGATTTTTCAAAAAAGTTAAAGTTTTTTTGTTGATATTGAGTGTGGTTGGGTGAAATAAAAGTTATTATGATATATGTTAATTAAATATTATGCTTGCAAAAAATATTTTTTTATATTAGATTAGAGATACGCGGAAGTAACTCAATGGTAGAGTCCCTGCCTTCCAAGCAGGTTGTTGCGAGTTCGAGTCTCGTCTTCCGCTAATTAAAAAGGAGCCACCTTAGTGGCTCCTTTTTAATTAGCTGTATGATAGAGCGAGAATTCGGAGAATTGCGAGTAGCGGATTTTGGCAAGAGTGTAGTGAGCGATGAAATACACGATAAAAAGTTTGCGAAAACAACAGGCTGTTCGCAGGACTAATGAGCAAACTTTTTTAGTAAATCATGGTTAAAAAGTAAGCGAACGGAACTCGTCTCTGAGAATAGTGGTTTCTCTATTATACTTTTATATAATACTTTAGTATTAGTTATAAAAGATTAGTTCAGTTCGCAAAAATTTATTCTCCGGAGTGGTGAAATTTTTTGAAAAAAAGTTTAATATGTATATGTAAGCTTGATATGGCCAAAAACTTTTTCGGGGTTGCGACAAGATTTTATCTTATTATTTGGTAAATAAGTATCAAGCTTACCTCCTCCAAAAACAAAAGATGTTTCAGCAATATACTATGTACAAATTAATTTATTAAACTCTATGTTTGATATTCATGGCTTGCCGGACGGCAAGTCTTTTTCTATCTGTATATGTGATTTGCGTGAAAAGTTTTTTATGATATTATTTTTTTGTCGCAGGTTAAAGATAAAGGAGTTATTACATGACAACAGAAGTTAAAGCAAGTCATATTCTTGTTGAAACTGAACAAGAAGCTTTGGATTTATATAACGAGATAAAGAATGGATTGTCTTTTGAGGAGGCAGCGATGAAAAATTCTTTGTGTCCGTCAGGTGAAGCCGGCGGGGATCTGGGATTTTTTGGCCGCGGCATGATGGTGAAACCTTTTGAAGACGCAGCTTTTGAATTGCCTGTAGGTGAGTTGTCAAAACCTGTAAGAACACAGTTTGGCTGGCACTTAATCCTTGTTACAGATAAGAAATAATGATTGATGATTTTTTGAAGAATAACGGAATAGATTGTCTGCTTGTAAATTCAACCAATGAATTTTTGGTTGAGTATAATTCACTTGAAGAAAATTCGCGTTATCATTTGACCGGCTTTAGCGGGTCGACGGGCGACGCGTTGATTACGCCGGACGGAATTTTCCTTTTTGTTGACGGAAGATACCATATTCAGGCGGACAATGAGGTCGATCATTCTAAAATTACGGTTGTGAAACTTCAAACCGGTCAGACATTTTTGGAAGAAATTGTAAAAAAAGTGCCGAACGGCGCTGTTGTCGGGATTGTTGCCAAAAAGAATTCTCAATACCGTGTTGAGCAGTTTGAGAAATATTTTAATGTTAAACTGATTGACGATGACCCGTTTGGAAAAAATTCAAACCGCCCAAAATACGTAAATGAAAAGATTGATTTGCTCTATACCGGCATGACATCTGATGAAAAAATCTGGTTATTGCAGGAAAAATTGCAGCAGGATGAGGCTTTTTTGTTTACTAATTTAGAAGAAGTTTCGTATCTTTTTAATATGCGTGATTTTTCAAAGCCGTATTCTGCAAATATTTCTGGTAAGGCGTTTGTTTCCAAAAATACGGCATGCCTTTATACTCCTGAAAATATGCCGGAACTTGATGAGGTTTTGAAGAACTTTAAAGGCCGGATTTTTGTGGATAAATCAAGCGTAAACGCACGCGATTTTGCCTTGATTAATGATAGGGCGCAGGTTGCGGCAAGTCCTTTGAAACAGATGAAGTCAATTAAGACAGAAGCCGAGATAAACCATTATAAAGAGGCGTTTAAGCGCACTGATGCGGCGATGTTTGCTATTCGGGAGTATATTGAAAATAACGATAATATTTCTGAATACGATATCGCAGAGCAACTGGAAAAAGAGTTTTTGCGATTTGGCGCACGGAGTTTGAGCTTTAAATCTATTGTGGCAAAGGATAAAAATTCTGCACTTGCACACTATTCAAAATCCTCTAAAGAGGAGATAATCAAAGACGGCAGTCTTGTTTTGATAGATTGCGGTGCGTATTATGAAGGCGGATTGGCAACTGATATTACAAGAGTTTTTGTAAAAGGGCAGCCGTCGGAATTACAAAAAAAAGTTTATACAACTGTTTTAAAGGCATTTTTACATGCGTTTAATTTTAGCCGTACTGAATTTTGCGGGTATGATGTGGATTCGCTGGCGCGGGAAGTTTTTGAGAAAAATCCTGTTGAAGGGTTTGAATTCAATCACGGGCTCGGGCACGGTATTGGCATAAGTGTTCACGAAGCCCCGCCGAATTTGAGTAAAAATGAAATTGCCATGGCTCCAATAAAAGAAAACATGTGTTTTACAATTGAACCCGGTTTGTATAATAAAGAGCATTTTGGTGTCCGGCTGGAAAATTCATGTTATTTTCAGGACGGTAAAATCAATTCTTTTGTCAATATGTGTTATGAAGATAAACTTATTGATTATGGCATGCTTACAGTTCAGGAAATGGAATGGCTTGGAAATTTTGAGGTAAAATAATGGAAATTACCACGGTTAATAATAATCTGGTGAAAGAAACAGCAAAATTGCAGCAGCGTAAATATCGCGATAACACGGGCAAATTTATACTGGAAGGGTTTAAGGCGATAGATGAAGCTTTCCGCGCAGGGATTGATATAGAAACTGTTTTTGTGTTGAAAGAAAAAGCCGGTAATTACGGATTTTTGAAAGATAAAATTATTCTGACAAATGAAGCGGTGCTGAAAAAAATCTCCACGACAGATACGGCGCCGGAGGCGGTTGGAATTGCGTTTCAGCGCCATTACGGAATAAAAGATATAAAAGGTGCGCAGAAAGTAGTTTTGTTGGAAAATATCCGTGATTTAGGAAATTTAGGGACGATTTTGCGTACATCTGCAGCATTTGGGGCGGATGCCGTTGTTTTGTATGGTGAATGTGTTGATATCTATAATCCTAAATGTGTCCGCTCATCTGTCGGTAATTTGTGGAAAATTCCTGTCGTTCATATAACTGATTTAACACAATTGAAAACTGTTTTTAAAGATTACAAACGAATTGCGACCTTGCCGCGGGCAAAAAAAATGTTGAAAGACTTTAAAACGGATTTACCTGTTGTTATAATGTTTGGCAGCGAAGCAGACGGGCTTAGCCGCGAACTGGTTGACTTTGCAACAGATGAAGTCAAGATTGAAATGAGTAGTAATGTTGAATCTTTAAATTTAAGTGTTTCCTGTGCAGTTGTAATGTATAAAATTTTTATTGTATAATTTGAGATATGGACATTACCGAAGTAAAACGCATCTGGAGCGAAGTAAAAGCTATATTAAGAGAGACAATACCGGCACATGCTTACTATTCCTGGGTTGAGGCAATGGAAGCCGTCGGGTTTGATAATGATGTTTTCAATATTTTGACTGTTCACCAGATGGCAACACAGATTGTACGCCAGAGTTACTATTCACAGATTTGCGATGCGCTTGAAAAAGTTCTCGGCCGCCGCGTGGATTTTACGATTACTTATGATGCGGATCTGGCGGAAAAATACAAAAAAGAGATGAAAAAAGAGAGCCTGCGGCCAAAAATAGATAAGGTTTCTGAAAACCGTGCGCTGGAAAATTTAGCCCAGATGCAGTCCTCTTCTAATTTGAATTTGAAATATAAATTTGAAAATTATGTTGTGGGCGAAAACAGCCGGTTTGCCCATGCTGCGGCATACACAGTCGCGCAAAACCCTGCTAAAAAGTACAATCCGCTGTTTATTTACGGTGCGTCAGGACTCGGAAAAACCCACCTTATGCAGGCAATAGGCCACTATATTATTTTTAATAAGCCGAAATTACGTGTTAAATATATAAAGACCGAAGAATATTTTAACGAGATTATTAAAAACCTGCAATGTAATGACAGGGTTTCCAGAATGGATAAATTCCGCCAGAAATACAGAAATGTCGATGTGCTTTTGATTGATGACATTCAATTCCTTGAATCAAAAACAGCGACAATGGAGGAGATATTCCACACCTTTGACAGCCTTTATAACAATAACAAACAGATCGTAATTACCTCTGACAGGCTGCCGAAAGATATTCCGACACTTCCTGACAGGCTACGTACGCGCTTTGAAATGGGGCTTGTTGTGGATATTACGCCGCCGGATTTCGAAACCCGCGTTGCAATTCTTAAAAACCTCGCTGAACAAATTAACATGAAGGTGGATTTTGCAGTTTTTGAATATATTGCGAATAATTTTGTAAATAATGTGAGAGAGTTGGAAGGGGCGTTTAATAAAGTCAGCGCCTATGCAGATATAGAAAAAACTGATTTGACACTGGAATTTGCAAGAAAGGTTTTGAATTGCGAAGCGCATAAGACAGCTTTAACCATTGAGAAGGTTATAAAAGCAGTGAGTGATTATTATGGGGTTTCAATAAAAGATTTTAAAAGCACATCCAGAAACCAGCGTGTCTCAAGTGCCCGCCATGTAGCTGTTTATCTTGCGCGGGAACTTACACAGAAGAGTTTTGAAAGCATTGCAGAATATTTGAATAAAAAACACACGACAATGCTGTATTCTTATGAGAAAATCCGTGAGGATTTGCGCCTGAACAGAGATTTGGAGCATGCAATTGCAGAAATAAAAGAAAGTTTGCGGGATTAAAATGTTTGATTATATAAAAGGGATAATTACTAATAAAACTAATTCGTCAAAAGGCACTTATTTGACTGTGGAAACCGGCGGCGTGGGATACCTTTTGGAAGTTACCGGCCGTGATTACGCGGAAATAAAAGAATTGAATATTGAAGGCAAAGTTTATACGGTTTTGCTGCATCGTGAGGATAAGATGTCGCTTTGCGGCTTTTTGCACCGTGAAGAGAGGGACATATTCAATATTCTGATATCAGTATCAGGTGTGGGCAGCAAAATGGCTTTAACCCTTCTTGATGAATTTCAATCCTCCGAACTTATCGGTTTTGTTATTGAGGGTAATTATAAGGAATTGACGCGTGCAAAAGGTGTCGGGCCTAAACTTGCGCAGAAGATAATTCTTGAATTAAAAGATAAACTGATGAATTATCAGACAAATGAACCGGTGAAAGTGTCAGGTCTGAGCGCAAAACAGGATACACAGGCTGTTGAAGATGCTCAAATGGTACTGGTATCGCTGGGGTATGAGCGCGAAGAAATAAAAAATGCAATAGCAAAATCCGTACCTTTGTTGAAGGAAAATGCATCGGCAGAAGAAATTCTGAAAGAAGCCCTGAAAGTCCTGTCAGCGAATGTATAAAAGTATGTATTGAGAAAAACCCTTTAGAAACGACGCTCCTGCCTCCGGCTCCGCTATTGTTTCTAAAGAGTTTTTTCAATACAAATGTTATTTTAAGCTGTTTCTTTTAGTTTTTCTTCAACAGCTTCATCAATTAAAGCATTAATACTAACCCCGAGTGCTTTTGCTCTTTTGGCCAGCCTGTAATGCTTGTCCGGCGTTGTTCTGTAGGGAATTTTACCTTTAAAATCAACCGGCTTGAGCGGTTCAGGTATTTCGTCTCCGTATTGCAGTGAATTCGTAATATAAGATTTTAAAGCATCCTGTATCATTTCAGTTGCTTCAAGAATGGTTTCTCCGTGCGACATACATCCTTTTAATTCAGATATTGATGCAATATAACATTCATCTTCATCTGACCATTCAAAACGATAAGACCATGGTAAATTCAAGTAGTAATCAAGATTTCTGTAAGACATTTAAAATCCTTCCTTAATGAGAGCTAATTGTATCATTTTCATTGCATATTTTTTTAGTGGTTTTTGAGTTGCAACAAGAGTAATTTTGTCACAACCTATTTTCCTAAAGGTTTTATGTGAACTTCCGCCTTGAGGAAATTCTGATTCATAACCCAGACTAATCAGTATTTTTTCAGCTTCTGCAAATGTAATGCAATAGCCGGCTAAGATTTTTTTGATAAGTTTGTCTTTTTGGGTCATATTAATATGATATCATATTTTGATATCAAAGTCAAGTATTTATAGTACTATGTAACAAAATATTTAGATATTTCTTTCAACGGCGAGGAGGAGGTCTTTTATCAGGGAGAGATTTTTCCGGTCAGCGGTCTGAACAAGTTTTATTATGTCCGTACGAAGCTTTTCTACCGGCTCTGCGCTGATGTCAAAAAACTCATTTATGTCGAAATGTAAAGTTTGCGCAATCTTGATAAATGTATCAAGTGAAGGAAGTGAGTTTCCGTTCTCTATGACACACATCTGACGCGGCGAAATATCAACCATTTCGGACAATTTTTCCTGTGAAAATCCTCTATCAATTCGTAGCTGTTTAAGCTGTTTCCCTAACATTTTTTTATCCAAAGTAAATCCCCTTTTTTATCAGTATATAAGCCGGATTGACCGGATTTAATGATATACATATCAAAAAACTTGACAAATTGATATACATATGTTATACTGATAATGTAATAGAAATTTGGAGGTATACATGAAACTAATTACAAAACACAACCCATTTTCAAACGCATTCACACTTGCAGAAGTATTGATTACTTTGACAATTATCGGGGTAGTTGCGGCAATGACAATGCCGACATTGATTAACAACACAAATGGCGCACAATTTAAAACAGCTTACAAAAAGGCATTATCAGTTTTATCACAAGCTGTAGTTATGAATATCGCTCTTGATGATTATGATTTTGCTGGTACAGTTGCTTATGATTCATCAGATACAAATAAATCAACTCTTAACAAATTATTGTCAGATAGAATGGCAATTTTGGAGGGGCCATATATTGGCGTAGGTGATAGCGACGGACAACTTGCAGATTACACGGTAACATTCGATACCAAAGATTTTGATTCAGATGCTGCTACCAAAATGTCAGATTCTATAGATATAAGCACTTACCATGTGTTTCAATTTAACGATGGTATAATGTTTGCTTTTGATCCTACACAAAATTCTTGTACAGAAGAAGCTCCTTGCTTTGGTTTTATTGATGCAAATGGTATAAAAGGGCCTAACAAAACCGTAACATGTACAGTTGATTCAGGAACTTCTACAGATGTAGGAGAAGAGGAAGAAGCTGATACCATAACACAATATGAATGTACTGATAAAGTTACAATCAATGATATCTTCCCGGTAAGATTATATGATCAAACTGTAGCACCAGCATCGGCATCAGCTCGTGCCGTATTATATGGCTCTGAAAATATGACAAAAGATGATAATAGCGCCCAACAACAAGGCGGCGGTTCTGACGGTGAATAATAAACAAAGACGTGAAACCAAAACGATTACTTGAGCCCTCAAAAGAGGGCTCTTTCTTTTGCCAAAATAATCAGATATAACTCAGGGGCTAGCCACCGTTGCATTGCGCGATCGCCTGAGTATAAAAGCGAGTTCGTCCGCCTCGCAGCGCGTGCGTTGCATTTTCACTTTCAGCTTGCAATACGCTGTTTGCAACTTGATTTTATTCCGTTGTTGTGTTATTTTTACTGTATTGTTAGGAGAGAGTTGATGATTATTAAACCGACTTGCGCTAAAGACAGGATTATTCTCGCTCTTGATGTTGATAATCTTAAAGAGGCCAGAGACTTAGTTCGTGAATTAAAAGATTATGTAGGTTATTTTAAAATAGGTTTGCCCCTGATTGTTAATTACGGTTTTGAAGCTTTTCGCCTTCTGGAAGAATTAGGCGCTAAATGCTATTATGACTGTAAATTTCACGATATACCGCACACTGTACAAAAGGCCGCTATCAGCCTTGTTAAAAATAGGATTGATTTCTTTAACGTACATATCCAAGGCGGTTCCAAAATGGTTGCATCAGTTGTCAGAGCAGCACGAGCGGCAGCTAAATCCATTGGCGTTGAACCCCCTACAATCCTCGGGGTTACGCTTTTGTCCAGTTTCGGGCAGAGAACTCTTACAGAAGAATTATGCGTAGATAAAAATATAGAATCATACGTTCTTCAACTCGCTAAAGTCGCTGAAGAAAACGGGCTAGACGGCGTTGTCGCAAGCGCAGAAGAAGCACGAAAAATCAGAAAATGTGTGAGAGAAGATTTTATAATCCTCTGTCCTGCAACACGTCCAACCTGGGCATCCGTTAATGATCAGGTGCGCGTGGATACCCCGCGGGATGCCGTGCTTGCCGGTGTTGATTATATGGTTGTAGGACGTCCTATTACAATGGCAGAAGATCGTATCGTAGCAGCTAAATTGATTATCGATGAAATAGAATCTGCTATGGATGAATTAAATAACAATTTATAATCCGTTACGAAAATTTTATTGCCCTCAAAAATATATTTTTGAGGGCTTTTTCAGTCTGTACAGAGTAAACATATAAAAAAAGCGGAAAGTAAATCACTTTCCGCTTCTCGCTATATAGTTTAAAACTATTATGATTGATCTTCAGTTGTTCTTTCTTCGTTTTCTGAACCGTATAATACTGCACGAGCAGCAGCTGATGCAGGAGCTACAGTTTGATCGTAGAACTTGATAGGGAAGATATCATTGATTGTAACTTTTGATGTACATTCGTTATCTTCATCCTGTGTACAAGAAACTGATCTGTTAGGTCCTTTAGTACCGTTAGCATCAATCCAGCCGAAGCAAGGATTTGCTTCTGTACAGTTGCCTTGATTTCCAGGGAATGTAAATACTATACCATCCTGAAATCTAAATACATAGTTGTTTGTTTCAATTGCAGCCGGAGTTTCACCAGATGAATCTGTACCGTCATTTTTAATTGATACTTTATAAGCAGTTAATTCATCACCGCTTACAAGTGTACCGTTTGTTCTGTCTGAGAACATTTTGTAAAGTGATGAAATACCTGTATCTGTAGGAGTTTCACCTGCTCCTGATGGAGGGTTTGCAGATGCGCCTGCTAAATCGTAATCTTCAAGTGCAATGTTCATAACTACAGCTTGTGATAAAACTGATAATGCTTTTTTGTAAGCTGTTTTAAATTGTGCACCATTTGTGTTGTTGATCAATGTTGGCATTGTCATTGCTGCTACAACACCGATAATTGCTAAAGTAATCAATACTTCTGCTAACGTGAAACCAAAACGTTTTGTCATAATCTTTTTACCTTTCTTTTACATTTACATGTACTCATTTTATTATATATCTATAATAAATCTTCTCTCACGATTACTGAATTTTGTTAAAAACGATTACCTGATTCAAATTGCTGAGTATTTATTATAAATATCTAATAAAATCCTCTTTATAATTTTATTCTAAATCATTTTGTCAAACTTGTCAATACGTAATTTTGAAAAAAATCCTACTAATGAAGGGGGTTTTCAGGAAAAAACCACTATTCACAGTATTTTTGCCCCCTCTTGAGAACTAATACTTTTGGGTTAATTTTTGTTAACAATTAGGATTAGTCGCTTAAAGATTCTTAACAATTCAGATAGCTTGAAATATAAAAATCACCATGTTATTATTGTTTTTATAAAATTAAGTAATCAGTTATGAATAAGAAGAAGGGGTATTTATGATTTGTACATTGGAAAAACAGACCGTATTGGATGAAAAAGCAAAAAAAACTGTGCGTAAAGCTTTAAAAGCGCTTGGTAAAAAAGAATTTGCCATAATTATGCATAATGGAAGTTTCCCGTCTGTTCAAGGCCAGAACACAGGTTTTGGCAGCATTAATACTGATGCGGGCAAAGAATTTATTGAATATTCAGCAGGTCTGTTCGATGCCATACAATTAGGGCCTGCAGGTAAAACAAAAAGCTGTGACTCTTCACCTTACACAGGTACTATTTTCTCTAACAATCCGTTGTTTATAAATCTGAAAGAGTTGACAACTAAAGCGTGGTCTAATATTCTTTCAGAACAAACTTACAACGAAATAGTTGAGCAAAATCCTAATAAATTTACAAATAAAACTGCGTATTCTTATATTTACAGAAAACAAAATGAAGCATTAAAAGAAGCGTGGTTGAATTTTAAAGAAAAAGCAACAAAAAAATTACTCAAAGAATTTGATGTTTACAAACGTGAAAATTCTGAATGGCTTGATAAAGATGCATTATATGAAGCTTTATCTATTGAACACGGTAATGATTACTGGCCTGTTTGGGAATCCGATATGGACAAAAATCTGTTTAATCCTAAGTCAATAGAAGAACAACTGGCTTACGGAAACAGAATAAAAGAATTGGAAGCCAAATATGCTGATGAAATTGATTACTATAAATTTGTGCAGTTTGTATTAAACAAGCAAAACGAAGAAACCGGCAAATTTGCGCATCATCACAATGTAAAAATGATAGCAGACCGTCAGGTGGCATTTTCTGACCGTGACACATGGGCTTATCAGGCGCTGTTCTTAGAAGGCTGGATGCTCGGCTGTCCTCCTGACTATTTCTCAAAAGACGGGCAGGCATGGGGTTTCCCTGTAATGGATCCGGAAAGATTATTCAATGCGGACGGCTCTCTGGATGACGGCGGCAAATTAATGAAAAATCTTTTCAAAAAAATGTTCAAAGAAAACCCGGGCGGTGTTCGTATTGACCACATCGTAGGTTTGATTGACCCGTGGGTATACAAAGCAGGTAAAAAACCGAAAATTGAAGAAGGGGCAGGAAGATTGTATTCTTCCCCTGAACACCCTGAACTTTCTAAATATGCTATTGCAAAACTTGATGATTTAGACATGGAATTAACAGCGGATAAAGAAAAACGCGTTAAAACCCTGACTAAAGCGCAAATTAAGCAATACGGGCGTATAATTGAAAAAATCGTTATCGCAGCGGCAAAAGAAGAAGGTTTGGACAAAAACTCAATAGTTTGCGAGGATTTGGGCACTTTAACCAACCCTGTTGCGGCTGTTATGAAAGAATTTGGTCTGCAAGGGATGAAGTTAACCCAGTTTGTAGAAGCTGACAAGCCGGAAGATCCTTATCGCTGCTGTAATATTGGCAAAAAATGCTGGGCTATGGTAGGCACGCATGACAATGAACCTATAAAAATGTGGGCAGATTCAATGATTCATACTCATATCGGTTATCTTCACGCTAAAAACCTTGTTGATGACCTCTTCAAGGAAGCTGATAACAAGGATGATATCATTGTTCGTCTGACTAATGACGCTGAATTTTTGGCTCAGACAAAGCTTGTTGAGATATTTGCCTGCGAAGCTGAAAATATTCAGATTTTCTTTACAGATTACTTTAATGTGTATGATGTCTACAACAGGCCGGGTACATCCGGTGATGAAAACTGGAGTTTAAGACTTCCTGACAACTACAAGGAATTAACTCCGATTGATTTGCCGAATATCCTCAAGCTTGCAATAGAAGCACGCGGCAGTGAGTTCGCTAAGAAAAACGAAAAACTTATTGAACAACTTAATGAAATATAATTTATGAAAAAAATACTTGTATTAACATGTTTAATAGCATTGAGTACAGGCATGGTGTTTGCGGCGCCTCAGGTAAAGCAGACACCGCCTGCAACCGATGCAAAGTTAGAATATAATTTAGGGGTTGATTTTTACAAGGTCGGCAAATACGAAATGGCAATGGCGGCTTTTCGAAAAGCCATTGAGCTTGACCCTAATTATATTGATGCATATTATAATCTTGGTACAATTCTTGAATTTTTAAAGCAGGATGATGCTGCATTAACGGTATTTAAGCAGATAATAGTTCGAAAACCGGATGACTATGAGGCGCTTTATAAGGCGGCTAAATTAAGCGAAAAACTTGGTGATCCGGAAGCTGCAAGGAGCTATCTGTCTTTAATTCCGCCATCAAGCCCTATGTATAAAAAAGGGCAGGAAGTTGCGGCACTTTTAAAAACAGATATGCAGACAATAAAGCAGGGACAGGCCGCACAAAAAGTTCAGGAAGAAAATAAATTCTATGATAACAGTTCTGTTTACGATAATATTTTGAGTCCGACAGGAATTACTACAGACAAAAACGGCAATATTTATGTTGCAGGTTATTCTGACAATTCTATATATAAAATTACGCCGACCGGCCAGCGGGTGATTTTCTTAAAAGATTCGCGTCTAAACGGCCCGATTGGCATGGTGAGTGATACTGCGGGGAATATTTATGTTGCTAACTATAATAATAACAATGTTTTAAAGGTTAATCCAACCGGCGGCGTTATGGTGCTTATTGCTAATATACAGAAGCCTTACGGGCTGCATATAGACGGAAACATGTTGTTTATATCCTCTCAGGGCAGTAATTCTATTATAAGATATAAGCTGGACTAGCAAGGTATTTATAAAATAAACCGGTATGTTGTTTTTTATTGCATCATACCGGTTTGTTTTTTTATGTCAAAGAAAGGAATTTAGTATTATATTTTGCTTAATTTATCTAATGCTGCTGTTGCTGCGTCTTGAACGTTTTTGTCCTGATCTTTTTGAGCGATTGTGAACAATGTTTTCAAGTCTTCTTTGTAAGCAGGCTGTTGGATATAGCTTAATGCTTCGATTGCAGACGCTCTTACCATAGGGTTCGGGTTGTCTTTTAATTGATCAACGATAGTTACGGCCCCCGGTAATTCTGTCAACGGAACAGTTGTGTTTGAAAGTTTTTGAACTTCATCACCGTAGAGTTTTTGCATTATTGATTCGGTGAACATTGCGTAACTTTTGTTTCTTTCAGCTTGTTCCATCGGAGTCATTGTGTTAGCGAGCTTGTTTTCTTCATCAGTTAATTTTTCGCCTGACATCAATTTTTGTCTTGCAGCGATTTGTTCTTGTGTAGGGCCTTCAAGCTTGCTTGAATCTGCTGTGATGATGTTGTTTAAAGCATTAATAACTTTTTCATCTAACAATTCAGTAGCTTTTTGCGGTTCATCTTTAACCATATTAGCTATTTCTTCCATAGCGTTAGCCTGAACTTCATAGTCAGGGCTTGTTAATTTAGCGATAAAGCCGTTTAAATCAACTTGAGGAGTAACAGGAGCCGGCGGAACTACTTCAACCGGAGCTGTAGTAGCAGCAGGTGCTGCAGGAGCTACAGGTTGAACAGGTGCCTGCTGTGTTACGATCGGTTCAGGAACAACAGATGGAGGTACGTTTACGTTTTGCTGTTGTATAACCTGAGGTTGAGGTGCTGCAGCTGTTGTTTCTGCTTGTACCGGTTGAGCCGGTGCTACTGAGGGAGTTGCAGGCGGTACCGGAACTTCACATGGCGGGCATGCAGGTGCCTGAGTCATCTGAGGCGGCATATAATATGGTTGTTGTGTCGCTTGAGGGTAGTTGTATAATTGTCCTTGCGGATAGTTGTAATATGGCATTGTAGGTTGCGCATATTGTGGTTGCTGTGCTTGTTGTGCTCCAGCTTGAGGATTGATAATATCAATCTTTACTGCATTGTAACTAGGCTGTTGTACTGGTTGAGCCACAGGTTGCATGTAAGGATTGGGTACATTTGGAACTTGCATCATATAATTTTTCCTTTCCTATAAATGATATTCCTATTACTTCTACATTGGATTTAAGACCCCTCAAGAAATAAAATTGCTAATCTTTCTAATTTTTTTAATAATTCTTAACAAAATCTTCTGAAATGCTATTTATACTTGAAGTTTGATATTATGTCAATAAAAATTAACACATAGCCCTACAAATAATTCTACTACAAACATTTTTTTTGTGTTACTATATTAGTGGAAACTTTTTTACAGGGGTTTTATACTTGGAATAATCAAGCAGGACACGGGATTATGCGAATTAACAGAGAAGAAAAAAAATCAATACGTTCTACATTCGGTAAAACTTTAGCCGAACTGGGCAGGACAAATCCAAATATTGTTGTCATGGATGCTGATCTGGCATGCTCAACACAGACTCAAATTTTTGCAAAAGAGTTTCCGGAAAGATTTTTTGATTGCGGTATTGCAGAACAGGACATGATAGCAACGGCTGCAGGGCTTGCTGCAGCAGGGAAAATCCCGTTTGTTTCAAGTTTTGCGATGTTTGCGACAGGCCGAACTTACGATCAGATAAGAAATTCTGTCTGCTATCCTGAATTCAATGTAAAAATAGTAGGTACCCATGGCGGAGTGACCGTCGGAGAAGACGGAGCCAGTCATCAGGCTCTGGAAGATATTTCTCTTATGCGCAGTATTCCGAACATGACAGTGATAGTTCCGGCTGATTGCCGTGAATGCGAAGAAGTTATTAAATTCGCCGCTGAAAATTACGGACCTATGTATATCAGAATTCCGCGGACAAATGTTTGCGATATTTTCCCGCAAGATTACAAGTTTGATTTTTGTACTGTTGACGTATTGCAGGAAGGTACAGATGTTACAGTTATTACAAACGGGGAAACCCTCGCGGAAGTAATTGAAGCGGCTGAAATACTTAAAAATCAAGGGTATTCTTTGCAAATAATTAATGCACCTGTTGTAAAACCGCTTGATGGCGCAACAATTATTGACAGTGTTAAGAAAACAAGGTTTGTTATAACCGTAGAAAATCATTCTATTATAGGCGGGTTAGGCAGTGCTGTTTGTGAGCTTCTGGCAGAGTACTATCCTGTACCTGTTCACAGACTCGGGGTCAATGATACTTTCGGGCAAAGCGGAAAGGCTGATTTCCTGCTTGACTATTACGGGTTGACTGCCGAAAAATTAGTTATAAGTATTAAGCGTCAGATTGATAAGTATCGTCTGGCTTATAAAGGATAAATATATGATACAATTCAGAAGTGTTACCAAAAAATATAAAAACGGAAATTATGCGCTAAAAAACATTAATCTTGATATAATGTCCGGTGAATTTGTCTTTATAGTAGGCGCCTCAGGCGCCGGCAAATCCACATTGATGAAACTTCTTTACAGTGAAGAGCGTCCGTCAAGCGGAACTGTCACAATCGGCGGAATTAATGTCGCAAATCTTTCCAGCGACAAAATCCCTAATCTTCGCCGCTGTATGGGAATTGTTTTTCAGGATTATAAATTGCTGCAAAATCAGAGTGTTTATGACAATGTAGCTTATGTAATAAGAACACTCGGCATAAGTTCAAAAGAAATCAACGCAAGGGTTTGCGGTGCATTAAAAATAGTCGGTTTGTATGACAAAATGAACGTAACGCCTGCTGAATTATCAGGCGGTGAGCAGCAGAGAGTGGGAATTGCCCGTGCTATTGTAAACGGACCGCCTTTATTAATCGCGGATGAGCCGACAGGTAATTTAGACCCGAAAAATTCCATGGAAATTATGCAAATTCTTGATCAAATTAACCAGCGCGGAATTACGGTTATTGTTTCAACGCACGATAACGCAATGGTTGATTATTTCAGAAAACGTGTTATTACGCTTGACAACGGTGAAGTAGTTAGAGATATACAGGCAGGTACTTATGAGTAATCCGACAAAATCACAGATAAAGAAAAAAGTTAAAAAACATATTCCGAAAGACTGGCTCTGCGAACTGAGGATTATGTATCGTCTTACTATGGAAACTTTTCACGGGCTTAAAAGGACAGGGATTGTTAATCTCGTTATTATAACAACCATGGCCGCAATTTTAACTATTTTTGCATCATTTTTCAGAACTGCTATTTCTGTTTCTGCGTTTGCGCATGAACTTGGAAACGTTCTGGAAATTTCAGTTTACCTGAAGGAAGGGGCTGATGCTAATCTGGTGAAAAACAGAGTTAAAACTTTTGAACATGTTGAGGCTGTTACAGTCATTCCTAAACTTACATCATGGACAAATCTGAAACGCGAAATGGATTTGCCGGAAATGGAAAATCCTTTACCGGATACACTGCATGTTAAAGTTGATAAACCTGAGAATATAGAGCTTGTGTTTAAAGATGTCAAGCAATTGCAGTCTGTAGAAGACGTAAGTTATGCGCAGGATTTAGCTAAAAAAATTCAGGCATTGAATAATATTGTCAATACAATCACCATATTTGTAATAATAATTATGGGTATTTTGACTATTACAATCATAAACAATACTATCCAGCTTGTAATTCAGTCAAGAAAAGACGAGATTGAAATTATGAGATTAATGGGTGTGAGCAACTGGTATATTCGTTTCCCTCTGATTATGCAAGGTGCTTTTTACGGGTTTACCGGTGCACTCATTGCTGTTTTGCCGCTGAACTGTGTTAATCAGGGATTGTTAAATATGCATAAATTCTTTATGGTTCCGGGGCCTTTATTTGCTCAAAACATCGTTATATTCACGATGTTTGCAATGGGTATATTATTCGGTGCGGGCGGCAGCTTTTTATGTATTAAAAAACACTTACAAGTATAATTATGAGTAAAGAGAACAATATAGTTTTAATATCAGCAAACGAAGATTTTTCTGAAAAACTTGCAGAAAAGATAGTTTTACTGCGGAAAACCGACAGGGTTATCACAAGCGGTTATATATCAGCCTTGAATACCGTGAAAGAAAATAATGCACGGGTCGTATTGCTGCATGCTGATGGTTATGATAAAACCCTTAATCTGATTAAGGAGTTAAAAACTCAAGCTGTAATAATATTATTGACTCAGGATAATGAATTTGTTCTTGACGCTTATGATGCCGGAATTACAGATTTTTGTTCTGTAAATACACCTGACTATGAACTTGTAATCAGAGTTGTTAATTGCATTAAATCAGCCGCAGACAAATTGAATTTAGGTCGTGCGGAAAGGCTTCTTATCCAAAATCAAATTATGGATAAAGATACGGGATTTTATACATACAAATATGCTGAACAGGTGATAAATAATGAAATTCAGTCAATAGGGACCGGAACATTTGTTGTAATCGGGCCTGCTGAAAATTCTAAATCAATATTTTCAACAGACAGGATTTCAAAAGCCATAAAGCAGTCTGTGCGTGCTGATGATATAGTAACTTTTGGCAAAGGTGCAAAATTTTATCTGCTTTTGCCTTATACTGATTTTGACGGCGCTGCGGCAGTTGTTGAAAAAATTAAGTCTGCTTGCCCTGAAAATTTTGAAATTAAAGCCGGCTTCAGCAGTATTTCAGAAAAAGATTTTATTTATATGGAAAAAGAAGGCTTGAAGGCGCTGTTAGACGCAATGTATTCCGATAAGACTTATGTTGTCGGCGAGTTTCAGGAAGAAACGCTTGACGATTGGCTTGATGAGGAAACTGCAGTATCTAAAAATTATAAGTTATTCAAACAAGTCTTTGGTAAAAAGCTGCAAAAGGTCATTATACCTGTGTTTTACAGATTACAAAAAACTTACGAGGAGAAATTGCCGGATTGTACAATTTTTCAGTTTGCAGATAGTGACCAGTGTGTTTTCCATATCAAAAACAAATATCAGGATAGCAAATTAAAGATCGTATATCCAGGATTTGCAAAAATTACAATTTCAATTATACATCAAGGGCTTGATAGTCCTGAAAACAGAGAAATCACCCTGCCGCTTTCAAAAATCACACAAAAAGATTTGATAAAAATCATAGAAGATTTTATTGAAGAATTTAAAAGCGTTGCAGTACAATAAGGAGAAAATTTTTATGAATACATTATCCCAAAACGACAGTCTTGTACTAATAATTGACGTGCAGGAACGCCTTGTCGGCATGCTTGAAAAAGACATTATTGTATCAAAAACTTCAAAGCTTGCCGAAGCCGCAAAAATCTTAAATATTCCTGTAATTGTAACAGAGCAATATCCCAAAGGCTTAGGATCTACGGTTGCCGCTGTTGCAGAAAAACTTCCGGACGAAACTCCTGTATTTGAAAAGACTTCTTTTTCTGCTCTGGATACCGAAGGTCTTGCTGAAAAAATAAAATCTTATGGCAAAAAACAAATAATTTTATGCGGTATAGAAACACACATTTGTGTGCATCAAACCTGTGCAGCGCTTTTGGAAGCAGGATATGATGTTTATGTGATGAAAGATGCCTGCGCAAGCCGTAACAAATATGAATTTGAACAGGGAATAAGCATTATGCAGCAAAACGGTGCAAAAATAACCTGTCTTGAAATAGTATTGTTTGAGTGGCTGAAAAGTGCGAAACACCCGAACTTTAAAGAAGTACAGGCACTTATTAAATAAGCCGCTACTGCCCGCTTTAATCACACTTATGTTTGCCTTCCCAGCTTAAATCATCACACCTGAGGTAGTCCATGTTCTCATTTTGTAAAACCCATGCAGTGCAACCATGCCCATTGGTATTTGAAGAATTTGTTAAATTGCAATGACGAGAAAATGTAAACATCGTAGAATTCTTTTGACCGGCCGGTGTTATACCGTCTTTTGTCAGCAAAAACATAAAGTTATTAACTCCTCTTCTTTGATAGCCTTTGTTATCAGGAAAAAATACTTCTATATCTGAACAAACATTGGCTTTTACATCAGTATCATTACATTCAGGAGAGGTTACATTTGTAAACGTAATTATTGCACCATCATCCAGCCTGAATATAGGAAATTTCGCCAGTGTATCCTTGTATACTTCCTCATGATTCATTGCCAGGTTATACTGCTTTCCGTCATCCGGAAAATTCGTACATTCAAAATAATCCTTACATTCTTTTCCTTTCAAATATTTTGTAAGATATTTCCTTTGAATTTCGATACCCGACATATCATATCCGATTATTTCGTCGTTTTCATCATAAATAGGAATTTTCCCTGAGAAAGACCACTTGTCCGGTGTTCCGTATTCTATAATTGCCATATTGTATGCCTGCGTCAAAAGTGCATAAATCTTTTTCAGTTTCGTTACAGTTATTTTTTCCTGATACTTTTGAGTCAGAGACGGAATAGTTACAGCTGCAACAACACCGATTATCGCAAGAGTAATCAATACTTCAGCCAAAGTGAAGGCGGCCGTTTTGAAGTGAGTAAGGTGAGTGTTGTGATTAGAGTGATTTTCAGAGTTTAGACTACATGGAATTTTTTCTGGCGCCGTATTACTCACTCTACTCACTTTTATTTGTCCTCTGCTGTCGTTCCGATGTGTAAGCTTTTCTAATGATTTTTTCATGTTACCACCTTTTTTGTTAACTACTGTTATAATTAACGTTATTATTATACAAAAACGTTCCATTATAATAACGCATTTTATATCAATCTGTAATATATGTCAATATAGTTACAGATGAGGTGTTTATGCGTGTAAAAAAAGATATAAAAATGCTGCTATTAGAAAACGATGTTTCGATAACATATATTGCACAAGAGATGTCCAAACTCACCGGCAAAAATATTTCGCGTTCAAATATTTCGCAAAAACTTACGCGTGGTACGCTAAAATACGAAGAAGCACTCTTAATTGGCCAAATATTAGGTTATGACTTAAAATTTGTAAGAGTGAAACCGTATATTTAAAGCCGTAAACAGAATATTTTTAACGATAAAGCACTTTAAGATAGTCAATTATTTGTTCAAGTGCGCGGCTGCGGTGGGATATTTTGTTTTTATCTTCCTCACTAAGATCTGCCATTGTTTTATCAGTTCCGTTTACAATAAAAATCGGATCATACCCGAAACCGTTGATGCCGGATTGAACATAAGCAATTTGGCCGTGGCATTCACCGCGTGCCTGACACAAAACCTTTCCCTGTTTATCAACCAGAGTCATGACACAAACGAATTTTGCACGGCGGTTTGTATTATATTTCATTTCTGCAAGCAGTTTATCAATTCTTTTTTGTGCTGTTTCTGCGTATCTTGCGGAATGTATCCCGGGCCCGCCGTCAAGTGCTTCCACGCATAGTCCTGAATCGTCTGCCAGCGCAGGCATGTCGCTTATTCTTGCTGCTTCTCGTGCTTTTTTAAGTGAATTCGCTTCAAATGTCACGCCGTCCTCTACAGGATCAAATCCTGCCGGAGGCAAAATAAACTCGACATTACACTTATCTTCACAAATAGCTTTTAATTCTTCCAGTTTATGCGGATTAGATGTCGCGAAAACTATTTTTTTCTTCATTATTCCCCTCTTTTTAGAATTATTTGCCGTAACGTCTCTGACGGTTATGGAATTCTTTTATTGCATTTGAAAGCGACTGTTTATTAAATTCCGGCCAGAATTCAGGCAAAATAAGCAGTTCAGAATACGCTATCTGCCACAACAAATAGTTTGATATACGTAATTCGCCGCCTGTTCGGATTAACAAATCAGGATCCGGAATATCAGATGTGTACAAGTTTTTTGATATCAAATCTTCGGTCACATCTTCCGCTTTTACTCCGCTTTCAATAATTTTTTTGACAGCATTTGTAATTTCGGCGCGTGAACCGTAATTAAATGCTATTTGCAATCTTACACCGGTATTGTTTTTGGTAACTTCGACTGCATTTGCAAGAATTTCTTGTAATTTAGGGCTCAAGCGTGTTAAATCACCGATAAAGTTTATAACAACACCGTTTTCATGCATTTCTCCAAGTTCATTTTTAATTGTATTGGCGAGTAAATCCATCAAAAAATCAACTTCTTCCTGTTTCCTGTTCCAGTTTTCTGTTGAAAAAGCATATACAGTTAAATATTTTATACCAAAATCTTTACATGCACGGAGTGTCGCTTTAAGGCTGTCAACACCCTTTTTATGCCCGAAGGCCGACGGCAAATTACGTAATTTTGCCCAGCGTCTGTTGCCGTCCATTATTATTGCTATGTGCTGCAAATTCGTTTCTTTAACTATTTCTTGCTCTAATAAATCTTCTGTTCGGGTAATCATTTTATTCTGCCATTTTTATTCCTGCTGTATCTATTATATTGCAAATATGTAAATAGTAAACCTTTATGTTACAATACTAAACGTGAGGATGAATTATGAGACGAGCAGCCGTATTTGCACATTATGATAAAGACAATTTAATAGATGATTATGTGATTTATTATGTTAAAGCACTGAAAGAAATTTGTGAAAAATTGGTATTTGTTTCGTGTTGCGAACTGTCGCTTGAAGAAAAAGAAAAGTTAAACGGCATTGCAGACTATATAATTGCAGAACGCCATGAAGAATATGATTTCGGGTCATACAAACGCGGCTTTTTGTACCTTAAAGATAATGGAATGCTTAATGAAATTGATGAACTTGTTTTTGCAAATGATAGTTGTTACGGGCCGTTATTCCCATTAAAAAATGTTTTTCAAAAAATGGAAGCAAGACAGGTTGATTTCTGGGGAATTACAAAAAACAGATTTGGCATGGCTTTTGCAGGAACTGATAATATCGTTGTTTGTAAACGTCCGCATATCCAGAGCTATTTTTTAGTTTTTAATAAAGCGGTAATAAAATCCCCATGTTTTTGTAATTTTATGGCTAATGTAAAAGTTGAAGAAACTAAAAATACGATTATAATAAAATATGAAATAGGTTTGAGCGAACTTTTGACTCAAAACGGATTTACGTCAGATGCTTATATAAAAGATTATTACCGTTTTAATCATGTAGTGCTTTCTTTGTGGAGGCCCCTGATTACAAAATCTAAATCGCCGTTTTTGAAATGCAGTGTTATCAGGCTTGTTAACAGAAATCTGACAACAATTGCCGGCTGGGAAGAAGTAATTCAAAAATACACTAATTACCCTGTCGAACTGATAAAAAATAATCAGTCAAGAACAAAAGTTTGTGATTTTAATCCGCTTAAACTGCCTGAATGGATGAAAGTTTTCTGTTTCAATTCAATGTCAATTCTCCCGGGAGTTTTAAAAAGAAAAGCATCTGCTTTTGTCAAAAATCATATCCCGTGGATTATGGATTAATTATAAAATAATGGCGAATCCTTTAACGGAAGTCCGAGAAGTTTTTTAATTTTTCTCGCTGCAAGGATTTTGTATAACCGTAAATCTTTAGGAACAACATTAAATATTTTATGGATGCTTGAGAATATCAAAAAGCATTTGTCTTTGAAAGTTGGTTTATGATTTCTAAATACATCAAGATAAGCCTGAATGCTTAAAAAGAAGTTTGTTTTCTTTTTATTTTTTGAAATATAACTATCGCGGTGCATACGCCACAGGGTAAGTTTTTCCGGAATATAATAAAAATCAGTATCGTATGCAATATGAATATACAGCCACCAGTCCAGAAGTTTATCAACAGGTGTATTAAAATTTGTTTTCAATAAGATTTCTTTTTTTATCATCAGTGTAGAAAAGGTTAAAATTCTGTTGCTAATGTTGAAATCTTTAAACATATTACAAGGGTATGTTTTTTTCATAAGAAATTTATGATTATCCGCAAAAATTGGTGTCTGTATATAAACTTTTTTTTCATCACCGAACAACTCAACATCATTGAAAATGAGTCCTACAGCCGTATATTTTTGAATAATATTTAGTTTTTGTTCAAGATAATCCTCACGCCACATGTCATCACTTTCTAAAAAAGCAATCCAATCTCCGGCTGCTTTGGATATACCGAGCAGCAAAGTTTCTTGTAAACCTTTATTAGAATTGTTTTCGTGGGTAAAAAATTTTATGCGATTATCTTGCGTGCAGTATTGTTTTATTATGTCAACAGAATTGTCTGTAGAACCGTCATCAACAATGATTAATTCCCAATCTTTGTATGTCTGGGTCAAGACAGATTTTATAGTTTCTTCAATGTAATTTGCATAGTTATAACTTGCGGTAATGATTGAAATAGTCATATATATATTATACTGCGGATGTCTATATTTGTATACATCAAATATATGAAGAAATAAAATTAATTTTTGATTAGTATAATTGAGGAGGGCAAAGCCTCTTATTCACATCCATATCTGAGCAGCACGGACTGAAAATCGGTAATACTGTTTTCAGAAAGGAGGTGATAATGTGTGAATTTCAGTATAACTGAAAAAGAACTAATAATAATCCTTTTGATATTATTAGTTCTCCACTAAACAAGGGGCTTTCAATGGGATGTTGACGCATCCCTGCCCTCCTTTATATTATAACGTACGTCGGGAAGTTTTTCAAGCCCTTGAGTGAAAAATTGTAACAAATTCGATTTACACTAAATATATGAAGAAATAAAATTAATTTTTGATTAGTATAATTTAAGAGGGCGAAAGCCTCTTTTCACATCCATATCTGAGCAGCACAGACTGAAAATCGGTAACACTGTATTCAGAAAGGAGGTGATAGAGTGTTTTTTAGTGTAACAGAAAAAGCGCTGGTAATTATTTTGCTGATAATTATAGCGCTTAAACTAAAAAAACTATAACGGGGCTTTCAATGGGATGTTGACGCATCCCTGCCCTCCTTTATATTATAACGTATGTCGGAAAGTTTTTCAAGCCCTAGGATGAGAAATTGTAACAAATTTGATTTACTTTAAATATATGAAGAAATAAAATTAATTTTTGATTAGTATAATTGAGGAGGGCGAAAGCCTCTTTTCACATCCATATCTGAGCAGCACGGACTAAAAATCGGTAATACTGTTTTCAGAAAGGAGGTGATAATGTGTGAATTTCAGTATAACTGAAAAAGAACTAATAATAATCCTTTTGATATTATTAGTTCTCAAATAACACTACGGGGCTTTCAATGGGATGTTAGCGCCTCCCTGCCCTCTTTTATATTATAACGTATGTCGGGAATTTTTTCAAGCCCTGTACAAAATATTGTAACAAAAAGCCTCCGAAAGACGCTCCGGAAGCTTTTTGTGTTTGGAATTTTTATTATTGTACATTATTTTCTGCTGCGTGCATTGTGGTTTTGGAAAATTTGTTCGGGATATCTTTGATATACTCAAAAATATTTTTACCTCCATTTTTAGCTCTTTCCCAGAGTTTTTTCCCATTTTCAATACCGCTTGACCATAACTTTTGGCCTCTTTCCATCAAATCGGTTTTTAATTCTTTAAAGTTTATATTTTTAAAGAAATTACCGATATTTTTACGATAAATTACAGCAGCAGTAATACCGGCAATGGCACCTGCTATGCCGATACCTGCCGCAACTTTTTTACCTGTGCTGTTGCTTTTGAATTCAAAGCTGTCGCCATTGTTAATCTTGTCTGCATTTTTAATTAACTGCTTTTGGAAACTTTTTTGTGAAATTACTTTTGTTTTACCATTGGCATCAGTAATTTTTACTTTGCCATTAGTCGTTAATTGTGCTGTATTGCCGCCTATTTGTAACGGTCTGCCGATAACATCTACCTGTGCCATAATTTAATTAACCTTTCTATATTTACACACTTTTGTACTGTTTATAACAATGCAACAAAATAAAAATTGCTATTATAATCTTAATTGTTAATAAATATTTACATCATAAAAAATCAGGAAACAGCCGAAGTGTCTCCTGATTTTTTTCTAATATAGAGAATTTTTATGAACAACCTGAATAGCCGCAGTTAAGACATATAAAACATCCTTCTGCCATTTGAATTTCATTTCCGCATTCCGGGCATTTTACTGTTTTTATTTCTCCAGTCGGTTCTTCGTTTTCTATTTTAACTTCTTCCTTAACCTGAATTTCTTCCGGTTTTTCTTCTTTCTTTTTAGCATCCAGATTCATAGGCTGGAATTGACGGGAGTTGTTTCTGTAAACCGTTATACCTTTAAGATGATTTTTGAATGCAAGGATATATGCTTCTTCAATATCTTTTCTTGTTGCATGTTCTTCAAAGTTAACGGTTTTAGACACTGCATTATCAGTGTGAAGCTGGAAAGCAGCCTGCATTTTTACGTGCCAGTAAGGTGAAACGTCGTGCGCTGTTACAAATATACGTTTAACTTCTTCCGGTACACCTGCTACATGCGCGACTGAACCGTCTTTCGCAATCGCTTTCATTAGATCTTCAGAGTAAAGCCCGTGTTTAATCATATATTCTTTGAAAATAGGATTAATTTCCAGCATTTCAGTTCCGTCCATGATAAGTCTTGAGAATACAAGACCGAATAACGGTTCAATACCGCCTGAAGCTGCTGCAATCATTGAAATTGTTCCGGTCGGCGCAATACAGGTTGTTGTTGCGTTTCTGATACCGTGAACTTTTATCAATGCATCTAATTCTTTCCATTGGTCGTCAGAAATTTTACCTGCTGATTTACCTTTGTATTTGTTGTACAGATAATTTTCCTGATCATATATGCTGCCTTTAAAGTTATAAAAACGACCGCGTTCTTTAGATAATTCAATTGATTCGCATTTAGATTCGTAATCGATAAATTCCATTATCTGACCGCCTAATTTTGTACCTTCTTCTGAATTATAAGGTATACCCATTTTCATGAGTAAATCAGCCCAGCCCATAACGCCTAATCCGATTTTTCTGTTGTTTTGAACCATTTCGGAAATTTGAGGTAATGGATAATTATTTACAGCAATTACATTGTCCAGAAAACGAATAGCTGTTCTGGTTGTTTTTGCCAGTAAATCCCAGTCAATTTCCAATCCGTTAGTGCCGTTTTTAACCATAAGTCCCAGATTTATAGAGCCTAAGTTACAAGCTTCAAATGGCAAAAGCGGAACTTCGCCGCAAGGATTTGTTGATTCTATTGCACCGATTTGCGGAGTCGGGTTGTCATAATTCATCTGGTCAATGAAAATAATACCCGGTTCGCCGTTTCTCCATGCACCGTCAATAATCATATCAAAAACTTTTTTAGCGCTTAATTTACCGGCAACCTGATTGTTTTGAGGATTAATAAGTTCATAATCCTCCCCTTTCATATAGGCATCCATGAATTTATCGGTAATTGCAACTGAGATATTGAAGTTGTTTAATTTGTTGTTATCAGATTTACATTCAATAAAGTCTAAGATATCAGGGTGATCAACTCTCAATATACCCATATTTGCTCCGCGTCTTGTACCGCCTTGTTTAACGGCTTCGGTTGCGGCATTAAATACTTCCATAAACGAAACAGGGCCTGATGAAACTCCCATTGTTGATCTGACAACGCTGTTTTTAGGTCTTAATCTTGAAAAAGAAAAACCTGTGCCGCCGCCTGATTTATGGATTAAAGCTGTATTTTTTATTGTTTCAAAAATACTGTCAAGAGAATCTTCAACCGGCAAAACAAAACATGCTGCCAATTGTCCTAATTCGCGGCCGGCATTCATTAATGTCGGAGAATTTGGCATAAAATATCTGTGTGTAATTGCATCATAAAATCTGTCTGATAATTTATCAACATCAGTCTGTGATTTGTTGAATTTCAGATCTCCAGATGCTATAAAATCAGATACACGTCTGAACATATCAGCCGGAGTTTCTACACAATTACCGTCTTTGTCTCTCTTTAAATAACGTTTTTCCAGAACTTTAACGGCGTTTTCGGTCAAGTCCAATTTTTCTTCTGTGGTATTCACATTAACCTCCATATCCCTTTATTATTTAATTTAAATTGTACTATCCTCCAAGCATGCAAAAGCATGTCTGTTCTATAATTGTATACCAATTTAGTATTGCATTGCAACATGATTATTTATATTTGTTAACAATAAACTGAGAAGCCGAACGGATTTTGATTTACATCTTAAATAAAATTGTAAATATTTATTACTATTACAGTATTTGTATTAAATTTCTTGACAGGGCAAGACGTTATACATTATTATAGTCGAGGATAGGTCTCATTTTTGTGAGGGGCATCTATGGGTATAATGAAGAAAAATGCATTCACTCTGGCAGAAACTCTTGTAACACTTGCTATTATCGGCATGATCGCGTCAATGCTGATTCCGCCTTTAATTAACAGCTATCAGAAAACAGTTAATCAGGTTAAACTCAGAAAAGTATATGCTATTCTTGCGCAAATTTCACAGCGTGCTGTTGCTGAATATGGCGATATGTCTTATATTGATTTCTATGACGGAAGTTCTGAAAAAGTTCAGGAATGGTATTTAACTTACTTCAAACCTAATTTGAAAATAGCAAAAGAGTGTTTTGATGACAGCGGCTGCTGGTCCGAAGATGTTACACACCTCAACGGCGATGCTGTCTCAAATGCAACTGCGCGCGGGATAGGCGGCAATATTGTAACTTTCCAGACTATTGACGGAACTCTCTATAATATAGACGGTAATGTTCCGGCTGATTTAGATACTCAGTTCGGTATTGATTCTGATATAGACGGACTTGTTGTATATGTTGATTTGAATGGAGAGAAAAAACCTAATATAATTGGTAAAGATATTTTTGTATTTGTTTATACAGATAAAGGTTTTGTGCCGGCAGGCAATGACAGAACTAAAGAATTTGTTGCGCAAAACTGTTCCGAGGATGGCTCAGGTGTTATGTGTGCATCTAATATTGCACGCAACAACTGGAAGTTTGACGATGTAAACATGTAAAAGCTTGTAATAATCTTTTTTCAGTGGTATAACGTTGTTTGTAGTTAGTTAGGGGGATCCACCCCGGGGGTAAATGTTTATTTAAGTGTTGTTATTTAAACAGTAATTTACCGCAAAAACCCGAAAGGATAAGGAAGGATTTTTTTTTATGGAAAAAAACAACGAAACACTCCACATTTTGAGACACTCAACTTCTCACATTATGGCTCAAGCCGTTCAAAAGCTGTTTCCGTCTGCAAAGTTAGCAATAGGGCCGGCTGTTGAAAACGGTTTTTATTATGATTTTGATTTAACAGACGGGCATGCTTTTACAGAAGATGACCTTGTTAAAATCGAAGAAGAAATGAAAAACATTGTCAAACAAAATCTTACGTTTGAAAAATATGTTATTCCGGATGTGGATGCTCAAATCGCTGAATTTAAAAAAGAAGGTGAAATTTACAAGGCAGAATTGCTGGAAGAACACAGAAACGACAATCCGACCCTTTATTTAACAAAAGATAAAGACGGTAATGTGTTGTTCAATGATCTTTGTGCAGGTCCGCACATTCCGAATACAAGTTATATAAAAGGCAATGCATTTAAACTTCTCAAGGTTGCCGGTGCTTACTGGCGCGGGAATGAAAAAAATAAGATGCTGCAACGTATTTACGCAACAGCCTACTGGAACAAAGAGGATTTGCAAGAATACTTGAACTTCCTCGCAGAAGCAGAAAAACGCGATCACAGAAAATTAGGCGCAAAACTTGATCTTTTCTCAACAAGAGAAGAACTTGGAGGCGGTCTTGTTCTCTGGCATCCGAATCTTGCTGTTGTACGTGAAGAAATTGAAAATTACTGGAGAACTGAACACAGAAAACGCGGTTATGTAATAGTTAACACCCCGCACATCGCAAAATCAAAACTCTGGGAAATTTCAGGACACGCTGATCATTACAGAGAAAACATGTTCTTTATCCAGAAAGATGAAGATAGCGACGAACAGTTTATCTTAAAACCAATGAACTGTCCGTTCCACATTTTGATCTATCAGGCAAACAGATATTCTTACCGTTCATTGCCTTTAAGAATGGCTGAACTGGGTACTGTTTACAGAAAAGAAAAATCAGGCGCGCTCTCCGGTTTAACCCGTGTTCAAGGTTTTACTCAAGATGATGCGCATATTTTCTGTACGCCTGAACAGTTAGTTGATGAAATAAATGAAATCATTGATTTTGTAGCAGACACAATGGCTATGTTCAAAATGGATTTTGAAGTAGAACTTTCTACCCGTCCTGAAAGCTATGTCGGTGAAATAGAAAACTGGAACAGAGCAGAAGCCGGCTTGAAAGAAGCTATGGACAGACGCGGTATGAAATATGAAATTAATGAGGGTGACGGCGCATTTTACGGCCCTAAAATTGACTTTAAGGTAAAAGATGCAATAGGCAGAACATGGCAGTGTGCAACTATTCAGTTAGACTTCAACCTTCCTGAACGTTTTGATATCAAATATCAGGACAGAGACGGATCTATGAAAACACCTGTTATGCTTCACCGTGTAATCTTCGGGTCTATGGAACGTTTCCACGGCATATTGATTGAACATTATGCAGGCGCTTTCCCGACATGGCTTGCACCGACACAGGTGGCTATTGTTCCTATTTCAAATGATAAACACACTGACTTTGCAGAAGAAGTTTATAAAAAAATGCGCAAAGCAGGCATCAGAGCAAAACTTGATGACCGCTCAGAAAGTATGAATTACAAAATAAGAGAAAGTCTGCAAGACAAAAAAATCCCTTATGTTGTGGTTATCGGCGACAAGGAAATTGAAGCAAATTCAGTTGCCGTGAGAGCACGCGGAATAGGTCAGGTTGGCACAATGCAGGTTGATGAATTTATCAAGAAAATTGAAGATGAAATTCATTCACGCTCCGCTGATTCGTTCGCTAAAGAACTTGCAAAAGCATAAAAATCCAAAAGGCTCCATACGGAGCCTTTTTAAATATATGGAGTCGGGGGCAGGCTGAAAGCCTGCCCCCGACTCTGTTTCGCAAAGTATTATGCTGAAATATCAATGACAGTCCCGACAGGAGCATTCAATGCAGCCGTATATGCACTCAAAAACATTGTAGGATCAGTGCTAGAGAGCTTTAATGCTTCACTTTCATCTGTTTCCGGATCCTGATAGATGATTTTGACATTATCAGTATTATTGTCTGCTTCTATTCGTTGAATATTTTCCGGTGCAATAAGTTTTGGATATAAAGATTTCCAATTTGATTGTATTTTTAATACTCCTGAAAATGGTGTTGAATTAATAGGATTTACTTTCATTCGATATCTCCTTATATTTTTTGCATTTATATAATGCCGATTGATTTATGTTTTTCGTATATGGTTTCAGCCATTACATCAAGTTTTTGCAAATCTTCTTGAGTTGGTTTTCCTTTAACCTGTAGCGGCTCGATTAAATCGAGTTTCAAAGGTTTTAATAAATCTCCGATAAGCCCGAACAGATTTCCGCCCCAGCCGTATGAGCCTAAAAGAGATGCAAATTTTGCTTTAGGTCTTAATACTGCAGCAAGATATGCTACATTCACAGCCATAGGGTGAGGGCCTGCCAGAACCATTGATGTTCCAAGAACAATTGTTGCAGCATCCACAAGCGCCATTGCCAGATCACCCAGATCATCATCAACAATATCAAACTTGAAGGTTTTAATTCCTTTTGCCTCTAATTTTTCCGCAAGATAATCTACCATTTCTTTTGTACTTTCGTACATAGAAACATAAGGCAATGCCACCAGATTTTTAGGCAGGTCCGATGTCCAATCTGTATATAAATCCAAAATATAATCCGGATTTGTATGAACAGGGCCGTGGCTTGGCAAAATCATATCAACTTTCATATCTTTAATCATTTGCGTATATTTTTTGCACATCATTCTAAAAGGCATCATAATTTCTGCATAATAACGTTTTGCACTCTTCATCAGTTCTTCGCTTTCGATAGCAAAAACATCGCTGAATGTATAGTGTGCGCCTAAAAAGTCGCAGGTACAAATTACATTGTCCTCTTTTATATAAGTGAACATTGTATCAGGCCAGTGAACTCCAGGGGCAAAAATAAACTTCAAAGTTTTATCGCCGAGAGAAAGTTCTTCTCCGTCTGCAATGACTTTAATTTTCTCTTCCGGAACATGGAGCATTGATTTAATATTTTCTGCAACCTTCGGGTTGGTTACAACCATTGCATTTGGATATTTTTCCAATAACGCAGGAATAGAACCGGAGTGATCCTGTTCGCCGTGGTTTGCGATGATATAATCAAGTTTACCTACCTGATTTTCTGTTAAACGTTTTAAATATTCTTTTGTTTTCGGTGGATACATTGTATCAATAATCGCCGTTTTTTCACTGCCTTTAACAAGATAAGAATTATAGCTTGTACCGTGTTCAAGCGGGATAAGTTCATCAAAAATTCTTCTGTCGCAGTCGTTTAAACCGCAATAATAAATTTCGTTTTTAATTTCTTGAAATTTCATTTTTAAAATCTCCTTTACTATTTATATATTTAATCTGGCTTTTTGTAAAAAAATACTTCTTCTTTTAAACACAGAGGGCAGTATGGCGGTTCTTCTTTCTGGACAAAAATAGCGCCGCAGGTTGAACAAACCCAGTTGTATGTGCCGTCCGGATTAGCAGGGGTTTCGTCTTTAAGCTTGTATATAAGTTTTTTCAGACGATCATAGTGGATTTTTTCTATATTTTCAATATTCGTAAACAATCCGGCTATATGCTCAAATCCTTCTTCTTCAGCGGTACGGGCAAAAGATTCGTATATACCTTCAAGTTCTTCTTTCTCATTTTTAAGAGCATTTTCAATATAGTTGATTAAAGCTGACGGTTTTTCTGAATTAAGCCACCTGTACCAGAGTTTTGCATGTGCTTTTTCGTGCTCGGCAAATCTCGCAAGCAGCCTGCTTACATCCTCTAACCCTTCTCTTTGCGCAATTAACGCATATATGTCATATTCTGATCTGCGTTTTGACACAATATCAAATGCTTTTTGTAAATTTTTTTCTGTTTGAGATCCTTGTATTCCCACTTTTATGCCCTCATATTTCTTACCGTCAATATGATAACACAACAAAAAAGGCTTTGCCATAGACAAAGCCCTTTTCAATTTAGTAATTTTTAGCCTTCATAAAGAAATAAGCTTTCGGGTGCTTGCATACCGGACAAAGTTCCAAAGCAGCTTCACTTTCAAAGGTATGTCCGCAATTTGAACATTCCCATACAACTTTTTCAGGCTTTTCAAATACAGTACCGTTTTCGATATTCGCAAGCAGTTTTCTATAGCGTTCTTCGTGTTCTTTTTCTATTTTGCCTACGAGTTCAAACAGTGCCGCCAACTCAACAAAACCTTCTTCTTTAGCTTCTTTTGCAAAAGTTGCATACATATCTGTCCATTCATAATTTTCACCTTCTGCAGCATCTTTCAGATTTTCAATAGTCTGAGGAATTGAGCCGTTGTGCAAAAATTTAAACCAGATTTTTGCGTGTTCTTTTTCATTGTTTGCAGTTTCTTCAAAGATTTTGCTGATTTGAACAAAACCTTCTTTTTTAGCCTGTGAAGCATAATAAGTGTACTTATTTCTTGCCTGTGATTCGCCTGCAAAAGCTGTCATAAGGTTTTGTTCGGTTTTTGTTCCTTTTAAATCCATAAAATTCCCTTTCAATTACTATTGCTTTTCAAACATGTCTTTGCCAACATTGCAAAGCGGACATGTGTAATCATCCGGTAAATCTTCAAAAGCTACATTGTCATTTTCTTCCGGGTCATAAACATAACCGCAAATAGTGCATACGTACTTGTCCATTATTTTTCTCCTTTACTGTTTTTGCATTCACTGCACAATCCGTGAAATACAATATCGTGTCCTTCAATATAAAAACCTGTTTCATCCTGCGTTTTAGTTACGATATCGGGCGCAACATCAGCACTGATGTCAAAAACTTTTTTGCATTTATCACATATAAAATGGTAATGATTATGTGTATTATGGTCAAAATGCGCGGAAGTTTCAAGTCCGTCAATTTTTTTAATAATTCCGGCTTGAGCAAGCTGATTCAAATTCCGGTAAAGAGTTGCCAGACTGATTTTAGGATTTTTATCTTTTAAAATCTCATATAAATATTCTGCTGTAGGGTGTACAACATTTTCTTTTAATGTGCTTAATACAAGTTCTCTTTGCCTTGAAAAATTCATATTTTAACACCTTAACTGATAATCATTCTCATTTTTTCATATTATAGAAAAAATGTCAAGCCTGAAATTTACATAACTTTATAAATAGGGCAAATTCGGACGTAAATGTGTTTTAAATAAGATATGGCAGGTAGTGTGAATACAGATTTCAATAATTCTCAGCATAATGTCGGCGTGATTATTCCTCCCGATAGGATTAAGCGTTGTATTTTGTTTTCGGATAAAGAAGCTGTTGCAAATATTAAAACTGCACGGCAGGATATTTTTATAAACACTAAAAAGCCGCAATTTGAAGACCGATTCAAGACCCCGAAATCCGTATTTTATACACTTGGTGCAGCAGCTGCGGCTATTGCTGTACCTGTATTGAAAAAAGCTTTTAAGAAGTAGTCACCTGCGCTACTTTTCAATAACGTAAATTTATAGTATGATGATATTATGAAAGTTGAATGAGAGGGGATAAAATGAAGAAAATATTTAGTCTTTTAGTTGTGTTAATAATGGGTGCTGTCGCGTTTGCTGGGGATTTTCAGGTTTATAAACTTGATAACGGCCAGAATGTTATAATTCAGCAGGTTAAAAATAATCCGATTGTAACAATCGACACATGGATTAAAACCGGTTCAATAAATGAAACTAACAAAAATAACGGTGTTTCTCACTTTTTAGAACATCTTTTCTTCAAAGGTACAACAAACCATGCACCGGGTGAGTTTGACAAAATTCTTGAGACCAAAGGCGCAATTACAAATGCGGCAACCAGTAAAGATTTTACTCATTACTATATTACAATCCCTTCTGAATATTTTAATCTTGCGCTTGAAATGCATGCAGATATGCTGTCTAACCCGCTTATTCCGGGTAAAGAACTTGAACGTGAGCGAAAAGTTGTTATTGAAGAAATCGCAAAGGATTTAAATTCTCCGAATACATTATGTTATGACAATCTTGTAGATATGCTTTATACAAACCACCCTTACAAAAGAAAAGTTATTGGCAAAAAGGAGATTATAGAAACTATTACGCGGGATGAAATCCTCTCTTACTACAACGATTATTACAATCCTTCAAATATGATAACAGTAATTGTAGGAGATGTAGATCCTGAAAACGCAATTAAAGAAGTAAAAGAAAATTTTAAATCTGAATATAAAAAACCGATAAAAAATGTTTATCCAAAGGAAGAAATCTTAACACAGCAAAAAAGAAAAGTTGCATATTTCCCGACAGAAACAGGATATATGCTGATAGGTTTTCGCGGCACAAAAATAGATGCAAAAGATTCTTATGCACTGGATGTTCTTGCAACAATACTCGGGGATGGTCGCTCATCTGTATTCTATCAGGACATAAAAGAAAAAAGGCAGCTTGCAAACAGTATTTCAGCTATGAATGCAGGATTTAGAGATGACGGAATCTTCTATATTTCCGCAAACTTTGATCCAGATAAATTACAACGGTTAGAAAATGCTGTTTTTGAAGATATAAAAAATGTTCAAAAAGATGGAGTAACGCCGGAACAGTTAAGTCTTGCCAAAAACATTATTGAACGTGACACATACTACGGAAGAGAGAGTATTTCCAATATTGCAAGTGAAATAGGCTACACTTTTGTTACAACCGATGACGTAAAACTGTATGAAAATTACATTAATGAGATAAAAAAAGTTACTCTTTCAGATGTAAAACATGTCGCGAATAAATATCTTGGTGTTGAAAAAAGTGCGGTGTCTATTGTTTTGCCGCAAAATTATCAACAGGTACAGCAAAATAACGCAGAAGTCCAAATAGCTGCAATACATCCGGCAAAACTTGTAAGTGAAAATACTTCAACACAAAAATATCAACTTGCAAACAATGCAACAGTTTTGGTTACTCCAAACGAAATAAATGATATTATTGCAATAAGCATTTATGCAAAAGGCGGAACTTTGATTGAAAAGAAACCGGGAGTTGCACAAATTACATCTTCTGTGATTTTAAAAGGTACTAAAAATTATTCGTCAGTTGAACTGGCCAAAGTGCTTGAAGACAATGGTATAAAGATACAGCCGGCGGTAAAATCAGATGCCTTTATCATAAACGTTTTGACAACCAAAAATGAATACGAAAAAACGCTTGCGCTCTTAGATGAAATTATAAACAAAGCAGCGCTTGATGATTATGAAATAGAAAAAGTCAAAAATAATACAATTCAGGCGATAAAACAGAGCAGAGATATACCGCTTAATGTTGCGGTTGACGGATACAAGAATTTGATATACGAGGGTTCTCCTTATTCAATTTCAAATGAAACTCTTGAAAAAGCAATTCCGGCAATCACACGTTCTGATATTGCGGAATATTATAATCAAATTTTCAATCCGCAAAATATGGTTATTTCGATCAACGGTAATATAGATAAAGAAAAAACTCTGAATGAGTTTTCAAAACTGCTGCAGGTAAAACAAGGTGAAAAATTTGAATATAGCAACTATGCAAACCTTATACCATATAACAAGACAGTGAAAACAGCCTGCAAACAGATAAAAGATTTGAAAACAGACTGGATACTTATCGGCTGGCAGACATCAGGTACTCCGAATTTGAAAGATTATGCAACACTTGAAATAATCAATACTATTTTGGGTACAGGCATGGATTCACGATTATTTAAGAATTTACGTGATAAAGAAGGGCTTGCCTACCAGATAGGATCAGAATTTGCCCCGAATGTTTTACGCGGAGCGTTCATTACCTTTATAGGTACAAATCCTGAAAATCTTGAATGCGCAAAAGAAAAAATGCTTAAAGAAGTTTTTAGATTTAAAACAGAATTCGTCAGCACAAAAGAACTTGAAGAAGCAAAAGATAAACTGATCGGTCATTATGTAATCGCGCAGGAAACCAATCTTGATAAAGCCGCAACAATCGGCTGGTTTGAGGCATCAGGCCGCGGTTATGAATTTAATGAGCAATACAAAAAACTTATTAACAGTATAACTGAATCTGATATTATTGAAGTTGCTAATAAATATTTTAATAACAATTATGTGATTTCAATTGTTAAGGATTAAGAAGTTTTGAAGCCGCGTGGCGGCCGAAGGCAGACACAGCCTGCTCTTACTTATGTTTATTTACGGAAAACATAGTGAGTTGAACGGCCTTTGCCTGTTTTTTTCAATATTTTCTTATCTATTAAGTCGTTAATATCTAAATTGGCAGTATCCTGTGAACAATTACACATCTTTGCCCATTTTGTTGTAGTAAGATTCCCTTCAAAATTATCCATAAATCTGTTTAAAACTTTGATTTGTCTTTCGTTAAAAATAATATTTACGTGTTTTTGCCAGAATTCAGCTTTTTGCAGAGCTTTATCAGTAATTTCTCCGCTTGATTGAATCGCAATCAAAAGATTTTCTAAAAACCAGACAAGCCAATTTGTTATATCCATTGAGCCTTTTTGAGTTTTTTCTAAAATTTCATAGTAACTTTTTCTGTTTTTCTGGATTTGAGAGGACATTGAATAAAAGCGGAACTTGCTGCCATCACTTCTTGCTAAAATCATATCGGTTAACGCCCTTGCAATTCTGCCGTTACCGTCATCAAACGGGTGAAGAATTACAAACCATAAATGCACAATTGCGGCTTGTATCAGAAAATCAGTCTTTTTTTCCGTATTAATGTAATTGATAAGCTCATTTATTTCATTTTCAAGCATTTCTGCTTTCGGGGCTTCATAGTGGATTTTTTCATTTCCTGTATAACCTGATACCACTTGCATAGGGCCTAGCTCATCAGTCCTGTAACCTCCGATGTTGATTTTATACATTCCACTGAAACCAGTCGGGAAAAGTGCGGCATGCCATCCTATTAGCCTATCCTGCGTCATTTCTGATAAATAATTTTGAGTTGCATCAAGCATCATTTCTACAACACCTTCAATATCTCTGGAAACAGGTGTCTCGCCGCCGATATCAATACCGAGTCGTCTTGCAACAGATGAACGGACTAAATGTTTATCCAGAATTTGACCTTCAATTTCTGATGATTTAATAATATTCTCTGTTAAGACCTGTAATAATGCGTTATTTTTTACATCAAAGCCTAGCAAATCCATTTTGCCGAGCAGATATCCCTGTGCCTTTTTAATTTCCAAAAGCAATTCCTGAATTTTATCTCCGCACCATCTAAAGCAGTGCCAGTCTGTATTCTGGTATATGTATTTCATTTTATCTCCGAATATTATACGGATATTATAAACTTTTTCTCCGAATTTTGCAAGTTTTTGCTTTTAAACTTTCTTATGATTAATTTTTTTTATCGTGTTGAGGCAATTTTTTGCATTGAGATGTTTTATGTCATTATGATAAAAATTGACAATATAGCAAGATACCCGCTAGAATTTATAAAGGGCACGCAATCCCGAAGAAAGGAACTTGCCTGTGCGCTCAATTATGAATTTTTCAAAAATATAGTTGAAAAATTCAAGTCAAAAGATGTCAGTTTCGACGTATTTCAAAAGGCTCTTGATGATTCCTGTCCTTTTCATCAAAATGTAACTGTTATTAAAAATCAAGGTAAAGGCGGCGCTTTAACCATTAAAGTGAATGAAGAAGGCAGTAATATTACCGGATATAATATGTTGATACCGCCAAATCAATTTTCAGGAGAAATTTCGTTAACAACGGCAGACAAATTTATGCATGAAGCCGCACACTATTTTTCTTTTATGACTAATCCTAAAACTGTTGCGCGTATGGCAAAATTATACGAGACAAAATTGTATTTAAAGACACAAGGTTTCTATAATTCAACATTGTATTCAAAAGAAGCATTAAGTAAGCCTGAAATTTCAAAACGACTTGATGAATTTCTTAAAACTCTTGAGCCTGCGGAGAGAATAGATTTTCTGCAAAATTCCAGATACCGCTTGCGAGATGAGATTCTGGCGTATAGTGAGGGCGCTAAATATCAGGATTTAATACAAGAAATTCATTCGGATAAAATCTGCGATAAGGTTGCTGCGTTGGATTATTCAGACTATAATTTTGAAACCAAAATCAAAATTTTAGAAGAAAAACTTGCAAAAGAGATTGAAAGATATAGAAAAAGTTAATAAAAACAGGCAACGCATAAATCTTGCGTTGCCTGTTTTTAGGGGAATAAGGGATTAAGGAAATAAGGGAATAAGAGTTATCAATTATTATTGAACGAGATATGC
>CALVEB010000019.1 GCA_944326465.1 Candidatus Gastranaerophilales bacterium | reverse complement strand
TGATTTTATTAAAGGATAATGATAAATGGAGAAGGAATAATATTACTTTTGTAACGAACTTATTCCCTTATTTCCTTGTCTTGGATTTGCTCCACGCTCACGGAGACTCGCCTGAGGAGCGTTGCTCCAGTCGGCTCGTTCCGTTCGCTATCCGGACTCGCTTCGCTCCATCCGTCCGCAAATCCGCTAGTGCCTTAGTAACTTAGTGCCTTCACTCGCGCCATCCGTCCGCAAATCCGCTAATCACTTAGTCACAATCATAGTGCCTTATTTTGATAACAACTTAGTCACTCTTTTCATTTATTTATGCTATACTAATCTCGGAGGTACTGATGAAAGGTATTGTTTTAGCAGGCGGCACAGGGTCAAGATTATATCCGAGTACTTTAACTGTTTCCAAACAGCTTTTGCCGATATACGACAAACCAATGATTTATCATCCGATATCCGTTCTTATGCTTGCAGGAATACGGGATATTCTGATAATCTCCACCCCGCAAGATTTGCCGGATTTTCAGCACCTGCTGGGTGACGGAAGTAAATTCGGGGTCAATTTTTCGTATAAAGAACAGCCAAGTCCTGACGGGCTGGCACAGGCTTTTATTCTGGGTGAAGATTTTATCGGGAATGATGAAGCCGCTCTTGTTCTCGGGGATAATATATTTTATGGCAACGGATTTTCAGGACGGCTAAAACATGTCGCTGAAAACGCGAAAAAAGGTATTGCAACAGTTTTTGGTTATAAAGTAAAAGATCCGCAAAGGTTTGGTGTTGTTGAATTTGATGACAGCGGAAAAGTACTTTCCATAGAAGAAAAACCGCAAAATCCTAAATCTGATTTTGCTGTAACCGGTCTGTATTTCTATGATAATAATGTCGCAGAATATGCTAAAAGTCTCAAACCATCACACCGCGGCGAATTAGAAATTACTGACCTCAATAATATATATCTGCAAAAAGGAAAACTCAATGTAGAACTTCTGGGACGCGGTTTCGCATGGCTTGATACAGGTACTCATCAATCACTTTTGCAGGCAAGCCAGTATGTACAGACAATAGAAGAAAATCAGGGGATAAAAATTGCCTGTCTTGAAGAAATTGCATACCGCCTCGGTTTCCTCTCTGCAGATGATATTCTACGCAATATTCCCGATGTGAAAGACAATGAATATTATAATTATATAAAAAGGATTTTGAAATAAATGAAAATCCTTTTTGCAACTGACCTGTATCCTGTATCTGACAACGAAAAAACTACTCCGAGAACGTTATATGATTTTGTTCAGGGGTTTAGAGAACAAGGGGTTGAGGTTGATGTTATAAAACCTAATTTTCTTCTTAATTCTTTTTTGCGCAAAAAGCCTTTTTATCCGACAGGACAGTATAAGGATGTTTTTAATGTAAATTATCATACGCCTTTTTGGGGAAATGTTTCTGAAAAATTAGGGTCGCAACTCCGGCCTGACGTAATTGTTTCGCACATGCCCTCAGGGACAATTTTTGCGCAGAAACTTGCGGGAAAATATAATCTGCCGCTTGTTTGCGGGGTGCATGTATCTGATTTGGAGATATTAACAAATCCTTTGTATGCAATATATTTTAAACCCGCACTTTTGAAAGCTTTTTGTAAAGCGAAACTGCTTGCATGCAGGTCCGAAGTTATTAAAAAACGGCTTTTAAGACTTTACCCTGAGTTTGAGAGCAAAGTTTTTGTTGCATATTCCGGTATTGATGAAAATTTGATTACTGACAGGACAAATGAAACTTTTGCACAAGAAAAGATAAAAGTCTTAACCTGTGCGAATTTCAAAAAGAGAAAAAATATAGATAAAGTTATAAAGGCTTGCAAAGGGCTTGAAAGCTTTGATTTAACTGTAATCGGGGAGGGCAGATTGCGCAAACGGCTTGAAAACATAGACAAAAATGTAACTTTTACCGGATATCTGACAAGAAAAGAAGTTCTTGAACACATGCGCGAGAGTGATATATTTGTGTTACCGAGTGTAGGAGAAACACTTGGTATGGTTTATCTTGAAGCTATGGCTTCAGGCTGCATTACAGTTGCGACAATAAATGACGGTGTGGACGGAATTATAAAAAATAACGCAAACGGATTTTTAACTACCCCTGATGAAAACGAAATTAAAGAGATTCTTCTTAACATAAAAAATATGGATAAAGAATCCTTAAAAACGTTGCGCTGCAATAGTTACAACACTATCAAAAATTTCACTCAAAAAGCCATGTGCGAAAATTATTTGCAACAAATTTTTAAGATTTTGTAAAGATTTGACAAAATATTTGCATGTTTCTGCTACAATAATCGGAGTTGGTTTACACTTACTGGAGAGCCGTAATTACAATTTTTATAAGGAATTTATGATGAACAAATTTTTGATTGTACTTTTTACACTACTATGTAGTATTCAGACAGCAAACGCAATGAACGTAGATGCTTTTATGGACAAACATATTGCCCCTGTATCAGATGCGGTTGCTAATCTTATTTTTTACCCTGTAAATATTGGAGGCTCTCAAATCCCTATAATTATATTCTGGATTTTGATAGCCGGAATATTTTTCACGTTGTTTTTCAGAGGTGTATCAATATGGGGTTTAAAACATGCTATTGATATAGTTTCCAAGCCTGCTCATAAAGATGAAAAGAATAGCAGTGCGAGCGGTGAAGTTTCATCTTTTCAGGCGCTTGCAACGGCTTTATCCGGAACAATCGGTATCGGTAGTGTTGCCGGTGTTGCAATATCAATTTCTATAGGCGGCCCGGGTGCAGCGTTCTGGATTTTTGCAGGGGCAATTCTCGGTATGTCTATTAAATTTGTCGAAGCTTCTCTTGCTGTAAAATACAGAAGATTTAACCTTGACGGAACAGTATCAGGCGGTCCTATGCACTATATTGCTCACGGACTTACAAGAAAGAAAATGCGCTGGTTAGGTCAGCCGTTATCAGTTGTGTTCGCTGTTCTTTGTATTGGCGGCGCTATATCCGGCGGAAACATGATTCAGATTAACCAGTCTGCCCATCAGCTAGTATTAATCACCGGCGGTGCAGACAGTTTTATGAACGGATACACCTGGGTATTCGGGCTATTGATAGCTATACTTGTTTGGCTGGCTGTTGTTGACGGGATAAAAAGTATTTCTAAAATCACAACTATTTTAGTTCCTACAATGTGTTTCTTATATATCGGAGCTGGTATAGTAGTAATCCTTGCAAACTTTATGCACATTCCGCATGCTATTGCATTAATTGTAAAAGAAGCATTTGCACCGCATGCTGTTGCCGGCGGGGTTATCGGAACAATTATTATCGGGTTAAGACGTTCAGTACAATCTAACGAAGCCGGTACCGGGGCTGCGGCTATTGCTTATGCGGCAGTTAAAACAAACGAACCTATTTCTCAAGGTTTTGTCGCTTTGCTTGAAACTTTGCTTACAGGTATTTTATGTTTGTTAACTTCTTTTGCAATTGTATTTTCCGGAATTCTTGATACAACTCAGGTCGGACAAATTTCAGGTATTGAACTTGCGTCCTCTGCGTTTGAATCCGTAATTTCATTCTTCCCATACATCTTATCAATCGTTGTAATTCTATTTGCATTATCAACATTGATTTCCTGGGCATATTACGGACAAAAAGCATGGACATTCCTTGTTGGTGAAGGTCATAAACGTAATTTAACTTTTGATGTAATATACTGTCTGTTTATCATTGTCGGCTCTGCAATGAATGTAACTTCTGTTATCAACATTACAGACGCAATGATGATAGCTATGTCTGTACCAAATATTATTGCGCTTTACGTATTATCCCCTGAAATCAAATCGGATTTGGTTGAATACGTAAGACGCCATCAGGTTGCAAAATGGTTGAACCGTGACTGGGTAAAACCTGTGCCGGCAGCTGTAACAGCGGAGGATTCACAATGTCAGACCAGCAAATAATAGTAACGGTTTCAGGTATTGACAAAGTGGGAATCGTTGCAAAAGTTACGACAGCACTTGCTCAATACGAAGTCAATATTGAAGATATAAAACAAACTTTAATGCAGGGGCATTTCGTAATGTTTTTGCTCGGCAATATTGAAAAATCCAAATATTCTTTTAAAGAAATAAAAGAAAACCTGATTAATACCGGAAAAGAATTAGGTATGGAAGTTTGGGTTCAACGTAAAGAAATCTTTGACAATATGCATAATATATAAATTATTTCATAAGGATATTAGTTCTGGCGGGACATTTCGCGTCCCGCCATTTTATTAAAATCTTGTTTTAATAAGTTATTTGTTGTAACATTTAAATAAGATATATGGAGTTAAAAAAACATGTTATCAGGACCATTTTTAGACAGAAACTGGATAGGCCAGAATGAAGATTATCTATCTGCAGATATTGTAATGCTTGGTTTGCCGTTTGACGGAACTGTTTCATACCGTTCAGGCTCAAGATTTGCTCCCGAACAAATCAGACTCGCAAGCTGGGGATTGGAAGACTATTCTCCGCGTTTTAATAAACATCTGCAAGATGTAAACTTTCATGATGCGGGAGATTTGGAATTTCCACTCGGTAATACATATAAATCCCTCGACATTATTGAACAAAATGTTGAAGATATTTATAAAGACGGCAAACGGGTTTTTGGTATAGGCGGAGAACATCTGGTTACATTGCCAGAAATAAAAGCTGTCTCAAAATTTCATAAAGATCTTGCGATTGTTCACTTTGATGCCCACACTGATTTGCGCGAGGAATATCTTGGTGAAGAAATGTCGCATTCTGCTGTTATTCGTCATGCCTCAAAAATTGTCGGGGCGGAAAATATTAAACAGATTGGCATAAGATCCGGCATGAAAGAAGAATGGGACTTTATGCACAAACACGGAACTTTAATAAACGAGTTTTCAGGGCTTGATGTCTTGAAAAGTAAAAAGGTTTTTGTAACAGTTGATTTGGATGTTCTTGATCCTTCAGTTATGTCCGGTACAGGCACTCCGGAAGCCGGCGGTTTTACATTCAACGGGCTTATAGACTGGTTTGAATACCTTAAAGATTTTGATATTGTCGGGGCTGATGTGGTTGAACTGGCACCGGATTATGATACCTCAGGTGTTTCTACAGCCGTGGCAACAAAAGTTATCCGCGAACTCCTTATGATTATGTAAATTTGGTATAAAAATATGGTTATTGAAAGAATACAATTTTTAAAAGACGAAATAAATAAACATAATTATTTGTATTATGTTAAAGACAATCCGTCTATTGATGATTACGAATACGACATGATGTTTGCAGAACTTAAACGTCTGGAGGAAGAACATCCGGAATTAAAAACACCGGACAGTCCGACTCAAAGAGTAGGCTCTATAAGTGAAAGATATGAACAATATACTCACAAATACCGTCTATACAGTCTTGACAATACTTACGATGAAAATGAATTAACGAGATGGTATGAACGCATAAAAAAAGAACTGCCTGCGGGCAGCAAGCCTTCTTTAGACTGTGAACTAAAAATCGACGGGCTTGCGATGGCTCTTACTTATGAACACGGGATTTTTGTCCGCGGCGTAACACGTGGAGACGGTGTTGTCGGCGAAGATATTACAAACAATCTTAAAACAGTGAAAACAATCCCGCTCAAACTCTTTGAAGATGTAAATTTAGAAGTTCGCGGCGAAATATATATGCCCAAAACGTCATTTTTAAAATTAAACGAAGAATTTGAGGCAAAAGGCGAAAAAAAATTTGCTAATCCGAGAAACGCAGCCGCCGGTTCTGTACGCCAGTTAGACAGCACTATTACGGCTAAAAGAGATCTCGCATTTTTTGCTTATTCAGTTATATTTGAAGATGCGCCCAACGCACCGGACAACCAGTATGACGCAATGCAATATTTGAAAAAAATCGGGTTCAATGTCAATCCGAATATCAGATTATGCACTGATATTGAAGGGGCTATAGCCTACTGTAATGAATGGGAAAACAAGCGCAACGGACTTGATTATGCAACCGACGGAGTTGTTATTAAGATAAATGAGTTTGGCTATCAGTCAACGCTCGGGTATACAACACGCGCTCCAAAATGGGCAACAGCATTTAAGTTCCCGCCGGAAGAAGTCAAAACAAAACTTCTAAATATTGAAGAATACGTTGGAAAAACAGGTACAATCACACCTGTTGCAATTCTTGAACCGGTATTCTTTGCAGGCAGCAATGTGAGCCGCGCAAGTCTGTATAACTATGATGAAATTAAACGGCTTGATGTTCGTATAGGAGATACCGTCATCATAAAAAAAGCCGCGGAAATTATCCCGAAAGTAGTTAAAGTTGTAGACGACGGGCATCACTATGAAAGAGAAATCTTCATGCCGCCCGTGTATTGCCCTGTTTGCAACGAACCCGTAATATCAAAGCCTTACGAAACATTTTTATATTGTTCAAACATCAACTGCACCGCTCAAAGACTTGCGAGACTGGAATTCTTTGTATCTAATACTGCTATGGATATTGACGGTATCGGTGTTTCAATAATTAAAGCTTTATACGATCAAAATCTCGTCAGCAATATTCAGGATTTGTACAAGCTTGAAGAACAGGATTTTATGAAATTAGATTCTGTACAGGAAAAATCTGCTAAAAATATGTACGAGGCTATACAGAAGTCTAAAAATAATCCGCTGAGCAAATTATTAACAGGTCTTTCTATCCGGAATGTAGGTAAAGAAACTGCCGAAATACTTGCTCTGAAATACAGAAATATGGACAATCTGATGAATGCATCACTGGAAGAATTGTCTGCTCTGCCTAACATAGGTAAGACAATCGCATTCTCCATAATAGACTTTTTCAAAGATGAAAAAAACAGGTTAATGATAGAGGAGCTTAAAGAACTCGGACTTAATATGGAACAAAATACCGGTTCTGTATCGGATGCGCTAAAAGGCAAAATCTTTGTTTTGACAGGAACATTAAAAACTATGCCGCGCGAAAAAGCTGAAGGCCTTATCAAAAATCTCGGCGGCAAAACAACATCCTCTATCTCTAAAAAAACATCTTATCTTATTGTCGGAGAAAATCCCGGATCAAAATTAGAAAAAGCTCAAAAATATGGTGTTATAATATTGACAGAAGATGAATTTATGAGTATGTTAAATAATGCCCGATAAATTGTTGTTACGAAAGAAGGATTTATGAAAAGAAATACTAAAATTATACAGATAAACGGTTTTCGCGGACTCATACTTGCACTGTTTACAGTAACCTGTCTTGCAGCCGGTTTTATAGTTTTTCCGGGATTTGTTGCAAAAAATATCTGGAATTATTTCTCAGGATATGGATATATGCCTGTAATAAATCTTTTTCAAGGGATTCTTTTATGGGCAATGATTGCAATTTCTTACTTTATTATTACTGACAGGAGAAAACAATCATTCATTGCCGTTAAATCTCCAAAAGAATTGAACGAAGAAGAATTAAAACAGGTTATGAATGCAATAAAAATGCATACTCAACGTCACATGATAATAAGTGCCGGAGAATTAGAAAAATTCAAACTAAAAGAAATAACAAAACCTGATGAGTTTGAAAAAAAACATGAAGAAACATCTTCAAAACACGAAGAAAAAGAAAAGGAGAATGTATGAAAAAAGTATTACTAGCAGCTGCAATTACAGGTCTTTTAATCGGCGGACTGGCAACTCAGGCTAATGTTACAACAACCGATGAACGCGGATTTATCTCAGCAAGCGCAAGCGCTAATAAAGAAATAGCTTCCGATGTAGCTGAAATCTCAATTGAAGTACAAACTTTCGACACAAAATCAATGCAAAAAGCAACACTTGAAAACAAACAAATTTCCGATCAGGTTTATGCTGCAATGAAATCTATGATTAATACAGCAAACGGAGATTTTGTAAAAACAGCAGATTTTAATGCCACACCTTTATATAACTATTCAAATAACAAAAGAAATTTTGACAAATATCAAGTATCAAACAGTATTATAGTCAGAACAAAAAATATTAAAGATGTCGGCGCAATCATAGATAAAGCTCTTTCACTGGGCGCGACCAATATTAACAATCTGAATTTCACAGTATCTAATTATGATTCAGAATGCGATGAACTTCTTGCAAAAGCAACACAAAAAGCAAAATCTCAGGCTGATATAATTGCAAATGCTCTATCAACTTCTGTATCTGGCATAAAATCTATATCAGGAAGCTGCAGTAATACAAACAGTTCAGCACGCATTCATTACAATCTGCTGGAGGCCAAAGCATCAAATGCAATGGGCGCCGATATGGCAACTCCGATTGAAAGCGGAACAGTAAAAATTTATGCAAACATAAACGCAAGTTTTTATGTTAAATAGAAAATAATTATCCATATTAAAAAGGCAATGTTGTTTATATACATTGCCTTTTTTATTAAAAACCGTGTTTTACAATTACTTTATTTGCTTGCTTTTACAGCTTTTGAAACAGCGTCTGTAATATCTGTTCCGCCGTAAAGTACTGCACCTTTTGCAAGAACTACATCAAAATTTCTTGCTTTAGCTTCGGTATTTATAACTGATGAAATTTTTGAATCAATTGCTGACAATTTTGAAGTGTAATCTTTTTCTATTTTTTCTCTTTTAGCTTTTAATTCTTTATTATATTTTTCTTCTAAAGCCTGTTTTTTCTTAGGATCAGTTTGCGCGATTACATCTTTTCTTGCTTTTTCAATAAAGTTTACGACTTCTTGAGCTTTTGTTTGCTGTTCTTTTTTCAGTGCAGCAACCTGAGGTGATGAATTAACAACTTTTTGTACGTCTACAACAGCGATTTTGGACGGCATATCGGAAATAGCATAATTATTTACCCCGAAACCGATAACAAATGCAGCCAATCCTACAGCTAAAAATTTCAACTTGTTGTTCATATTTTTCTCCTTATTTACCACAAGATTACAATACTTAAATAACATAAAAAAATCAACTACCTTGAATGATTGATTTTTCTAAAAATTACTTTACAATAAGAGAAAAACCGGCTACAATATCATTGACAAATGCCCGTCGTTATATAAATTTGTTTAAATATTTATTACAATTTAGTAACAATAGCGCATTTTTCGTTCTCATTTAACGTTAATGGTAGTAAAATAAAGATAGATGAGATTATACAATTTAATAAAGGTGATTAAATGAAAAAGATTGGCAAGAACCTTATAAAAGCCGTATTATGTATGTCTGTTTGCTGTATAATAAGCACTCCGGCATTTTCTGTAGATTTACCGGCGAATTTTAACCCGAATGACGCTCTTCAAGAAGGCGGCATGAACTACAGACATGATATGGATCTGGAACGTTTTCAAAACAGAGAACGCTATATCCGTGATGATTATACCAATAGACAACATGTAAAAGAAAACCCTGAACCTGTAGAAAATAGAGATCAATATCAGGCGCCTCAGGATGTAATAAAAGCAACAGTTGACGAACTCGACACCAAAGGTGTTTATATCAATTCTGTTCAGCTTGCACCATCTGAAATATTAACAAAAGAAGAAACAGACCCGATTATCCAGAAATTAGTCGGCAGAAACGTATTTATCAGTGATATTCAAGCTGTTATTGATGAAATCAACACATTGTATGCAGACAAAGGTTATGTAACAGCAAAAGCATTTTTGCCGGAACAAACAGTTACTGACGGTAATATCTATATTGATGTTATAGAAAGCCGTATCGGTAATATTTCAGTTGAAGAGAACCGCTGGACACGTACGAAATACATTACAGACAGATTACCGCAAAAAGAAGGTGAACTGTTTGATATCGTTGATCTGGAACAAGATGTACTTGATTTTAACAGATACAATGAAGGTGTTAAATTATCAGCAAACTTAAAAGCCGGCGAAAAACCGGGAACAACCGATATAGAAATTAAAGCGGATGAAAAATTCCCGTTCCACTTAGTCGGTGTAATGGATAACCAGGGACGTTATACAACCGGCAGCCTCCGCGGCGGTGCTATGTTGTATGCAGACAGTTTGTTCGGTTTACGCGACAAAATGTCAGTCGGTACATATTTAAGCGGCGGTGTTACAAGCCCGTTCTTTGATTATAACATTCCTGTTAACAAGCATGACGGCCGTATAGGTTTCTTATATTCAAGCGGTTTTGCTAAAGTTAAATGGGGTGAATTTGCGCCTCTTGATTTGAAAAGTAAATCATATCAATACAGTTTGTACTATACGCAGCCGATTATAAGAAAACCTGGTTTTGAATTAAAAGGTTATGCTGCATTGAACTACAAACGTGCAAGAACTACATTATTTGATGATGCCGTTAAACTCGGTGTTGATAACGTAACCAGTGTTGAAGCAGCATTAAATATGCGTAAAGATACTAAATACGGTATATGGTATGCGAGCCAGAGTGCTTACTATGCGATACCGATTTTAAATTCACAAAACGACAACCATTACTTTAAATACAGCGGTGCGGTAGTCAGATTACACGACTTCTCTCACGGCGTTATCGGTCAATTGAGAAGTAACTACCAGATTATACCGGGCAGCCAGAACGTACCTTATCTTGATCAAATTCAAGCCGGTGGTTTGGCAACAGTCAGAGGTTACTCAGAAGGTCTTATGATCGGTAAAAACGGTTACTTTGTAAGCGGTGAATTGATGTTCCCGTTACTGCCGAGAGAAATCACAAGCCCGCGTTCAGGACAAAAAATACCGTTTATCGGAAAGTATGTTAAAGGTGCAATATTTGCAGACCATGCCGGTATCTTCCCTGCTGCAAGTTATGACCCGTATGGCGGAAGTTACTTTATGGCATCACTCGGTATGGGGCTTAGAGTACAATTACCTGGCGACTTGAGCGCAAGATTATACTGGGGCTTCCCGATACTTAACGACACACGTTATGAAGAAAATAAATATGGCCGCTTCCACTTTGAATTAACTATGGCTCCTGACTTTGACGCTCTCTTGAGAAGCAGACACGGCGCTCCGCAGGCTATAGAAAAACATGTTGAAGCAGAATATATAAATAATTATAATGACGTACGTCACTACGATTACTACCTTGACGGTGGCGGCGGAAACTTATAAAAAAACATATTAAGATATGCGATAACTTAAAAAAAGTTATCGCATATTTATAAGAGCCGCGCGTTGGCTCGCCCCAATAATACTTAGAAAGAGAGGCAATATAAATGGCAAAAGGGATATTTGTGACAGCAACAGGCACGGATATCGGGAAAACGTATATATCAGCGCTTCTGGTAAAGAATATGCGTGATTCAGGATATAATTGCGGATATTATAAGCCGGCTTTGAGCGGGGCTGAAATTACAAATGGACGCCTTATCCCCGGAGACTGTGATTATGTAGTTAAAACAGCAGGACTCAATGTTCAGCCTGAAAAATGCGTTTCTTATATGTTCAAACCGGCAGTTTCCCCGCATCTGGCAGCGCGAATAGAAAATAACCCGATTAAACTTGAAAAAATAACATCTGATTTTGCTGCAATAAAAAAACAATACGATTATATCGTCGCAGAAGGTGCGGGCGGTATTGTCTGTCCATTCAATATAGAAGAAAATCTTTTATTACCTGATGTCATAAAAGCACTTGATTTAGATATTGTAATTGTTGCATCTGCAGAACTCGGCACAATTAATTCAATAGTATTAACCGCTGAATATGCAAAGCAGCACGGTATTGCGGTTAAAGGTATTATATTAAACGGCTATAATCATGATGATATTATGCATGTTGATAATAAAAAATGTGCAGAAATCCTGACAGGAATACCTGTTCTAACAACTGTCGGAAAAAATCAGAAGGACTTAGAGATTGAAAAAAATATTTTAGAAGGAATTTTCAAGGAGATATAAGAGATGGAAAACTGGGCAGAAAAAGATTTGAAATACATCTGGCATCCGTGTTCGCAAATGAAGGATTACGAAGAATTACCGCCGATTGTTATAGAACGCGGCGAAGGGATTAAACTCTACGATATTAACGGGAAAGAATATTATGATGTTGTGAGTTCATGGTGGTGTAACCTTTTAGGACATTGCAACCCCCGGATTAATGCTGCTGTAAAAAAACAAATAAATACGCTTGAACATGTTATCTTTGCAAATTTTTCCCATAAACCAGCTATCACTCTTTGTGAAAAGCTTGCTAAAGTTTTACCGCAGGGGCTATGTAAATTTAATTTTACCGACAACGGGTCATCTGCTATTGAAGCGGCAATGAAAGTAAGTTTTCAATATCACGCCCAAACCGGAAATCCTCAAAAAAAGCGGTTTATGGCACTATCTGACGCCTACCACGGTGAAACAATCGGCGCATTATCAGTTGGCGGGGTTGATTTATATTCAGAAATTTATAAACCTATTTTGCTTGACATTGCAAGGATAGAAGGCCCTGACTGTTACCGATGCCCGTATGGCAAAGATAGAGACCACTGTCAGTGTGAATGTATTGCAAAAGCAGAACAGGCATTTGCGCTATACGGCAAAGAAACCTGTGCTCTTCTGGTTGAGCCGTTATTGCAAGGTTCGGCGGGCATGAGAGTTTATCCGCCTTTGTATTTAAAAAAATTACGTGAACTTTGTGATGAGTACAACGTACACTTAATCGCGGATGAAATTGCAACGGGCTACGGAAGAACAGGAAAGATGTTTGCGTTTGACCATGCAGGGGTTTCTCCTGATATTATGTGTCTTTCAAAAGGATTAACCGGCGGATATATGCCTATGGCTATGTTTATCACAACACAAAAGATTTATGATGCGTTTTATGCTGATTACAATGAAGGCAAAGCGTTTATGCACAGCCATACCTACAGCGGAAACCCGCTTGCCTGTTCTGCAGCAATTGAAGTGCTTAATATTCTTGAAGATGAACATATTATTGAAAAAGCTAATAAGAATGCTAAATATTTCAATAAAATTATCAAAGAAAAATTCCTTCCGCACAAAAACGTCGGCGAAGTGCGCTCTATAGGTTTAATTAATGCAATAGAACTTGTAAAAGATAAAAATACAAAAGAGCCTTTTGATTCAAAACTTCGAACAGGGTATCAAATCTATAAAAAGGCACTACAAAACGGTGTATTACTGCGCCCGCTGGGTGATGTAATATACTTTAATCCGCCATTAATTATCAAGCCTGAAGAAATGGACTATGTAACAGATACAGCACTAAAATGCCTCAAAGAAGTTCTCGGGTAAAATTAGCGCACAACAACTATACGTTTTGGAATTAACGTATTACCTACACTTCTTATTGTCCATACTCTTCTACCTGGTAAAAAATTCAGGAAAGCAATTTTTGTGCAACAAATTGCGATGCTTTTCGTCTGTAACTTTGAGGATTATCCTTCTGTTGTAAGTTCTTCCCAGATACTAGGAACAACGATTAAAGCAGTGTAAACGATGAATCCGAACAAGATTAAATTGATAGCTTCCATGATAAACTTCTCCTAAATGTTTACACTTATATTATTCCCTGAAAGTAATATTTTGTAACATATTTGAACACTGATTTAAAAAATTCATGGTACAATTTTAGAAAGAGGGATTTATGAAAAAGAAAATAAAACAATTATTTAATAATCTATGTTGTTCAGTCTGCCGTAAGGGGTTTGATGAAGATTCGATAGAAATCAAACGCGAAGAGACAGGACTGCTTGTTGTGCATCTAACCTGCCAGCATTGCGGTAAATCATTCGGGGCTGCGTTTTTGGGACTTACAAATATAGAACTCAAAAATCCCGAAGATATGGCGTTTGAAGTAGTTGAAGGTCTTGAGGCTATTAATTATGACGATGTAATTGATGCGCATAGATTTATTCAAAATTTAGACTCTGATTGGCAAAAATATTTGCCAAAATAAAAATTTTACCTCCTTATTAAGTTATATTAAATTGCACATATAAAAATGTGCAATTTTTCTTTTTTTCGTTTTTTAATCATATTATAGGTAGTCTCATGCAGCAAATTAGTAGTAATTATCTTGACAGAATAAAATTGAATATCCAGACGCAACAAAGTCCGGACAAACCTGAGACGAACAAACCCCATAAACAAATTGATCGTCTGCCGGATGTTACGCCGGATTTTAATGTCAATATTCCTGTTAGTTATCAGAAAATAAAAGATATCAAACTGCCTTATGATACAACAGCATCTTTATATAAACTCGGTAACGGACAAAATGTAATTATAATTCCGAAAGAAGGCACAACCGTTGTAAAAAGTTATGTAAAAACAGGTTCAATGAATGAGCCTGACAATTTACGCGGCATAAGCCATTTTATTGAGCACAACCTCTTCAACGGCTCAAAAGGATTGGATGCAGATGAATTTTTTACACGTGTTAATGAAATGGGCGCCTCAAGCAATGCTGCAACAGGATATGCAGAAACAAATTATTATATAAATTCAAATCTGCTACGTAAAGGAGATCTGGAAGAAAAAATCAAACTTCAGGCCTCAATGCTCCAATCTCCGTATTTTCTCGCGGATAAACTTGAAAAAGAAAAAGGCATTGTTAATTCTGAAATTAATATGATTCTTTCTAATCCCGATAATATTGGCGTTAACCGCGCAATAAAAAATTTATATAATATTCAATCCACATCAGTAGATTTGATAGGCGGCACAACTGATAACATAACGAATTTGAGCCGCGAAGATGTTGTTGATTACTTTAACCGTAACTACTATCCTGCAAATACAACAACAGTTATAACAGGAGAAGTAGATCCTGACGAAACAATTAAACTTGTTGCGAAATATTTCAATTCAACAAAAACACCACAGGCAAGCCGCAACTATGAAAAATTGCAGCCTGTTCAAAGCGCAGTAAGAGAAGATATAATTTCAGATAAAGCGCATTCAACAGGTATTTATGCTGCATTCAACGGCCCTGCTGATAATGATGCAAAAGGACAAGTTTTATTGAAAGCACTGTCAGTACTTCTCACAGGTTCTAAAAACGCAAGACTCTCAAAAGTACTAAGAGATTACAACGCCGAAATATATATGAATGTTGAAACAGTAAGCACAAAACAGTCAGACGGGCTTGCAATAGTTTTCAATGCCGAAACAACAGAAGAAAATTCACCAAAAGTTCTGAGAACTATTGCAAACAAACTCGATGAGATTGAACATAATCCGCCGACTCAAGAAGAAATGAGCTTTATCAAGAAAACTTTGAAAAGGAATTTTGCAAGCAACTTTGAATGCTCTGCGGATTTGAATACAATAATCGGCGAAGCAACTCTTGACGGTATTCTAAACACCATAAACGATTACGAAAAAATGGTCGACAGCCTGACTCCTCAAGATATTTCAAATGCAGCCGCAAAATATCTTGATACCACAAAAGCATCTATTGTACTTGTTCATCCTGATACTATAGATGAAGCTGCATTGAGGAAAAATCACGTTGCGGCACAAAAAATAACATTTACCGGCAATTCTGATAATATCCTCAAAAAAACAGCTATTAATATGGATAATGTCAAATCCTATAAAACATCTAATAATTTTCAGATCATCACAAACAATTCCAAAACAAACAATTGTGATTTATCCATAGCTTTTGAAAATCTTTATTCTGCAAACGTCAACCCTGCAACACCTATAATACTGCATAAAATGCTGAATGCAGGTTCTGCCTCACGTCATGAATTTGATTACCTCGCAGACTTGAATAAGGATGCTATATCTGTAAAATTCAGAGCGGATGAATCCGGTTTAGGCGCAAATGCATATTTTGCAGCAGAAGATTTGCCAAAAACTCTTGATGCAATTAATGAGGTTTTGCTAAATCCCAGAATAACAGAAGCTACACTTGATATGGCTAAAAAACAAATTCTGGAAGCAATTGAACTTGCTGATAAAACCCCGATGGAAAAATTAAACAAAGAATTATTCCCTAATGACAACTATGGCGCAACCGATGAAGATATAAAAGAAGGACTTAAAAAAGTAACGCTCGCTGATGTGCGCGGTCTGTATGAATACCTTATGAAAAACCCGAGCGGCTCCATTGTTATATCTGCACCTTTTAAACAAAATCCTGAGCTTTTAAATACTTTAACCAAGCATCTTCCGGCCGGAAATAAACAGTTTGCAGACATAAATCCGGCAATTCTTGATACTTATACACCTGTTGCGCAAACAAAAGTTCTGACTGATACCCATAACAAAAATCAAGCCGATATTGTTGAAGCATTTAAATTTAAAAACAACGGTAACTTAAAAGATGATGTTACTGTAAGGCTTTTAAATATTATTCTGGGCGGTAATTCCTCCTCCAGACTGTTTCAGGATCTGCGTGAAACCGAAAAACTTGCTTACTCTGTTCGCTCAACTGTAAACTATCACGACAATACAGGCATTATGAGACTTCGCATCGGTACAACTACAGAAAATAAACAAACAGGCGAAATAAGCTACGATAACGTTCAAAAATCTATTGACGGATTCAATAGACATATTCAAAAAATTAAAACAGAAAAAGTTTCAGAAAAAGAACTTGAAAACGCAAAACTTTATCTGAAAAATCTGATATTGTCTGATAATGAAGACGGATTTGGCAAAATGATAAGTCTTGATATTGGACTTCACAATTATTACGGCCCTTCAAGAGAAAACCAGTTTATAGATATGATTGATAATATAACAGTCGATGATATTTATAATATGGCAAATCACATTTTTAATTCAAAACCGGTATATTCAATCAATGCAACCCCGAATACACTTGCTGCAAACAAAGAGTATTTTAAGAAATTAGAAACTGTGTAAATGCTGGTATACAGAGGATTTCCGGTTTGTATTTTACAAAAATGCACGTTCGTATTTTACATTTTCGCACACTTGTATTTTACAAAAATGCACATCTGTATTTTACATTTTCGCAGCCTCCTACTTTACAAAATTGCAAAATGCTGAATCTTAGTTAAACAGAATACCAACAATAGCAGCTGACATGTAGCAGGTCAGAGTGCCGCAAATCAGCGCACGCAAACCTAAACGCGCAAGGTTTTTTCTCTGGTTTGGCGCTAATTCTCCGATACCGCCAAGTTGTATTGCGATAGACCCGAAATTACCAAAACTGCAAAGTGCAAAGCACGCAATTAAATAACTTTTGGCGGATAATTGCTGCGGTAAATTCGCAAGATCTACATAAGCAACCATTTCGTTTAGCACTAACTTTGTTCCCATTAAGCTTCCGACAGTTGTCGCTTCCTCAAGCGGCACTCCCATAAAATATGCAAATACCGCAAAGATTTTACCTAAAATCATCTTTAATGAAAGCTGGGTAAGATCAAATCCGGGAATATTGAAATGTAGATACTTAACCACTAAAATCCCGAAATTTGCAAGCACCCAATCCACCATTGCAACAAGTGCAACAAGTGCAAGAATCATTGCAACGACATTAATTGCAACCTTCATCCCCTCAGATGCCCCTGCTGATATTGCATCAAAAAGATTTATGTATGGACGGCGTCTTTTACTAAATTTAATATGAATATTTTCACTTGTTTCTGGTGTATGTGTTTCCGGATAAACTATTTTTGAAATAACAAGCGCCCCAGGAGCAGCCATAATTGATGCGGCAAGCAAGTACTGTGCAGGTATACCTAAGCCTATATAAATAGGCATTGTAGCTCCGGAAATACACGCCATACTTCCGGCCATTGACGCCAATAATTCTGATCTGGTTAATTTTGCCAGATACGGTCTTATCATTATCTGGGCTGCAATTTGTCCCACAAATGCACTGGCTACATTTGACAAAGCCTCAGCTCCGCTGACTGACATAAGTTTATTCATTGCTTTACCAAAAAGCGGAACTATACGCTGCATTATTCCGTAATAGTAGAGTATATTCACGAGTATCATCATAAATATAAGTGATGATATTAATTGAAGTGCAAAAACATTGGCTCCGCCTGAAAATACTGCATCTAATTTTGTATTATCAATCAAAGGTCCAAATACAAAATATCCGCCTTCTTTTGCAAAATCAAGAATTTTCTGGATAAACAAACCTATATTAAAAAATATCGCACGCCCTAATGGCACCTTGAAAACAAAAACAGCCAGCAATACCTGTAATAAAAATCCCATGCCGACTGTTTTGTAATTTATGGCTTTTCTGTTATTGGACATCAAATACGCGATGCCAAATATCAATATAATTCCGAGTAATCCGAATAGTCTTTCCATCTTCAACCTTAAAAAATCTTTTTACAAATTAATTATACAAAAAAAAGGAGTTATCAAACTCCTTTTTTCGTTAAATGTGATAAAAGTTAACTTTCCGCTAAAATCATATCTACGCCGCAATTGCAACTTCCGGAAGCTTATCTCTGTCAAATCCGAGTTTGTCAGTATATTCAAAGATTGAGCCTTGTTTGCCCGCCTGATTCCAGCTAAAGTCAACTTGCAGGTCATTAGCCACCATTTGTTTATATTTGTCATGGTCATAGAAGTACATTTTGAGCCCTTCCACCATTTTGTCATACACTGCATCCGTACTTGGATATTTAGCAAGGAAACCTGTTTCCCCGTCTTTTATCGTATCATGGAAACCGCCTACATCAGTTGCTATAACCGGCGTACCTTTTGCGAAACATTCACCCTGAATTAATCCGCAAGGTTCATAATCTGAAGGGCCTGTGAAGAATGTACAAGCTGACATAATTGCAGGGTTCGGAAGATTACCTTTTAATGCAATAGTTCTATTTAGACGTTCTTTGTTGCTGCCCTTACCCGGATCTCGCAAATCATTCAGGTACTGAAGTTGATTAGCGTCTTCAACAGGGCCGCCAACGATAATTACCGGCATTGGTTTGCCAGGGAATAGATTATCCCAGTTGTCAAAGAGTCTTGTTACAGCTTCTGAGAAATATTTTAATCCTTTTTGTCTGGACATTCTGTGAGCCCAGCCAATAACAGGAGCATTGGCAAAATCATCTTCTGATATATTCAGGCTGCCTGCTTCAGGATTTACAAGCTCAATATCAGCCGGATAATTTTTGTCTATACCAAGCGGCTTGATAAATGCGTTATAGACTCTGCGTTTGTTGTACATACGTCTTTCCATAACTTCATCAATCGGGGTATCTTTATCGTATTCCTGCAAATTCAGTTTTTCGTTAACATCATGGAATTTTACATAGTTACGATCATTGGTAGCTTTCATATCAACTTTGTTTTTATCCAGACCGTTAAGTATACCGCCTATTGTGCCTGTATGTTGTCTGCGTTGCAAAAGTGACCACAAAATACCGGATTGAGCAGGATCTTTAATACATTCTTCTGCGTGGTTTGGTGATACTATTTCAAACCAGTCAGCAAGCGCTGCTCCGTGGAATAAACTGTTAAACTGCTTATCACCGGTTCTGCGTTTCATAAGAATTGTATTACATATATCTTCATTTTGCAGACCGCTGTGCCCGTGTTCTGCCAGAGCTTTTGCATAATGATCATATAATGTGTTGATAACGTTTTCTGTTGTCTGGTTTTTAGCTGTCAAAGAACCGCTGCCGGAGTTTGTATTGCCCTGCTCACCGAGGTTATGCCCGATCATTAGAAGCGGCATATCTTTAAGCGCATACATCACATCGTGTGAAAGTTCCTTGTATGCATATTCCATAGGTGCACGATATCTGAACAAACCTGCAACAGAACCCGCATGCCAGTCATTCAGAACAAAGGAATTAGGTGCTTTTATCTCATCAAAAGCGGCTTTATCAGCTATTTTTATGTTTTCAACACCGGTTAAATCACTGCCCAATGCCTCGGCGACTTTGTATTTTGCAAGTGTATAAACTGATTTTGTAAATAACGCAAATTTTTCAGTTTCTTCTGCAAAAGGAGTTGAATCATAAATTCCTTCGCGGAAGTAGTCAGCATTTTTTACAAATACGAGAGTTTTGGTTTTGTCTGTACCGCGAATAGGTTTTTGAGCACTGTAGTATTCAACTCTTTCCATTAGCTGCTTGCCGTTACGATATGTCGGTATAGTAACTTCTGCAAGTTTTTTCAAATCATATTTTTCTTTATCATAAATATATTGATAATGAGCTTCATCTTTTCCTGTTTCAGGGTTGTATTGTCTTACTGCTTTAAATTCACTCAAACCTTTTTTGAGATACATAGGGATAAATGTTGGCGAATCCATACCGAGTTTGACAAAGTTGTCTTGTAAATCAGACGGCACAACGCCAAGACCGCCTTTTTTGATAGGGTCATATTCAGATGTCATGCCCCAGAGGGAAGTCAATTGCGGATATTTTTCTTTAAAGTTTTTAATATCTCTTATTGTATCATTAGCACTTCTATCAAGACGCATTACAGCAGCATCATTTACGATAGCAAACGCTTCTTTTGATTTATTAGTATCAATTTTCTTATCCCAATCACGTACTGACAAAAGCCTTAAATCATAAAACGGTTCAAGGAAGAGATTCATAATTTGCTTGTCGCGTGCACCTGCAGCGTCAACAGCATCGCGGGAATTTTCCATAGCAATGTTTATTCTGCTGTCATAAGCTTCTGCAATTCTTTTAGCGTCTTCAGCCATACCATGAACAGCATTGGCTTTATTGAGTGCTTCCACAGGTTTTTCTAAAATAGCTGTTGCAGTATCTTTAGCTTTTTTAATATCATCATCAGTAAAGCCCTGTTCTTTTATAGTATCTTTATTATCTTTCAAGAATTCAGTAATTCCGACGCCTGTGCCTATTCCAAGTAAAGCGGTTGTGAGTATTGATTGTTTGGAGACAGGGACATTCGGCTTTTTGTTTGATTCTTTGAGAACTTCATTAACAGCGTTTCTGATTTGATCTTCAAAATCCAAATTTTTAATTTTTCCGGATAGTATATCAAGTGAATCCTTAACTTCATTTAAAGCCCTGTTAGTAGCAGCTTTGCCTTTTTTATAAACAAGAGGGAACCCAATAACAGAGGTAGCGAGAGCTACAGTACCGGTCAGAACACCGCCGTACTTTTGAGCAAAGTCTTTAAAGGCATTTGATTTTTGCGTATCAGCCTTAGAATCGGAGTTAACGAATTCATCTTTTTGCGGCTGACTTTGTAATACTGTTTTTTCTTGAGGCTGCTCAGTTGAAACCGGAGGATGAGCCGGTATAAATTGCGGCTGCTGGTAGTTAATTTTTGTCTGGCTAAAAGAGGACAACAAATTTGTCTTTGGTTGAATTTCAATACTCATACAAACACCTTTTTACTTACTATATTCTAACTATCTATAAAGCTAAAATCTGTGAATTTAATTTTTTGCTAGCGTCAGGAGAAAACGCGCAAAGTTGTTACAAATCTTCACCCGAGATTAGTTTTGAGACCGAGAATAAGATTAGCACTAAAAAAGTATAAAGTCAAACAAAAAATATTAGCCTGTCGGGTAATATTTAGAGAATAATATAAAAATTTATTTAAAAAAGTTATTGACAAGAAAAAATGTTCTTGCTATATTAAAATCACTGACGAAATGAATAGCGATTAAGCGCTTGTAGCTCAGCAGGTAGAGCACTCCCCTTTTAAGGGATAGGTCGCGCGTTCGAATCGCGCCAAGCGCATAAAACAAAGGATAGGTTTTAACCTATCCTTTGTTTTATCTGTTTTGACAGGATTTGTAGAACGCGCACAAGGCGAATGCCTTGTCAAAGCGTTCGGCGAATTTGCGGACGGATGAAGTGCCACAGGCACAAATCCGGATAGCGAACGGAACGAGACGGCTTGTGCGTAAGCACAACAGGCGAGTCTCCGTGAGCGTGGAGCAAATTCAAGACGAATCGCGCCAAGCGCATAAAACAGAGGAATTATGTTCTTTTTTATCTTGCTGTAACTACTTAGTGCATCAGTGCCATGTCTTGAATTTACTGCGTCCGTGAATTCGCTAATAACCAAGTGTCTTTTAAACGACAATACAAGATTTTAACGAACCCTATTTTTTAACCCGCTTAATCTCTTAGTCTCAGAATCCTTAATCACTTTTTAATTGACTGGATTACCTCGCCTGCACATCAGAAATCTTTTTGAAAATAAAATTTGAAATATTTTAATAAATGTGCTACATTTATAGTGTAAAAATACAAATTTTAAAAAAAGGGGTGCTAATGAACGAATACATCAAAAGGGTTTTAGAATATACAAAAGCAAAGAATAGTCATGAGCCGGAATATTTACAGGCCGTCGAAGAAGTATTAATTTCTATTGAACCGGTGATTAATTCACATCCGGAATTTGAAGAATTTGCGGTTTTAGAGCGTATGGTGGAACCGGAACGAATAATTACATTCAGAGTTCCATGGATAAATGATGAAGGCAAAACAATTGTTAACAGAGGGTATCGCGTACAATTCAGCAGTCTTATCGGCCCTTATAAAGGCGGATTAAGATTTGATCGCAGTGTAAATCAAAGTATTATGAAATTTCTCGGCTTTGAACAAATATTCAAAAACGCCCTGACCGGACTCCCGATAGGCGGCGGAAAAGGCGGAAGTGATTTTGACCCAAAAGGTAAATCCGATAGAGAAGTGATGCATTTTTGTCAAAGTTTTATGACTGAATTGCAGCGCCATATCGGCCCTGATATTGACGTACCGGCAGGCGACATCGGAGTCGGCGCAAGAGAAGTCGGGTATTTGTTCGGACAGTACAAAAGGATCAAAAACGGCTATGAAGGCGGTGTTATTACAGGTAAAGGACTGTCTTACGGCGGGTCACTTGCAAGAACTGAAGCTACAGGTTACGGACTTATTTATTTTATGCGTGAGATGCTTGCAGCTAACGGCCACCAGTCATTAAAAGGTAAAACAGTCACAATTTCAGGTTCCGGTAATGTCGCAATTTATGCATGCGAAAAAGCACAGCAGTACGGCGCAAATGTTGTTGCTATGAGTGACAGTTCCGGTTGTATTTATGATAAAAACGGAATTGATATCAGTGTTATAAAACAAATAAAAGAAGTTGAACGTGGCAGAATTAAAGAATATTTGAAAAAGCACCCTGATGCTCAATATATTGAACGTGTTGATGAAAATTCTCCGATCTGGACAATTAAAACAGATATTGCCCTGCCTTGCGCAACCCAAAACGAGGTAAGTCTGCAATCAGCAAAAAAACTTGTAGAAAACGGAGTTATTGCAATAGGGGAAGGGGCAAATATGCCTTGTCCAAAAGAGGTTACAGACTATTTTCTTGAAAAAGGTATACTCGTTGCACCGGCCAAAGCGGCAAATGCAGGCGGTGTAGCAACTTCTGCAATTGAAATGAGTCAGAACAGCATGCGGTATTATATGACTTTTGAAGAAGTTGATAAAAAATTGGATAACATAATGGTTAATATTTTCAATTCCTGCCAAAAAGCCGCTGAAAAATATAACCTCGGTAACAACTATGTTGCAGGTGCTAATATTGCTGCGTTTACACAGCTTTCAGAAGCAATGCTTGCACAGGGAATTGTTTAAGTGACTAAGTGTATAAAGTAAGTGAAGTAAGTAAGGTGAATTGAGTGAGTTTTGTATTCTTTCACTTTACTTGCAGCACTCACACGCCTGAATGCAACGAGCCATTATTACATAAATATCCACAAAAGAATCCGCGCATACTTAGCCACAAGAACCATCAGAAAGCTTAATATGAAATCATAAAATATTTTCAACCCGCTTTGAGCCATTATCCAGCCTTTTATAAATTCGTTGCCTTCGTGTTTGAGACCTGCGAGAAATAACATGTAGAGTACACCTATTATGTGTATAGTGAGAACTCCAACAAACATAGCTTTTGCAATATTTTTATAGGTAAATCCGTTTTTCAAAATAGTACCGGCAAAAAATATTCCGGGAATATATCCGATAATATACCCGAATCCGTATTCAAAAATATACCCCGGGCCGCCGCCAAGTGCAAAAACCGGAACTAAAAACAGTCCGGCAAGTATATACATAAGTATGCTTGTAATTCCGTATTTGCGTCCCAATAATGCTCCGATAAACATTACCACAGGTATTTGCGGAATAATTGTAACTGTTTTTAAAAAATCAGCAGACTTATGAATTACACTCTCATCAAAAATATCCAACGGTAATATATAATGCGTAAGGTTAAATTTTATAAATGTTGCCATAGTTAATACAAATGCACCAAACACCATTAGCATAATACTTCCGAGTGAAAGTCTTATCCCAAAAATCTGACGGTATCTTAACCTTCTTTCTGCTTCACTTTCTTTCATAAGATATTAATTTTATCCTTTAATTCTTTAAAAACTTTATCATATTTTACTCTAAATTTATCGTAAAATATATTTTCTGTCCACATTATAAGAGCGTCTTCATTGTTGTTTTGATAGTAACCGATACGCGTTCCGAATGATTTAAACCCGTATTTTTCATATAATGCAATAGCGGCTTTGTTGCTTACTCTTACTTCAAGGGTTATGTATTTTACCATATTTTTATAGCAGTCTTCAATAATTGCGCATAACAGAGCCTCGCCGATATGTTTTCTCCTCATCTCAGGAGAAACCGCAACATTTGTGATATGTGCTTCTTCCAGAATTTGCCAGGAGCCTGCATATCCGAGCAGATTATTATTTTTGTCAAACGCGCAATAATATCTGGCAAGTTCGTTGTTAATTTCACTTAAAAACGAATCTTTTGACCAGTGATGCTCACCGTATGCTTTTTCTTCTATAGCAATTACGTTGTCGACATCATCTACTGTCATTCTGCGGATTTTTAAATTTAACATCGTGTCGTTCATATAAAAATTTTAGCACGTCAAAATCCTGAATGCAATGTTAGTTTAAGAAATTAAGAAAAAGTTTTAAAAGTGCGTTCGGTATTTTTATCCATAACGCTTTTGATAGCTTCAAACTGTTGTTGCAAAGCATTGTGTTCAGTGTCTAATTTTTTAAGCTCAATATCGAATTTTTTATCTTCTATTTGAACTTCAGTAACACTTTTTTGATATTCAGCTTCAGCTTTTGCGATTTTTTCAGTATCTTCTACTTCTACGAGATCGCTGACATTAGTATGAATAATGCTGTTCCATGTTATTTCGTGTTCGCTGTCCTCCGGCGCAACAGCCTGAGTCATAGTAATCATACCTTTATTTAGTGCAAAATTAAGCCATTGCTCATCATTTGCTTTATCTTCGTCAATTACTTCATAAAACTTATTTCCGTCAGTTGTTTCTTTTACGACATTAGGTACTGTATAATAAGGTTTTTCGTCTTCTTTATGAACAGTGTAAAGCGTATCGGATTCCGGATCAATAGAATCAGCATCCATAGCATACCAGAGGTTAATATACCACTGCGCAAGCGGTTTGTCGTAGATTTTTTCTGTATATTCCGGCATTTCCGGCGGATTAGGAGCAACCTCGTCAAATGTCGGCTTAACCCCTGTGAAAGCTTCCGGCGGATTAGGCAGAGTCGGCGGCGTAGGCTCCGGTAAAGTCAATTTCTGCATATCACCGTCGGTAAAGTTGATAAGCATATTTTTCATATCAGCAGCATCAACAGAGCCGCTCATATTCTGTAAAATATAATACATATCAATAGCTTTTTGTTTCAGAGATTTTAGAGAATATGTACCGTCACCGTTATCAACATAGTCACTCATTAATACTTCTAATTCTGTTGGAGTTTTTCCGGCAGCCTTAGCCTGAGCCAGCATGTTTTGATCGCCTTCAGTATTCAAATCATCATCGCCGTCACATACTCTGGTAGGTGTACCGTCCGCATTTGTTTCATTCAAAGCATCAGAAACATCTTTCATTGCCGCCGGAGTTCCCATACCGCCTGTAGCGCCATTGGTTGTTACTTGTTTACCGTTAGAAGCTGTATAAGTATTCCTTGTAGGAGAACTTCCGTTAAAATCAAGAATTAAGTTCAGCAGGTGCATATAACAGCCGCTATCACCACCAAGAGCCATTCTGTAGCAAAAAGCAGTAGGATTGTCACTTGTACCAACAATATCACTGAATTTTGCATACAGGTCTGGTTTATTTAAAGCATCTAAATATTCTTGATAATCTTTATTATATTGATCCAGTTCAGCATAATAATTTTGCATTTCTTTATTATATGCTTCAAGTTCTTTATTATATGCTTCTAAATCAGCGACATAATCCTGATATTTCTTTTCATAATCAGCCAGTTTCTGGTCGTACTCAGCTTTTTGTTTGTTGTATTCATCCATTTGAGCGTTATATTCATCAAGCTGTTCTTGGAATTCTTCTTTACTCTGGTCAAAAAGTCCATATTTATCAAGAAATTCATACAAGTTTGCTGACTGTTCAAATTTGTTTGCATCACTTGAGCTGACAAGGATTTGTCCTGCGGCGTTGTGAAAACTGTACTGATTTTTCATTGATTGATACTGTGTTACAGCATTGAAGGTAAAAGCCGTATTGTTTTGTACTCCTGTTGAATCATAATAAATAAATTCATATTTAGTTGCATCAAGAGCAGCGAGATAATTCTGTTTTGCAGCGGAATTTTTATCGGCCAAACGAATTTTGGAATTGGAAACGAGAAGAGATTCCATTTCATTATTGTTTATCCGAGTTGTTAAACTTAATAGTCTTGCCTGTGATGCTGCTAAACCCATAAATTTTCCCTTCGTTAAGATATTTATCGGCATTAACAGACGGTGACTTTAATTTATAAGATAGTTTGTTAAAAAATGTAAAGAATAAAAACAGTATTAATTCTATACGCGGCACACGCAGGTGGACACAGGTGGACCAGTCCACTCTTACATACTGGATGCCCGTTGCAATCCAACATACCCCTTTCCGTCATCCCGCAACGGGTATGTGTGCACTCCACATTAATTGTTACCTTGCTGGAACTCAAATAAATTTTAATTACAAATGTAATGTTCACTTTTTCTTTTTGATTGCGACGCAAAAAGAAAAAGTGAACCGAAAAAGAAAAACACGCGTTTGAAATGAACGAGTAATCAGGAACTACGTTCCCGAACCCTCCTTTAAAAAAAGAGGCAACGCGGAAAATCCTGCATTGCCTGATTCTATTAACGAACTTATTCCCTTGTCTTGGATTTGCTCCACGCTCGCAGAGTATCGCCTGTTGTGCTTACGCACAAGCTGGCTCAATCTGCTCGCTATCCGGATTTGCTCACTTCGTTCGCGCCATCCGTACGCAAATCCGCTATTTCCTCATTCCCTTATTCCCCTAAAAAGAGGCAATGCTTAAATTTTGCATTGCCCAATTATGAAATCCTCTTAATCACTTAATCACGTCCAAGTAAGAGGATAACATCTTACTAATCACCGGACCAAAAGAGAAACGTCGCCCGAAATGGGTTCGGACGGCGTTCCCCGGCTAAAAACTTAAGAAAAAGTTTCATCTCCAAGACAAACCGCCAGTTCGTTGTTATTGTTGCGGTTGTTGTCGTTCGCGTTCGTGTTGTCAGAGTTGAATTCACGTTCATATGCGTTGTTGCCGTCAGACTCCTGCCCTGACCAAATAGCGACGACGGAAACTCTAATTAACAACTACTCAGACTCTTTCCAAATAGTCATCCCGCAAAAAAAAATTTTACGGCTTTGGTTGCACTCAAGGCCAACCGGTTTCCAGACGTGATGAAAAAGGCACTCCCCGCTAAGCCATTGACTTAACAGGCTCTCGCACTTTTTCCTGTGTTTTTAACCATCCTTGTGCCTGATTACTTATATCTTCCACCATTGCTTTTATTGTATCGATGTCTTTTTTAGGAAAGATACCATAATCATAAGCTATATTCAAATATAAATGTACAAGCTGAACATTTTCCAATAAACTTTTCAAATGCGGAATTTTTTCTTTTGTCTGGTTGGCACGGTAGATATCTATCACAATGGCAACCGCCGCCCCCTGAATTTTGTCGCCTATTGTGTACTTGTATTCACGCGGGAACTGCGCGATGAATTTTAGTATTTTTAATAGAAAATCATATACCGCTTTGTATATTGGCAATGTGTCGTATTTAGCCATTTGAATCCCTCAAATATTTCATGTCGAAATGTAACATTTTCACCTCATTTTTATTGTAATTTTCCCGTATTTTTTGTATAATAAAAGTGTTGAAAGCATTGTTATTATTCAATTTTAGGGATATATTTTATGTAGATATTTTATTAATAATAATTAAATAATTATGGAGTCAGAATTCTTCTCTGCAGTACCGGTTCTCAAGGGGCGATTTTCTGAAAAAATCGCCCCGAAAGGGAGAATAGGTGAGCTAATCACCAAGACAAACCGCCAGTGCGTAGTTAGTGCCGCGGTAGTAGCCGTCCGCGAGCGTGTAGTCAGAGACGAACCCACGATCATATGCGTAGTAGCCGTCAGACTCCTGCCCTGACCAAATAGCGAATTCGCCGCTTGGTCTGCCTGATACTGAGTCGCCGTATACTGCATCAAGAATTGATACGTAGGACTTGGTCTTGTCCATGGTTAAGCCATCTTTGTATTCGTAGCCGCTTGTACTAAATCCATGATCACCATACAAATCAGTTGCTATCTCTGCTAGTTGTGCAGGTGTTGGCATGTTCTGGACTCCGCCGCAGTGTTTTACTGCTCCTGCCCAGTAATCGTTGTCATAATGGCATTCTTTTATTCCTAAAGTACCTTCTTGTACAGCCTGTTCACATTCTGCAAGTGTCATTGGTGTTGGCAATGCAGGATTTGTATAACATGTTCCTGCTACTTCAAATGCGCATTCTATTCCGCCTAAAGAAAGAACTTTACCGTTTGCGCGAAGGTCTTTGCCATAGCTGTTTGGATTCTTTTTGGCAGAGACATCATATAATATTGCCACGCAATTAGAAGCCTGAATCTGGTTATTATACGGATCTTGAGTACAATTCGGGTCATAAGCTATTAATGCATCTATTCCGTTTGCAAACTGTGCACCTATAACTTCTGTCCCCCAGTCATCCTGTCCCATGTTTTTAGCGCTTTTAATATCCTTTTCTACATCTATTTCTTCCTGCTCTGCACCCCAAAAGACTTTTTCAGGGAAACATTTTGTTAATTCATCGTTATCGCATATTCTTGTTATTTTGATGTGTTTCTTTAGTTCTGTAACAAAGTCTTTGGTGTTTGAATACCCTGCTAAGGTTTCCTGTGTATTCATGACACGGGCTGCGACTTCAAGTCGTTTGTTAAAGACATCTGCTGCTGTATCCCATGCTTTCTGGTTGTTGTTCTGCATAAGGTTTGGGATGGTCAGTACTGCCACTATTCCGATAACCGCGAGGGTGATTAGGACTTCTGCGAGAGTAAAGGCGGCCGCTTTTGAAGTGATTAAGTGACTAGCGGATTTGCGGACGGACGGAGCGCGAGCCGGCAGAGGGCGAAACGGCGACGCGAAGGCGGCGGCGTTGCAGACCCGTTTAACGCCGGCGAGCAAGACAGCGTAGCGAGTCCGGATAGCGAACGGAACGAGCCGACTGGAGCAACGCTCCTTAGGCGAGTCTCCGTGAGCGTGGAGCAAATCCAAGACAGGTGATTGAGTGATTAAGTGGTTACAGGAATTAGTCCCTGTGGCTTTGTGACGATTAACGTCTGTTTCAATCGGCTGGATTGCTTCGCCTAACGGCTCGCAATGACAATTTTGTGTGATTTTTCTGTTGAACATCATTTGTTCTCCTTTCTTTTTTTAGAGTAATTTGTTTGCATGTTTTACCTCTTCTTTCTGCCGGCTTTGCCGGCGTTATCTATTACATTTTTGTGTGATTTTGTGATTAAGTCACTGTGACTTTTTACGTCACCCGTCAAGTCGTCATCCCGCACCAGTTTTCATTTGAGATCCCGCAAGGTAACAATGCCCGTCTGACGCATTCTTTACCGTTGCGGGATGACGTAGAAAAAGGCCTGTTGGATTTTCGCGGGTGTCCAATGTATAAAAGTGGACTGTGTCCACCCGCAAGGCGCCGACGCCCTCTGGGATGCAACGAAACTGCTGCGGTATGACGGAACGGAGCATGTTGGGTTGCAACGGGCATCCTGAATGTAAGAGTGGACTGTGTCCACCCTCTCCGAGGGGGAGGGCTGAATTTCTTAGTGAGCCTGCGAACTTAGAAATTCGGGTGGGGGTTGGTTCGTTGGATCCACACATTAGGCGGGCACCGTATTTCTTTAGCGCCCCCCAAGAGTATAAGAGTGGACTTGTCCACCCCCCTCCTGAAATTTCTAGCCTCACTGCGTTCGGCAACAAATTTCTTTCCTCCCCCTTGGAGAGGATTGTGTAATGGGTTCCGTTGCGTTTTCGCGGGTGCCCAGTGTGTAAAAGTGGACTGTGTCCACCCTCACCCCTGGAGAGGAATGCGTAGCGGTGTTGGCGAGACTCCACGGTACCCTTATGACCCCTCATCCTAACCTTCTCCCCAGGGGGAGAAGGAATGTAACGGGCGCCGTTGAACTTTAGCGGGTGCTTAGTGTGTAAGAGTGGACTGTGTCCACCAAGACCTGACGGCATTTGTTTTTTATACAACAATTCGACACAAATTTTTATATTTGTGTCAATTTTACGCTTTTCCGCAAACCCGCTAATAGCCTGTATTTGGCTTAAAGTGGGCGCCCCCCCCCCGAAATTTCAACATTTGCAACGCTTAATGACAATATCGGGCTTAGCAGCTCGTTTAATATACATGTCTGAACACGTTCGTTCGCTGTTCTAACCCCAAATTCCTCTTGTTTTTCTACTCTTTCCTTCCGGAGCGCGGCTGGCATCTGTTTTCCTCTTTTTCAATACTTTACTCTTAGTTTAACATATTGCTTTATACTTTTCAACCCTTTTCCATTAATTGAATTTACACTATGCAATACTTCCAAGTTTTTCTTCAATCTCATTCATCAAATTAACATCGTCGGTCTGACGCGCATAATTTTGTGCTTTTTGCAAAAGCCCGCGTGCTTTAGACGGGTTATTATACTCAAGCATAATGTCAGCCGCATCTTTATAATTCTGTGCAACTTTTAAAGGTGATTCTGCATCCGCATAATGTTGTACGGCTTTTGAATATGAGCGTAATGCTTCCTGCGGTTCGCCAAATTTCTCATAAGCATTTGCCATGCTTGATGATAAAAATCCTTTTATCTTAGAATTATCTGTTTGTTCTGCCAGATCTCCTGCGACAGAATAATAATCAAAAGATTCCTGTTCATACATATCGGTGTAAATATTTCCCATTCTGGTAAGTGAAGCGGATTGTGCAACAAGATTTTCCGTTTCGCCCGCAAATGAAATCGAATTGAAATAATGATCCAGTGCCGGCGTAATTTGGTTTACATCGTCATAAATTTGCGCCATTGAGTAATGTACTTTTGTTTTGATATTGTTATCAGATGTATGTTCAAGTGATTTATTATAACTCTTTAATGCCTGTGCATAAAAATCATGATCATCATAGATTTTTCCGACTTCATAAAATATTTTTGATTTTGTTTCGGTATCGCCTACTTCATCAGCGCGTTGCAGGGCCTCCTGAAATTTTGCCAGAGCTTTTTTAGGTTCGTTTGCATAAGTCAATTTTTTGGATTGAATAAACAGTGATTTAAGTTCTTTATCCTGTGGAATAAGTGATTGTACTTTTGCATCAGTTGCAATTTCCTGCTCTACAGGTTCTGTCACCGTTTGTTCAACGGCAGCCTTTTCTTCTTTCTTTTCAGCCTTTCCGGTAGAGCCTTCCGGAAATTTTACAAGGAATTGCTTATTTATATTGTTTTCGTCATATTTAAAATCAATCTGTTGTAAGAAAAGAGCATCAACCCAGTTTTCAACGACTTTTGAATCTTTATTGAGAGTTTTAGAAATATAGCCGTCAAGAATAGAGGAAGCATTTTTGAGGTTTGATTTAATTAATTTAGTATTTGGATTATCTTTTTGTACCTGTTTTTCAACAAGCGCGAGATATCCGTCAACTTCTTCTTTCAATTCGGCAGGTGTGCCGATAGCGAGGGCGGTATTGTTAAAATCTTTGAGTATCTGAGCAATATTAATTGTAGCACTGCGCTGGATTTGACCGGCTGTGGTATTTATTTGCGGGGCAACTGTTGTATTTGTTGAGGTTTTTGCACTGCTTTTTCTTTGAGCGACCTGTCCTTGAATCTGGCTGCGCATAGCCTGCCAGTCTACCTGACCTTCTTTTTGAAGGGCTCTGTTATATGCAGAGGTGGACTTATCCGGTAATCTTTGTTCTGTATATTGTAGGCCTTTACTTCTGGAATTGGAGTTTGCCTGTTCTTCACGTTGGGTTTGGGCAGGTGATTTGGAGGTGTCATCATCCTGTTTTTTCTTAACACCGCCGCGTCCGTCTTTAACTATATATGGTCTTTGGAAAACACCGTTTAACAAAATGCCCTCTATTCTACCCAATTATGGTATTACTACTATACATTAAGTTACACTGACTTTGGTCATACTTTTGTATGAATTTCTACAACATGTATTTAAGGTTTATTTTTTACATGTCAAACGTATAAAAATATGTTTACAAAAACATGGTCAAATAAATGATTCTGCGTAAAAAAAGAGGCAATATTTCTATTGCCTTTAACAACTCAACCACTTATAAATAGTACTACACTTGTTCATCCGGAGAATTTGTATCAAGCAAACTTGTCTGGGAAACATTCGGAGTATTTTCCTGAGCGTCCATTGCCTGAACATCTTTGACGATTTGTTCATCTTCATCCGGATTAATAATTTTGTTTACAGAAACAACGGTATCATTTTCCATCAGGTTCTGTGCTCTGACGCCTGTTGCCGGTCTGCCCTGACGGGAAATTGAGCCTGCATTCAATCTTGTTACAACACCGTTTGCCGTAACCATCATTATATCATCTGATTCTTTTACAATAGTCAATGCAACAAGTCTTGATGCTGATGATTTAAATTTGGTAGCAATCAAACCGATACCGCCGCGGTTCTGGGTTCTGAATTCAGAAAGTTTTGTACGTTTACCAAAACCATCAGATGTTACAACCAGTAAATCTGCATCATAATCACGCGGAACAATATCACAACCGACTATTTCATCACCGGTGCGTAACTTCATTGAGGTAACACCTTTTGCGCTGCGTCCGAGCGGTCTTAAATCTTCAATCGGGAATCTTATTGCCATACCGCAGGATGTTCCGATAATAATTTCGTCGCGGCCGGTTGCAAGTTTTACCCAGTTGAGTTCATCGCCTTCTTCCAAGCCTATTGCAATAATTCCGCTGCGTCTGATGTTAGAGAAATTATCTAATTCAATACGCTTGATGTTACCTTTTTTCGTCAGCATAATTAAGTTCAAATCTTTAGAGAATGTGCTGACCGGTACAACCGCAGTAATTCTTTCATCCTGTTCTATAGGAAGTACATTGATTATCGGAAGTCCTTTTGCCTGACGTCCGCCTTCAGGGAAGTCGTATACGCTCAGGCTGTATACTGTTCCTTTAGATGAGAAAAACAGAACTTTATCATGCATCATTGCTGTAAAGAAGTGTTGAATATCGTCATCCTCTTTTGTTTTAATACCTGATTTGCCGCGGGTAGCACGGTTCTGGCGCTCAAAAGTATCAAGAGAAATACGTTTCAGATACCCTTGATGTGTAATAAACACGGCCATCGGTGTATTCGGAGTCAAATCTTCAATAGTAACTTCTCCCTGATCCGGCAGAATTTGGGTTTTTCTGTCATCGCCGAATTTTGCCTTATCTTCCAGCAATTCTTTTTTGATAATATCAAGAATTTTTTGACGGCTGGCAAGAATTGCTTCATATTCAGCAATTTTCTTGATTAATTCGTCATATTCAGCCTTAACTTTATCCTGTTCCAATCCGGTCAATCTTCTCAATTGCATTTCAAGAATTGCATTGGATTGATCTACATCAAGTCCGAATTTTGACATTAAACCGTTACGCGCATCATCAGTTGTTTTTGAATTTTTAATAAGTTCAATAACTTCATCAATTGATGCCAGAGCAATGATTAAACCGGCCAAAATATGCGCGCGGATTTTAGCTTTTTTAAGGAAGAAAATAGTTCTTCTTGTAACAATTTCTACCCTGTGTTCAACAAACTCGCTCAACACCTGATGTAAATTCAAAAGTCTCGGCTGCTTACCGCAAAGTGCCAGCATATTTACACCGAAAGTTGTTGATAATTGTGTATATTTAAACAAATTATTTTTAACGACATCAGGTTTTGCGTCACGTTTCAATTCAATTACAATACGCATACCTTCTCTGTCGGATTCATCACGGATATCAGAAATACCTGTGATTCTTTGATCTTTAACAAGTTCAGCTATTTTTTCAATAAGCATCGCTTTGTTAACCTGATAAGGAATTTCTGTTACGACAATAGCTGTTCTTGCCTGACGTCCGCCGCCGCCTGCTATTTCTTCAAATCCGGCAACAGCCTGCATTTTGATAGAGCCGCGCCCTGTTTCATAAGCCTGTTTAATATCATTTAGTCCGATAATAGTTGCGGCTGTCGGGAAATCAGGCCCTTTGATATATTCCATCAGTTCTGCAACAGTAATATTCGGATTATCAATTAATGCAATTGTTCCATCAACAATTTCGCCTAAATTGTGCGGAGGAATATTTGTTGCCATACCTACTGCAATACCAGAAACACCGTTCAATAAAAGCATCGGAAGTCTTACCGGCAAAACAGAAGGTTCCTGTAAAGATCCGTCAAAGTTCGGCACAAATTCTACTGTTTCACAATCAATATCAGCAAGCATAGACGGAGTAATCTTATTCATTCTGGCTTCTGTATAACGCATTGCAGCAGCCCCGTCGCCATCTACAGACCCGAAGTTTCCATGCCCGTCAACAGTCAGGTATCTTGTTGAAAAATCCTGTGCCATACGTACAAGAGCTTCATATACTGCTGTATCGCCGTGCGGGTGATATTTACCAAGAACTTCACCAACAATACGGGCACATTTCTTAAACGGTTTATCCGGCGTCATGCCTAATTCGTTCATAGCGTAAAGAATACGTCTGTGTACAGGTTTTAAACCGTCACGTACATCAGGTAGTGCACGACCGACAATAACACTCATAGCATAATCAATATATGAGCGTTTCATTTCTTCTCTTATATTAACGGGAATAATTTTTCCGTCTTCAAACATATTTTGCTGAGCCAAAATCTTCTCCTTTATCCAAGTCCATAAGTATCCTGTATCATTAATATAGCACAAAAATAATCATTAGGCTAATTTTTAAATTCTAATAGCTTAAAGCTTTTTAAAGTTGGCGCCAAATGTTAAACATTGTTACAAAAACGCTTTTTCTTGAATTTTTACGGGAATAATATACTTAGTATATATAGAGTATAAATCAGGAGTGCTGACATGGCCTACAAAGTAGAAGATATAAAATCACTTGAAGAACTTGAACGCGCGCAGGCAGCAGCGCAGGCGCAGGGCACAACTGTTGTTAATTATAACGAATGGAATCAGATATTAAAAGATCTTGAAGAAGCCGGTGTTAAATCCACAGGGGATTTTAACAGCGACAAAGCCAAGGTAGAAGAAATTAAGGCAACTGTTCAGGAATATGTTGAAAAACTTAAAACAGAACAGTCGCAAGATCAGCAAAAAGAACAAAATCAAAAAGTTAAAAGTATATCAGAAACCGACAGTGAACAAACAGTCAAGGCAAATATGGCTAACGCAACAAGTTCAACTATTATGGCTGATTACATGAAATACTACCACCTGTTATTCTAAGTTTTAGTCAAACTTTTTTGCGTGTGTAAACGGCCAGAACAAAAATGTTGCGCGGCCGATAAATCTGTTTACAGGAAGCGTGCCCCAATAACGGCTGTCTTTTGAATTCCCGCGGTTGTCGCCCATCATAAAATATTCACCCTCCGGTATAACAAAAGGGCCGCAATACATTTCTTCAGTGCAATATGAGTAGTCGTATACGCTGCTTATATATGGTTCATTAAGCGGTTTATCGTTTATATAAACAAATGTTTTGCCGTTTGCATCTGTTTTAATCTCTATTTTTTCCCCAGGAAGTCCTATAACCCTTTTAATATACGCAATATCTTTACAGAAAAATCCTGTCAATCTTGCAAACACCTTCCACGGTGTGTTTTTTAATTCTTCAAACGGAGGATAAAAGACCATTATATCTCCGCGTTTCGGGGTAGAATAAAATCTTGAATACCGTTCAACAAAAATTCTGTCACCCTCAACTATTGTTGGACGCATTGATCCTGAAGGTATCCAGCGTATTTCGCCTATAAAAAACTTGATTATAATTATTGCCACAACAACAAATACTACTGTATCAACCGTCTCTTTTATCGCCGGCTTATATTTTTCATATAATTTTTTCAAATCTTCTTTGTTCATTTTCTGTAAAGTTCCGTTAGCGCTAATAATGCCTCTTTATATATATTATCTTTAAGATTGTCCAGATTGTTCAGGGCAAGGTTAATATAATTATTCAACAAATTATGTGTTTTTTCAATAGCCGGTCTGTCAACATCGCCCGAGAGAATTATCGGGGCAGTATAGATACCGTTTTCCGCATCAGTGTTGGTCGTCAATATATTATTCAAATCGTCTTTTATCTGAAACGCAATACCAAAATTCTTAGCAAAACTCACAGCCTTCTCTTTATCAATTTCAGGGGACAAAATTGCGCTGCATTCAAGTGCCGCAACAAAAAGTTGTGCAGTTTTTTGTTCGGTTTTAAGCAGATATTCATCCATTGCCGGAATCTTATTAGCACAGAAATACTGGGCAACTTCTCCTTTACACATCTCTGCCAGAGATTGTATAAAAATATTCAAAATCCTGTTATCGCCAATTTCTCTTACAAAATCAACTGCACAAGAAAGCAAATAATCTCCTGAAACCACAGCAAGTTTTGAATTAAAAATCCTATTCAGAGTCTTGATACCGCGTCTTATATCCGCATTATCAATCACATCATCATGTATCAAAGATGCATTATGTACAAGTTCTATTGCCGTTAAAAGTTTGTAATGCTCCGTTTCTAACCTTACATCGCAAGCCTTCATATAAAGTATAGCAAGCAATGGCCGTATTCGTTTGGCAGGAGAATTAAGAAACTGTTTTAACTGCATCAACAAAGGCTCTTGCAAATTTAATTTACAGGTTAAATTTTCTATAATAATATCTATGTCTGATTTTACGAGGTCATATATTTGTCTGTAATTTTCCATATAATAATTATAACAGAAAAATTCAGTACAGAACAAATCCCCGTTATTCCTGCGGCAAATTCAGCCGGAAATAGAACTGTTTTATTGCTTCCTGCACAACTGCCGAATTCTTTTCAACACCATTTTTTTCTAATGATTTATCATAAGGAATTATACCCAGCACATCAAGCTCATACTTTTTCAACAAATCATAAACAGACGTCAAATCAAAGCTTTCTACTTTATTAATAACAACACCCAATTGCCCGCCGGCAGCATATTTAGCGCTGAATTCTTCTATACGTTTTGCCAGATGCGCACTTTCATCAGTCGGGTTCGCAACAATAATAGTTGTATCTATATCTGTATCAACAAGCTGGTTTAAATATTTTAGATCAAATTCACAGTCAAAAATTACAATATCATACCGGTCAATAAGTTTAAGCACTGCATCGTTAATCTGGCCTGTAATCGGGCAGCGGCAGTCTTTTGACCCGACAAACCAAGAAACAATTATATCAACATTGTCACTCAATGAAACAACAATGTCCTCCATTGCCCACTCTACAAATTCCTGTTTAGTCATCCCTTCCGGAATACCGGTTTTGTATTCGTGTTTACCGCTCCTGATACCGTAAATAGTATTTCTGATATCAAGTCCGAAGCTGTGAGAAAGTTCAGCGCTCAAATCATTATCAAATAAAAGAATGGATTTGTCAGGAAATAACTCCTGAAATATTGCCAGAAATGCTTTAGTTATAGTTGTTTTGCCGCTTCCGCTTTTTCCCGTAATAGCTAACTTAGTTGTCAATATGGTATTTCTCCTTTAATTTATCTGATAATCGTTTTGTCAAAGTCATGGCTTTTTCAGCCATTGCCTCGTCTAATCCGCCGGCGCCGCAGGACGGTGTTATCATTGAATTTGTTATTACAAGTTTCTCATCAATTCCTTTTTTAGTCAAATATTTAACAGCTTTTTCAAAAATCTCCATAAGCGTCTGCAAATCCGCTTTTTCCAGCGCTTTTTTATCAAGCGTCGGTACAACTCCCCAGGCAATTTTCCCGTTGTTTTTAAGAAATTTTTCAACATGTTTGTCAAAAACACTTAAATTTTGAGCATAAGCGTACGCATCAAGGTTAATAATACTAACTTCTGCTTTTAGCGGCACTGTCCAGTCACATTTGCCGCAACAGTGTATTGCACTCAATGCTCCGTTACTTTTTATTGCATCGGAAATATCTTTTAGCATTTCCAAAACTTCACTCTGTGAAATTGTCAGATAAGCCGATGTACCAAGCTGGGATATTGACGGTTCATCAATAAAAATAATCGGTGTTGTTTCAGGATTTGCCGTTCTTATTTGCTTTATCTGCCAGAGAGCTTTCAATGTCAGTGTTTTTACGATAATTTCGCGCAGGGTTTCATCATAAAAAGCACAGCGGCCGTTTTTGTCAACAAGTGTTGTTGCAAGAGTAAAAGGCCCGACAATCTGCCCTTTTGCAAACAATGGTTTAGTGTCCTGTACAAACTTGATAAATTCAGGAAAGGTTTTTGAATTCTCAGCACTAATCGCATATTTTTCTAAGGTTTTGCAATTTATATCTGCAAGAATTTCTTCATAATCAGCGAAAAATTGTTCTATATCCTCAAAAAACTTATCACTTTCTGTTTCCAGATAGGATTTTTCAGTACTTTTATCAACAAAAAACGAAGGCATGTTTTCCAGAAACTGCAAAATCATGTCTTCGTTTTTGTTAAGCTTTGAAAGCTGAGGCCAGAACGGAATATTGCGGAAATTCAGTTTTACAAGCTGCATAGCCTTGTTTAAATCACGATGAGGAAGTGAGCCTATTGCCATACATTGTAAAGTTAATTTATCCGTATTATTCATTAAAGGCCTTCGTTACTAAGTATTAAGCTTCTTCAGTTGTTTCAACTTCTTCAACAGACTCTTTAAGTATTTCAGACGCGGTAACAACTACAGCTAATTCACATTTAACTTTAGAAGTCAATTTGATAAGCATAGTATATTCGCCAATTTTATTAATCGGCGCATTGAGAGAAACATTTTTTCTGTCAACTTCAATACCAGCTTGAGCGAGTAATTCTTCAGTCAATTTTTTAGTTGTAATAGTACCGAACAATTTACCTGATTCACCTGCTTTAGCAGAGAGTTCAAGCTTAGCGAATTTTTCGATTTTTTCAGCAGTAGCAAGAGCTTCCTGATGTAATTTTTCTTGTTTTGCTTTAATTCTTGCGAGATTGTTTTCACGGTTTTTCAAAGCACCTTCAGTAGCGATTTCAGCAACGGACTGCGGAAGAAGGAAATTTCTTGCATACCCGTCTTTTACATTAACGATGTCACCTGCTTCACCGAGGTTTTGAACATCTTTTTTTAATATAACTTGCATAATAATTCTCCTTTACTAATTATAAATCAGCGTGTAAAATTATCATATACCAAACAAAACAGACTGTCGAGTAACTATTAAAAAAAGTTAAGTGAATTGTTATATTGATTTTAAAAAGAGTCTTGCAATTTTGAAAAACATACGCTATAATATATGTATGAGTACACGTGAGGATTCTTAATGGCTGAAACCACAGGAAAAAGATTTGATATAAACGAGAAATCCAGCACTAACCATAGGGTGGACAAAACGGATTTCCGTACGGACTGCGCAAAGCGAGCGCTCAATATTGTCGGAATTGATAAACAGAATACGGGACTAATTCATGTAACGAACCTATTCCCTTATTTCCTCATTCCCCTATTCCCTTTATCTGAACGTCGTTTGACGCACCAATTCGGGACTGAATGGCAAAACTATATAAATCTGATTTTATTAAAGGATAATGATAAATGGAGAAGGAATAATATTACTTTTGTAACGAACTTATTCCCTTATTTCCCTGTCTTGGATTTGCTCCACGCTCACGGAGACTCGCCTGAGGAGCGTTGCTCCAGTCGGCTCGTTCCGTTCGCTA
>CALVEB010000018.1 GCA_944326465.1 Candidatus Gastranaerophilales bacterium | reverse complement strand
GATTTGTGGACGGAGCGCGAGCCGTACACTATTCCGCTAAAAACAGGCAACGCATAAATCTTGCGTTGCCTGTTTTTGATACGAACTTAACGTCTTTATTAACTCCTTACTGCCTTAGTGCCTCACAACTTGTGACCTTCGTTCTTCCATGGCGTTTTTTGGCATACATTCTAAGATGTTCTACTTTCCTATACAGAAGTGATCAAAAATATTATTTAATATCTCATCGGTTATAACCTCGCCGGTTATTTCATCAAGATACAAAAGTGCTGATTTCAAATCAATAGAAATAAGATCCTGCAATTCTCTGTTTTGTGCGGCTAAAAGTGCCAGTTTTAAATTTTCACGACATTTTTCAAGGCAGTCTTGCTGGCGTTTATTCGTCACAAACTCCATTTCATCCGGTGAAAAATTATAGACAATCTCTTTTATTTTTGCTTTCAAATCTTCAATACCAGCACCGGTTTTTGTTGAAATCAATATTTCTCCGCCAGACGCAGCGCTTTTGCTTTCGGGCAAAAGATCTATTTTATTTGCAATAACAATGTGTTTTTTGTCTTTAATTAAATTGAGAATAGTTTTATCTTCATCAGTCATGCCTGCCGCAATATCATACATAAAAAGCACAAGATCAGCATCTTCGGCTGACTGTTTTGAATATTCAATCCCTATTTCTTCGACTTTACCTACATCTTCACTTTCACGTATTCCGGCCGTATCTATCAGGGTTATTGCAATATCCCAGTCAAGATTTTCCTTCAAAACATCACGGGTTGTTCCTGCGATATCTGTTACAATTGCACGCTCAACATTAAGTAAAGTGTTAAAAAGAGAGGATTTCCCGACATTTGGCCGGCCAACTATCGCAATTTTGACACCCTGTCTTAATATATCTGATGACTTTGCACCCGCAAGAATCTTATCTATCTTGTTAAGTGATTTTTCAAACTCTGAAATTATATAAGGATATTCCGGCTCTGCAACATCTTCCGGAAAATCTATACCGGCAATTATTTTTGACAACACATTAAAAATATCAGTGCGTATTTCTTTAATTTTTTCACCGAGTACTCCTGATAAATTTTTTGCGGATTGTCTGGCAAAGTTACGTGTTTTTGCGTGTATTAAATCAGCAACAGCTTCTGCCTGCGACAAATCCATTTTTTTATTCAGAAAAGCGCGCTTGGTAAATTCACCGCGTTCTGCTGTGCGTGCTCCGTGTTTCAACACAAGATCAAGAATGTTGCGGACAACATTAATTCCGCCGTGGCAGTGAATTTCTATAACATCTTCGCCGGTATAACTATTAGGCGCCTTAAATGGCAGAATAATAACTTCATCTATCTTTTTGCCGCCGTCAACTATCCAGCCATGCGAAATACGGCCGGCTTCAAGATTTTTTTTCGTAAAAATTTTTTCTATAATATCAAAACTCTTATCGCCGGAAGTTCTTATTACACCGACTCCGCCTGTGCCTATAGGGGTTGCTATTGCCGTTATTGTGTCAAATTCCTGTAAAATGTTCATACAATTACATTAGCACAATATTTGCGCTTTTGTCCAGTTCCTGTTATAATAATATTACTATGGAAATGACTTTAGATAATATAAAAGATTTGATTAATGAAAAAAAATTCACTCAAGCCCGTGACGAGCTTAAAATTCTTATAGAAGATGATGAACGAGATATTGAAGCTTTAAAACTTCTCGGACTTTGCGATATTAACCTTGATAATTATGAAGAAGGCCGCAGTGTTTTTGAGACAATTGTCAAATATAATGCTGATGATGCAGCAAGCTGGTTTTATCTTGCAAACTGTTATGACAATCTTGAAGATTATCTTCACGCTGTTCCTGCCTATCAAAAAGTACTTGAGTTACGTGAAAATTACCTTGAAGCTTATAAATGTCTGTGCATAATTTATGTCAAATCCAAACAACCGGAAAAAGCAATTGAACTCGGCAAAAAAGCAATAGCTTTTTCAGATAACGACTACACAATTTTCTACATCATAGGTACAGCCTATATGTCTATGAAAAAATTTGATGAAAGTGTATATTATCTGGAAAAGGCCCTTGAACTTAATCCTGACCATGCGCAGCTTTACAACAATCTCGGTACATCCTATGTGACAATCGGAAATCTTGAAAAAGCTTATGAAAACTTTATCAAAGCAGCGGAATTGGATGATTCAAGTTCTATAACATATTATAATATTGCGTCAATATTGCAGATACAAAATAAACATAAAGAAGCCTGTGTATATTTCCAAAAAGCTTATGATCTGGAACATCAGGACGCATATCTTATAGCAATGGCTCTGTCAGAAGTAAAGGCTCAGGATTTTGAAAACGCAATTAAGCACTACAAAATGCTTGTTGCAAGCCACCCAGAAAAACCGAATTATCAATATAATCTCGCAACCTGTTACGAAATGGTTGGTAAATTAGATATGGCAATAGGTATTCTTGCGCATCTGGTTATGCTCAACCCTAAATCCGTTACAATGTCACAAAAACTGGCTAATCTATATCTGAAAATCGGTCAGCCGATAAAAGCAAAAGATATTTACGAGCGGATTATTGTAATGGGAAACGCATCGCATGAATTGTATTATGAGTTTGCTCACGTATGTGTCATGACAAATGACATGGACAAAGCTGAAAAAATCCTCAAAAAAGTAATAGAACTCAACCCTGATTTTGCTCCGGCACACAAAGACCTCGGGGTAATATATCTTTCAAAACGGTTGTTTGATTATGCTAAAGATGAATTTGAAAAAGCTCTTAATGCTGCCCCTGACAATTTTTCAATACTGTTTGAATACGCTAATTATCTCCATGCAACAACAGATTTTAAACAGGCGGATGAATATTACCGGAAGGCTCTTGAGAAAAAACAGGATGATGTAAATGCGCTTGCTTTTTCAGCATTAAATAAAATTTTATTGCAGGATTTTGACAATGCATGGACAGAAATCGAAAAAGCTCTAAAATTAGCGCCAAATGAAAGTTTTGTCACCTACATTGCCGGAAAAATAAAATTTCTCACAAAGGATTATGAAGAAGCAAAACGCTACTTTATTTCATCTTATGAAGTTGAAAAAACGCATGATGTAGAAAACCTTTTAGGGCTCTGCTACTATGAACTCGGGAATTACGAGCAGGCAAATACTATCTTTGAAAAAATGCTTCAAGACAACCCTCTGAATTTAAATCTTCTTTTGAGCAGTGCAAAATGCCTTGAAAAACTCGGGGAAGCCGATAAAGCGCTTGCACAGCTGGACAAAATAGTATCAACATTCCCTGAATGTGAAGAAGCGCATGAAATGATTCGCCGGCTGTCATAGACTTATACAACGCATTGTTTCCTGCACACACCTGTCATATCTAATACGGTTTCCAACTCCATAAAATGTCCGTTTTCAAGCAGTTCATAAAATATGGCAGCTGTCACCGGTGCTAATGCCTCTGTCCACTCTTTATCCAGATACAACCCTTCAACAAACCTTGCAAAAAGTTCTGTCGGACGCTCATAATATTTTTTATATTTACTCATTCTCGCGGTTATACGCGCCTGCTTTCGCATTGCAGAACGCAATCGTATATATGCACAAAACGCCTGCGGCATATCAGGAAAATCCCTCTCAAGGTTGTCTATTGTAAAAATTTCCTCACGTGTGCCGAAAAATCCGCCTATTAACTTTACCCTGTCGTATTTTAATAAATACCGCGCCTTAGAGCGTTTTATATATTTATCAAACTCTTTAAACTTCTTAGAACGCAAAAAGTTTGGATATTCTGCCTTAATAATATTTTCAAACTGCTTAATTCTTTCTTTTACACGCGCTTTATGCTCCAAAAGTCTTATACAAAGTGAATTTTCATCAACGAAATGCGTAACTTTAACTAATTCTTCTTTAATGTCCGGATTTTTACTCAAAAAAATCACTTCAAGCGAACCGCCGGATTTGTTTATATCACGCTCAAGCTTTGAATGAATATAATGCGCAAATTCATGCAGCAAAGTAGGTACCACGCGATTTTGGGGAAGGTTTCGGGAAATGTCAATCCTGTTTTTCATAAAAAATCCCTGATGCCCGCGGGCTTTTGTCGCTCTGTGCACTTCCAGACCAAGTGATTTAAAATATTTGACTAGATCCTTTTCAAGCATAATAACATTATATATGATAAAAAGTTTTAGAACAGAAAATTTAAAAACCGCAAAAAGAATATTTAAGGCATCGTTTTATATCCATTAAGATATGTAAAATATATTCAATATATATGTTATGGATATATTAAATTGTGGAATACATGAAATATAAACCATTTTCTTTTTCTTTATTTTCTCCTACACACACTAACCTTTTACCAATATGAGTTCGGCCGTGAAAACGGCTATTTTTATGAAAAATATTAATCCGCTTTAAAATAGTCTCAGTGGATTATACGAATAATCCCTCCAAAGCGGGTTGCAGATCCGGCGCGCTGCCTACTCCGTTTACCGCGCGTCGGTCTGTTGTATAAATAAAAAAAGATGACCGTAGTCATCTTTAATGTTTACCTGTTTCCTAAATTCCTTATTGATTTTCCAACTTATCTTACAACTCTTGATACAAAATTTGCAATGTCCATAAATGAATCTCTTACAAATTCTTTTGCCAGTGTTTTAATCGGCCTGTTCTCAAGACACTCAAATACATAATATATCGGATCCTGAGCATTATTAAAACGCATTCTTCTATCTTTCTTTTCAAGATATTTTATATCTTCAATGCTAAATTCTTTTTTAACGGTTCTTCTTCTGGTTACTGTTCCAAATGCATTAGCTGTCATTGCTGTTTCTCTCTTCTCTCTTGATATTACTTACATATATATAAAGTATATCAATAGAAAAAAATTGCTTTTTATTATCGGACAATGTTAAGAATTATTAACAATAACCGATTAAGGCTTCAAAACAACCATTTCACAGTTTTTACAGTCAAATTTAAGGAGGTACTTTTGACCTTTTTCATCTATCAAAAAAAGTTTTTCGGGCGATTTACACATGTCAAAGGCGAATTTAAGACAGTGTTTTGTCCGCATAAGTTCAATATTATCTCTAGCCGGAATGTGTGTTTCAAACGATTTCTCCAATATATTGCAGCCGCATTTTTCATAAAACTTTCGTGCAGTCTGGTTGTGAACATTAGCGTGGTAATCATAATCCGCTAAAGGAAATTTTGCATATTTTAGCGGTTTTTGTACTTCTCGCGGGTAATTTTTCAACCTTTCTGTCATAAGATTATCAAGAATTTCGCGTCGCAGAGCATTTATTTGAGAAACCGGCAGAAATGGTAAATCGCTTTTTATTTCAACATTTTCTGCATAAAAATCGCTTTCACCTGTTTTTTTCAGTTGTCTGATAAAATTTTCTTGCATTTTATCCGGATTTTCCGGCTTTACGTCAGACATAACAGGAATTTCGGCAATATTGTTGTCCTCATCAACTACTGTCAAAATTCCGTCTGCATATTTGAAATCTACCCTGATACGGCGTTTAGTACGTGAATTTGTTAGTTGTTTTTCAAATTCAACATTCAAATTCCTATAAACAGTTATACCTGTTTTGAGTCCGGTCATTTTATTCGGATAAACTCTGTTCCCGCAGGTCTTATTAACAAGGCAGCCTGTAAGTTCGCCATCAGACTTAAAACATAATCCGTCCTGCGGATTAATCTTGCCGTTATATTCCAATTCAAAGCTATCTTTATAAATTTTTGTTATTTTGCCAAGTCTTTCTCCAACAGATTTTGAAGTGTCAAAATTAAAACATTTCTTACGTCCTGCTAAAAAGTAATCAGTAAAGCCGCGGTTAAAACTCTTATTCACATCAGGTTCAAAATCAAAAAATACCTTGCCTGAAGATGTTTTTTGAGAAATGGCATCCAATTTCTGCCTGTAATAGGCAACCACATTTTTTACATAGTTTTCGTCTTTTAGCCGGCCTTCTATTTTAAAAGATTTAACGCCTGCTTCAACAAGCTGTTTAACATGTTCGGAGGCATTAAAATCGCGTAAGGATAACAAGTACTTATCTTTAGCTATAATATTTCCTTTATCATCAACAAGAGAGTACTTTTTGCGGCATGGCTGGGCGCATTCTCCTCTGTTTGCGGAGCGGCCGCCTATATATTGGCTTAGATAGCATTGACCGCTGTAAGAAACACAAAGGGCGCCGTGGATAAATGTTTCAACTTCTGCCGTGATATTTGAACATATTTCACGTATTTGGTCTAAGGACAATTCGCGTGCAAGAATTACGCGTGAAACACCTGTTTCATCAAAGAATTTTGCTTTTTCCAGTGTTCTGGTATCACATTGTGTACTTGCATGTAATACTATCGGCGGGATTTCTCCGCGTTCGGCAAGTTCAATTATACCTGCATCCTGAACTATTATTGCATCAACTCCTATTACGTAAAGCTGCTTTATTAATTCAGCCGCCTGTATTAACTCGCTGTCTGTCAAAATAGTATTGATTGTGACATGCACTTTTACATAGAATTTATGAGCATAATCTACGATTTCTTTAATATCAGAAAGTGAATTAGGTGCGTTTTTTCTTGCGCCAAAACAAGCTGCGCCGGTATAAACAGCGTCAGCCCCGCAATTAATAGCGCTGATTGCGGTATTTTTATCTTTTGCCGGTGCAAGAAGTTCAGTCTTTTTCATGACTTAATTATATCATCAAATCAAGGTTATGATTAATATCTGTATAATCTACAGAACCCATAGGGCTGCCGTCAGCCTTGTAAAAAGTATCTAATATAACATGTTCATTACTGTCATATTTGGATATACGAACAGGTTTTGTACCGTTTTGATTCATAAAAACATCTTTTTTGAGTTTACCGCTTTTTTTGTCAAATTCTGATGAGAGGGTTAATATACCCTGATTATTATAAAATTTTTTAACTATGGTATTTGCTTTTACAACTACCTTTTCAGGTGTCATTTTCGGGGTAATTTTCATCATAATATCTTTTCCTTTATTTACAGATTTATTATACTACAAAAATGAAAAAAGACCTCCTTTTAACTTTAAAAGGAGGTCTTGTATTATTTTAAAAACCTTATAGAGGCTTTAATGAATTTCTGTAAATAGCTTCTACAACGTCACGGCCGTTTCCGCTCGGTGCGATATCCAGAAGACCGCTTAGAGAAGGTGTTGTATAAACCAGATTTACAAGTTTTTCAACATCAGCTTCTGTAAAACCTTCATCTTCAAGTTTTTCTGACACACCAACTGACTGCAGCCATGCCTGAACACCTTTAGCCGCCTTATCAGCTTCATCCGCTGTACCTTTCAAATCAGGGACTAACGGAGAGAGGATATCTGCTAAAATATGTGCTTTATCTTTGTAGATAGTTTTAATTACGGCAGGTAATAGAATTGCCAGCCCTAACCCGTGAGATAGTTCATGTTTTACTGCGCTCAACGGATGTTCAAGAGCGTGGGTGTAGTGTAACAGCCCGTTATCAAAACATACACCGCCCATCATAGCAGCATAAGCGAGGAAATATCTTGCTTCCAAATCATCAGGATTTTCCAGAGCTTTTGGCAAATACTGATGAACAAGTGCAATAACTTCACGTGCAAGTGTTACGCAGTATGGTGAAAGCACAGCACTTGTAGCAGCTTCAACAACGTGATTAACCGCATCTATTGAAACATATCTGGTTTGTTTCGGTGATAATTTTGTCATCAACTGCGGATCATCAATTGCGTACATAGGATAAATACAATCGTATGCGATAGCAGGTTTAAAATCTTTTTCCGGAACAGTTACGACTGCAAATCTGTTTGTTTCAGTACCTGTACCGTGAGTCAGGTTAATAGAAACAATCGGAGCAGCTTTTTCCGGTGTGAATGTGAATTCATAAATATCATTAGCAGTTTTGTCAGGATATTCAAGCAGAATTGCAACTGATTTACCTGCATCTGTCGGAGAGCCGCCGCCTATTGCAACAACTGCCTTTGCGCCGAATTCTTTTGCCAGTTTTGCTGCATCATTTACATGGTGTGTTGTAGGGTTTGGAGTTACCTGATCATAATTTACATAGCCGATACCGTTATCTTTCAGGGCTTTTTCTACATAATCCCATGCTCCGGTAGCCTTGTATGCGTTACGACCGGACATTACAATAACTTTATCAATGCCTTTTGTTTTCAAATCACGTGCAATATCATCAATTTTCTTTATTGCACCAACACCAAAGAACACACTTGTTCTTGTACGAATCTCGCGAACTTCATTGATATTAATATCTTGTTCCCACATAATATCTCTCCTTTCTTAACACTTTTACAAACATATTATACTTAGATTTGTTTTGATTTGCAAGAATTTTTTAGATAACCCTCCCGAGCCTTGTGTTATGAACACAAGGATACCTTTTATGGAGAAAGAGGACAGAATTTTTTAATGAGCAGACGGACTTAGAAAGTCGGGTGAGGGTTATACAAATTGCAGACTATCGGGACAAAATTTAGAATGATTGCTTAAGAAATCATTCAGATAATCCCTTTGCCACACGATAAAGCGTAAACTGTTTTTCTTTATTCAGATTATCATAGATTTTTATAATTTCTGATTTAAAATCTTTTTCCCTAATTTTGAGATTAGTATACTGGAATAATTCATACAATTCAACATCAAGCGCCTGAGCTATTTTTTCAAGCGTGCCTATAGTCGGGAAATTCTGACCGACTTCAAGTTTACTTATATAGCCGTTATCAAGCCCGATAATTTCCGACAATTGCTCCTGAGTCATTTTCTTCTGGCGGCGAAATTCTTTAATTTTTAATCCTAAAAGCTCTTTAGTATTCATTTGCACCTCTATAATAAAATTATATAGAGTACAATTTTATACTATATAATATCTAATAGCAAGTGAGCGAAGAGTTAAAGCGAAAGCGTACTCGTTATTAGCGAACGCAGCGACAAGCAAATCCAAGACAGGGCACTAAGGAGTTAAAAAAGGGGTAATGCTTTAATAATCAGTGTTGCCCCTTTTTATAAATGCAGGACATGTATACAGGCCTCATATACTGCTTTTTGTAACTACTTAGTGCCTTAGCCCCATAGTGCCTTAGTGCCCCTGAAAATAACTGGTGCAATAAATTGCACCCTACATTTCTTCCACGTCATCCCGCAAAGGTAAAGAGTGCATAAGGCGGGCATGCTGTGCATGCCCGCCTTATATCTATTCGCATCATTTATTAATCAAAAACGTAATTAATAATTGCTGCTTCTCTTGCACGTTTAATAGCTTTTGCTACCATTCTCTGATGTTTTGCGCAATTACCTGTAATACGACGAGGAATAATTTTTCCAGCTTCTGTCAGGTATCTTCTTAATTTTGCGCCGTCTTTGTAGTCAATAGATTCTACCTTATCGCCGCAAAGACTACAGCTTTTACGTTTTTTCTTGTCTAAATCCTGTTTAGCCATTTATTTTATTTACCTTTCTAGTTATTTCGACCCGACTGTAATCTTAAAAACAGCCGTCTTTATTTTTGTATCATGTTTTTTCTCTTTTGTCAAATTAGAACGGGATCTCGTCCTCATTGATTAATTCGTTTGAAAAATCATCCGATTCAAACTTAACAATGTCATCAGCACTTGAAACACCTGATGAAACAGATGCTCCGCCTGACAATTTCTCTACTGCATTCGCATCAATTTCATATATTCTGCGTTCCGCACCGTCGTCAGTTTTTACTGTATTAGTCTGGAGTCGGCCTTCAACCAGCACTCTATCACCTTTTGAAAGTGATGATACTATTTCATCAAGGCTGTTTCGTCTTGATACAACACGGATTAATATTTCGTTTCTTTCGCCTATGTTCAAAACAAATGCTGAAACTGCAATATTGTTCTGTGTAAACCGTTTTTCCGGCGCTCTGTATACTGTTCCTGTTACTACTGCTTTTGCTACTGACATTTTTTTCACCATAGCCTACGATTTCCCGTAAGCCGCCTTTCATTTAATTTTCTTATACCTCGCCGGTTACCTTGTTACCGGCTTTATTTTGTCAACGCACTCGGGTGTCTTTCGAAGAAATTTTTCAAATCTCTCGGGACTTATCCCTCGCACCTGTTTTTTCACCATAGCCTACGATCCCCGTAAGCCGCCTTTCATTTGATTTTCTTGTACCTCGCCGGTTACCTTGTTGCCGGCTTTATTTTTGTTGGGCTGGAAAGCCCAACCTACATAAACTTTATTCAAGCCATCATCTATAAGCCTTGAAATAATATTTCTGAGAGCGCGCTTACGCTTTTCTACGCTTTAGCTTTAGCAGCGACTTCCATAAACATTGTTCTTAAAATGTTGTCATTAAGTCTTAATTGGCGTCTGAATTCAGCTACGTTTTCTGCAGGTATTGACAAAACTGATGATACAAAAAATCCGTCACGGAAATTCTGGATTTCATAGGCCAGTTTTTTTCTGCCAATTTTGTCTGTAGATTCTACTTTTCCGTTAAATTCAACTACTGATGCTGTAATTTTTTCAATTGCTTTGTCGATTTCTTCAGCATCTAAATTCGGTTTAAATATTGCGAGTAACTCATAAGTTTTCATAATTTATTTCTCCTTTTTACTTATCCTATCTTATCTGAAAGTCTTTAATTTTACAATATATAGTCAGCAAAAAAACTGTATTCAGCCGGACCGATTAAGAAAATATTTTTTTCAGAATCCTCCTTAGAGCCTTGCCATTCAACGAATACAGCCCCTCCGAGAAGATTTACCTTAACTTTATTTTCTGTTAAGTTATTTAAAATACATGCAACAACGCTTGCACATGCACCAGTACCGCAAGCCAGTGTTATGCCGCAGCCGCGCTCATAAACACGCATTTCTATTTCATGGCCGCTAATGACTTTCACAAATTCTGTATTAGTTTTTTCAGGGAAAAACGGATGTTTTTCTATAGTTGGCCCGTAATTTTCAGCAAGATGCATAGGATCGTCGTCTGTAAAAATAATACAATGCGGATTTCCCATTGATACAGGCATAATCTCAAATTCTTTATCTAACGCCTGAATTTTCTTCTCACCTTTAAACGGAATTTTTTCAGCTTCCAAAATCGGAATACCCATATCAACTTTTACTAACCCGTTGTCAAGAAGTTCAGGTTTAATTATTCCCGCAAGTGTTTCTACACTGAACTGCTTTTTATTGACAAGTTTTTTATCGTAAACGTATTTTGCAAAACATCTCATTCCGTTGCCGCACATTTGCGCAGTTGAGCCGTCTGAATTATAAAAATACCAGCCGATATCCGTATTCACAGTATCGGTTTTCGGGATAATCATTCCGTCTGCACCGACACCAAAATTTCTGTCACAAATCCTTTTTGCAAGTTCCGGCATTTCAAGTCCGGTCTTTAAATATTCTTCGTAATCAATAATTACAAAATCATTGCCGCAGCCTTGCATTTTTGTTATTTTTATCGTTTTCATATAATTCCCTCTATTAATCTTCACCGGTCTCTACAACCCATTTTTTAGGGTCAAAACGCAAATCTTTTACATTCAATTTTAAAGATTTTAAATATGGCTCAAGTTTAAACAGTAATTGAGTTTTTTTCAGCATAAGTTCCTGTGCCACAATTGCGTTTTCGCAAGCAATCACCATTACACCTCCGCCGAGCATTGAATACGGTTTTGAACGGGCCGCAAACTTTTTGCCTGCTGCCTTCTCCCAGAATTTGTACAAACTATTGCGGGTTATGGCTTTTTTTACCTCTGTTTTGCCCAGCAATGTTTCCACTAATTCTTCTGTTGTTGTAAAGTTTGTGTATAGAATTTTTTTCGACATACTCTTAGCGGTGTTTTTGTGATAAACTTTAAGAATGGATTGTGCTAACTTAAATGATATCATAAAATCAGCAAAAAATATATTGATAATTTCGCATATTAATCCGGACGGGGATACTCTTGGCAGTATGTGCGCGCTGTATCATGTTATAGGGAAAAATTTTAAGAAAAAATGTGATATGCTCGTACTTTCAAAAGTACCTAAAATTTATGAATTTTTACCGGAAATATCTCAGGCAAAACATGTTGATATGTTTGATAAATCCATGGTCTATGACCTTGCAATATGTGTGGATATTGCTGCTGAAAACCGTTTTGAGGAAGCAAAAATACTTTTTGACAAAGCTTTGTACACAGTGAATATTGACCATCATAAAACTAATACTAAATATGCTGATTTAAACATAGTTGATATTAAGGCCAGTTCAGCCGGCGAGTTACTTTACGGCTTAATACAGAAATTCAACTGGCAGACAGATCTTGAAACAGCAACCTGTCTTTATACGGCTGTTTTAACAGATACGGGATCATTCAGGTTTAGCAATACAACTCCTGCAACTTTTAAAACAGCGGCTGAGCTTGTTGCTAAAGGAGTTGACGCGGTTGAAGTTTATAAAAATTGCTATGAAACAAATTCCAGAAGTATGGTTATGTTTCAGGCATATTGCATAAGTAATGCAAAATTTGCTAATAATGATACAATTGCATATTCAATTATTTATAAAAAAGATATGGAAAGATTTTCGGCGGGTGATGATTGTACCGAAGGTCTTGCTGAAAAATTACGCGCAATAGAAACAACTAAAGTAGCTTTTATTGTACGTGAGATAGGTACGCGTATTTCTAAAATATCAATGCGAAGCAAAGATATTGATGTATCAGAAATATGCGCTGTATTTGGCGGCGGCGGTCATACCTGTGCGGCAGGATGCGTGATAAAATCTGCTCCGGGTACTGCTGCTAACAAAATTCTTGATGAAATAAGGAAACGGAAAATTTAACAGTGAAACAAACTCTTATACGCGGGATAAAAAGACTTGTAATCTCTGTAATAAAAAATGACTTTTACGGAATGGCGGCCGAAATGGGCTTTATGATGGTCATTGGCATCTTTCCTTTTATGTTATTTTTGATGGCTGTTTTCGGCTGGATGGGAAATAAATCTCTTATGGATCCCATATTGCGGTTTCTCTCTAACATAATGCCGGAACAGGCAATGGATTTGATTTATACTGTATTATCCGAGGCAATGATATTTTCTCACGGAAAAACTGTTGCCATTATAGGGTTTATTGTTACTCTTATTCTTTCGACAAACGGCGTTGCTGTTGTTTTGAAAGGGATGAACAGAGCTTATAAAGTTAATGAAACAAGAAGTTTTATTTACACAAGATTCTTGTCTTTGTTAATGGTGTTTGTTGACACTCTTGTTATGTTTTTGAGCATAAACCTTATTGTCTTTGGTAAAGTAATTATTCATTTTATGACAACACATTTGAATATGTCCTGGGCAACTGCTGCTATATGGCTTATAATCAGGTGGCCGATAGCATTTGCGGCGTTGTTTTTAATGGCTTTTTTAAGTTATTATATTCTTCCGGATTTACGCGGCAACGAAAAATTTAAAATGCGCAGTACGCTGCCGGGAACATGGTTTTTCTGTACATTCTGGCTGGTTGGTTCATGGGGATTTTCAATTTATGTAAACAATCTGAAAACTTATAACATGGTATACGGCACAATCGGTGCGTTTGCAGTGCTTATGGTCTGGCTGTACTATACATCAATCCTTATTCTTGTGGGCGCAGAGATAAACTCACAGGTATATAACCGGTTGAATAAAAAAGCGCAGGAAATTCGTGATTCGTTTGAAGCATTAGAAAAAATACAAAAACGTTCTTAAAAAAATGTAACCAATTTGCCTATTGCATTATGTTAAAGTAAAATGATATTATCTTGGGATTATAGCGGAGGATTTTTATGCCGGAATTTGCAAGAAAATATAGCAATTCTTACTATACAAGCTACAGCAGACAGTACAATTCATCACTGGCACGTAAAACTTACTATAGAGAAACTCAAAGACAGACAAATTCCGAACCTGTTCCGCTAAGAAATAATGTTAACAGTAAAAAGGTTAAACGAAATAATTTAATACACAGAATTATATCTGTATTTTTAGTAAGCTTAATAGGTCTATTTGTTTTACCTGCCGGGTTCAATCACTACGTGAAACCGATATTGAAGGGCGGGTCATCTTACGGGTACTTAAAAGCAGATTATGAACAGATGCGCTTTCCAACAGCAAACTATATTTCAAACAGCTGGTATCTGGGACAACGCTCATTACAGGGAGCAAATACTGAAAAGCCTCTTATGTCAGAGATTACAGAAGGACAAGAAATAGAAAGTTTGAAAAATCAGCTTATAGGGCTTGCAGCAGCATACCCTTCAATTCATCCCGCTGTTTACGTCTGGAACTACGAGGACGGAAGCTATGTTGATATGAATGCTGATGAAGTTTTTGCAACTGCAAGTATTATAAAATTGCCTGTACTTGTTCAATTATTCAGGGCAATAGAAAGCAATGATGTAAATATTTATGATGATATGACATTGACTGAATATTTTCGGACAGAAGGTTCCGGAAGTCTGCAATTTAAAGCCGGAGGCTCAAAATATTCAATAGATGATCTGGCGCGTATAATGATTACGGAATCCGATAATTCCGCAACTAATATGCTCGTTGCAAAAATAGGCTCTATGACTAATGTAAACAGCGGGATTAGAGATTGGGGTTTGAAAAAGACCCATATGCAGACATGGCTGCCGGATTTGGCAGGTACTAATAAAACAACAGCACGTGAAATGGCCCGTATTTTATATAATATAGATAATCCGGGATTTTTAAGCACAACATCACGCGAAAAAATATTTGATTATATGGGGCATGTCCATAACAACCGTTTAATTCAAGCCGGACTCGGGGCAGGTGCCACTTTCCTGCATAAAACCGGTGATATAGGTTCTATGCTTGGCGATGCCGGTATTGTTTATACGCCTAAGGACAAAAAATATATCGTAGTAATTCTGGCAAACCGCCCTCATAATTCTCCGCTCGGTAAAGAATTTATTGTCAGAGCCTCAGAATTAATTTATAATACTCTGGCAGGTTAGCTTTTATGTTAAAAGATTTACTGGAAAAACGCAACTGTTTTAAGCTGGTATGCGGAGCCGGCAATGAAGATGCAGCAGAAGTTGAAAAACTTGTGGCTCTATATGCAAAAGCAGGCTGCCGCCTCTTTGATTTGTCTGCAAAAGAAGAAGTTCTGGATGCTGCAAAACGCGGGCTTGCAAAAGCGGGGGTAAATGATGCATACCTTTGTGTAAGCGTTGGAATTAAAGGTGATCCGCATATCTCTAAGGCGCAAATAGATTATGAAAAATGTATCGGCTGCGGAAAATGTGATGAAATTTGTCCGAACAACGCAATAAAATATCATAAAGTTAAACGCCTGAAATGTATCGGCTGCGGAAAATGTGCAAAAGTTTGTTCAAAAGGCGCAATTAGTTATACATCAGAAAACATTGATCTGAATGTTGTGCTTCCGCCTCTAATAGCAAAAGGCATTGATTGTATTGAACTGCACGCAATGGGTGTGGATGATGAGGATATTTTTTCTAAATGGCAAACAATAAATCAATTGTATACAGGCATGCTAAGTATTTGTACAAGCCACGGTAAAATAAGTGACGCGGCTATGATTAAACGTATAAAAAAATTACTGGAGTGCCGCATGCCATATACGACGATAATTCAAGCCGACGGGTTTCCGATGAGCGGCGGATGTGATGATTATAAAACAACACTGCAGGCTGTCGCGACAGCAGAAATCGTACAAAATGAACGGCTGGCAGCATATTTGATGCTGTCAGGCGGAACAAATTCAAAAACAGCAGAACTGGCACACCTATGCGGAATACAATTTAATGGAATTGCTGTCGGATCTTATGCCCGCAAAATTGTACGAAGCTCTATTGACCGCGATGACTTCTGGAATAATGAATATGTATTTAATCAGGCTCTTGAAAAAGCCTGTTTATTAGTTAAATCTGTTGAGTAAATCAAATATTACCCTATGGATAATATTTAGTTTTTTAAATAAATTTACCGGTAATACTATCGGGGCAATCCGAGATTTCTTTTGGGGTACCGGATGCTACAATTCTGCCGCCGTCTTCTCCGCCTCCGGGGCCCATGTCTATAATATAATCAGCATTTCTTATTACATCAAGGTCATGTTCTATAACAATAACCGTTGCTTTATTTTCAATCAATTTTTGAAATACGCCTAAAAGCGACTGTACATCAAGCGGGTGGAGTCCGATAGTTGGTTCATCAAAGACAAAAACTGTATCTTCCTGTTTTCGTCCCATTTCTGAGGCAAGTTTCAGCCGTTGTGCCTCACCGCCTGACAGGCTCGGGGTTGCTTCGCCGAGTGTAAGATAACCGAGCCCGAGATCTTTTAGAACCTGTAGTCTTTGTCTGACAATGTTTAAATCTTTACAGGCAATAAGGGCATGGTTGATATCCATTGCCATAAGTTCGGGCAATGAATAACTTTCACCGCTTTTTGATTTATATTTTATACTTTCGGCTTTTTTTGAATATCTTGAGCCCCTGCAATCCGGACAGGCAACTTCTACATCAGGTAAAAACTGGACATCGAGGCTGATACTGCCGGTTCCGTCACAGGTCGGGCAGCGCAAGTCTCCTGTGTTATATGAAAAATCTCCGGCCTTGTAACCCGCTTCTTTTGCAGCCGGTGTTCTGGCAAATACTTTTCTTAATTCATCGTGAACATTTGCATAAGTGGCAACAGTTGAACGCACATTTATACCGATAGGCGTTGCGTCTATGAGTTTCACCTGTTTAATGCCCTCTGCTGTTATACTTTTAATATGCTCCGGTAATTTTTTCTCTGCAATGTGATTTTCCAGTGCCGGAATAAGACTTTCTAAAATCAAGGTTGTTTTGCCCGAACCTGACACACCGGTTACAACTGTCAGGCGGCCTTTTGGTATGCGGACATCCAGAGGTTTAACAGTATGTATTTCTGATGTTAAAAGAGAAATTTCTCCATTAATAAAGATTTCTGAACTTTCTGTGTGCGGCAGTAAGCGTGAATTTGGATTTCCTGATAAAAACGGGCCTATTTTTGAGACAGGATTTTTAATTACATCAGGAATAGAGCCTTGCGTAATAACTTCACCTCCGTCGGCGCCTGAATCTGGCCCCATTTCAATAATCCAGTCGGATTCAGAGAGGATTTGCGTATCATGATCTACAAGTACAACGGAATTTCCGTCAGATACAAGATCATGCATTACTGCGTTTAAACCTTTAATATTTGCGGGGTGTAATCCTATAGACGGTTCATCAAGTACATACAGAACACCTGTTGTGCGGTTTCTGACAGAACGCGCCAACTGCATTCTCTGTCTTTCTCCGGTTGAAAGTGTTGATGCGGCGCGGTCAAGAGAAAGATATCCTAATCCTAAATCTGTCAGACGTTTGGCGGTTGCCTGAAAAGATTCGCAAATTGCTTCTGCCATTGGACGCATTTTTTCATGCAAAGAGGCCGGCACACCTTCCACCCACTTTATAAGTTCAGACAAAGTCATTTTACAAGCTTCATCAAGTGATATGCCGCGGAGTTTCGAGGCGCGTGCAGCTTCTGACAGGCGTGTTCCATGACAATACGGACAGATATCCTCTTTTAGAAATTTTTCAACACGCTTCATGCCTTTTTCATCTTTGACTTTTTTGAGGGCATTTTCAACTGTATAAACAGCATTAAAGTATGTAAAGTCAATTTCTCCGGCCTGATTGGAATTTTTAGCTTTGTAGAAGATATGTTTTTTAACCGCCGGCCCGTGAAATACAATATCTTTTTCTTCAGGTGTAAGTTCACGGAACGGGATATTTGTACGTACACCCATTTCACGGCAGACATCAGTCATAAGCGACCACATCAACGAGTTCCATGGCGCAACAGCGCCCTCATCTATTGTAAGCGATTCATCAGGAACAAGAGTTGATTCATCAACAGTTCTTATCGTGCCGACACCGCCGCAATGTTCACACGCTCCCTGACTGTTAAACGCAAGTTCTTCCGCGCCGGGGGCATAAAAATGTACGCCGCATACAGGACAAACAAGTTCTTTACCGGCAGCAACTAATAGTGTCGGCTCAAGATAGTGTCCGTTAGGGCATCTGTGGTTTGCAAGCCTTGAATACATAAGCCTTAAACTGTTCAATAATTCCGTGCCTGTGCCAAAGGTACTGCGTATCCCCGGTACTCCCGGACGCTGGTGGAGTGCAAGCGCAGCCGGCACATATAAAATCTCATCAACCTGCGCTTTTGCAGCCTGCGTCATTCTTCGGCGGGTGTATGTTGATAACGCTTCCAGATAGCGGCGTGAACCCTCTGCATACAGTACGCCGAGTGCCAGAGAGGATTTGCCCGAACCTGATACTCCTGCAATACCGACTATTTTATTCAGCGGAATATCCACATCTATATTTTTTAAATTGTGTACATTTGCCCCGCGCACAAGTATTTTATCAGGTTTTAAGTCTTCTTCATTTTGCATATATTATCCACTCCGCTCTGATAAATTATACCATATAAAAAATGATTTATGAATTTTGGTCTGCCCCGAGTATGTATTCTAATTTATCTAGTACAGCACTAAATACAGGATACTTTTTTACATAATACGGTTTCTTTTGACTCGTTAAGCGTCTATCCTCAGGCACAAGACCTTTTTCTTTCAGCAGGTTTTTTACAATTTTTAAATCCTCATCGCTGTATGTAGACAATTTTGCCTCTAGTGCTTGCAGAAATGCTAATTCGTCATCCTCATTACGTATTTCCTGATTAAAGAATTTGATTATAGCGACATTACCCCAGAGGCCGTCAATCTCTAAAACATTATACAATATTTTGTCGACTATATTAATAGATTCGTATCCATCAGACACCATGTATTTTTCATCTTTAGAACCTTTTTTATAGATTGTTATGAGTCGTTGTTTTAGTTCTTTGTCTTTGCCGATTTCTTTAAAGAATTTAGCAATCCGCGCATATTCACTGTCGCTTATTGTATAAGAGTTCCGTGAGTCTTTTAATACTTCGACCAATACATCTTCATTTTCAGGTTTTAGTAATTCATCAACAATATTTAAGACACTTGTCTGGCATTCAAGATATTTATAGAGATATTCCAGACAGAGATATGGGCGTTTTTCTTTTGCTATTGCAGAAAAATCAAGGTTGTTGTTAAAGTAAGAACAAATTTTGTTAAGAAGTTTTTGTTCCTGCTCTTTAAGTTGAGGCGGATTGGTCTGCGGAAATTTTGTCACATGGCAAAGTATTAATATATAAGGATATAAAAATGTTTTGAAGTTGGTTTTTGTCTCATCTATAACAGATAGAACATCGCGGATGCGGCATTCATTTTTTGCCATGTTTTTTATTACGTCTGCCGTAGAATGGTTATTGCTATAAAAGTTCCTGTCATCTGTTTTGATAAGCAAAAAGTTTTTCATTAGTTTTAAAACATTGTCAGGTGTATTATAAGTCTTGTTGTAATCAGTATCCCAGTAGGTGACAAAATCAATTATTTTAGCCGGATTGTTTTTATATACCTCAAGAAAATTAACAGCAAAATCTTCCGGCTTATCAAGAGTATTCAATAAGCTGTCGATTTCCTGCTGTAAAATGTATTCTTTCCCAAAGTTGGCCTTAAAATAATTGTTGAAAAAAGCTTCATTAAATATCCGGCGATAACTGCTGTTGCGTGCACTAAGCCGATTGAGTGTAAATTGCATGGTTTGCAATTCTTTTTGTTCATCGGATTTTTGCTGCTGGCTCATGAGCGGTTTAAAAGCATTAGGAAATAAAAGACCTAAAAAGTACCTGTTTTCAAAGATGTATTTATCTTTTATCAACTCAGGATCATACCTGCGGCATAATTTGTGTTTATGATCTTTTATAAATTGATATAAATTCTTATCAAAGGTTTCGGCAATGCTTATGCCAATCAGATCATACAGATTAAGGTTTTCATTCTTATAAACAGCGTAATTAAAGTCAAAAACATTCAAGAATTTATATATATCGCGAATGTTAGATATGTATCTGTTTAGAACAACTTCATCCAGTAGAAGTTTTAAATCTTCCTTTACTTCATCATTAAGCGGATAGTCTTTTATTTCATTAAAAAACAGATCGGCAAGTCTTTGTTTAGATATAATCGGGAGAGATTTTTCTGTTTGAACAATTTTTTTAATATAGCTGTCTGCGTTCATATTGTATTGTTTGTCAAGAATTTCAACCACTTGCGTTCTGTCATAGGCAAGTATATAGATGAAATTCGGGAAATCCGCGAGTGTTCTCACAAGTTTAAAAACCATCAATATCTCATCAGGCATGAGCCTGTCAATATTGTCTATGACTATAATTATTTTTTGATCTTTGCACTTATCTTTTAGCAGACTGCTAATTTTATTTTTCAAATTAAACTCACCTTCCTCAACCGGAAAAAGCGGAAGGTTAATGAGTGATTTTACATATTTGTTCAAAAGTTTAATGAGTTCTTCATCACACGGAAAAGAATTTTGTCCTAATTGTCCGGTAAGATTTTTGAAAAATTCTTTTTGTATATCCTGCGGAGAATGATAATTCCATACATTAAATTTAATTATAGGGGCTGTTTCATTCGTATATAAAAACTTCCGCAAAAAATCCGGTACTTCTTTGTAGTACTTATCTATGAAAAATAACACAAGAAAATAAAGAATGGTGATTATAAGCAAAATCCAAAAAACAAATCCGAGGTTATATGGCGCCAAAAATTGTAAAATTTTTTTTGCTGCAATATAACCGGAAATACCTGCTAAAATAATACCCGACGCAGCAACAAGAAATTTCAGAACCAGTTCAAAAAGTTGTCTGTAAGATTTTTTCTTTTGTGAATTGTATGTTTTGTTATTATCTATAAGTTTATCTATTTTTTGGATAGACAAATCATGATGTTGTTCAAGATGTTTGTAATATTCCAGAGCCAGATTTATTGCCGATGTTTTACCGTCGCCCCATTTGCCGCATACACCAATCGCGTAACTTTGATTGCTGTTGTTAATATTTAATATTGCCTGTGCCAGATAATAGGCATAGTATTTATAGTCTAAAAGATCTTCTGATGGTTTTGATATCGTATTGTCATTATGCATAAGATAATATTATCAGAAAAATAATTTTTATTCAGCTTTTGTTCTTTTAATTCCTTTAATCAACAGTACCAGCGGGATTACGGCAATTGTTGCAATCGCAAAGTATCTGAATGTTTCTACATACCCCCATAAAGTAGACTGCTGCAGTAATTCGTGATAAATCTGGTATTGTCCCATATATTCTGCGGTATTTGAATCAACAAGAGATTCAAAAGTACCGCTCAGCGAATCAAGTTTGCTCATATAAGCCGGATTATCAAAGTTAAGATGTTCAACCATCATGTGCTGGTGTGCCTGTGAAAACCTTGATATCATGGTCGTTGATATAGACGTACCAATAGCAGCACCGATATTTTTTAACAAATTTTGCACACCGGCCGCATTAGTTTGCTGTTCATTATGCAGTGTTGAACAAGAAAGACTTATCATCGGCACCATTGCCATTACCATGCCAAGTCCGAATAAAAAGTTCGGTATTGCAATATTCGCCAGTGCAATATGTGTGTTAATCTCGCCGAATAACAAACCGCCAATACTCAAAATTATCAATCCGGCAATTATCATTGTTTTTTCACCAAACCTTGTTGTAAGCAAACCTGTTAAAATAGATGCAAGCATACATCCAGCACCGCGCGGAACCATTGACAGACCGCTTAAAAATGAGGTATAACCCATAAGGTTTTGAAGCATTGAAGGCAAAATCGCTGATGATGCCATCATTACACCCATTAATACAATAGATGCCACTGTCCCGAATAAGAAATTCCCGTTCTTTAATACAGACAAATCAACAAGTGATTTAGGATTTTTTATCTGTACAACAACAAATGCAACAAAACTCATCATTGATATTGCAAAGGTTTTACAAATCCACGCTGCTCCAAACCAGTCTGCATCATTACCTTTATCTAACACAATCTGCAATGTCAACAGCCATACTGCAAGGAAGAAAAATCCCTTGTAATCCATAGTAACATTTTTTTGCTTTTTTGCGTAAGGCGGGTTGTAAATCAATTTTTTAATGAGTAAAAATGCAATAATCCCGAAAGGTAAATTGATAAAATAAATAAACGGCCATGACCAATTTTCGGTAATCCAGCCGCCTAAAGCAGGCCCCATAATCGGCGCAAGTACAACCCCGAGGCCAAATACAGCCATTGCTCTTGATAATATTTCTTTAGGGAAAATTTCAAAGATTATCGCCTGACCGATAGGCATAATTCCGCCGCCGCCAATACCTTGCAAAATACGTCCTAACAACATCATCGGCATAGATGTCGCCAATCCGCACAGAACCGATGCCATGGTAAATATCGCAACACTTAACAAAAAATATGCCTTTCTTCCCATTAACTTACTGAAAAAATCAACTGTCGGGATAACAATACCGCTTGCAACCAGATAACTTGTGATAATCCATGTTGATTCGTTATGGCTTATGGAAAAAGTTCCGGCCATATATGGTAATGCTACGTTCGAAATAGTTTCATCCAACGCAAACATAAATATCGTAAGCATTACCGGTATCATTACTATCCATGGGCTTATATTTTTATTTTCTCCCGCAATTACTGCTGTTTCTGCCATTGTTCCCTCTTGTTGTTTTTACTATCTGTAGATTTATCTACACAATATAAAAGCATAATTGCTTTTATATTGCAAGTTGTTTTTTAAAATTTTTATTGGAATTTTATATCAAACCTTTCAAGCAAATCGCTCCTGACTACACGCAAAAGTTGAATTAATTTGGCTGCATTTTCCTGTTTATCCTGCAAATTCATATCATTTATGTACCGCTCAATAAAATCACTGACTTTTTGCAAGACCAGTCGGCCTTTTGCTGTTACAGAATTCTGCATAATCAATCTTTTGCCTTTTTTGGAAGGACTGCGTACAACAAGCCCTTTCTCTTCCAGTGACATCAAAAAACGTCCGGTATGCGCGCGGCCTTTGAGTATGAGTTTGGCTAAATCTATCTGAGAAATTCCGTCATTTATAGATAAAGTATCCAGCACAACAAATTCATCATGAGTGATACCAAAATTGTTTTCATTAAAAAATCTGACGATGGTTTCGTGCAAAACCCTCGACGTTAACTCCAATTCATACGGTAAACTTTCTGTATAGTGTTCAAAAGTCATAACTACTTTTTACCACAATTTTACAGGAATTACAACATATATTGCCGCCTGTGTAATTCTGTGATACCATTTGATCGGGAGAGAAAATGGAATTTAAACCTGTTGACATTCATAACTTCAAAATTATTTATAATAATATGACAGAACAGTTTCCGCCGGAAGAACTCAAGTCATACGCACGTTTTTGTGAATTGATTGAAGGCGGACATTATTTTGTAAAATCAGTCATTGAAGACGGACAGTCTGTCGGATACATAGTTTTTACTATTGCAGGGGACAGTTTGTGGCTTGACTATATAGCCGTGTTTAAACAGTTTCATTCAAAGGGTTACGGTGGCAGGATTTTGAAAGCTCTGTTGGAAGAGTTTAAAAAAGGTATCTATCTTGAAGTTGAAAAGCCTGACAAAAATGTCCCAAATACTCTCCGCAGAATAAAATTTTATACAAATCTCGGTGCGCAAAAACTGGATTACGATTATTTTTACCCTTCAGGTAAAGGCCCGTTGCCAATGGATTTATACTATCTGCCATATAAAGGAATTCTGCCGGAACATATTGATGCAGATATCAAAGAAACTTTTGCGATTATACATTCCGATATAGAATATTTAAACAGTAGTATCCAGTGAATTATCTTTTTTTTCGGGCTTTTTATAAAATCTTTTAAGCAGTTCTTTAAATTTGTTTTTGTCAGTTGCACTTATTTCATTTTTGTTGTTATGCGGTGTAACAAAAGCGATATTTTCAGTTTCGGAGATTTTAAAAGACATGTGAGAGCCGCGTTTTTTGTTGCGCTGAAAACCTAATGATTCACAGATCCGCTCAACATCGGACGCAAGTATCTTAATCTTTTTCGGGGTATCTGAATTGATTATTTTTTCTATAAATTTATCTCTTGAACCTTGAAAAGTAGACGTGTGTTGATAAGTTGTAATGTTATTGATTTTCATATTACCATAATTATGAAACGCTAAAATATAATTTTCAATTAGTAAACTATTTTATATATCTGATAAACAAATCGTAACTTTTCATCGCTTTCGTTAATTGCACTAATTAATTCTTGTTTAATTTCCGAAAGGTTTTGTTGGTGCTCAAAATCAAATAAATCTTTAGGCGTAACATTCAAAGCATCTGCCAATTTGCCAAGTTTTTCCGCACGTATAAAATTAACGCCGCATTCTATTTTGCTTAAATTTCTTTCGGCAATATCAATTTTTTCAGCGAGTTCTTCCTGTGAAAGTTTATTTTTGAGCCGTAATTCTTTAATCCTCCTGCCAAGAAGTTTTTTAATGTCATCCATATTCTGCTCCGTATTTTGATGTAATTTTAACGGTAACAATTATTCAGTTTAACGATATAAAAAATTCTTTATATATTGACAAAGTATTTAAAAAATAGTATAACATGATTTAATAGATTTATTAAAAAAGAATTTACTACTTTTTAGATAGGAGATAATTAATGTTTAAAAAATATGGATTTGCTTTTACACTTGCTGAAGTTTTGATTGCACTTGCCGTAATAGGCATCGTAGCAGCATTAACCATACCTTCTTTGATTGAAAAATATCAGGAAAAAATATTGATAACAAAGCTTAAAAAATTTTATTCCGAATTATCTTTTGCATACAATATGAATATAGCTAACGAAAAACCTGATTTTTCATCAGAAGATATTATAGAATATTTTAAAGTATACAAAATATGCGAACATACATACGAAGGATGTGCTGATAATAGATATGTAAATGTTAAGAATCAGTCTGCAAACTGGGGCAAAACAGATAGTTTTGCCAGCACTTCAAATTATGCAATTTTACAAAATGGTATGATTTTAAGGTATTTTACTTTTAAAAGCTCAGGTTGCAATACAAATGCAGGAACAGGGGCTCTAAGTAATACATGCAGTGAGTTTAGTATTGATATTAACGGCTCTCAAAAGCCAAATCAATTGGGCAAAGATGTTTTCTATTTTTATGTAACACAAAAAGGTATAGTACCTTTCGGTACAAAAGAAGAGACGCGTTATCCGTTTGAAACAGCCTGTTCATTACGGTCAGGAACATCCTGTGCTGCATGGGTGCTGCAAAACGAAAATTTTGATTACTTTAAATGTGATGATTTAAGCTGGGACGGCAAAAAAACATGTGAATAATAAATTCCTCTGCTGTGGGATGTCAGCAACTGTCATTTCCTTTTTTATTAGATTAAAAAAGGAGGATTTTATGCCAAACGATGCACAAGACAATGATATTACAGAAGAAGTAATTGTAGATGCCTGCCAATTGCCAAAACGTATTTTGATGGTTGTGACAAATGCCTGCGAAGCAAAAAATCATGACAGGACAGGGGTCTGGCTTGAAGAATTTGCCGTGCCATATCTCGCGTTTCTAAAGGAAGATTATATGGTTACAGTAGCCACACCTACAGGAGATATTGCACCTGTTGATCCGGCCAGCGAAAATTTGATAAGAGATATTAAATGGAATGAAGCTAAAAAAGCCTTAAACGATACTATGCCTCTTGAAACTATTGATTATACGGTTTATGACGCAATAGTTTTACCGGGAGGCCACGGGCCGATGTTTGATCTTGCAAAATGCGACGCACTCGGCGAAATAATTAGCTACTTTAACCGGCATAAAAAACTTATCGCGGCAATATGTCACGGGCCGGCAGGACTTTTACCGGCGGTAAAGGACGGTATTCCGTTTGTCAACGGCAGACGGCTAACCTGTTTTACTAATGATGAAGAACAGGCTTATAAAAAAGTTAATATGCTTCCTTTTTTTCTTGAAGATGCACTAAAAGAAGCAGGCGCAGTTTTTGTTAAAGAAAGTGTCGGGGCAGTCAATGTGGTCAGAGATGATAATTTAATTACGGGACAGAATTTCCAATCCTCTGAAACTTTTGCACGGGCAATCATAAAATATTTGACAGAAAATGAATAAATTTTTCTCAGCGCCTTTGTTAACAAAGGCGCTTTTTGTGGTATAATTTTTATACAAGTAATTTACGCTGAGGTAAAAGATGTTTAGGATTGGATTGGGATACGATATTCATAAACTTACAGAAGGCCGTGATTTAATACTGGGCGGAGTAAAGATTACACACGAGAAAGGACTTTTGGGTCACTCTGATGCCGATGTATTAATTCATGCCGTGATTGACGGATTGCTCGGAGCGCTAGCGTTGAGTGATATCGGAACACTTTTCCCTGATACGGATCCTTTGTATAAAGACGCAGACAGCACTGTTTTATTGAAACATGTTTACGAACTGGTTAAAAGCCACGGATATGTTTTAAATAATCTTGACTGTAATATTGTTGCGCAAAGACCTAAAATGATGCCTTATATTCCTAAGATGAAAGAGGTTCTGTGTAGAATTTTGGAAACGGATCTTGAAAATGTTTCTATTAAAGCTAAGACAAATGAAAAAATGGACGCAGTAGGAAAAGAATTAGCAATAGAGGCACATGCAGTTGTAATGTTGAGGAAAGCGGATTAGAAATGGATTTGACAGTAGAAAAAAAGTTTGCGGCCGGTCTTTCAATAACTTCAAATATAGTAATCATAATTTTGAAATTTATTGCCGGCATAATAACAGGCAGTATAAGTATTATTTCAGAAGCTATACATTCATTGAGTGATGTACTTGCATCAGTACTCACGTTTTTTGCGGTAATGCGTTCTTCTGAACCCGCAGACAAGGCTCATCCGTTCGGGCATGGAAAATATGAGGATATGTCAGGATTTATAGAAGGCGGTTTGATAATTTTTGCAGCATTTTATATTATTTTTGAAGCCTGTAAAAAACTTTTTAGCGGGGCTGCTGGCGAGATAGATTCAACAATAGGTATTTATGTAATGCTTGCATCAGTGGCTGCAAACTTTTTGGTTAGTAGTTATCTGTTTTATGTTGCAAAAAAATCCGACTCTGTTTCCCTGTATGCAGATGCACAGCATTTAAGAACAGATATTTATTCGTCATTTGGAGTAATGCTGGGGTTACTGCTGATAAAACTCACGGGTATTGCTGTGTTAGACCCTGTTATAGCGATAATAATGGCTTTATTTATACTAAAAGCGGGATTTTCAATATCTAAATCAACTCTGAATAACTTGCTGGACGGGGCACTACCCGAGGAAGATATTAAGAAAATAGAATCAATAATAACGGATTTCAAATCCAGCGGTGTTATAGATTATAAGAGCCTTAAAACGCGCAAGGTTGGAGCGGAAAAGGATATAGAAATAACGCTTATATTTCCGAAAGATATGACTATTTTAAAATGCCATAAGATTTGTGATGAAATAGAAGAAGCTATTGAAAAAGCATTAGGGAAAACTGATATATTGATACATCCTGAACCGCATTGCACGCGTGAAAAGTGCATAACACGGAATATGTAAGATACGGTTATTCTTTTGGACAAAACAATCCTGTATAATAAAGCCGTCCTTAATACCTCCGGAGTCTGTCCGGCACAAACATTCTGTTTACACAAGAAAAACCGGCAACTGGAGAAATTGCCGGGGCTTCACTTTAGTTTTTAAAGTAAAGAGGTGATGATTATACTTTATATCTTTGTTCCGGTTGCCTTATACAGACCGATATAATCGACCATGCATTCAACTTTTTGTTTCGCAACCAGTTTATCTATTGATAACAGGTTTTCTCTATATTGGATTAAATCCAGTTTTGAAATCGTGCCCTGATTATAACGCATTTCGTTATATTTATAATCAGCACGTTCCAAATTAGCCTGTTTCAATGTGCGTTCCATTTTTTCTTTATCCAATCTTGCTGCAACAAGAGAATCGTTTATCTCCTGCATTGCTGTCAGATTGGTTTTATAGTAGTTTTGCAAAATCCTTTCATAAGTATTTTTACGCAATCTTAGTGTTGCAACCTTTGCTCCGCCTGTGAATAACGGTAACAGTGCTCCGCCGCCTAATGCGTATAACATTCCTTTTGTTGAAAATAAACTGCCAAAATTTGATGTGTTAAAAAATGCCAATCCGTTTAAATTTATTGTCGGTAAAAATTCTTTTTTGGCGATTCTGACATCAAGACCGGCTTTTTCAACCATTGCCTCTGCTTTCATATAATCAGGACGCTGAACTATAATGTCCGTTGAAATACTTTCAGGTATTGCATGATCATAAGCAATGTCATCAAGTGTTGCCCGTTCTAAATTAACTGCGTTTTCAGGGCTTTCACCGATTAAAACAGCAAGCTGGTGCAGCAGCTGATCTCTCTGTTTTGTTAATTCCAAAAGTTCAGTCTGTCCGTTGACCAATGCTTTATTTGCTTTTACGGTATCTGCCGTAGATACAAGACCTTCACGGTTACTTGCAAGCATCAAGTCATAAATGACTTCTCTGTCGGCTACAATTTCTTTTTGCAATTCTATCATTTTATCAAGTTGAACAATGTTCAAATAAGTTGTGCCAACTGCTGCCGCAACAGAAATGTATGCAGCGCGTTCATCATATTTTGATGCTTCGTAATTCTTCTTTGCGGACTTTGTTTTGTCGCGGTTTTTGAGAAATATGTCGAACTCATAGCTTACAAGTCCCGGCATGGCAAACATCCAGTCACCGCTAGAAACATTTGGCATCTTTACATAGTTAGGTGCAAATCCAACCCCTACCATAGGTAATTGGTTTGCAAATTGTAATTTTACCTGCTGGTAGTATTCTTCTGTTGAAAGTGTTGCCATTTTTAAATCATAGTTATTCAAAATAGCTTTCTGAATATAACTGCTTAATATATCATCATTAAATTTTGTCCAGTAATCTAAATTTACATAAGCAAATTTATAATCATCACCAGTCCGTTTATTTTTCTTAACCATGCTCTTGAACTGACGAGGAGCATTATTGTCTGCGTTTTCTTCTTTCAGGGCAAATGCAGGTATGCTATTTATACCTAAAATGCTTACAACCAGTGCTATTGAGATTATCTTTTTCAATTTTTATTTTCCTTATTTAAACTACTTGCTTTTTATCTATTAGTATGATAGCATAATATTGTTGTAAATGCAACATATTTTTTTTACAACAATATGTTAAAATTGTAAAGCAAATTGGAAAAGATGGCAAAAAAACAACAAAAACATTTTACAGACAGTATATATTATGATTTAGAACAGACAGCAAGACTGATGAAGAAGTCTGCAAATCAGTTATTTGAAAAAATAGATATGGGTTTAAACTTTGACGAATATACTGTACTTGATACAATATCATGTAATGCAGGAATATGTCAGAGAGATCTTGCAAAACTTATACTTAAAGACAGAGCGAACACCGGTCGCATACTTGATACGCTTGAAGAAATGGGGCTTATCACAAGGTTTATTGATACAAAAAACAACCGGCTTGTCAAAAAAATGGGTATAACTGAAAAAGGTTTGAAAAAATTGAAAGAAATAAGTGACAGAATAGAAAGTCATTTTACAAATACTACAAAGTCTTTTTCCGAAGAAGAAATAGATGCTTTACAATTAACTCTAAGAAGATTTAAAAATTCTATAGAAGAGTTTGTAAAAATGAATATATAATCCCCGTTAAATAGAGAATATGAGGTAATAAAAATGGAAGAAAAAACAGAAAATATTGAACATACCGAAAGTCATGAACACAAAAAACTTAAAAAAAGATATCTCGCTATAGGATTAGGAATCCTAGTTGCGATAGGTGTCGGATATTTTATCCATGAAACATTAATGTTCCAATCAACCGATGATGCTTATGTTGAAACAACAACCGTACAGGTAGCACCTCGTGTTGCAGGCCAGATTACGGATGTGTATATTACTGATAACCAGAGAGTTCACGAAGGCGATTTAGTCGCAAAAATAGATGATGCTGATTATATTGTCAAAGTTGAACAGGCAAAAGCTCGTTATGAAAGAGCATTATTGAATCAAACAAATGCAAAGGCTAATTTGACTGCTGCAAATACAAATATTGAAGTTGCGAAAAAAGATTTGGAAAGATATACAAATCTTTATGAACAGGGGGCTGTTTCAAAACAGACACTTGATACGGCGCAGGCTAAATATGATGCGGCTCAGGCGCAACAGACAACTGCTGAACAGGCATTGTTTTCAAAAGAAGGAACAAAAGTTGCCGATGCTGACTTAAAAGAGTTGAAAGCATTGAAAGATCAGGCAGAACTTAATCTTTCTTATACCAAAATCTATGCTCCGCAAAACGGAACTGTTTCAAACAGACGTGTAGAAAAAGGTATGTATGTTCAAGTCGGAACCCCTTTATTTGTCGTTGTACCGGATGATGTGTGGGTTGTTGCAAACTATAAAGAAAATCAGTTAAGACACATGAAACCGGGACAGGAAGTTCAAATTAAAATTGACACATATCCTGATAAAGTTTTCAAGGGTAAAGTTGACAGTATCCAGAGAAGTTCAGGGGCTAAATCAAGTATGTTCCCGCCTGAAAACGCAGTAGGATCTTTCGTTAAAATTGTTCAGAGAATACCTGTTAAGATTGTATTCACCGAAAAAATAGATCCTGAAGAATACAATATAGTTCCGGGTATGTCTGTTGTACCAAAAGTCAGAATACGTTAATATTTTATAAGTTAATAAATTCTAATAAGCCTTTTACTTGACAGTAAAAGGCTTATATAATTAAATTAGATAGCGGAATATAAATAAAGAGAAAAATATGACAGATATAAAACAAGAAGAATGGACGCCGGGTGTAAACCCGTGGATAATGGTAATACCTGTAATGCTTGCGGTATTCATCTATGTACTTGACGGCACAATCGGAAACGTTGCCTTACCACACATGGCAGGAAGTTTTTCAGCCACACGTGATGAATCCATGTGGATTTTGACAAGCTACTTAATCGCTGCAGGTATTGTAATTCCTGCTGTTGACTTTTTTAGTAAGGTTTTCGGACGTAAGAACTTTTTTATTATAAGTATAATGATGTTTACTATAGCTTCAATGCTTTGCGGCATGGCAAAGAACATTGAATTTATGATTTTTGCAAGAGTTCTGCAAGGCTTTGGCGGCGGCGGCATCTTACCGATATCACAGGCGATTATGATTGAAAGTTTTCCAAAAGAAAAACGCGGGCTTGCAATGTCAATATTTGGCATGGGGGTAATTCTTGCACCAATCATCGGGCCTGTCTTAGGCGGCTGGATTACGGATAACTGGACATGGCCGTGGATATTCTTTATCAATGTACCTTTTGGCTGTGCGGCTGCTCTTTTATGTCATAAACTTCTTGAGGATCCGCCTTATGCAAAGAAACAAAAAAATGTAAAAATCGACGGGCGTGGCTTTTTCTATCTGACAATATGGCTTGTTACTCTGCAAACTGTTCTTGATAAAGGGAATAATGCCGATTGGTTTAATGCAACATGGATAAGATGGACATTTGGTGTTTCGGTTGTTGCGTGTATTTTATTTTTCCATTCACAACTTACAAACAAAAATTCTTTAGTTGATTTATCGGTGTTTAAGGACAGAAATTTTTCAGCCGGAACTATTATTCAGGTTGTTATTCAGGCGGTATTATATGCATCACTTGCAATACTTCCGCAATTTTTGCAGAGTATGATGGGATATACTGCATTTTTAAGCGGGGCAACTATGATGCCGAGAGGGTTCGGAAGTATGACGGCAATGGTCTTAACAGCTGTTCTGACAAACCGTATGGATAACAGACTTATGGTTATGATAGGATTGTCGCTTATCGGAGGCGCAACGCTGGTGTTTGGCTCTTTGAATTTACAAATATCCAATATGAATATTGCAATACCGAATTTCTTTATGGGAATGGGAATGGGGTTGTCTATGGTTCCTATTATGAATTTATCGGTTGACACCTTGCGTAATGAACAGATGACAAATGCGACAGGGTTACAAAACCTGTTAAAAAATATAGGAAGTGCGGTCGGGACATCACTGGTTGCGACTATGCTTACAAGGTTTGCGCAGGTGCATCAATATATGCTGGTTGGTAAATTGCATGAGTTAAACCCTAATTTTATTGAAAGGATTCAGGCAACAGCCGGAACACTTGCACAATATACAGAAGCCGGTTTTGCGCAGTATATGGCACAGTATTCTATGTACGGACAGCTTGTAAAACAATCAACTCTCTGGGCGTTCATTGATTCTTTCAGAATATTCGGCGCATTATGCTTTGCGGTAATCCCGCTGTTATTGCTAATACGTATTAAAAAGGCTCAGGCTGTTAAGGTTAAGTCTGGTGAAAATTAAATTTGTTTTTTGAAAACCGGCAAAAGACCTAACAGCCAGAAGGTTTGTGTATCAGCATATTCTTTGATTTTTAGTACAGGTATGTTCAAAAAATAATGTACAAATTTCGTTATAGTTCTCTCTTTTTTAGAAAGCGGCAGATGATTTTCGTCAAAAAATTTGATAATATATTTTTTAGCATTGTATGAATCATCCTGTTTCTTTTGTGACGGTATCTTTTTGACAATAGAATTTTTGTTCACCCTGTAATAATATGCCGTATCAGGAACAGTAACCAGTTTATCAGTTTGTTTCAATACTTCCGGTGTCCATTGAACATCTTCGTAATAAATACCTGTTTTAAATTTGAATTTCTTTATTTTGTCAAACCTGTATAATTTATTCCAGACATAGCAGCATACAGGTATGCGGCAGGCATTAATTTTATTTTCAAGAGTTGTATAAACATTCTTTTCTGTATAATGTACTCTATACTTTTGAGAATTTTTACGTTTGCGGATAATTGTGGCACAGGCTATATCGGCATTTTCTTCTTTTATTGCATTGTATAAGCTTTCTATAAAATTCGTTTCAATCCAGTCATCACTATCAATAAAACATATATAATTTCCGCTTGCCGTATCCATGCCTGTGTTTCTCGCAGCCGAAAGGCCTTGATTTTTCTGATTAACAATTTTTATGCGGCTGTCGTATTTTGCAAATTCATCTGCGATTTTTCCGCTGTCATCTTTTGTACCGTCATTTACAACTATAATTTCTATGTTTTTAAAACTTTGGTTTACAACAGAATGCAAACAGTCATAAATATAATCTTCGACATTGTATACAGGAATTATTACAGATACCTCGGGGGTACCAAGGGCATATTCTTTTCTGTCATTGTGAAAATCATCTTTGATTTTAGCTAGAATGTTTTGTAAATTTTTCATTTGTTCTCTCCTGAAAATAATTTATGTATTTTTTCCAGAACAATTTCCGGCGCGGGAGATGCAGTGCAGGCATATTTTTCAATCGCGCGGCATTTTTTGTGGTGGCACGGAACACATATTGAACTTGCAATCGCAGCATACTTATTGCTGTCACCCACAGGAGCGTACAGATTTTTGGGAGTGCAGCAATATATAGAAACAATTTTCGGGTTCTGTGTTGCCCAGGCAAGATGCGTTGTCCCGCTGTCAAGTGAAATTACCATATCCGCACGTCTTAAAACTTCTATCAATTCTTTCAAAGAGGTTTTGCCGGCAATATTTAAATGTTTATCCCCGCCAATGTAGTTTATCAGGTCATTATCGTTTTTAGTTCCGGTAAAAATAAGAGTGTATTCTTTTTCAAGCTCTGATATCAAAACTTTCCAGTTATTCTTATCCCAGTGTTTTCCAATCCATGTTGTTGCAGGGGCAATAACAACAAGCGGCTTTGTGCGGTCAACATCTTGCAAAAGTTCATCAACTTTCTGTATAACTTCCTTTGAAGCTTGAGGCAATGTAACTGTTATATTATCAACATCAAGTCCGAGATACTGCGCATATTTAAGATAATTTTTTACAATACTGTTGTTTTCATCTCTTATAGAAGGGATTATTTCATTTGCGCCGAATTTTGAAAATTCTTTTGCGTCTTTTGATATAATCCGTCTTTTTGCATTACAAAATCTTGTAAAAAACAAACTTTTCAGACGCATTTGGGTGTCAAGACAAATGTCAAAATTTTCACGGCGCAATTGTCGCAAAAGTTCACAAGCTTCTTTAAGATTTTTGAAAATATTTTTGGATTTTTTCCACTTTTCAATCGGGGCAAAAAATATTTTATCTACACACGGGTTGTCGTTAACAATATCAAATCCTTTTTCTCCGACAAGCCATGAAACCTCATATCCGTTTTGTTTCAAAACATTGGCAAGAGGCACATTAAATATAACATCCCCGAGAGATGACAATTTAATTATCAAAACCTTTTTTCTATTATCTGCGTCAGAAAAAGTATTCTTTTCCACAAATCCCGTCCTTTAGCCAAAACTCCGGCTGCAAATAACTATACCATAAAAAATCCGGATATGACAACCGGATTAATATTCCGTAAATTATTGCAGTATTCTAACACGTATGCTATATTGTATAAAAAACGGAGATCTATGTATGAAAAAACTTTTCCTGATGCTCTTTTTGACAATGATATTTACGACAGGCTGCGTAAAAACAGATACAACTATCACGTTTGACAACAAAGGGAATGCGGTTGTCGAAAATGACTTTCTTATAAATCAGGAACTCGGGACTTACGAAAAAATTGACACTACTTTTGAGGACCTGAAACCGGTTGATAATGAAAATACGAGAACAGAAAAAGTAAAAATAACAGAAGATAAAATGGTTGGAGCAAAGTATATAACAACTGTTCCGGACTTATTAAATAATGACCTTAAAGATATAGTAAGAATATTGAAACCAGCAGGAGAAAGACTTCTAACAGCAGAAAAACATTTTTTCTATGATAAATACAGACTTGCAGGCTATGTAGAAGGTTTTAAAAAAGAAGTAGATCCTAATACAGCAACGAATGTTAATATCAACGACATATATAAATCAAAGATTACGGTCAAATTGCCTTGTAAACCTAAATCGCATAATGCAAAAATTGTAAATGGAGATCGTGAATTATGCTGGCCTATAGATTATACTCAAAATAATGATATTTATGTAGAATTTATTTTATTAAATTATCTTGCAATAGGCGGCACAATTGCAGGCGGAATACTGTTTCTTAGTCTAATTTTGCTGTTAGTGATGAAAAGAAGAAAAATTATATTAAATAATTAATAAAAAAATTACAAAACCGACAATTTTTGTCGGTTTTGTTGTTGTAGATGAAAAAATATTTTATAAAAGTTAGCTATTCTTCAGCAAAGACTGTCTTCATTGCCCTGAGAGAAGCAAGTGTGTTCGGGAAACCCACGTAAGGCAAACACTGTATTATTGCCGCTGTTATTGTTTCCTTTGTATTTCCGGCTTTCAAATTCCCTTTAATATGGCTCTTTAATGTTTCTGTATTGCCTGTTGTGACAAGTGCACTCAACATTAAAAGTTCTCTTGTTTTCAAATCCAGCCCTTCTCGTGTATAAAAATCGCCAAAGCAGACTTCTGTTAGAAATCTTGCAACATCTGCTCCCATATTGTCAGGCAAGCCCTCCATTGAAACTTTTATTTCATCGCCATATAGAGGATTTTGAATTGCCAAACCTTTTTCATAGCGCTCTTCTTCCTTAACCGTTGCCGTTGATTTCAGAGGAGTGGCAACCCCTCTTTCTTTAAACACTTCGTTTAATACACCCAGAGCATTCAAAGTCTTAGGGAAACCGATAAACGGCGCAAGCTGATAAATAGCCTCTCTCAATTCAACCGGAGTAACTCCTGCATTCAATGCCCCGTTGATATGCGCTTTTAGCTGCGGTAACGTCTGTTGAACAGCAAGTGAAGTAACAGTTATCATTTCCCGCGTTTTAATATCAAGTTCGCCAACCGTAAAAACTTCGCCAAAAATATATTTCTGCAAAATGGCCATCATTTCAGGATCGTCACCAGCAGGACTCAAAGCTTCACCGCCAAAAAGTGTTTTATAGTTCTCTTTACAAATATCTGTTCTTGTCATCGTTTTATCCTCATTACTAATCAACTGTGCCCAAATAAAGTTTTGAGCCATTATAAATACAATAAGTAAAGATAATATCTTTTTAAACATAACCTGCACTCCTATTTATATTGTTCGTCTGTAACAGGCTCAAGCCAGATCGTTTCATTATCAGGAATATTCGGCTCTATTGAAATATGTGCAAATTCGCTGTCCGGTGCTGCCCCGTGCCAGTGTTCAACATTTGGCGGAATTTTCACCACATCGCCGGCTTTAAGAATTTGTATTTCTTTATCTTTTTCCTGATATCGCCCCTCTCCTGCTGTTACAAGTAGTATCTGACCTCCTGAATGTTTGTGCCAGTTTGTCCTTGCCCCCGCATCAAATGTCACATTTGCAATGGACGAATTCCAGATATCATCCCGTTCTACAAGCCTTTGAAGATGTGTTGTTCCGGTAAAAAATTTGCTATATGGATTAATCTCACCTTTTGCAAATGGTTGTTCTAATTCTTTTGCCATAGTTATACCTCCTGTTATTATAATCGCAAATAATATCAATAGTAATTTTTTCATTATTTATTCTCCTTGAGGTAAGTTGTAAAAAATTGTTCGATTTTATCAAACGGAATTTTTTCAAGATTGTCGTACAAATCAACGTGGTTAGCGCCTTGAACAATCAAAAGTTCTTTATTGCCGCCTTTAAGTTTTTTGAAAGCGTCTTCTGAAAAATATCTGCTGTGAGCTTTTTCACCGTGAATTATCAATACTGCATTTCTGATTTCATTGCTGTAAGCCAAAATAGGCATATTGATTAGCGCCAGAGAAGCTGTTGTATTCCAGTTTCCGTTAGAGTTAATTGAACGTTCATGGAAACCGCGGGAAGTTTTGTAATATCCATAGTAATCTTTGACAAACTGCGGTTCTTCACCTGTCAATTTTTCAGGTAAACCTGCTGCTTTTGCATAAGTTCCGTTTTTAAAATCTTCGGTTCTCTGTTTATTAAGTGATTCTTTTAATTCATAGCGTGCATTTTCATCCATTGCATCAAAGTATCCGTTTGCAGTGACTCTTGTCATATCATACATAGTAATCGTAACAGTTCCTTTAATCCTTGTATCAATAGCCGCTGCATTCAACCCGAAACCGCCAAATCCGCAAATACCGATAATTCCGATTTTTTCCGGATCTACATCTTCTCTGTTACTTAAATAATCAACTGCAGCAGAAAAATCCTCCGTGTTAATCTCAGGAGATGATACATTTCTCGGTTCTCCTGAACTTTCACCTGTGTATGACGGATCAAACGCCAGTGTTATAAATCCTCTTTCTGCCATAGTTTGAGCATACAAACCTGAGGCCTGTTCTTTAACCGCACCAAAAGGGCCGGCCACGGCTATCGCAGCCATTTTCCCTGACGGTTTATTTTTCGGCGTGTATAAATCTCCAACAAGAGTTATACCATATCTGTTTTTAAAACTTACTTTTTGAACATCTACATTATCACTTTTAGCAAATGTTTTGTCCCAATCATTGTTTTTTGCAATACTCATACTTGTTCCTCCTATAATTAATACAAATGTTATTACAAATAATAATAGTTTTTTTAACATATATACCTCCGTTGTGTTGAAATATTATAATCAGGATGCAATACTGCGATTTATTTGAAAAATCAAATAATCAAGACAATCTATTTTCCTTTGCGCCTTGTGAAGATTTTCAAGAAGATAATTCTTATGCTTAAAAAGTAATTGTACAAGCAGTTTACTATGCCCGTATTTTTTTAACTTAAAAAATTCTTCTATGAATTCACCGGAACAGTCAGCATCTTTCAGATTTTGTAATATGTCCTCATCGTTTTTCAAATTCATACAAACCCTTTCTATATTATTATTTATTATTTTTCTAAAAATAGCAAATACTTATATTGTATTACGAATTATGCCTTTTAGGCATAAATAAGTTGAATCTGGAATTTATAGTTTTTTCTTAGTCTTGTTTTATATAAAATATTAAATACAGGCTCAAGAACAGATACCGTACAATATTATACAAACTGGCTTTTAAAAAGATTTAAGGAAGGCTTTGTACATTCACTGAATCCTTTATTTCCCAATAAAGTTACATGATATGAATTGCCCCCTAATGTAGTTGATTGAGTAATATATTATAGGTTTATTAAATATTTTTCAGTTTAAAATGATATAATAATTTATAAGGCTGCTAAATCACTGTACAAATCATCTAAATTAGAAAATGGATTACTTTCTCGTGAGTACCAATTAATATTTTCACGTTCTAATTGCTCTTTTCGTTGATAATAATTCATTTGAGCAGTTTTAAGATGTTCTTTTATAAGTTCATATAAATTAGGGTTATTGTTTAATGTCCAATAGGCAGGTCTTATATAATTTTCTATCAATTTCTTTAACTTATCTCTAGAATTTTGATAAGAAAAATTATTCTCAAAATGCCATAAAAGCCATATTTCAAAACAAGGATTCGAAAAAATTATCTTTGCATTTTCTCGTGTTGCTAACTCTTTTGCAACAAGTAAATCTTGTGAAGAATTTTCATCGCAATCAAATATACAGTATCTTAAATCATCTTTTTCATATTCAGATTTGAATTTGCTTTTTAAATTTTTAACAATATCTTTAGCGTTAGTTTTGTTAGTATAACTTATTTTTATATTAACTTTTTGAGAGAATTGTTTTTTAAGCCCAACTAAATATGCCTTCTCTGTTTTACCTTCACAAGAAATGTATACATTTTTTTTAATTGAACGTAAATTTCTTCCACGTCGGATTTCTTCAATGTGTCTATTCATGCACATGCTCCCAGTTTAAATCGGGAATTGCACCAAATTTTCCCTTCAAATAATTTTTAGACCTAATCATTGAATTACGAACACCTATAATGTCATCAAGAGAATATAATTCTGTCTCACTAGATTGATTTTTTTCAGTAAACCATATTTGATCTCTTCTAAATAATCCTTTTGAATCAATTAGATTAACATTATGAGATGTAATTATTAATTGCGCATTTTTCAAATTTGCTTCGGATGTAAATAATTCAATAATCCCTTTGGAAAGCAAAGGATGTAGACGTAATTCTAATTCGTCAAACAAAATTGTACAATCCTTTTTTAAACTAGATATTATTGGACCAATCAGACCGTAATATCGTTGTGTACCATCAGATTCGTCAGAAATATCAAAGTCAACTAAAACTTTTTCACCATTTTCTCCAATTCCAACTCTTCGGGTTTTTTCGTTATATGCTTTGCCAACAATTTTACCGATACTTTCGATTTTAATATTTTCTTTCCGTGCAATTTCCGGTAAAATAACTGTTCTTATAAAAGCATTCATAGGGTGATTTTCATCTAAGTCTGCATCATTCTCAATAAGTATAAAATCTGCAATCTGCGGGTCAGCTATACGTAAATAATTTAATACATTTTGATTACTTATAACCTTCTCAACCAACATTCTTGTAGTATCAGACCCTATTCCAATTATCCTGTCCATAAAAATAAGTTTTGTTGCAAACCAATTAAAGGCATCTTTTACCGGTTGTATATTAACTTTATTCGCCATTGATAAAAATAAAATATTTTCTGCTGTATCTTCTGCGTATATTTTATTTCTTAGTTGTGTCTCCTTATTTTTTGTTTTATTAAAATTTCCAAAATTTATATTGTTCTCATTACGTTCAAATATTTTTACCTGACGACCATTGGGCCAATAATACAAGTTTTCTTCTAAAATTTTCTTTTTCGTCAACATTACTTGATAAGCATACTTTATATTATTTTGAACAAATATAAAATGAAATTCCGTCGGTTGGCTAATACATTTCATATCTAATCTAAAATTATCAATTGGAATTTCCTGATTAGGATGATAAAAATTAGAACTTATAATTATTTGTCGAATTGTGTCCATGGCTTTAAATAAATTTGATTTTCCGGATGCATTTGCACCATATATAACAGAAGTTTTAAGAATGCGATATAATGTTTTTTTGCCATCGATTTGAGGAAGTTTAATTTTAGCAATATTCTTAGAAATAGTATTATCCGCAGAAGCTTGCATCGTTAAAGTCACCTTATTTTTAATTGATTTAAAATTTTTAACACTAAATTCAATTAACATATTATTATCCTTTCATAAATATTATACATAAAAAATGCAAAAAAAATACAAATTTAATGTCTAAATATTATAATTTTTAATATTTATAAAATAAATTGGAGACTTATCCTATTTAATTATGGGTATTTTCACATTAATTTAATATATTTATATCCGTAAGTTTTAAGTTTATAAACCTGTTGGGATATTTTAAACTAAAAAAAGCTAACATTACCAATTTGTTACGTTATGTAATGTTTTTGGAGTATAAAATAAACATTTATTTTTATATTTCGTTATAATGATATGGGGAGTTTTAATCAGGGAAAAAGAGAGGTTAATGTATGAAGAAAAAACTGTTATCATTATTACTGGCCGGTATGGTCTTTCTAAGCATGGGATTAAGTGCAGACTGTCTGGCTGCTCCGCATCATAGAGATAATGGACGCAGTGCGCAGCACAGAATGTTTAAACCGCATTCACACGGGCCGCAAAAAGTTAAAAAACACAAAAAAACAAAACATAAAAAGCTTAAAAAAGAGCAGCAGCATAAAAAATTTCAATTCCACAGGCATAAATCAAATGTCAAACCGAAACCAAAACATAAGAAAAATACAAAATTTTTCCAGAGAAAACACAATAAACCAGCCAAAAAACATCACATAAAATGGAGAAATCCGTTCAGAAGAAGATAATAAAAAACAGGCAACGCAAGATTTATGCGTTGCCTGTTTTTAGCGGAATAGTGTACGGCTCGCGCTCCGTCCACAAATC
>CALVEB010000017.1 GCA_944326465.1 Candidatus Gastranaerophilales bacterium | reverse complement strand
AAAAAATCAAGATATATTTGAAACACAGCCCTATTGGTTCAAAAAAATCAAATTCCGACAATGTCTGTTCAATGGCACCTATCCTAAAAAATGCATACAAAGAAAGGGACTGGCTTTAGCCAGTCCCTTTCTTTGTAAAAACTCCCCAGGTTGGACTCGAACCAACAACCTACCGGTTAACAGCCGGTTGCTCCGCCATTGAGCTACTGAGGAATGTTTACCTTCTTATATTAATATGAAAAAAATTATTTGTAAATACCCTTTTAACATTTTTTTCGAAAAAAAATTTTTTCCCCTCTTTTTTCCACATACTCTATGCTGTTAATGATGATAATTTGACAAGATTGTCAAAATCCGCATGTCTTTGGGATAGCTCCTCAAATGTACCTATATCAACTATCTGGCCATCCTTCATATATACAAGTTTATTACACGCCTTTAAGGTCGATAGTCTATGAGCTATTGCTATTATCGTCTTTTTATTTTTTAACTTACACAACATCTCTGTTATTTCACTTTCTATCTGAACATCAAGTGATGCCGTAGCTTCGTCTAATATTAAAATATCAGGATCCCTATACAGCGCCCGCGCTATTGCCAGACGCTGTTTCTGCCCCTGTGACAGTCCCGTTGAATCTACAAGCGGTTTGGCATATATCCCGTCATCATAGCCGGAAATTATTCCGTATAGCTGCGCTGCCTCCAGTACATGTCTTACCTTTTCATCCTCGATATCATCCGATGATACTCCCCACGCTATGTTCTCCCTGAAAGATTTATCCAAAACATTAACCTGTTGCGGCACATATCCAATAATATGTCTGAAATATGGAAAATTCTTTGCTGTTAACTTCATTCCGTCAAGAAGTATTTCGCCTGAATCCAGCGGCAGTAATCCCATTATTATATCAGCAAGAGTACTCTTTCCCGCTCCTGATAACCCGATTATGCCTATAAAATCCCCCTTCTCTATTGTCAAAGATAAATTCTTTATAACTGGTTTGCCTTCCGTATATTCAAAATTTATATTCCTTAATTCTATTCTATCATTGAATGTAAGACGTTTTTCATTATCGGCATGCAGCGGCTTGAATTTGCCCAGATCAAATTTATCATAATATTCATTAATCCTGCGTATGTAATCCCTTGATGCATTAATATTTATTATTGAGGTCTGTATTCTGTTCAGAGCCGGTGCTATTCTGAATATCGCTGCCGCAATTATCGCATAAGAAGCTACCAGTGCTGAATTATTACTCATACTGTTCACTGATATAATGGCTCCTAAAATAAGCAATGACATTACTATTAATATTTCAATAATATAAGGAGGTATTGATGCATAAAAACCATTCGTTATCTGTAGTTTGCGCAATTCTGCTTCCTGCTTTACATAGTTGTCATAAAACGAATTTTCAGAAGATAATATTTTAAACTCTTTTAAATTATATATAATTTCCATTACTGTTTTATTGTATGTTTGTGATTTCTCACTGATTACCTTCGCAAGCCGGCCTATTTTATTTTTGAAATACTTATTCTGGATGCTCATACTTGTAACCACAAATATTATAGTCGTTGTCGCGGCAATAGGGAATTTGAAAAATAACAGCAAAATAATCATAGATATAATTATAATATTGGTTACAAGGTTTAAGGCGCGCATGACAAATCCGTCAATTGATTGTGCTATTAGTGTGGTTAATATATACATCTTATCCGCACGCGAAACATGCATTGTGTCCTTGTATGGCGCATAAATAAAATATTCCATAAATAATTTTGTCATGTCTTTTTTCCAGTTAGACACAAATTTGCTCTGCACATAAGTGTTAAAAATAATATATATGTTTTTCATAATAAAAATCGCAAGTACAGAAAATCCTATTAAAAATGCCGTAAATGTAACATTATCAATATGCGTAATTTCCACATATTTACGATAGTATAACGAATTTGTAACAATTTCAGGACTTATAATCATCATTATGAACGGGTATATCAATGCAATACCTACAAATTCAAAACAACCGGCTATCAGCGACATTACGAAGAATATGCCCAGTTTTAAATACCGGCGGGACGCAAAATTTTTTATGAATTTTCTAAAATTGTTAAGTTTCATTTGTTAATCCTTGTTAATAAATAATTAAGATATTTGAAAATATGATAATATATAGCTTATACTATAAATATGGTAAAGGAAGGAGAAATTTATGTCAAATCCTGTATTAAATGAAAAGTTTTTGGAGAACGAACGCGTTCTTCAGGGTGAACCAATGTCGATTAACGGTTCTATTTCAAAGTCGTTTATTTTGTTTGGTATACTGCTGGTTGCGGCTGCTTACACATGGTTTTTGATGGCATCAGGCTATACTGATATGGCAGGCATGCTGGCTGTAGGAGGGGCTATTGCCGGATTTATTCTTGCATTGGTTATCATTTTTACAAGAAAGGCCATGCATGTTCTCACACCGCTTTATGCAATTTGTGAAGGTTTTTTTGTCGGCGGTATTTCTGCTATGTTTGAAGCTTCATATTCAGGAATTGTTTTTCAGGCAGTAACAGCGACATTTGCGGCTGTTTTCTCTATGCTTGCGCTTTACAGAACAGGGCTTATCAGAGCAACTGAAAAGTTTAGATCCGTAATACTTATTTCAACCATGTCAATTGCTGTAATTTATTTGATTCAGATTATTGCGTCATTTTTCGGACGCGGTATTCCGCAAATTTTCACATCAAGCAATTTAGGTATTTTATTCAGCCTGTTTGTTGTTGCAATTGCGGCACTCAATCTAATCTTAGATTTTGATTTTATTGAACGCGGGTCACAAGCTATGCTGGAAAAACAGTATGAATGGTATGGCGCATTCGGGTTAATGGTAACTGTTGTATGGTTATATATTGAACTTTTGAAATTACTTGCTAAACTAAACAGCAGACGGTAAAACAAATTTAAAAAAGCTCCCATAAGGGAGCTTTTTTAGTACTTTTTCCATATTGCAGGAACTTTTGTTTCATAATATACAGGTTCAAAACCTCTTTCCTTTAAATTTTTATAAAGAATTGAGCCCACTTCTTTTGAATGATCACTTTCATGACTACCGATAACAAACAATCCATTATCACTTATTGCTTTATCAACCTGTTCGACGAATTGATTTATAGTTGGTATAAGTCTTTTTTGAGGTAGAGGAGCGCGATAAGAAACATCATTTTCAGCTGTTGTTAAGTGATAAAGTGCATTCCTAAATAAAAGGACATCTGTCTTATGCGGCTGAACGAGTTGATCAAGCTTCATTATATCCCCTTGAATAAACTTACATTTATCTGCTTTATCAGGATTGATTTGATATGACTTAATTGCAATGTGCGGATTGTATTTTTTCAATGCAAGGTCAACCATCCATTCCCAAAAAGTCTGCTTTGGCTTTTTATATGGAATTTCTGTAAAAAATTTATTAAACAAATTTTTATATTCTATCTCTTTTGCTGATAGCGGAGCTTTTGTAGGAAAAGCAAGATAAGTATCGTTATTTGCCGCCGTATGCATATCGATAAGAACACAGTTGTTAGGATCGCCAGCTATTTCTTTGATTATAAAAACACCTTTTCTGGCTTCTTTAATTATATTATTACCTATATCAAATCCTGTTATATTAATTTTTTGCCCGCAATCATCAGTCATCATAGCAAGCGTATAAGTTTCATACCCTTTAGAGCAGGCTCCGTCTAAAATATTTATTTCCGGTTTAGCGGAGAACATACGCTGTATATATTTTTTTATAAATTCAAATGTTTCAGGTTCTCTAAAAAAAGATGTTTCCTGTATTAACTCTTTGCGAAGTCCTACAAAAACATCTTTCCCTAATTTTTCTATGCAAGTTTCACCGCAAAAGTTTACCGGCTTTGACGGCTTGTAATTTATTGTTTGAACGGGATTAGTGTTAATATTTATCATACAGAAATTAAGTCAATACAAAAAATAAATTGACAGACCGGTTACTGAATTTTACAAAATTTCACAATAGATATGCCCGTTTTCGTAGCTTAAGATTTTTGCCTGTCTTAGCGTATTAGCAAGAGAAAGCTCTTTACTGTCAGTTATAACGGTAAGATAGTTACGCGTCATCCCTTTCATAAAACCGTTTTTGTTCGGATGTTTTTCAATCAATATTTCACGGACTGTGCCGACATTCTTATTTATAAATTCTGAGAGTTTACGGGCAGAAATTTTTTTGACAACCGAAGCGCGGCGCTCTTTTTCCTTTTCATCAACCTGACCGGATGCAGAGGCGCCAACAGTACCTTCCCTCACAGAATAAGGGAAAGTATGTATCTGAGACAATCCGGATTTTTCAAGGTTTTGGCGCGTAATTTCAAAATCTTCGTCAGTTTCTCCTGCATATCCGGTTATTATGTCGCTGCCTAAAAACGGAAGGTCAAACATTGCATTGATTTTATCTATTTGCGCAAGATATTTTTCAACAGTATAAAATCTGTTCATTGATTTTAGAGTTTTATTGCAGGCAGATTGGAGAGAAAGATGAAAATGCGGACAAAACTTTTTTGATTGTACTAAAAATTCGAGCAAGTCATCCGTAATTTCAAGCGGATTAAGAGAGCCTAATCTGTATCGCGCAATGGTTGTTTTGTTTTCAATTTCTCTTAGTAAATCAATAAGTTCAAGTCCTAAATCTTTACCCCATAATCCTATATGAATACCTGTGAGAACGACTTCTTTAAATCCGTGAGAGGCAAGATTATTTATTTGCTCAATTATAAATCCTGTGTCTGCACTTCTGCTTTTACCGCGTGCAAAGGGGATTATACAATATGAACATCTGTTGTCACAGCCGTCTTGAATTTTTACACTTGCACGGGTTTTAAAGGTGTCTTCAAGGGGCGTATTATGAAATTGAGTCAATAACATTATATCTGAGACAGCACAATTTACTTTTGCGTCAATAATTTGCTGTAAAATTTCATACAGATTAAGTTTTTCATCATTTCCGATTATATAATCAATAAAATCATTTTCTGATAATCTGTTTTTTTCTATCTGAGCGACACAGCCGGTTAAAATATTTATTATATCAGGCTTTTTATGTTTTGCATTCCGTAAAAGATAAAAAGCTTCATTATCACTTTTATGCGTAACTGTGCAGGAATTAAGTACAAAAATATCGGAAGTTTCAATATTTTCAGCTTCCTGCAATCCGTTTTTAATTAAATTTTCTTTAATAATATCACTTTCGAACTGGTTGGATTTACAGCCCATGGTGTGAATGTAAAACTTCTTCATTTCTCTATTATATGTAAAAAGTAATTGAATTGTAAATATTTATGAAATTAAAACTACAATTATAGCAAAAAAATTTACTTTTGTGTTTAAATATAGTACAATTATATATACGAAAGAAGGTATGTGTATGCAGGTACAGGCAATAAATAATCAGTCATTCAGCGGCAATACAAAAGAAGCAGGCAGCAAGCGGCGTGCAAACATAGATGCTGCAATAGCTTTAAGTGATAATGATTTAAGACGTGCGGCATATTATCAGGCATGCTTACAGACTAATGAAGAAAAACATAATAAAATCAATAAAATAGCGATTTTGTCACTACCTGTAATAGCAGCGGCACGAGATGCTATTCTGAGCCGCGGTAATGATGTAAAACTATTTACCGGTAAAATCGTATCAAGTCCGGCAGCACGTGCTCTTGCAGGCGGCAAAACATTCGCAATCTGGGCCGGCGCAATGGCTATAGCAGGCGGAGTAATCGCAGGTACGGATAAGTTAGAAGAAAAATCACAAAAATTCAGACGCTTTGTAAAAGAACAGCCTTATACGGCACTGGCTGCTTCATTTGCCTCAGCTGTAGGTCTTAATTATGCGGCACAAAAAGGCATAAATAAACTCGGCGAAAAGCTTATCAACAAAGACAGTACAAAATTCTGGAACAAAGTTGCAAAAGGTGTTGTTAAATTCAATGATAACAAGCTTGTAAAAGGTGCAGTAAAACATTATGCAAATATGACCGCAAAAATACATCCGGCTCTTAAAGCTGTTGGTGCAATCGGATTGGCTGCTGCTCCGATTACAATCGGTATCGGCACTATAATACACTCATTGAATCATTCTTCTGTTCGAAATAAACAGGCTGTTCAGAATTATACAAATCTGAAAACAGCACAGACAATCCTTGCAACCGCAAGAGCAAGAGAATTGGCAGAAATTCAATAAACAGCTGTAAAATATAATTTTAAAAACCTTCACAAAAACTTATTATTGTGAAGGTTTTTCTCATATACAGCATAAAAACTAAATTTTTCAATTAAAAGCATCTTTTCATGTTATACTAATATCAGAACAGCAGATTAATAAGGAGAAAAACATGTCAGGACACTCAAAGTGGTCAACCATTAAACATAAAAAAGCTAAAGTAGATTCACAACGAGCAGTTGTATTTCAGAAATATTCAAGAGAATTAATTGTTGCAGCACGACTGGGCGGGCCTGATCCTGCCGGTAATTTCAGACTGAGAACAGCAATAGAAAAAGCTAAAGCTGCAGGACTCCCGAATGATAATATTAAACGTGCAATAGAAAAAGGAGCAGGCTCAGGCGCAAGTGAAAATTACGAAGAATTGATTTATGAAGGTTATGCAGCAGGCGGAGTTGCGGTTGTTGTAGAAGCTATGACTGACAACAGAAACCGTACGGCAGGCGATATAAGAAGTTACTTCACAAAATATAACGGAAGTTTAGGCGCAACCGGCTGTGTCGGCTGGATGTTTGATCAAAAAGGTGCAATATCTTTTGACAAATCCGTTGACTATGAAAAACTCTTTGAAGCAGCTATTAACCTTGATGCTGACGATATTATTGAAGAAGATGAAGAATACAAAGTATTAACCTCTGTTGAAAACTTCCAGAAAGTAGTTGAAGGATTAGAACAGGAAGGTTTCAAAAGCACAACCGCTGAACTAACGCGTATTCCGCAAAATACGGTAGAAGTTACCGATGAAAATACAGCGTCACAAATAATGAAACTTCTGGACAAACTTGAAGAACATGACGATGTTCAAAATGTCTACGCAAACTTTGATATTTCTGATGAAATCTTACAAAAACTTGAGGCATAATGTTAGACAATATTAAACAATTATCACAGGTACTCAGCAATACTTTTAATGCAAAGGATATTGTAAATGTATTGTTAGAATATTTTGAACAGAATTTCGGTATTTCTTCGCTGGATATTTACGTGTTTGACGATACAACAAGAAGTTTGCGTGATTTTGCCAAAAATTGGCTTTATATAGAGGAAATATGCGATAAATCCACAACAGGACAACTATACAGCTATTTTGAAACATTGTGTTATAAAAATTACATTGAAGAAAATAATTTTCTGTATTACGGGCTGCATAGAGGCTCAAAACTTATCGGCATGTTAAAAATGGATGTCGGGTTTATTGATACTGAAAATTTAATTAATTTTCTTGATTTAGCAATATACATAATCTCTTTGAAAATTCAAAATGTAATTCTGTCAGAAAAAATGCAGAAAAATATTGATTTTCACGATTCAATGAAAAATATTGCAAAAATTATAGAAACCCAGTATGAACTTAACTACATCATCCCGCTTATCGGAGAAATGATTGATAAATTTGTTTCAAATCATCTTATATATATATTCATTCGTGCAGAAAACGGGACTTACAAACTTGTTTGGCCTGGAGCCTGCAAAGATGAAAAAATATTCGGGTTATTAAGTGTTTTGACGCCTAATTCTGACTGCGTAATGACAGCAGACAAAAAAATCGGACTTTTCCCTCTTGTGACAGAAGGCAAATTAATTGGCTGCGTTGTAGCCAAAAGTACGGATGGCCGGCTTAATGAAAAAGAGGTTGAATATATAGAACAGCTTACCAATCAGGCTGCTACAACAATAGACAGGGCTAACGTCTATGCAGAAATCCTTAAACACGCAACACTTGATGCTCTTACAGGTTTTTATAACAGACGCCAGCTTGAAGAACGAACAAGACAGGAGGTCTCCGGAGCAAACCGTAAAAACAAACCGCTGTGTGCTATAATGATCGATATTGATTTTTTCAAAAAGGTAAACGATACATACGGGCACGCGGTCGGGGATATAGTATTGAAAACAGTTGCACATATTATCAAATCCCAGCTTCGTGACTACGATATTGCAGGGCGCTACGGCGGGGAAGAATTTACTATCCTTCTGCCTTACACAACACTTTCAGACGCGCAGATGGTAGCAGAAAGACTCAGGATGGCTGTTGAGTTAAAACATATTGATATATCTAAAGTTGTACCTGATTCTCCTGAAAAATATATTAGTGTTACAATTAGTTCAGGCGTCCACCAGCTCCAATCCGGAGAAGACGAAACCGAATTAATCCAAAAAGCCGATAAGGCGCTGTATGAAGCCAAAACCGGCGGACGAAACAAGGTAGTGATTTATGACATACAAAATAACATGTAAAACATTAGATGACACAAAAATTCTTGCGCAAAGGTTTGCCAAACTCATAGACAACGGCTGCTTCGTAAGCCTTTACGGAGAAATAGGCGCCGGAAAAACCGCGTTTGTAAAGCTTGCGGCTGATGCATTAGACGTTAAAGAAAAAGTCACAAGCCCGAGTTTTGTGATTTTAAATGAATATCACAGCGGCAAACTGCCTGTTTATCATTTTGATCTATACAGGCTTGAAAATGAAGGTGTTAGTACAATTTTGGATGAATTACGCGAATATTCAGAAGGCCGTCAGTTAACTTTTGTTGAATGGGCTGAATTTTCGCAGGATGAAATACCTTTTGACCACCTGAAAATTAATGTAACATATTCTGATGACGATTCCAGAATATATGAATTTGAAGGCGTCGGCGCAAAATCAAAAAAAATAGAAGAAGGGTTAAAAAATTGATTATTTTAGCATTTGATACATGTTTAGACAAAATGTATGTGGTTTTAAAACAGGACGACCAAATTTTAGCCTCAGAAGTTGTTGAAAATTCAGGTACAAAATATCATTCTGCCTTTTTAATATCAACATTACAGGAAATATTGAGCAAAAATAATATCATGCCTGCTGATATAGATTTAATAGCAATAAATATCGGCCCCGGAAGTTTTACGGGAATAAGAGCCTGCACGACTGTTGCGCGTGTTCTGGCTCAACAGCTAAACTGCAAAACAATAGGGGTATCATCACTTGAAATATTATCAAAACTTGCTGAAAAAAATCCGCTGGTAGCACTGGATGCACGGAAAAATAAAGCATATTTACGGGTTGATAATGAAATAAAAGGAGCCGTTGAGCTTGATGAGGTTGAAAAACTGGCAAAGTCCGGTAAATATGAAGTTATAACGGATGACAAATTACAGCCGCTCCTTGGCGGAAAATCTTATCAGCAGGGGAATTATCCGCTCGGCGAAATACTTGCGGCGCTTGGTGAAGAAAAAATCAAAAATTCATCAGGCAACTGGGGAGAATTGCTTCCGCTCTATATTCAGCCGCCGCCTATGGGTTAAAATTTGAGTTTGCCGGTAATGTTTCTTAATATACCGGCAAAATTTTTTATTATAGGAGTTATATGTATATGAAAGTTTTAGGGATAACAGGATTCAATATATTTAAGAATACTGCGCAAAGCAAAATTGAGTATAATCGTAATGATTATGCGGCTTACAGGCTGCCTGTAAATAACGCAGCAACTTCGGGAGATGTTTTTATCAAAAATGTTCCTGCTTTTACCGGAATAAAATCAGCAGGAGATTTCCGGAATCTTGTTAATTATAGACCGGTCCACTGTATATATTGCGGCAGACCGATGTTAGGGGGTAAAGTTATCGGCCGGCTAAAGAGCAACGGAGTGTTTTCAGGGCCCATAAAGAATTTTGCACAGGAAATGCTCGCCTATCTTGAATATCTTCATCCGACAGAAAAAGAAGCTTTGAAAAAAATTACAATAATGGCATTTGATTCACCTAATATAAGACTGTCAGAAGCCATAAAAAGACTCTATCCTGAAGCAAATAAAGAACTGTTAAAGGAACAAAAACCGATTTTAAAAGAATTATCAGCCCTTGCAGACATACTTCCGCGCGGCTGGAAAACAAAATACAAAAAACTAATGACAATTTCCCGCTACAGGCTCGAAGAAAAAGAATATATTCCGGATGAATTCAGCGGAAAAGAGTTTTCTTACAAAATCCGCCGTGTAAGCGATACTCTCAAAGACGATTACCTTGCAGCAAGAATTGTAAAATTAACAGAACCTCTTACGCATCCGATATTTAAAAATGCAGATACACCGCTGAACGACAAGTTTGTATCAAAAATCCTTACGATGACAGAAACCCGTGATTACGATAAAAGCCAGATTTCAAAAACATACCTGCAAAAGCTGCTGATTAACCAAATAGCCCGCTATGCAGAAATTATGAACAGAAAAGATATTCTGAATTTCTGCTCTACTGCAATTGATACAATTGACAGAAAACCGGTTAAGATAAAATTCAGTAACAAAGCATTCAGATATGACCTTAATGAAGTGCTTGAAGGCATGCCGGATACTACTCTCCGTGCAAGAATTGACAATATAGTAAAACGCCTGCCTAATTCCCAAACAAGTGTAAATTCATTTATCACCAAACACGAAAATGCCGCGTCTGATGCAATAGGTTTTAATATGTTAAGACCTTCACTTGCCACAATTGAGCACATGCATCCAAAATCTGACCATGGTCCGAATGAATTATATAACTATGCGCTCGCCTGTGGACGTGATAATAACAACCGTTCAAGTGAGCCGATGAAAACATTTATATTGCCGTTTAGACCTTCTTCTCAACAGAAATATTTTGTTGAGATATGGAATGAAGTAAAAAGAAATAATCTGCCTAAAAATGTGTTCTTTAAAATGGTAAAGACTTATGAACAGGAGAGCGGCAGACGTATAGATATGAAAGCTTTTAAATAAAATTATTAACAATTGTAAAAATATCTGTTCAATTCCTAAACTTTTTACAAAACAATGCCGAATAGATAAATGTAATTAGTCAATAAGGAATTAAACGGATATGACAGAAGCAGGTGCATCATTTAATCGCCCATATAAACCTTTCGGGATGAACGTAAAAGTTCCGGAACGCACTCTGAAACTGGCCGGAGAAACATTAGGTAATCTGGCTAAATCACCGGCGGATCCGTTATTTAAATTTTTGGAAGAAAATGAACAGGTATTCAACGGTGATATCAACTTCCAGATAAACAAACTATTTGCAGAAAGCTTTACAATAGGTTCTGCAATGCGTATGGAAGACGAAAAAATGAACGGAATGCCGCCAAGCTTTGATATGCACTTCTAATATTCCGATAAATCAAAAAACAATTTTTCATTGTCTATATTAGATAGAAAGGCCCGACGAGGGCCTTTTTATTATCTTTTATAGTGCTATATATGGTATATCATACCGGCATTTACCGCATCTCAAACGGCTACCTGTGAGTTCCTGTTTCTATTCCGGGAACACATAAAAATGCAGGTATTGTACGCGAAATCACACTGGATACAGCCGATTTATCAGCCATAAGTGATATTGCCATACTCAAATCATCAACGTGCGGCGCAAAGTCTGTACTGTGAATTTTCCGTTCTACTTTTTTGTGGAAAACTTTTTCGTTAATAAAGTTAGAAACTTTGTTACCTGTTAAAATTCCTGCCCCGAGTGCAACAATGGTCAGAGCACTTGGCGGAATAACTTTCAGAAATTTGTTTGTGTATTTAACCGCGGTATTGAGTCCGTTATCTAATTTGCTGATATTTTCCGATTTCAAGCGTCCGGAAAGACTTTTAAGAATTTTGTTATCCTTAGAATACTTGATTTGCGGGACAAAAGAAAGGATTGTTTCTTTATATTTATCGTAAATTCTTGATGTTCCGCCGACAAACGCTACCGGAATAATTACGTTTCCGAGCATCTGATTTACAGCTTCTCTTGCTTTTGATTTAAAATACTTTTTATCATCAAATAAAGCGCCGCCAACTAATCCGCCGGCAACAGAACCTGCTGCCATTGTAAGAATTTCGGGTTCTTCAAATTCGAGGACTTTCGCCTCAGGATGTTTTTTATTAAAAATTCTGACCAGCGCCCAGTCTTTTACTTTTGTATTGAATATTTTTTGCGGATTGAGAGAAAATCCCTGCTTTTTGGATATTAAGGCCAAAGCAGTTCCAACTCCGAGGACAGTAGTTAAAAAAACACCGGTTGTTGAACACTGTTTTTCTTTTTTGCTTTCAGGTACTCCTTGTTTGAATGCCTGCGGGGTATGAGGGGATGTTTTAAACTCAGCAAACTTTCTACCTGGATTGTTATTGATATTTATGGCACTCACTGTCATTTTCTTCTTAACCTTTCACACATATTATAGCAAAAACAAAACATAAAAAATTTTGTCTTTATAATGTTACAATTTTACATTTCTTAATTGGTGTTTGTTGTACACTATAGTTGTAACGAATTATTAATATACATTGTTCAAAAAAGCAAAAAAAATAATTTACGGTTATTAAATGCAATGTTCGAACAGAAGTAAAAGATTAGGTATATGGAAATAAGACCCCGAACAATTTCTAATTTCAGTTACCCACAGCGATTTGTACGCGGATTACAAATTGGCGGCACTGGTCCGCTTGTACTTTTAGAGTGCTTTGTAACAGGCGGAAGAACTTTACAGGCCGCAAAACGCGGAGGATTTGATGAAGCAAGAGAAAGATTGACAGAAGAAAGTGTAGGGGCATTTTTCTGGTTTTGCGGTGTAAAAGCATTTAATAAGATGAATGACTGTATCGGTAAATGGATTTTACGTCTTTTTACTCCTAATTTTGACGGTAAGGAAGATGATATAAGAAAACCTGTAACAAATTATCTTCATGACGAAAAATTGATTAGAGCAGCAGCAAGAGGCGAATTGTCAGAAGAAGAAATAGCTGCAAATTTCGATGAGGCAATGCTTAAACGCCTGAATAAAATCAAAAAACGTATTGGTAAAATTGATGATCCTGATAAAGCTGCAGAAATTATTCAAAAACGTGCCGGAAAATACTTGCAGGAACTTACTCCAAAACATGCCGCAATATTCAAGTCCTTAAAAATCGGTTCAAGTATAATTCTTGCGAACGCGCTTGTCGGGCTCGTTGTTCCGCGCATCAATCAAAAAATAACCAGAATTTTACAAGATAAACGGCAGGATAAACATACTGTTCAGGATGAAAAAGCATTTAAACCGGTTAATATGGATACTTTCATATCCGATGCAGCAAATGATGGAAAAGATAAAGTTTCATTCACCGGAATTTCTCCTGCAACATTGTTGAGCGTGGCAAACCACTTTGAAAACGATACTGTTTATCAGCTGCTTTCAACCGATGTGGGTATTGCCGGCGGTCGTGCAATCAGCGCAAGAAACAACCATGAACGTACAGAAGTTTTATTCAGGGATTTAACATCAATTTACTTCTATATGTTCAACATGCCGAACATCAACAGATGGTTGAATTTACTTGAAGACGGACGTAAAACACGCCTTGATCCGGTCGGAGCAAAAGAAGTTTCTGAGCTTATGCTTGATGTATTAAAAGAAAACGGTAACAACATGTCAGTTGATGACTTTAGTTTGAAAGTTCTGGGTAACAATAACAATGTATATAAAATTACACCGGATTTGAATGCTAAATTCAAAAACGGCGTAATCAACCTTGATACATTCCTTGAACATATCAGTAAAGAGCCTACCTTGACGGCTGAAGAGATAGAAACTTACTCTGATCTTGCAAAGCGTATGTCTAAATTACAGCCGGCAATAGAGCGTAAAACAAGAATTTTAACCAAAACGCAGGTAAAAGATGTGTTCAGAGAAGGTTATTTGAACATGCCGGAATTTTTAGACAGCATATACGGTGTTGCAACAGGCGGAAAACACAAAAATCCTTACAAATATGTTTCTCAATCCGACCTTGACAGCATGAAAGATGATATGTTCCACTATGTAAATGAGATTATAAAAAAAGCAAGAAAAGCAGGTAAAAATATTACTCCTGAATTAATAGAAAAAGCAAGACGCATCAACTTTGCTAAAAACGCAATTAACTGGGGTATTGGTTTTGCAATATCCGCAACATTCCTGTCAACTCTTATTCCGAAAATTCAATACTGGATTACAAAAGTTACAACCGGTCAAAACGCATTCCCGGGAACTACAGACTATTCCGCTGAGAAAAAATCAAAATAACTATTGATTATATATTTCCTTGTGAGATAATATAGATGAGGTAGCCGTGAATATTTTAGTTTATACATTAGACAACAAAATATATGTAAACCTTACTAACAGATGTACAAATAATTGTATTTTTTGTCTGAGAAACGACAAAAATGACGTCTGCGGACAAGAGTTGTGGCTGGATAATGAAAATTACGATATTCAGGATTTAATTGAGCAGTTTGAAAAAATTTATGCAAAAACTCCGTCAAAAGAAGTTATCTTCTGCGGTTACGGCGAACCGATGCTAAAACTGGAACAGCTTAAGGCTCTGGCAGAATATATTAAATCAAAATATCCGGACACAAAAATCCGTGTAAACACAAACGGGCATGCAAATTTTGTATACAAAAGAAATGTTGTGCCGGAATTAAAAGGTCTTGTAGATGAATTTTCGGTAAGTCTGAACGGCGCAACAAAAGAAGAATATAACGAATATTCACAACCTAAAATAGAAAATGCCTACGATGAAGTAAAAAGTTTTATCAAATGCTGTTCTAATGAAGGTATTTCTGTTGTTGCAACAGTTGTTGAAGGTTACAAGGGGCAGCATCTTGACCTTGACTCCTGTAAAAAAATTGCCGGAGATCTCGGCGCTAAATTCCGTGTGAGAGAGTGGATTGTAAACGGATACTAATTTGAAAGGAAAAATTATGCAAATACAAAACATCTCTAATCAACCAAAATTTAAAGGTAATGTTATCCTTGTCGGGGAATTTAGTGCTGTTCCGACTAAATTAATAAGAAAATCAGCGTCTAAATTAGCAAAAATAATTGATAAAAAACCTTATGATCTATTTTTGGAGCAAAATCACGCAAGAGGTATAGTGACAGTTTCCGCCCAGCGTGAAAAAGACTATATGAATAACAAAGGTTTGAAATCGGTTGTAATGATGAAAGACAATGAAGATTTTTATGAACACTGCGCCAACTATGTTGTAAAAGAACAGGATTTGAAATTGAAATACAATCAAACTACCGGTCAAAAAATAAAAAACTTTTTCAATAAACTCGGTACAAAATTTATGGATATAATGCAGGATGAAGACGAAGTATAACAAAAATATAATTGTAATTTATATGTTACATGTCAATAAATAAGAAGAAATGAAAGGACACGTTAAAATGAATGTTTTAGACAAAATTATGAAACCGAAATCAATAGCGGTTATCGGTGCATCAACAAAAGAACACACTATAGGTTCAGATATTATGAAACGCTTACAGGAATACAAATTTAACGGTAAAATCTATCCTGTAAACCCGAAAGGCGGAATTATAGAAGGCTTACAAGCTTACACAACCATTAATGAAGTTCCGGGAGATGTGGATCTTGCAATTATTGTTGTTAACGCTAAATTTGTACTTTCAACAATAGACCAGTGCCACGAAAAAGGCATTAAAGGTCTGTGTATAATCACTGCCGGCTTCAAAGAAACCGGTAAAGAAGGTGCTGAATTAGAAAAACAACTTGTTGAAAAATTAAAAGAATACGGCATGAGATGTGTAGGTCCTAACTGTTTAGGTGTTGTAAACACTCACCCTGACATCAGAATGGACGGCTGTTTTGCAGAAAGCCTGCCGGAACGCGGAAATATCGGTTTTGTTTCTCAATCAGGCGCTCTGGGCGGCGGTATTTTGAACATCCTAAAAGACCTTAATTTAGGTTTTGCGCAATTCATTTCAATCGGTAATCAGGCTGATGTTAACGCTGAAACAGCACTTGAATACTGGGAAAATGATGACGATGTTCAACAAATACTTTTATACATGGAATCAATCCAAAATCCTGCAAACTTCAGAAAATTAGCATCAAGAATTTCTAAAAAGAAACCAATTCTTGCTCTGAAGGCAGGTCGTTCAGCAGCAGGCGCATCAGCTGCATCTTCACACACAGGTTCACTTGCAGGTGCTGACAAAGCTGCTGCAGCTTTATTACATCAATCAGGCGTTATCAGAGAATTCTCTTTACAAAACCTGTTTGAAACAGCAAAAGTATTTGCAAACTGCCCTATCCCGAAAGGTGACAGAGTAGCAATCATCACAAACTCAGGCGGCCCTGGTATTATGGCAACTGATGCTGTTTGTGAATACGGTATGCAGATGGCTAAAATTTCTGATGCAACTAAAGAAAAATTGAGAAGTTTCTTACCTTCTGCTGCATCAGTTAAAAACCCTATTGATATGATTGCATCAGCACCTATTGAACACTATAAACAAACTCTTGAAACAGTTATTGCTGATGAAAATGTTGATATGATTATTACAATCTATCTTCCGTTCTTAGGCTTGAAAGATATTGATGTAGCCGAAGCATTAATGGAAATTAAGGCTAAAAATCCTCAAAAACCTGTTATCGGTGTATTTATGACAAAGAACGAATTCTTCTCAAAACTTTCTGATATGAATGTTAATATGCCGTTCTTTATGTACGCTGAACAGGCTGCAGACGGTTTGAACAGATTAAATCAACAGAGATTATGGATGGAAAGACCGGAAGGCAAAATTCCTTGCTACGATGTTGACAGAGCAAAAGTTGAACAAATCATCAAAAATTCATTAAAAGAAGGACGTGCTCAGCTTACAACTCTTGAATCAATCGATGTATTGCAGGCTTATGGTATCAGAGCTTGCAAATACGGTTTAGCAACTAACGAAGAAGAAGTTGTAGAACTCGGAAATTCAATCGGCTATCCGGTTGTTATGAAGATGACTTCAAAAACAACTTCTCACAAAACCGATGTAGGCGGTGTTGTTGTTAACATCAAATCAGAAGAACAATTAAGACGTGAATACAAAGGCTTGCTGGAAAGACTTGAAGCAAAAGGATTGCTGGAAGGTCTGGAAGGTGTAATTATTCAGGAAATGGTTAAAGGTAACCGCGAAATGGTTTGCGGTATTGCAACAGATCCTCAATACGGCCCTATGATGATGTTCGGTTTAGGCGGTGTATTCGTTGAAGTTATGAAAGACGTAACATTCAGAATCGCACCTTTAACAGATGTAGATGCTCTTGATATGATTAAATCAGTTAAAGCATACAAACTTCTTGAAGGCGCAAGAGGTACAAAACCGGCTCAAATCGATCAAATTCAAGAAACACTTCTGAGATTGTCACAACTGGTTAATGATTTCAAATTCATCGACGAATTAGATATCAACCCGCTGTTAATCTCTGAAACAACCGGCGAAGGCATCGCTGTTGACGGTCGTATCAAAGTAAGACTGGAAGAAGCAAAAGAAGCTCTCGGCTGCACATGCGCTAGCTGCTCTTGCTAATCTTACTTAAAACCCGTATAAATTTTAAAAGCCTCCTTTCCAAGGAGGCTTTTTTCGTAAAGTTTTATTTACAAAACTGACAAAAATATTTTTTTACGGTTATTATAATCTTATGTAATAAATTAGGGGTATCTGTATGAAAATTTCTGCAATCAATTCAACACCGCACCGTACAAACTTTACAGGTGAAAATTCTAAAAAGGCAAACGGAGTAAAAACAGCAGCAGGAGCCGCAATGATAGCACTTGCAACGGCTGTTCCGACACAGGAAGCTAATGCACAATATTATGTGCCGTATTACCCTCCTGTTCAGTATTACGTACCGACAGCACCTGTTATGAATATCCCGAATTGCTTTGTCTACGGCGATGTAACCAATGAAGATTACGAAAAGACCATGCCGGATGTATTCAACGAAATTGACAGCGCAATAAAACAAAACGGACAAATTTCCGTGAATGAAGTTGTCGGCCTTGAAGAATACAACTGGAATATGACCCATACTTACCCTATGACAAGAGCGCAGAAAGTTAACACTGCAAATCTGGTTAAAAACCTTTCAAGACGCTACAATAATAACGGTTCAAACCCTAATACCATTAATTACAGCGAATATAAAAACATAATGGAAGATTATATGCAGTCCAAAAACATTGCAAACTTTATGAATTTGCTGCAAATCTTTGCAAATCCGTATTTCTATCATCCTCCTTATCATCCGCCGATGCATCACCACAGACCATTACCGCCGCATCACCATCACCATAGATAAATTATAGTCTCATGCCGGTTTCGTAGTCAAACAGATAAATATCTGCCGGATTTATGCTGAGTTCTATTGTCTTGCCAATGTTATTTTCAGCAGTAAGTTTTGCTGAACATTTTTGGTCGCCGACATTAAAATATACTATTTTTTCACTGCCTAAAAGTTCAACCATCTCAACGGCTTTTGAAAATTTAACCACTCCTTCGCAAATCATTTTTTCAGGTCTTATACCCAGAATAACTTTTTGCCTTCCTCCTAAATCTTTTGGACTTGTAAACGTGCAGCCGTCAAATTCTATTGAACCGCCGTTAACATCAGCATTTATAAAGTTCATCTGCGGGGAGCCGATAAACCCTGCTACAAAGGTATTTGCAGGGTTGTCATAGATAACTTCCGGTCTGTCAAACTGCTGGATAACTCCTTTATCAAGAACAACAATCCTATCACCCATTGTAAGCGCTTCTGTCTGGTCATGGGTTACATAGATAAATGTTGTCTGTAATTTTTCGTGTAATTTTTTTATTTCTGAACGCATTTGTACCCTTAATTTTGCATCAAGGTTAGATAGAGGTTCATCCATTAAAAAAACTTTCGGATTGCGTACGATAGCGCGTCCTAAAGCAACACGCTGGCGCTGCCCGCCAGAGAGTTGTTTGGGTTTACGGTCTAAATACTCGGTTAAGTCCAAAATTTCAGCGGCTTCCTGTACTTTTTTTTCTATTGTTGCTTTATCAACTTTACGCATTTTCAGACCAAACGCTATATTTTCTCTAACAGTCATGTGCGGATAAAGTGCATAGCTCTGAAATACAAAAGCTATATCTCTGTCTTTAGGCGGAATATCATTTACTTTTTTGTCTCCTATATATATTTCACCTGAGGTAATCTCTTCCAATCCGGCTATCATACGCAGAATAGTTGATTTGCCGCAGCCGGAAGCACCGACAAGCACGACAAATTCTTTATCATTAATAGTTAAATCAACATTATCAATAACTTTTTTCTTGTCATAGATTTTTGTGACATTTTTTAAAACAACTTTACTCATCTTCTTCCTTATCTACCGGCAAAATAACATTGTATGTTGAACCTTTCATAACTTCAGATTTCACCGTAATAGTACCATTTAATTTTTCAGCAAGATTTAGTGCAGTCCCCAGACTGAATGCTCTTACTATATTCTTTTTATTAACTTTATCAAGATGCTGATACGGATTAAACAGATCTTCTTTTTCAGTTTCTGTCAAACCTATACCGGTATCAGTTATAGCAATTTGCATATACTTTTTATCATGTTTTGTGTCAAGTTCCAGCGCATCAACAGTTTCCTGTTCAGCATAAGTTATCTTTACAGATACAGACCCAATCTCGGTTAATTTTATTGATGTTTCCAAAATGTTTTGCAAAATAGCTTTTAAAAAATGTTCATCTGAATAAATTGTTTTTCTGTCAAAATCTTCACTATCAAGATTCAAGGTCAGATTTTTAAGTGAAAGAGCAACTTCATTGGCTCTAAGAACACTTTGTACTGCATTCAGAATATCAAAAGTTTGTAATTCCGGCCGGAAGTAATTAGCTTCTGATTGTGAAAAATCAAGCAGTTTATCCATAAAAAACAACATATCATTTGCATTTTTATTGATAATTTTGATATATTTTTCTTGTTTTTCTGTAATATCACCGCCTAAACCGTCCAGCAATGCCTGCGAAAAGCCAAGCATAGATTGCAAAGGTGATTTAAGATCAGTAGATAATTTTTCCAGCATAAGATTTTTGTCTTTAGTAAGCCGGTTAGTTTCCTCAGCATTATCAAAAACAGCAGTCATAGCTGTTACATCACGTAATGTTACGTAATACTGATCATCATAAAATCTTGCGCTCAATTCTATAAAAAATTCTCTTGAAGAAGCACTTACCGCTGCAGTAATTACAGATGTTCTTTTGTTTGCGGATTTGGCAATAATTTTCATACCATCTGTCACAAGGTCATCTACATTACAATTTTGTAAAATAGACGTTTCCACTTCAAACAATGTTGCAGCCTTTTTATTAGCCCAGCAAATTCTGCCGTCAAGTTCGACAACAAGGACAGCGTCAGGAAGATTTACCAGCACTTCTTTATGGCTTATTGCATTTAATAATTTGGTTAAGTTCATAGTTGCATTACTTTCATAATTAGTATATACTAAATAATAACATAAAATTTGTCAGCAAAATTTTATTATTAATTTTTGTAATTTTTTACTGACAAACTAGCAAAAAAAATAATCTTTGGGTTTTAAAACAAAAAACACGAAAATAAAAAATTCTGTAATAGATAAAAAAGTGAGGATAAGGCTATGACAGAAATCAACACAAACAAAGGGTTGCCAATCCAAGCTGGCGTAACTCCGAAAGAAACAAAACCGACAGAAGCAGCAAAACCGGCTCCAGCACCGGAACCGGCAAAAGAAATGACACAGAAAGATCTGGGTAATGATCCGGCTGCAGCTATCGGACAATCTCAAATTCAGGTAAAAGCCGTAGATTCATTAGAAAATGATTTAAAAACACTGCTTGAAAACCCTGAATTAGTGAAAAAGTCTCTGGCTATAGGAGAAAAAGCAGAAGAGATTTACAAAGCAGAGGGCGTAACAGATCCGCATCTTAAAGCCTTGAATGTTGCAAAAGCTTTTGCGGATGAATTTGCAAAATAAAAGAGAGCAGGAAACAGCCTGACCCATTGCGGGTCAAGGCTTTACGGGACGGAGAATTTAATACTTTTTAAATATAACTTGCAGGTAAAAAATTACCGGCATATTTTGTATGCCGGATAATTTGAAAATGATATATGAGATATATATTATAGTAATATGTTTTGTATTCTAGGCAACCAGATCTAATTTTTCAACAGGTTCCGGCTTTTTCAAAAATGCTGCAAGTGCCTCCAGATGAGAAATAAGCGGTTGGGTTTCAGTATTTAATCTTTCTCTGAGTTCATTTGCTTCCTGCGGATTTTTATCATTCTTTTTAGCAACAGCCATATCTACTTTTGCCTGCACAGCCTTAGCCAGTAATTCAGGTATATTTGGGGCTGTTGGTTCACCGGATGAAAGATTTTTGTAGTATGTATCAATATAGTTGTTATTCATACGTAATTTCCAGTTGGTATTATTCATCTCACCCGGAATATTATAACGTTTGTCTATTGCAAAGAAATCTGCAAATGACATTTGAATATTTTTACTGCTGCGGAATAATTCTACAAATTTTGCCTTTATTAATTCCATCGGGTTTGAATTAATAGACTGCCAGAATTGATTTTGTTCGTTACGTTTTGCGGGATCTGGTTTTAAATATCCGACCAGATATTCTTTATCCCAGGCATTATAATTCATCATTCTTGTAGGAGGTGAATCGTGTGAACTTATCAAGGATGTATCATTATGATCTGCGGATTCACCCTTATCCCATTCCAGTTGTTTGATACTTGGCAAGTTGAATTTATTGTAATATATTTCGTTAAATACTCCTGTTCTGTCGCCTAAATCTTCCCAAACAACATCAGTGTTTTTTACACCTTTTTCTTCTAATGTAGGAAGAACTATTTTTTCTAATATATTTCTGTAATTTCCGTCAGGGTCAATTCCCGGCATATTTGAAATATAATCACCCTTTATGCTGCGAACAATTCCGTTTGATGAATAAACAGAATTTGCATCATATATCCATGGATCCACAAGTCCCATAGCATGGTCAACACGCACGGTTTCGCAATATTCTAAGGCAGACAATAGTTTTTTCTTGAGAAACATGCCGGCAACATCAAGGGTACCATCAGCATTAAATAAACGTTTCGGATTAAGTACAGGTAAATCCCAGGCCTGTGGCGAATTATCTTTTCCTCCATATTTACATCCTATAGCATAACCTTCAAGAAACGCCTCAGGATTCGCCCAGACATCTGATTTTGAACACCCTACAAGAAGGTCGTTTATGTATGTAAAATTATTAGCATCTCTAAATTCTTTATTTTCACGGATTTGTTTGTCTATCAAAAACTGTGTAAAACTATTCTTTTCTATTTTATCTTTTGAACGGTTTAAAATCTGATTATAACGTTTTACGGCAATTCTGTCTCCTTTATCCAGCCGCAATATTAAATCCGCGTCAAGTCGATTTTCCCATTTTGTGAAATCATCAGTACCATTCATTTTAGACAGGATTTTAAATATACCGTCTTTAACAAGCCAATCTTCTGATTTTTTCTTAAATTCGTCAAATTCTTTGTTTAAGGCAAGAGCAGCAGGATCTTTGTCACGCAATTTCTGTTTGAATGTAGTATACGCTTCTTCCAATGCTATATCCATGTTTTCAAAAGCTTCTAAAAAGTTAGCATAATTATAATTCTGACCTTTTACCTTGTTTAAATCAGTTATATTATCATAAGTTTCGTTGGACAGTATTTCCGCGTACTCAGGCTTTGTCAATTTTTTTACATCTATAAACAGAGGATTTTTAGCGTAAACCTTGGATGCGTAAGGCGAAATATCAAAGCTGGAAATTTCACCGGAAGGTCCTAATTGGATTGCGTTAAACCCGTACATCATAAATTCTTTGATTAAATCTTTTGCAGGTTCAGAGTATGGCGTGCCAATTCCAATATCCGGTCCGGAAGAAGGGAAGCATGACCCGTGTAAGATTATCGCACGATTTTCTATACCAAGGTATTTAAAAGCTTCATTACATGTGTCCTGCATCTCCTGTATTTTTTCGCCGCGCGGACGCTCTGTAAATGCAGGCTGTCTGTTAAAAATTAAATTGTTAATCTCTAAAATTCTCATACTATTCTTAACTCCCAAACAAATTTTTTTTTGCTATATCTGAGATAAAATTTCTAAATGACAATTACAGCTTACTTCCTCTCTTGCCAGTACAATTACATTATTTAAATAATTGTTTAATATAGTAAACATTAATTGTCTGTAGTCAATAGGAACAATAAGCTTTACGGGTTCCATATTAAATTCTTTTGCTTTTTCTGCTATATTTTGAGCCAGACTTTCTGCAAAATCAGCATCTATTCTGACAACCTCATCGCCTTCCACAAAATCTTCTGTTGTAAGCTCATCAAGAGTATCCTCATCAATTTCCAGCGCTGAAATAACACCGTTTTCATCTGCAAAAGACTTGCATATCTGACGCGACAACGCAAGACGCAATTTTTTTATAATATCAATTCTTGCATGATCTTCTGCAAAATCATTTAATTTTTCAAAAATATATGTGATATCTTTTATTGAAATACGCTCGGTAATCAAACTTGTCAGGATGAATCTTAAATCCGAAAGAGAAAGATAATCCGGTATAAGATTTTCTACAAGAAAAGCATTTTTTCGGCTTACAACTTCTATATATTTATCGAGTTCGTTATAATCCAAAAGTTCATCAGCATATTTTATCGCACAAAATTCCAGTGCACGTGAGATATACTGACAGCCGGAAATACCTTTTTCCCAGAAATCTTTTGCCTGTTCTTTTTCTATCCAGACAATATCTTTACCTGTTATAAAATCAATATCATTGATGACGTTTGTAATTTTTTTATCTATATGTATTTCATCGGCAAAATACATTACATAATTCGGATACACAAGAGCTTTGCAGACATCCAATCCGCGGATACGTATTGCAAATTCATACGGGTTAAGACCCTCATCATCCTGAAAAACGATTTTAGGAATTACAAACCCTAATTCTTCTGTCAGTTTTAATCTTGATTTAACAGTTTCTGCGACAAGTTCTTCTTCACCTATATCCTGTTCAGGATCAACGTACCCGAGAATTTCTTCGCTCAAATATATTCCGAGCTTTTCTGTTTGAAGTTTTGAATACATTTCATCCGGAGATGTGGCACGCGCAAGCTTTTCTTTCAAATCATCTAGCTCTTTTAGCCCTGCGGAAATTTTATCATTAAGCTTTTTACGTCCGACAGACGCTGGCGCTTCACCTTCAAGCTCTTGTTTAATTCTGGCTATTTTATTTTTCTGCTCTCTGATTTTACCCTGAATTTCCAAACACTGCTCATAAGGCGTAAGTTTTGGTGAAAGCATTTTTTCCATCTGACTTTTAAACGTTGAGATGTTAATTATATCAGAATTGGAATTTCTGTCATAATCAGGGGCTTCCATCATAAAAATGCAATTGTATTGAAACCCTTCATCTGCTTCAACTTCGTGCATGCTGTATAATTCCCAGCCATTCATAGACATTTCGTTTAATAAATTTTGAAGTTCCTGAACATTTTCACTCGAACAGGTTTTTATCACATATTGCATTTTTTTGTTAAACATAATTACTCCTTGCTTTTGTTAATAAGGATTTTTATTGCTTCAATTGCAGTGCGTATTGCTTTATCTGTATCATGAACAACCGGATTTTCCAACCCTTCTTTTTCTCTTTCCTGATTTGCAACAGTCAAAAATACTGAGCCGATTTTGACTTTTCTGAAACTTGCAACGACAAAAAGTGCAGCAGATTCCATTTCTGACGCAAGACACCCGAGCCTTTTCCAGGCATCCCATTTATCAACGAGTTCATAACTTACAGGCATTTTTTCAGGAGAATGCTGTCCATAAAAAGAATCCTTACACTGGACAATGCCTCTGTGGAACTCCCCGCCGGCTGACTTTGCAGCGGTAGTCAAAGCATTAACAATATCAATATCAGCCACAGCCGGAAATTCTATCGGAGCATATTCTTTGCTGGTGCCTTCCATTCTGACAGCGCCCGTTGCAATTACTATATCGCCGCCTTTTACATTAATATCAATTCCGCCGCAGGTTCCGACCCTGATAAATGTTTCTGCCCCGATATTTACGAGTTCTTCCAGTGCAATAGCAGCAGAAGGACCGCCTATTCCCGTTGAAGTTACACTCACCTTTTCTCCGTTAAGATAACCTGTATAAGTTGTATATTCACGGTTGTCTGCAACGAGTTTGGCATCATCAAAATATTCCGCTATTTTTTTGCATCGTTTAGGATCTCCCGGCAAAATAACATATTTACCGACATCACCTTCTTTTAATCCGATATGATACTGTTCTCCGTCATGAGAGTATTTCATGGATGTCTCCTTTTTTAAACCTGTTAAAGCGGCAGGCTGCTGTTAACCGTTTGCCTGCCGTCGTAAAACTAAATTTGACCGCTTTTTAATTTTTGAATAACTAAATCGCTTACATCAACGCCGCCGACAAAAATTGTTCTGTAATCAACAATTGCGTCAAGCTTTTGTTCTACAAGAACTTGTTTTGCTGCTGCCTGAATTTTGTTTGAAATTAATTCTTCTTTTTGAGCCTGTAGTTTCATTAAAGCATCGTCTTTTGCTTTTAATTCGCGTGAAGTTGTTTCTTCAAAATTTTGTTTTTGAACAGGAGTACTCAAAGCTTTGTATTGTTTTTCTTTATCGATCATAAATTGTTGTCTTTCCAAAGCTTTTGCATCAATTTCTTTTATCGCGGATTGAGCCAGAGGATAATTGTTTACAACCTTCTGGTAATTAATATAACCGACTCCGCCAGCTAATGCCTGACTTCCGAGTAAGATAACCCCTAAAGTAACTACTGCTAATTTTAAGTTTTTCATAAAACCTCCTAGTTTTTTTATTAGTACATCAAATCGCCGACACCAAAAGTGAAGTAACCGTTCGGGTTGCCGTTGTCACCCGGATTGGTAAGCGGAATACCATAATCGATTGAAAGCGGTCCCATGCCCGGTATATATAGTTTCAAACCGACACCGGCTGCGACGGCGTAACCGGGTCTGTCATATAATGTATCACTAATTGTATTATTAAATATTTTACCTGCATCAATAAACATTGTAAATCTCAGGTTGTTAAGGAATTTAATTTTTGTTCGGTCCAAGAACGGTATTGGAGTAGCAAATTCAGCAGACCCCATGACAAAAGCATCACCGGTACCAACACCACTCATCTTGAACCCTCTGATAGTATAAGGACCACCTAAACGGTATGCCATTACATCAGGCATTTCATCACCGTGAATTTTTCCGCCGGCTTTAGCAGTGAAAGACAAAGATGACTTCTTACCGACAGGAATATATTGTTTAATCATACCGGTTAATTTACCGTGAGTTTTGTCTAATCCGTTAAGTCCGATTTCTTCATCAAATCTTATACTTGCCATTGTACCTTTTCTTGTAACAGTGGCGTTGTCACGTGTATCAAATATCATTGCCGGACTTAAAGAAAGGAACAGTCCGCCGTCAAGCTGTTTTGCACGTTCAGTAATCGGGACATTGTATCTGTTGTAAAGACTTGAGATTTTACCGAAATCACCTTCTGAAACATGAACATTTTCAACCCCGAGTGAGAATGTTGAAGTTACATGCTTATTGAATTTCATACGGTGAGCAACAGTAACTTCTGCCCCCAGTCTACGTTCAATTGCGAGCGGAACCTGATAGCTTCCGAAATCTCTATAATAAATTTTGTTTAACAAAGATGTATCTGCATTAAAGAAATACGGCAGATAATAGCTCAATTCAGCCTGCAAATTCATACGACGCTGAATGGAGGCATCATTTAAGATTACACCGGTACCGGCTAAAACATTAAGAGCGAGTCTTTCGTTTCTGCCTTTAAAGTTGTTATCAGCAATACCGACAGATCCGAACAAACCTGTTACCGTATCAACACCGCCGCCAACTGAAAGGTTTGCTGTTCTCTGTTCTTCAACCTTGATTGTAATATCATACATATCAGGATCTTCGGTACTCGGTTCGATCTCTCTTGTTACATCTTTAAAAGCCTGAGTCGCATATAATCTTACAAGATCTTCTTTTATCTGATTTTCGTTATAAATTGTACCCGGTTCTGTCAAAATATTACGTTCAATAATATAATCTTTTGTTTTTTCATTACCGGCAATCATAATTTTATCAATTGTACCTTCTTTAAGGCTGATATTTACAGTACCGTCCGGATCATCTGTCACGGAATCAACACGTGCTAAGATATAACCTTTTTCTGTATACAGATTTTGAATTTTTACAATTGCACTGTTAATTTCTGTTATATTTTGCGGTTTGCCTTTCAACGGCAAAAGGAATTGCAGAATTTCTTCGGTCGAAACAACAGTGTTACCTTCAATTGTAAAATCTGTTATCGGAGCATTTTCCTCAAGAATAATTTTTATGGTGACAGTTCCATCGGAATTCGTCACCGGTATAGCCTTCATTTTTTCTGAGAAAAATCCCATGTCATAAATACTTTTCAAATCATTTTGCAGTGTTTCTTTATTGTATTCATCACCGGCATGCATAGTTAATTTTTGCATGACAAGATCCTGACTAATAACATTAAGTCCGTGAATTTCAATAGCCTTAATAGTTTTAGCAGTTTTAACGGATGTTTCATCAAACTCAACTTCCGCCGGTTCGCCGGATGAGTGTTCACCCCAGAAATCATCAGCGCCATAAGATTTTACTGGGAATGTAATTACTGTCAGCGCCAAAATTATAAGTATTTTTTTATATAACTTGTTTGATAATAACCTCAAGAAAATCTTGTCCTTAAAACTTCAATTGTGTCAATTCCTAAAAACATTATATCATTAAAATATAAAAAGTAAAAACACGTAAATTAAAATTAACATTAATTTTTAATTATGTTTTTATAAACTTCATTTTTGTTTAATCCGTATAGGGCAGAAAGTATTGCAGCTATTTCTTTAGCTTTAAAGCCTTTTGCTTGAAGCGCTGCAATCTTTTCCTCAGTATCAATTTCTTCTCTGTCTGCTTTGTCACGAAACACAACGGCAACAATCTCACCTTTTAAAATATTAGTTTTAAAATGCTCAATAACTTTATCGCATTCATCAACCACTATTTCTTCAAATACCTTAGTAAGTTCGCGTCCGACTGCAATACAAGGATTCTGCCGGCATGAAGAAATCGTTTCAAGAGTACTTAGCAGGCGGTTAGGCGACTCATAAAAAACAATATCTGTCCCGCGGTATTTTCTTAAAAGATTTTCTATCTGCTGTCTTGATTTTGGCAGAAAACCTTTAAAGAAAAAATCTTCATCATCACGGGAAATCTGGGACAAAAAAGTTGCGGCCGCGTTGGCGCCGGCAAGAGAAGTTACAGAAAATCCGTTTTTTCTCAATTCTTTAACAATAACAGCTCCCGGATCACAAAATAAAGGGGTGCCGGCATCAGATACCAGCGCTATTTTTTTGCCGTCGCGTAAAAAAGAAAGCATTTGCTCAACACGTTCTTTTTCATTAAATTTATGATAAGAAATACATTTTGTCTTTATATCAAAATGATTAAGAAGTTTTTGCGTAACGCGCATATCTTCGCATGCTATTATGTCAACACTTTTAAGTGTTTCTATAGCGCGAAAAGTCATATCCCCCAGATTGCCGATCGGTGTAGGCACAATGTAAAAATCATATTCTTTCATATTGCAAGTATACCATATTTAAAAATTTTTTCAATCTGTTGATGTTTTTGTTTGTTTTTTTAGTGTATAATGATTTTATGACAGATTAAGATGAGGGTTTATAATGAATAAAAATCAATCAGCAGGAATGTATATTGTTTTGGCAATAGTTGCTTTAGTGTTTATATCATCAGTCTTTTTGGCCGGTCCTAACACCAGTACAACTGAAATTTCATATTCTAACTTTTTGGAAAGATTAAATAATAATGAATTCAAAACTATTAAAAAAGCGCATGATTTTTTAATAGCGGTACCAAAAGTACAGCCGGAAGCCGAGACTCAAGCCACTGATACAGCTATGACAGCACAAAATCCGTTCGGTGTTGCTGTAGAAAAAAAAGTACCGGTTGTGCAGTATAAAGTGCTTACTCCAAATGATCCTGATCTGATGAAAAAATTGGAAGCCTCTGATGCTGAACTTACTGTTATTAAGCCGGAAGACGGTTCTCAATTAATGGGTATTTTAGGCTCATTACTGTTGCCGTTATTATTTATTATCTTCCTTGTTGTGATGGCAAAAAGTATTCAGGCAGGCGGCTCACAGGCAATGTCCTTTGGCAAAAGCAAAGCTAAAATGATGTTGGACAGCAAAGTTAAAACAACATTCAAAGATGTTGCCGGTATTGATGAAGAAAAGAAAGAACTGGAAGAAATAGTTGACTTTTTGAAAAACGGCGCTAAATATTTAAAACTCGGCGCAAGAATTCCTAAAGGTGTACTTCTTGTAGGCCCTCCGGGGACAGGTAAAACTTTGATGGCTAAAGCTGTTGCCGGCGAAGCAGGTGTTCCGTTCTTTTCAATAAGCGGTTCTGATTTTGTTGAAATGTTTGTCGGCGTCGGGGCAAGCCGTGTAAGAGATTTATTTGATCAGGCTAAAAAACATCAGCCATGTATTATATTTATTGATGAAATTGATGCAGTCGGACGTCAGCGCGGTGCAGGTTTAGGCGGAGGGCACGATGAACGTGAGCAAACTCTTAACCAGTTACTCGTTGAAATGGACGGGTTTGATGAAAATACAAATATAATTGTTATTGCTGCAACGAATAGACCTGATATTCTTGATAATGCCTTACTGAGACCGGGACGTTTTGACAGACAAATTTATATCAATGCGCCGGATGTAAAAGGCAGAGAAGAAATTTTGCGCGTGCATGCTAAAAATAAACAGCTTGACAGTGAAGTTGATTTGAAAATCCTTGCAAAACGCACCCCTGGATTTACCGGTGCGGATTTGCAGAATCTGTTGAATGAATCAGCACTGCTTGCGGCACGTAATAATAAATCAAGTATTTCAATGGAAGATGTCGATAACTCAATAGATCGTGTTATAGCCGGTATAGAAAAGAAAAGTAAAGTTATGACGGATGAAGATAAAGAATTAACTTCATATCACGAAGTCGGTCATGCTTTAATTGCAAAACTGGTTAAAGACGGAAATGAATTACACAAGGTTTCTATTATTCCGCGCGGATGGGCTCTCGGTATAACGTGGACAAGACCTAAAGATGAACGTGTTCATACAAGCAAAGCAAAACTGCTTGCTGAAATTACTGTATCACTGGGCGGACGCGCAGCAGAAGAAATCGTATACGGGCCTGATAAAGTCAGCACAGGTGCTTCTCAAGATCTTACCAATGTAACAAATATCGCAAGAAAAATGGTTACGGCATGGGGCATGTCTGATAAACTCGGACACATGACTTACGGCAAAAATCAGGAAAATGTTTTTATGGGCAGAGATTTCGGACATCAACGCGATTACTCCGAACAAATTGCTTATGAAATAGATGAAGAGATGAAACGCATCATAGATGAAAGATATGAGATAGCTAAAAATTTACTCATTGAAAACAGAGATATGCTTGAAGCTATTTCAAGAGAACTTCTGGAAAAAGAAACTATTGATGAAAAAGAATTTGAAGAAATAATGGACAGAGTCAGAAGTGAAAGACAAGCTTAAAGTTATTCTTGAAGTACCTGTATTTAATATAGATGACGGATTTGATATCGTAAAAGATTATTACAGGACGAATATCTCTGAAAAATTACTTGCTATGGCGCAGGCTGTTCCGTGTGATATTCTCGGATTAAAGTTCAATATAAATACGGAAAACGAGATAGATAAGGCTGTAGAATTACTGAAAAAACTTTTGCCATTTATCACTAAACCGCTTATGATAAGAGGTGTTAATAATGATAGTATTGATAGTAAATTGCTGCCGGCTTTGATTAATACACTTGATAGACAATGCATAATTGCATTTGTAAATGAAAATACTTATAAAGAGATTACACCACACGTCATAAAAGGCGGACATAAACTTGTAATAAGAACACCTATTGATATAAATCTGGCTAAAGAAATGAATATTCTGGTTTCTGATGCCGGACTGCCGCTTGAAAATATCATAATTGATACTGATATTGGAGGGCTCGGGTACGGATTTGAATACGGTTATAGCATAATGGAAAAAATCAAGCTTGAGAACGATGACGAATATTTAAACCTGCCAGTGATATCGTTTGCCGCCGAAGAATCTTTGAAAACAAAAGAAGCTAAAACCGACAATTTCCCTGCAAGCTATGGAGAGCAGAGAAAACGTGCGATTTATTACGAAATATCTGCAGCTTCTGCTGTTGCGGCGGCAGGAGCAGATTATGTTGTTCTTAATTATCCTCCAAATGTTGGTATTATTAAAGGTTTGGAGGTCTAATGGAATTATCGGGATTACAAATTTTCAAATATCTTCCGGCAGCTAAAAAAGCTGAGCATACTAATTGTAAGCTTTGTAAACAGCCTACCTGCATGGCGTTTGCGCTGAAACTTGCTAAAAATCAGGTTGATATATCTGATTGCCCGTTTGCCCCCGAAGAATTAAAAGAAAAATTTTTGCACAGCAGAAAACAGCCGCAAAAAACAGTTGAGATAGACGGTTTGAAAATAGGCGGCGAGAATGTACTTTACAGGCATGAAAAAACTTTTATAAATCCGACGGCTTTTGCTGTTGAATTGGATATGCATGCGCCGGATTTTGCCGATAAAATTAAACGGCTTGAAAGCTTTGAAATTACGCGTGTAAATGAAAAATATAAAGTAGATCTTGTTATAATAAAAAACTGCGACAGTGATGTTTCGACATCTTTGCGCTGGATTAAGGAAGAGGATTTTTTAAGATTACCTTTGAAAAATGCCACCTGTGAGACTTTTAAGTTAACGAAGGAGAATCTTATAAATATTCGAACCCGCGCGATAAAAGAAAAGGATGAAAATTTTTCAGAGCCTGTTTATGTAAAATTTGAAAGCGGCATTAATGCGGAAGAGGTATGTGCGCAGGCAAGTTATTATATATGTAAATATGCAAATATGCTTGTTTTTACGGATTTTGATGAGGCTTTATTTTCGACACTGATTACATTGCGTCAGAATATATTTACAGATCCGCAAAAACCTTTGCAGGTTGAAGCAAAAATATACGAGTTTAACAATCCTGATGAAAATTCTATTATATTTATGACAACGAATTTTGCACTGACGTTTTTTGCTGTAGCAGCAGAATTGGAGAATTTGAATGTCCCTTCATATCTTGTTGTAACCCCTGCTGACGGGATGAGTGTTTTAACAGCATGGTCTGCAGAAAAATTTACAGCTAAGGTAGCTGCAAAAACTCTGAAAAAATTCGGGCTAGCTAACAAAGTAAAGACAAGAAAAATAATTATCCCCGGACTTTTAGCACACATGAAACAGGAATTGCAAGACGAAATAGAGGATTTTGAAATAGTCGTAGGTACTGTTGAAGCTTATGAAATAAGTGATTTTGTAAAAAATAATTGCTAAAAGTATTCTATTCATATAATAATCTGCTCTTTAACTTTATTTGCAAGTTTTTATTTTTTCTGCTACGATAAATACAAGAAGATTATTTTGCGTAAGGAAAGGATTCTTAATGAAATTTTCGTCATCATTTAAGGTTGGTCTTTTAACTCTCATAGCAATAATTTTGCTGGTCGGGATAGTATTCAAAGTCAAAGGCCGTGCTTTTTCTTCCGCAAAGCGTATTGAAGTTCAATTCAAGGATGTGAACGGAATGCGCCCCGGTGCCGGCGTTCAGATGATGGGAATACGTGTAGGGCAGGTCGAAGAAATACAACCTGTATTAGACGGGGTAAACAGCCATGTTAACGTGAAATTTGTAATCACAGAACCGCATATTTCTATCCCGAAAGCTTCAATGTTCTCTATTCAGCAATCAGGGCTTATTGGCGAATTGTTTTTAGAAATTACTCCGCCTAAAAACAGAACTATCTACGTTCCGATGAAAAATGCTAATATCCTTTATAAAGATGACGATGTGCAAATGAAACTCGGCGATAAGTACTATAATGTTGGTAAAATTACAAATATAGAAGTCGTTTCTCACGACGTTGTTCCTTATAATATTAAAGAAACCATTAAAACAAATTACGCTTATAAAATTAATTATATAGTAGATCTGCCGGGGTTAATCCTTCCGGAATTTTTGAAAGGCCGTGCCGTAAAAGAGGACGGTACTTATAAATTACGAATTTCGACACTGGATGATGTTGTCTTGCCTTATCCTAAACAATCTTCTCCATATACAATTGTAGAACCGATGAGAATAGCAGATTTCATGGATTGGCAGTACAAGGCAGCAGAATCTCTTACAGAAACAAACCAGAAGATTAACGATCTATTATCAGATGAAGTCATAGCAGAATTAAAGATGTCTGTCACAAATATCAACAGTCTGACTGCTCAGACAAGCGATACTATGACAAAACTCAATGAGCTTATTGATTCATCTAAAACCGATATCGAAAACATGATGGCTATGATGGATCAGGCAACGCAGGATTTCCATACAATATCAGAAAATGTTAACAGTATAATCGGTGATCCGCAATTCAAAACAACAATTTATTCAACCGCGGATTCAGTGGAACAGCTTGCAAATAATTTGAATAAAATTATCGGTAATGACGAAGAAGCCGAACAAATGGCTCAAGATTTGAGAGCAATTACGCATAATGTTAATGAAATAAGTGCTTATGTTAATTCTTTGACTAAAGACGAGCAGTTGAAAAAAGATTTGACAAGAGCTGTAAACAATATCAACAACGCGATGTGTGATATATCAAGAACGCTTGCGGCGGTTAACAAGCTTACTCCTGAAAACAAATCCGAACTGGAAAAAATTATTGATGATACATCTGAAACAACATCTAATTTAAGAAAATTCTCAGAAAAACTGAATAAACGCTTCCTGCTGTTCAGATTAATGTTCTGATTTTCTCGGAAAAAACAATGGAATTAAAAACTAAAATAACGGAAATTCATTATAATAAAGAAGCAAAAGGTGCTTTATTTAAGCTGCTGGAATTTTGTTCGGTATTTTACGGACTTGGCAGCGGGTTAAAAAATCTGCTTTATGACAAAAATATTCTAAAACCTAAAAGAGTTCAGGCTTATGTAATATCTGTCGGGAATGTTACAACCGGCGGCGTCGGCAAAACACCCGTTGTTGCAGAAATAGCAAAATATTTGGCATCAATCGGCCAAAAGCCGGCTATAGTTTCGCGCGGGTATGGCGGCGGGCTTTCCAACAAAAATATAAATATAATTTCCGACGGTGAAAAAATTTATCACAATGCCAAAATGGCCGGCGATGAACCTTACTGGCTGGCTGAAAATACTAAATCCATTGTTATAACAACAAAAAACAGATTTAAAGGCGCTGAATATGCTGTTAAAAAATTCGCTGCTACGCACATAATCCTTGATGACGGCTTTCAACACAGAAAATTGCACCGCGATTTAGATATAGTTCTTATGGATAGTGAAAAAGGTTTCGGTAATGAAAATCTTCTTCCGGCAGGGCCTCTCAGAGAAGGTAATGAAGCTTTTCAACGTATAGATAAATTTGTTATTGTAAGCAAAAATACAGACCATAAACGTGCTGAAAAACTCGCTAAAATTATGGGGAAAAAACTCAATCTGCAAACATTTGTATGCAAAACCGAACCTGATTTTGTATATAATGTCAAGACAGGCGAAAAATTACCGCCGGATGCCGGGATTACAGCACTGTGCGCAATCGGCCAGCCTGAACAGTTTTTTGCATTTTTGAAAAATTATAATCTTAAAGCTAAGATCGCGCTGGACGATCATCATCAATATATTGAAGATGACATTAAAAATATTAGCGGCAATATTGTCGTGACAGAAAAAGACGCGGTAAAACTACAGGCGTTTGATTATGATAATATTTATGCATTGAAATTGAAAACTGTCATAGATGTGAAGGAATTGTTAGGTGAATAAAAAATTTAACGATAAAAATATTGATAAGGTAGTGGAATTATTGAAAGCCGCTAAACAGCAAAAAAGCGACTTTGTAGGGCTTATGGATTCATTTAATGACCCTTATCTTGTTTTAATTGCATGTATTTTGAGCCTGAGAACAAACGACAAAACCACTTATCCTGCAACGCTAAGAATGTTGAAACTCGGCAGAACACCGCAGGATTTTGCAAAATGCGATGAAAAAGAATTAGAAAAGGCGATTTATCCTGTTGGATTTTATGCAAATAAGGCAAAACAGATTATTGAACTTTCAAAAGAGATTGTTGAAAAATATAATGGCAAAGTCCCTGATACAATAGAGGAACTTGTTAAATTCAACGGTGTCGGACGAAAAACTGCAAACCTGACAATCGCCAGAGGTTTTAATAAACCTGCTATTTGCGTAGATGTTCATGTGCACAGGATTTTTAACAGAATGGGGTATGTGAAAACCAAAAATCCGGAGGAAACAGAGTTTGCTCTGCGTGAAAAATTACCTGTAAAACACTGGATTGATATAAATACGCTTATTGTAACACACGGTCAAAATGTCTGCAAACCGCAAAAACCTATGTGTGATCTCTGTCCGATTAAAGAGTATTGCGCAAAAATTATTTAGTTTTGTTAAGTTTTATATGCAAGTAAAGGCAAAAAATTATATTTAGTGTTTTTAGGAAGTCTAACAATAATAAAAATAATGGAGGTTTATATGAACGTAGGAAGAATTATTGGAAATATCCAAAGGCGAATAGATACCAACAAAATTTTGAAACAAGAAAAAGAAATGGAAAATTTCGTTCATATCCATGATGTTAATACTTATGGCGATTCATTTAGCCAACTATATACCGCAAGACCGGTTATCGCAAACTATGCAAAATCAAAAGGTGTACGCGTTGATGTGTTTGAATCAAGAGAAGGTATGAATAGTGCACTGGCTGATGAACCGGCTGAAAATTTAAAAGTTGTATTAACCAATCTTTTGACCCGTAAATCCACAGAAAAAATTGTGCCGGCGAAAACAGATGCCATATATCCAAAACAACGTGAACAAAGAGTAGTTATTCCGGTAAAAGGCGAACAGGATCTTCAATACGTCAGAACAGGCATACATACAACAGAAGATAACTTTTTACGCAACTTTTACAGAAATATTGAAGATATGACAAGAAGTATAACCGGTAAAAACGCTGCTAATATTTAAGTAAAAATACACTCTTGCTTTTCTTATGTTTATGTGTGATAATTTAGGAAAGATTATGCAATTGTTTTGGGTTATTTATTGCATAATTTTAAAGGTCAATACATTTACATAGGAGTTGGAGATGACTGTAGAAAATCATCATAAAATCAACACATCTAAGCTGGATGAAATTTTGAAATCTTACGAATACAAAAAATCCAACTTGATTGCGATTTTACAAAAAGTACAGGAAGTATACAGATACCTGCCTGAAGATGCAATGATTTATATCGGAACAAAAATAGAAGGACTTTCTCCGGCAACTGTTTTTGGCGTCGCAACATTTTACGCACAATTTTCCCTTGAACCAAAAGGAAAATACGAAATAAAAGTCTGCGACGGAACAGCCTGCCACGTTAGAGGGTCAATGCCGGTATTAAATGCTATTAAAAACAAACTTGAATTAAAGGATGGCGCAATGACAACGGAAGACGGTTTGTTCTCTCTGGAAACAGTAAGCTGTCTTGGAGCCTGCGGGCTTGCACCGGTTGTCGTTATTAATGACAAAGTTTATCCGCAAATGACATCCGATGCAATCAGTATTGTTCTGGATACGCTTTTGAAGGAGGATCGTTAATATGGAGAAAACAAGTTTGAATATTAATATAAAAGAAGAACAAAAAAAAGCACAGGAAGCAATTAAAAAACAGGGATTACGTGTTCTTGTGTGCGCTGGAACAGGCTGTGTGGCAAACGGATCTTTAAAAGTCATTGAAAAATTTAAAGAACTCGGGGCTGATGTCTCTATTCTGACAGATTATGACAAGATGACAATTGTTCCGACCGGCTGCCACGGTTTTTGCGAACAGGGCGTTCTTGTTATTATTCCGGACAAAGACGTTACTTATGTAAGAGTAAAAGTATCTGATGTTGAAGAGATTTATGAAAGCCACATCAGAAACGACAAACCAGTGGAACGTCTTCTATACACGGATCCAAAAACGCATGAACATATCAGAAAAAGTGAAGATATTAATTTCTACGCAAAGCAAACGCGTACAGCGCTTGCAAACTGCGGTCACATCAACGCAGAATGTATAGATGAAGCAATTGCGGTCAGAGGATATGAAGCTTTAGCAAATGTTATAGAAGCCAATGATCCGGATGCAGTTATTGCAGAAATAGAAAAATCAGGATTACGCGGCCGTGGCGGCGGAGGTTTCCCGACAGGCAGAAAATGGAGATTTACTGCTGCAAACAGAGGCGGAAAATCTTATGTTGTTTGTAACGGTGACGAAGGCGACCCGGGTGCATTTATGGACAGAAGTATTATGGAGGGGGATCCGCATAAACTTCTTGAAGGTATGGCAATTGCCGCTTTTGCAATAGGTGCAGATGAAGGTTACATTTATGTTCGTGCCGAATATCCGCTTGCAATCAAGCGTTTGCGCAAAGCTATTGCCGATGCCGAAGAAAGAAATTTCTTAGGCAAAAATATAATGGGCAGTGATTTTTCATTCACTTTACATATCAAAGAAGGTGCCGGAGCATTTGTCTGCGGTGAAGAAACTGCTCTTATAGCATCAATTGAAGGTGAACGCGGAATGCCGCGTCCGAAACCGCCATTTCCTGCAAACAAAGGACTTTTCGGCCGTCCGACACTGATTAACAACGTTGAAACGCTCGCTAATGTACCTGTAATTATGTTAAAAGGTGCAGATTGGTTTGCGTCAATGGGTACAGAAACTTCAAAAGGTACAAAAACCTTTGCGCTTACAGGCGAAGTTAACAACACCGGACTTATAGAAGTGCCGATGGGTACAACTTTAAGAGAAATCGTATTTGATATCGGAGGCGGTATCAGAGGCGGCAAGAAGTTCAAAGCTGTTCAAATCGGCGGGCCTTCCGGCGGATGTTTGACAGAAGAACATCTTGATATCCCTATGGATTACGACAATTTGATTAAGGCCGGAGCAATGGTCGGTTCAGGCGGACTTGTTGTTATGGCTGAAAATACCTGTATTGTTGAAGTCGCAAGATTTTTCATGAACTTTACCCAGCACGAAAGCTGCGGAAAATGTGTTCCTTGCCGTGAAGGTACAAAGAATATGTTAAAAATTCTTGAAAAAATCGTTGCAGGCAAAGGCGAAATGAGTGATTTGGATTTACTGGAAGAGCTTGCGCATTCTGTAAAAGAGGGATCTCTTTGCGGTTTGGGTAAAACGGCTCCGAATCCTGTACTTTCAACTCTAAAATATTTCAGAGATGAATATATTGCCCACATCAAGGACAAAAAATGTCCGGCTGGTGTTTGTGCTGCAATGAAGAAAATCGTTATTGTTCCGGAATTATGTAAGGGATGTACGAAATGTGCAAGAACATGTCCGGTCGGTGCGATTGAGGGTGTTGTTAAGCAGCCGCACAAAATTAATCAGGAAAAATGTATTAAGTGCGAAGCCTGCATGACAAATTGTCCGTTCAGAGCGATAGTATTGGAGTAAAACGGGAATAAGGAAATAAGGAAATAGGGGAATAAGATTTATAAAAGATAATTATTCAAATAGTCATTATTATAAACTTTTTGAAAAGAACTTTTCCCTTATTGCCTTATTCCCCTTTCCCTTATAACAACATAAAGGAAACCGAAAATGACAGATAAAAAAACATTATTTATAGACGGAAAAGAAGTCGAGTTTACCGACGAACCAAACCTGCTTGAAGTAATAAGAAAGGCCGGCATGAATGTACCTACATTCTGTTACCGCCCGGATTTGACTTCTTTTGGCGCATGCAGAATGTGCGTTGTGGAAGTTGAAGGCCGCGGCATTCAATCTTCTTGCACAATGCCGCCGGAAAACGGCTTGAAAATCCATCTTAATACAGAAAAAACAAGAAGAATAAGAAAAACAGTGCTTGAACTTTTACTCGCTAACCACGATAAAGAATGCTTAACCTGCGAAAAATCAGGCAACTGCGAACTTCAAAAATACTCAGAAGAATATGGCATAAAAAGAATAAGATATCCGGAAAAATCGCTTGATGAATATCTTCCGGTAGATGACAGCAGCCCGTCATTAGTAAGAGACCCGAATAAATGTATACTCTGCGGCGCATGCGTTAGAGCGTGCTCAGAATTTCAGGGACATTCTGTATTGGGCTTTGCTAACCGCGGCTCTAAAACCGTTGTTCAACCGATGAACGGCAGACCTTTAGGACAGGTAGACTGCGTAAACTGTGGTCAGTGCGCTGCAGTTTGCCCGACTGGCGCTTTGACTATCAAATCCGATATAGAAGCGGTCTGGAAAGAAATTACAAATCCTGAAAAAACAGTCGTTGTACAGATGGCGCCGGCAACCAGAGTTGCTATTGGCGAAATGTTCGGACTTCCGGCAGGTGAAAACTCTATAAAATTGATGAATGCCGCTCTTAGAAAAATCGGGTTTAATCTGGTTTTTGACACTAATTTCAGCGCTGATTTAACAATTATGGAAGAAGCAACAGAATTCTTAGATAGATTAAAGTCAGGCAAAAATCTTCCTCTGTTTACTTCTTGCTGTCCGGCATGGGTAAAATATATGGAAGATCATCATCCTGATATGTTACCGCATCTTTCAAGCTGCAAATCTCCGATGTCAATGTTATCACCGGTGCTTGTAAATCTCGTACCTAAACACATTGGAGTTGCACGTGAAAATCTGGTTGTGGTTGCAATAATGCCTTGTACAGCTAAAAAATATGAGTGCAAACGCCCTGAATTAACAGAAAACGGCAGACCGGACACGGATTATGTACTGACAACACAGGAACTCGGCAGAATGATAAGAAGTGCCGGTATTGATTTCAGCGCATTGGAGCCAGAGGAAGCAGATTCACCGTTTGGGGAATATACCGGTGCCGGAACAATATTCGGTGCATCCGGCGGGGTTGCGGAAGCAGCAGTCCGTACTGCGTATGAATTTGCAACAGGTGAACCGTTAAAAGATGTTGATTTTAAACCACTGCGGGGTACAAAAAATCGCTGCCGCGATGTTGAACTGGATTTAAAAGGCACAAAACTTGTAGTGAGAGTTGTTTCTACATTAAAAGAAGCTGAAAAGTCCATCCAAGAAATCAAAAACGGCACGGCTCCGTTCCAGATGTTAGAGGTTATGGCATGCCCTGGCGGCTGTATCAATGGCGGCGGTCAGCCAAGAAGCTGTGATGACAGCAAGATTAAAGCTGAACGTGCAGAAGGATTGTATAAAGAAGATTCTGAATTACCGATACGTAAATCTCACATGAATCCGTCAATTCAAAAACTTTATCAGGAATATCTTGAGCACCCGAATTCCCATAAGGCTCATGAATTGCTGCATACTGCTTACGCAGATAAATTTGCAAATTCATATCGGGATATTTAGTATTTGATGTAGTGTATAAAATGAGGCAATACAAGTTTCTTGTATTGCCTTTTTTATTGCTGTCATAATTTGATATCTTTAAAAAATTTGCTATTACCTCATTCCCTTCGAACTAAGAGGCCAAGCCTCTTAGTTCGACACACATATAGCGCGGAAGCCGCTGTCCTTGGAGTCCCAGTAACCGTCATAGCCGACCGTGCCGGAAGTGTAGAAGACCCGGCAGTACGCGTTACGCGCACCGCTCTCCTCACTGGACCAGTAGACGCGGCCAAGAGAGAGTGGAGGATTATCTTTGTATTCGTCCTTTACTTTTAGGTTGC